>NZ_JBOIRQ010000016.1:0-57926 GCF_051413795.1 Staphylococcus caeli | reverse complement strand
GACGATCTACTCCTCTCTATAACTATAAAAAATAGCTATGAAAAAATCTATCGTCATAGATTTCTTCATAGCTAATCTTAGTATGTTTTTGTGCTATTTTAAATTCAATGAGGTTAAGCTTGTATTTGTTATAATGAAGTTGATAAATAAAAGACAAAGTGGGGATAATATATGGAATTAAGAAGCCTGAGGTATTTTTGGACAGTTGCTGAAGAACATTCGATTTCGAAGGCAGCTGCAGTATTGAATATAACGCAACCCACACTGAGTAGACAGATGCAAGATTTGGAATCTGAATTGGGTACAGAATTATTTTATCGTGAAAATAAAGGTATTGTATTGACCGAAGAAGGTATATTTTTAAAAAATAGAGCAGAAGATATCTTATCGCTTACAAATAAAACCCAACAGGAATTTGAAGATAAGAAACATCAAGCTTTGAAAGGGCATATTACGATTGGATGTGTAGAAGCGGATAACTCTGATACGCTTGCCATGATTTTGGAAGAGATGGTTAATGACCATCCAAATGTTACATTCCATATTGTTAGTGGTATCGGGAGCGAAATTAGTGAAATGTTGGAAAAAGGGTTAGTAGATATTGCGATTCTGATTGAACCTATTGCGACAGATAAATATGAAAAAATACCATTACCTCGACCAGAGCGTTGGGGATTACTTGTTTCAAATGATTCGGCGCTTAAAGGACAGTCTAGTATTATACCCGAGAATTTGAAAGATACTAAATTATTGATGTCGAGAAGACAAGAAAATCAAAATATGATTGCCAAATGGGGACAAACTAGAGTTGAGGATTTACAAATCATAGGGACTTATAATTTAGTGTTTAATATTTTTTCATTAGTACAAAATAATGTTGGTTCAGCTGTCGTAATTGAAGGTGTTACTAGAAATAGAAAATTAGATAATCTAGCATTTATACCATTTAAACCAGAATTGTATACCCATTGTGTTTTAGTATGGAAAAAAAAGTAGAGTGCAAACACCAATTTTAAAATCATTTATAAAAAGATTTAAAGAAATGAATCAGATAAAATAAGAAGAAAATTTATACAACTCATGCTTATTAGGCATGAGTTGTATTTTTTTAGGTATTAGACGCATGGTTGAACTAGCGTTAACCTGTAGTTGTACTCAAATCAAATATAGTAAAAGTTGAGGAGTGTTAGTGATGGCAAAAAAACAAACTACGGGTAGAGATAATCTTGGAACATTTGCACCTAAATTTGCAGAATTAAATGATGATGTCTTATTTGGTGAAGTATGGTCAAGAGAGTCAGAATTAGCACCATATAAAAGAAGTCTCATTACAATTACGGCCTTAATTGCTGGAGGTAACTTTGAACAGTTAACAGCACATTTAAAAATTGGAAAAGAAAATGGTGTAACAAAAGAAGATGTATCAGAAATGATTACACATTTATCGTTTTATGTTGGATGGCCTAAAGCATGGTCAGCATTTAATATTGCTAAAGAGATATACAACGATTAATTTTTTAAACGGAGGAGATTTGTTATGGCAAAACATGAAGAAGTCAAACAAGGTATAGTATTCCCAATAGGGGAAACAAATGATGCATTTGCAGATTCATTTATTGGACAAAGTTATTTGAATACATTAGTTAATGATCAAGATGTTGATGTTGTAGTTGGTAATGTGACATTTGAGCCGGGATGTCGTAATAATTGGCATATTCATACTGAAGGGTACCAAGTACTACTCGTTACTGGTGGTGAGGGTTGGTATCAAGAAGAAAATAAAACTGCACAAAAATTATTGCCAGGTTCTGTTATTGTAACGCATAAAGGCGTTAAACATTGGCATGGTGCAACGAAGGATAGTTGGTTTGAGCATATTGCTATTACTTCTGGAGCGTCAGAATTTCTCGAACCAGTATCAGATGAACATTATCATAAGATAGAAGTGTAAGGAGTAGATATAAATGGACAATATTGAAGGTAAAGTAGTTGTCATTACTGGTGCGTCGAGTGGTATCGGTGCAGCTGCGGCACAATTATTAAGTGGCCATGGCGCTAAATTAGTATTAGGTGCTAGAAGAATTGAAAAGTTAAACGATTTAAAGACACAATTAGATACTGAAGTAATCGTTAAATCAACAGATGTAACAAAAGCTGAAGAGCTAGATGCATTAATACAAGCTGCGGAAGATACTTTTGGCAAAGTAGATGTATTGATAAATAATGCAGGTTTAATGCCACAATCATATTTAGGTGATAATAATAGAGCGGAATGGAATCAAACGATTGATGTGAATTTAAAAGGCGTCTTGTATGGTATCGGAGCTGTTCTCCCTATTATGAGACGCCATAAATCAGGGCACATCATAAATATAGCATCAATTGCAGGACATCAAGTAAATCCTGGTGGTGCAGTCTATTGTGCAACTAAATTCGGTGTGCGTGCACTCACTGAAGCATTGCGTCAAGAAGAAGCATCGATAGGCAGTAATATTAGAACGACAATTATATCACCTGGAGCAATTGACACAGAACTATTAGATCATATTACAAATGATGCGTTGAAAAAAGATATGGAAAACGTATATGAAGATGCATTGAATGCGGACGAAGTTGCCGAAGCCATTGTCAATGTCATAGCTACGAATGAACAGACAGCTATCAATGAAGTAGTCATTCGTCCAACAAAACAATTGCCATAGGTATATGAAATGTATGAATGACGTTGCATGAGTTGGAAATCGTGAATAATTTATGTCGTGATGACTGATATTGATGCTAAATGAATATAGATAGGGCTACTGTTTTCATAGAGAGAAACGGTAGCCCTTTTACATAGTATGAAAAACGTAATGTATTTGAATATAGGTGTAGGAAGGAGGCACATGTATGAATAAAAAGTTGATATTAGTGACTGTTTTAGGAACTTATTTTCTAATTATGATGGACACGTCTATTACCATGACAGCTTTAAATGATATAAAACAAACGCTAAGTATGTCTGATAGCTTACTAACTTGGGTCCAAAGTGCGTATGTATTACTGTTTGGAGGGCTATTGCTTTTTGTTGCAAGATTGGGCGATGTTTTAGGATTGAAACGCATATTTTTAACGGGACTCCTATTATTTCTGCTATGTTCTATATCAACTGGTTTGGCTAACACTACAGAAATGCTATTGTTTTCAAGAGCTGGACAAGGGATTGCGGCAGCGATAGTGTCACCGTCAATATTAGCCTTTATCAATACGATATTTGAAGATGGTCCTGAAAAAAGAAAAACGATATCTATTTATAGCGCAATTGCAGGTATTGGGGCAAGTGGTGGTTTGATAGTAGGAGGTATCTTAACGACTTTAGTATCGTGGCGTTTATGCTTTTTAATTAATATTCCAATTTGTGTTTTCTTCATTATATTAGCGATAAAAACATTACCTAATACTCCGAAAGCTGATCACAGTCGTATAGATGGTATTGGTGCAGGATTGTCTGTGATTTCAATATTGCTCATTATTTTAGGGATGGAACGTTTAAATGTTACATATAGCCTGTTAAATCTGATGTTCATTGTGATTGGTTTTGTCATGTGTGTTGTACTCATTTTATATGAAAAACGTATAGCAGAACCGATGATTGATTTGAAATTGTTTAAGCATAAAATTCGCAGTTCTGGCTATATATTGCGATTTCTATTTTTAAGTTCAAGTTTTAGTTATTGGTATTATATGAGTATCTATTTTCAAGATACTTTTAACCTATCTCCATTAAAAACAGGATTACTGCTCATTTTTACGACTGGTATGAATTTTATAGTAGCATTAAATATCCATAAATTATTGAAAAAGCAGACGAACATTTGGATATTAATTCAAGGTATAGTGATTTCAATTATAGGCATGTTATTCTTGGTAGTTTGTTTGACTACTCAGGCAACACTTACGATATTTATAATTCCGTTGACCATCATTGGTATTGGACAAGGATTTGTATTTACGCCCTTAACGAATATGGGTGTATATAAGGTTTCTCAAGAACAATCAGGGATGGCTTCTGGTTTAGTAAATCTTGCACATCAAATAGGTGCATCTACAGGTATTGTATTTGAACTGCTTATTGCAACATGGATGACTCATATGTTTCGTTTGGAACGTTCTAATGACATGATGACTTTCATTGCTATGATAATAGGTTTAATTATACAAATTATTATGTTGCTATATGTGTTTATTATGTTTAAAAAGAAACAGGGTAGATATGAAATATGACAGTAATATATGGTTAATTCAAATGGAAATTCAATATTACCCACAATCGAGTGATACTGATGTATTTGAGTATAATAGACTGAGTTTTTAGATGTAAATAAAATTAAGTGTAAATGATGGGGGCGGGTTTATGACAATAAGAAGGGCAAATAATGCCGAATTAGAAATTATTAATGATACAATTCCACAATTTTTCAAAGAATCAATTACATTTACATGTGTGTTAAGCGATGAAGCGATGCGTGCTATGTCTCAGCGATTAAAAGCACAGGGCGCTATTTATTATGTGTTGGTTGAAAACGACCAATTTAAAGGTTTTATGCTTGTTGATCAAGGTGAAGATATTTTTTCGCAACAATTATATGGTTTTATCTACGAGTTATATGTCTTTAAATCTTATAGAAGAGAAGGCGTTGCACAGCAGTTGATTGATTTTGCTAAAATACTTTTTAAGAATCAAGGTGCAGATGAAATAAGATTAAACGTTTTTGCGGAAAATAATGCCAAATTATTATATGAAAAAGTAGGTTTTTACGATAGCCAAATCACGATGAAAATGAATTTAGAGTAATGAATTTTAATTTTTTTGAAAATATAATTTATCCTTTAATATCAACTGATTAAAGTGTATATTTCATTCAATATAAGTTTAAAACACAATAAAATTATTGACAGCGATTTCATTTAGGGATAAGTTTTTCTATATTTATAAATGTGTGAAACAAACGGGGGAAGCTATATGAAAAACTATCGCTATTTCATAATTATCATGATTATTATTATGACGATGATTAATTATGTTGATCGTGGAGCAATTTCTTATGCGCAAGAAGATATAATTCAGGAATTTGGTTTTGACAATATTGCTTGGGGTTCTATACTAGGTTACTTTGGTTATGGTTATATGCTCGGTTCATTGTTTGGCGGTGTTACGGCGGATAAAAAAGGGCCAAAATTTGTTTGGTTAATCGCTGGGACATTGTGGTCGTTATTTGAAATCGGCATGGCTTTTGCTGGTGAAATCGGTATGGCATTATTTGGAGGTTCAGCATTAGCAGGCTTCGGACTGCTAAGAGTTCTGTTTGGCCTTTCGGAAGGACCTATATTTTCAACGATTAGTAAGACGAATGCAAACTGGGCAGCGCCCAAAGAACGTGGTTTGTTATCGGCATTAGGCCTAATTGGAGTACCACTGGGTGCGCTCATGACAGCGCCAATTGTGTCAGGTTTTTTATTAATTTCGACATGGCGAGTCCTATTTGTCATCCTAGGCGTACTAGGGCTAGTGTGGATTATTATCTGGTATAAAGTATTTACAGACTATCCTGAAGATAATAAAAATGTTTCAGAAGCGGAAATTAAACGCATACGTACTGTAGATGAAACAGTTCAAGGTGAGAAGACGGTTGAAAACGAACAAAATGCACATGAAAAATGGTACCATTTTTTCAAAAGTCCAACATTAATTTTTAACATGATTGGCTACTTTGGTTTTCAATATATCAATTTCTTGATTTTGACGTGGACACCTAAATATTTACAAGATGAGTATCATTTTGAAATTCATTCATTGTGGTATTTAGGAATGATACCTTGGATTGGTGCTTGCTTCACTGCATATTTCGGGGGCCGACTATCAGATTGGTTGCGTGAAAAGACAGGCAGTTTAAGAATTGCAAGATCAGGATTAGCAATTTTTGGTATGACTTTAGCTGCAATTTGCTTCTTAATTATTCCTACAACGAATCAAATTGGATGGATTATGTTTCTAATGATGCTAGGAAATGCATGTATCTTTTTACCGAATGCAGTATATTGGTCAGTTATTATTGACACTGCACCTAAAAAGACTGGTACATACGGTGGGATGACGCACTTCTTTGTAAACTCAGCGACGATTATAGCGCCAACATTAACCGGTATATTGGTAACTTCTTATGGTTATTCATCTATGTTTATATCTGCAGTTGTTGCTGCAATTATTGGAATTATCGCAATGTGTTTTGTAAAACCAGGACAGAAGAAGATAAAATCCCTTTAATAGGATAATTTAATGCATATTACATGAATTTATGAATAAAAATAACCTGGGACAGATGTCTCAGGTTATTTTTCCAATTGGGCAGTAGATGACTGAATTGAAAATGTAAAGTCTCACTGCTTAATTCATTAAGTTAGTGAGACTTATACATGAGCTACAGCTCAGGTATACCTTTCAATTCTAGTCATCCTTGCCGGGGTGGGACAACGAAACTTTTTAGAAAAGTGAGTTTCTGTCCCACTCCTTTTTTAGTTTGAAAGGAAAAATAGAAGATTGTTGAATTTGATGTGCAAACAGATGATTTGAAAAAAATGTCGAATTGCGTATAATTTGATTTTGTTAAAAACAATTAAGGAGTCATAGATGATGATTAATAATAATTTTGAAGAAATACTAATGAATAGAAAATCTGTTAAGGTATTTGACGAGCAAGTGAAAATTCCAAAATCTGAAATGGATGAAATGATTAAAAAAGCAACGAAAGCACCATCTTCTGTAAATATGCAACCGTGGAGATTTCTAGTCGTTGAAAGTGATGAGGGTAAAGATAAATTGCGCCCATTGATTCGTTTTAATACACGCCAAAATGATACTTCTGCTGCAATGGTTGTCATTTTTGGAGATATGCAGAGCCAGACACATGGAGCAGACATTTACAATAATGCAGTTAAAGAAGGTTTAATGCCAGAGGAAGTAAAAAATGAAATGTTGGAAAAAGTCATTCCACTTTATGAAAATGCACCAAAAGCTATAATGAACGACATTGTTAAAATAGACAGTAGCTTAGCGGCAATGCAATTTATGCTTGTAGCAAAAGCACATGGTTATGATACAAATCCAATTGGAGGATTTGAAAGTGATCAAATCGCTGACGCATTTGATATCGATTCAGAGCGTTATGTGCCTGTCTTGATTGTTGCGATTGGCAAGGCTAAAAATCCAGCCCATGGATCATATAGATTGCCTACAGAGACAGTAACTAAATATGTATAATTTAATAGTATAAGAAAAGACAATTTATAGAGCGTTTTTAGCGCAATATAAATTGTCTTTTTATATTATAGAGTTACTTTTTTGGCTAAATCAGTAATGTATTTGAAAAATGCATCGTGTTCAACGTGATCAACGACTGAAATTGGGCGACCACACTCATTGTCGATATAGGTTTGTCCTTGGCTAGGGCCTTTGGTATGCACTGAAACATTGACTTGATGTTGTTGCACAAGTTCTGGTATACCTACGTATGCAGTCGTCAACACATCCCATAAGAAGTAGGTCGAATTTGTTTGGAAGTGTGTAAGTGGTGGGACAGCAGCATAACTTACTCCTAAGAAATCAACCCCTGAGTAATGACGTTCATTTGCCCATCCTTGTCGTACATCCCACGTCATTGGTACTTGATTGGTACTCTCTAATGCCACCATATCAATTTTGATATTGGTATCAAAGACAATTTTGACAGCTTCTGGATCCCAAAAAGCGTTCCATTCTGCAGTGCCATCATGTTCGGGTTCTTCTACGTTCCCTTTTTCTAAGAAGGTACCACCCATCCACACGAGACGCTCAATATGTTTTTCGATTGTTGGTTCAACGGTTAAAGCTTTTGCTAAATCTGTGAGTGGTCCTGTGAATAATAATGTTACTGGCGAAGTACTATTTTGAAGTTTGCCGATAATATCTTGGTATGCCTCATGATCTAGCACTTGAGATTGTTGTTGCGTTTGTTCATTAAGTATTGGTAGCGCGTCCATAAAGAAAGCATGCATGCGCCAGTCTTTAGGGAAAGGATTCTTTCCACGTTCGTTTGAAGCAGTAACGTGAATGGATTGGTTTGAAAAACGATTAATTATTTTTTGTGATGCACTGACTGCAGGTTCTACATAGCTATCAGCACCAATAGCACTTACACCAATTAATTTAATATCATCCATATGTAGTAGTAAAAATAGTGAAATTAAATCATCTACGCCACCGTCATGATTAAAATAAATTGCTTTCATAATTTATACCTCCAAGTTTAAATAAGACGAATACATGTTTCAGTCACTTTATGTATTCTTAAAAATAAAGTGTATTGCTTCATAATCTAATGTTTTTATTATATCAAAATATAGCGAATAGCATTACATTGGACTTTGAGGCTATATGATTACGTATGAAAATGTAAGGTGATTATTATTTTCTAATTTGTATTTAATAACAGTAAAGTTTAATTTGTTTATAAAAAAATACATAGGTTATGTGATATAAATAGAAACAATTTAAGGGGTGTTGTTATTTGTGAAATTTAAAAAGGAAAATGTTAATCGTGTCGATGGTGATCAAGCTAAGAAAGGAGTTGTCGCTACAGGGATTGGTAATGCGATAGAGTGGTTTGATTTTGGACTATATGCGCAATTGGCAGTTATTCTTAGTGCCAATTTCTTTGGCAACTTGCCGAAAGAGATGCAAATTGTATCGACATTTGCTGTGTTTGCTTTTGCATTTATCGTTAGACCCATTGGTGGTATATTTTTTAGTCATTTAGGGGATAAATATGGACGGAAAATTGTACTATCTACTACAATACTGCTAATGGCAGCATCAACATTGATGTTAGGTCTATTGCCTACTCAAGATCAAATTGGAATATGGGCACCCATTTTATTATTGGTTGTACGTATGATTCAGTCATTCTCTACTGGTGGTGAGTATGCTGGTGCAATGACTTATATTGCTGAAACTTCACCAGATAAGACGCGAGGTAAACTGGGGAGTGGACTAGAAATTGGAACACTTGCCGGCAATATTATGGCTGCTGTATTGGCGGGCGTAATGTATAGCTTATTAAATGACCAACAAATGGCTGATTGGGGATGGAGAATTCCATTTATTCTTGCTGCACCACTAGGCATTATTGGAATTATATTACGATCTAGTTTAGATGAGAGTCCTGCTTATGAATCTACATTAGAGGAAAAAGAAGAACTAGAATATTCCTATTTGGATATATTTAAGTATTATTGGAAAGACGTTATTGTATGCTTTACGGGTGTTGCATTCTTAAATGTTGCTAATTATATGGTACTTTCTTATATGCCATCGTATTTGAATTCTACAATTCATTTAGGTGGCACCATGGGTTCAATATTAAGCACGATAACGATGTTAGTCATGATACCAGCTGTCTTTTTCTTTGGTTGGTATAGCGATAAAGTGGGAAATAAGCGGACGATTATATTCGGTTTAGCAGGATTTAGCTTATTTTCAATTTTTGCATTTTGGTTAATGAGTATTCCTATGGTTCCGTTTATTATACTAGGTTTATTTATTATTGCACTATTTATGTCAACGTTTGAAGGTGTTATGCCTTCATTACTACCGAGTATGTTTCATACCAAGGTACGTCTGCGTACATTATCTCTTGTTTATAATATTGGTGCAGCAGTATTTGGTGGCTTAACGCCATTTATTCTTTCAACGTTAGTAGAAACAACAGGTCAACAAATAGCGCCTTCGTATTATTTAATGTTTATCAATGTCATAGGGCTTATTGTGTTTATTACAATGTTTAAATCTACTTCAAATAAATCATTAAGAGGCTCTTATCCAAACGTAGACAATCAAGAAGATTATGATGCGGTAGTGGATAATCCAAAAGATGCATTATGGTGGGAGGAAGAAATTAAGAAGGATTAAAAGTGGGTATGATGATTTTAATTATTCTATATACCTCATTTTCAATTTTTATATTTAAGTAACATATTTGTGAGCATTGTCTACAAGGTTTTTGATGAACTTATAGTAGATAATGCTCTATTTGCGCATAAATACACTTATATAGTAAAAGTGATGTAAAAATGTGGTGCTTAAGTATATAAAAGCACTGTTATGACTGTGTTTATAGCATTAAATGTAATTTTTAATGCAATTCGAAGTTAAATTAGTATAAGTTAAAAATGAATAATTGAGTTACATACAAAAAATATAGTTTAAGGTGATTATATAAGTAGTTAGTGAGGTATTAGTTGTGCAATTCTTTTATACATTTAATGTGTACATATCGCATTTATATACAATTATATACAAATAACTTGAGTATATATGCTTATTTGACTTGGTTATTTAGATGCGTATAATAGCACCATATACAGGTCAGTGTATAAAGTGCACTGATTTTGATATGAATATAAAAGACGAATTTAGGAGTAATTATGAGACAAAAAGACAAAGATGAAAGTGGTAAAATTAATTTACCGCAATTAGTACTACTTGGATTAGGTTCATTAATTGGATCTGGTTGGTTATTCGGAGCATGGGAAGCATCATCTATAGCTGGACCTGCTGCGATTATTTCATGGATTATAGGTTTTGTAGTCATAGGATCTATAGCGTATAACTACATAGAAATAGGCACGATGTTTCCACAATCAGGTGGCATGAGTAACTACGCACAATATACGCATGGTTCTCTGCTAGGCTTTATTGCCGCATGGGCCAATTGGGTGTCACTCGTGACTATTATTCCAATTGAAGCAGTATCAGCTGTTCAATATATGAGTTCTTGGCCTTGGGATTGGGCAAAATTCACAACAGGTTTAATGAAAGATGGCACGATTAGCAATACAGGATTATTGGCAGTGTTTGTCATTATTATTATTTTTTCATTATTAAATTACTGGTCTGTAAAATTATTAACATCATTTACAAGCTTAATTTCGGTATTCAAATTAGGTGTACCACTTTTAACAATTATTATGTTAATGATTTCGGGATTTGATACAGGTCACTATGGACATTCTATTAATCAATTTATGCCATATGGATCTGCGCCAATATTTGCAGCAACGACAGCTTCAGGTATTATTTTCTCATTTAATGCATTTCAAACAATTATTAACATGGGGTCTGAAATTCAAAAGCCCGAGAAAAACATTGCACGTGGTATAGCCATTTCACTAACATTAAGTGCAGTTCTATACATTGTGCTGCAAAGTACATTCATCACATCTATGCCAAGCGATATGATACATGAACATGGTTGGAGCGGCATTAATTTCAATTCACCATTTGCTGATATGGCAATACTACTTGGATTGAACTGGCTAGCAATATTATTATATATGGAAGCTGTTGTTTCGCCATTTGGTACGGGCGTTTCATTCGTAGCAGTTACAGGACGTGTATTGCGAGCTATGGAGCAAAATGGACACATACCTAAATTTTTAGGGAAAATCAATGAAAAATATAAAATTCCACGTATTGCCATTATCTTTAATGCAATTGTTAGTATGATTATGGTATCGTTGTTCCGCGACTGGGGCACTTTGGCGAGTGTTATTTCTACGGCAACACTTGTAGCGTATCTAACAGGCCCGACGACGGTGATTTCATTACGTAAAATGGCACCTAAGATGCATAGACCATTTCGTGCAAATTTATTAAAATTTATGGCACCATTTTCTTTTGTCATGGCATCATTAGCCATTTATTGGGCGATGTGGCCAACGACAGCACAGGTTATTCTAATTATTATTTTGGGTCTGCCAATTTATTTCTTTTATGAGTATAAAATGAATTGGAAAAATACCAAAAAACAAATTAATGGTAGTTTATGGATTGTTCTGTACTTAATAATTCTTGCAGCCCTATCATTTATAGGTAGTAAAGAATTTAAAGGTATGAACTGGATTCATTATCCATATGATTTTATTGTTATTATAGTGGTTGCATTGATATTTTATAAAATTGGTACGACAAGTTATTTTGAAAGTATCTACTTTAAACGAGCTAAAAAAATTAATAAAGATATGCGTACAAATTTAAGAGAGCAACGTAAGATGGATCAAACTACGGAAGATTAAATGACAAGGACAATATAAAGAAACAGGGCTAGCACATGTTGTGTTAGTCCTGTTTTTATTAAGAGCAAACCAATTTAAAGAATACTGATATTTTCGCTTAATTGAGGTACAAGTTGTAAATCTATATCATTATCAGTTATAAGAATATCTAAATCTGTAATATCGCAAATTTTGACTGTTACGATTTTATTGATTTTACTACTATCAGCTGTTAAATATGCCTTGTTTGAAATATTTAATATTTTTCTACGTGTCTCTACTTCATCTAGATTGTAATCGGTAACTCCTTTTTCTAAAGAGATACCACTACAACAGATAAAGGCTTTATCGATATTTAATTGGTCAAAGTTGAATAAAAAGTCAAAGCTAGTAATTGAATGTTCGGATTGTCTCACTTTTCCGCCGATACTGATAATTGTATGACCTTGATTTAATGCTTGTAACATTACGGGAATAGAATTTGTGATAATGGTTAGGTTATGAAGTTTATCCAAATACTTAGCGATTTGCAAAGTAGTAGAGCCACTATCTAAAAAAATACAGTCACCATCTGAAATTTCTGCGATTGCTTTTAAGGCAATCGTATTTTTTTTATCTATGTTTAAGTCTAAACGTTGTTCAATTACGGATTCGCCATTTGTACTGCGTTTGATGCGAATTCCACCATATTCTTTAGTAATCAAATCATCGTTGACTAACTGTTGAATATCTCTTCTTAAGGTTTCCATCGATATTTGCAATGTATCTTTGAGCGTTTTTAATTCTAGAAATTCATTTTCATTAAGTATATCAAGGATTCTTTGTCTTCTTTCTACAGGTAACAATCTATTTCCTCCTCATTACGTTTTTTGTAATATGGTCAACTTATTGTAATAACTTTGTCAAAACTTAATCAATTTTTACAAGGAATTAATATTAAATCAATAAAAACATTCTATACTTTTAGTATAACAAATTGGAGGTGTTGAAAGTGCTGGAATTACGAAACGTTAGCAAAAGCTTTGACGATCACAAAGTACTTCAAGACATAAATTTAGCGATTGAAAAGGGAGAAATCGTCAGTTTACTTGGGCCAAGTGGATGTGGAAAAACGACGTTATTGAATATGATTTTAGGGTTAACTGAAGTAACGCAAGGAGAAATTTTATATAACAATGTAGAAATTCAAGATAAACCAATGCAAAAAAGGAATTTTAATATAGTTTTTCAAGATTTTTGTTTATTTCCTCATTTGAATGCATATGACAACATTGTATATGGATTGAAAAATTTGAAACGGGATTTAAATGATAAGAAGATTACAGATTTAATAGAACTTTTAGAGTTAAGACCGCATTTAAATAAAAAAATACATGAGTTATCAGGTGGACAAAAACAACGTGTGTCTATCGCGAGAACGATTGTAATGGAACCTGAGATATTGCTGATGGATGAACCCCTAAGTGCACTAGATAGTGTAATTAAAGAGTCAATCAAAGATATGATACAGAAAGTTGCAGAAACATTATCTCTAACAACTATAATTGTAACGCACGATCCCGAAGAAGCATTGACGATGGCAGATAAAGTTGTAGTTATTGAAAATGGGAGTATCGCTCAATTTGGGACACCGAGTGAAATTATTAACCAACCGAAAAGTGCGTTTGTTGAAAAGTTCATATTAAAACAATTAAAAATTAAGCGTGACCATATTTATAATCTATTTGGTGACCGTCATGGTGCATAAGTACAAATCACAACACCTTGTCTTTTATCTGCTCATATTATTTTTTATTGTATTTTTAGTATTACCCATTGTTTTTCTATTAGGGCGCTCATTTTTCCTGGAAGGGTATATTTCACTTCACCATTACTCAAATTTATTAACGAATCCAGAAATCACGCAAGCATTTTTCAATAGTTTGAACGTTTCGCTCAGCGCAGCACTGATTACAACAATATTAGCATTCTTTTTAGCTTATGCCACACACATGACAAATAGTAGGAAATGGACACAATCATATATTAAGAATATGACATTGATGCCTATGCTTGTACCAACGATAACGTATGGATTTATCTTAATGTACTTATTTGGTAATGAGGGTATATTAGCTAATATTTTTGGTGCGCTACCGTTCACTATATATGGTAGAAATGGATTGCTTATAGGTTATGTGATTTATACTTTACCTGCAGCATATCTAATCATTTCAAACGCATTTAATTATATTGACCATCGTTTTTATTATATTTCCTCATTGATGGGAGATGGCAAATTAAGACGTTTTTATCATACGTTGTTAAGACCATTATTTGTACCAATTGGGAATGCCTTTGTCTTGTCATTTATATTAAGTTTTACCGATTTTGGTATACCAGCTTCTATTGGTGCAGACTATGGTGTTATTTCAATAACGTTGTATCAAATGATATTAGGGTCGATTCCTAGATTTGCTGAAGGTGCAGTTATCGCAATGATGATGCTCATACCTGCAGTTTTAGGATTTATATTTTTAAATGTAATTGAAAAATGGAATTTCCAACAACGGAATATTAATCATACACAACCACCTTTAAGGTCACTACATGACCGAATTGTTAATGGATGCGCGGTCATTATTACGACGATTATTTTATTGATATTTTTAGTGATGTTTGTGGTTCCGTTTACGAAAGATTATCCGTATCAAATGGATTTTACGTTGGAACATATTATTAATTTATTTAAAGATGAAATATTATTACATGTTTACGTACAATCACTCTTCGTTGCAATTTCAACTGCATTTTTTGGAAGTATTATTAGTTTTACTGGCGCGTTAATTACTGTTCGTACAAAGGTGAAAGGTAGACAATCATTACAAATTATTTCATTGATTACTAATACGGTTCCTGGAATGATCTTAGGTTTAGCATATTTATTGTTCTTTCAAAATAGTACGATAAAGGGCACATTTTTGATAGTTACTATAAGCATCATTGTTCATTATTATACAACGCCATTTGTTATGGCTAAGAGTGCTTTGGAAAAATTAGATCATACTTGGGATGTTACAAGTACATTATTATTTGATCGCTGGCATGAAACAATTTTCAAAATCATTTTACCGAATATGAAATCAACAATTATTGAAATGATGAATTATTATTTTATCAATGCGATGGTTACGATTAGTGGCGTTATCTTTTTAGTGTCTACGTCAACGCAACTTGTATCTACAGAAATCAATCAACTACAGCACTTCAACAGGTTTACGGATATATTCATATTATCTATATTAATTTTCATTACCAATATTGTCGTACGTAGCGTGAGTGGCTATTGGCTAAGTTACCAAAAAAGGAGAGGATGAGTACTATGAGTATAAAAATAAAAGTGATTTTGCTTAGTATTGTTGCACTTGTTTTACTATATTTCTCCTATTTTGGACTTGGGTCTTCTACAGATAAAGTAGTCATCTCAACTAATGCGGATGAAGAGGCAATTGCAGTAATGGAACAATCATTGGATAACCATGGATATAAGGGAGAATACATTATTCAGCCACAATCTACTGCTGAATTAGGTGGAAAAATGATGGCAGAAGGCACAAACATTGAGGCAGACATAGTAACACAAGCAACGTATTACTTGGAGAGTGCGCAAAAAGAGCATCATATGTTTAAAAATATAAAACATCATAAAGCAACGCAAGACAAATACCCAGATTATATTACGCCATTATTAGGAAATATGGGCGCAGTTTTTATTAACACAGAGGCTTTAAAAGATAGAGGATTGAAAGCACCAAAATCCATAAAAGACTTAACAAAACCAGAATATAAAAATCAAGTAGCTATGCCTAATGTTATAGATTCATCTACAGGTTGGCTTGTCATTCAGAGCATTCTAGATCAATACGGTAAACAAGATGGTCAAAAAATATTGACACAATTATTAAATAATGTAGGACCACATCTCGAAAGTTCTGGCTCAGGACCACTAAAAAAAGTGGAATCAGGAGAAGCGGCGATTGGCATTGGACTGCGTGCACAGGCAATAGATGCGGAAAAGAATGGCAAACCCATACGTCATATTGATCCTCAAGAAGGGAATTTCTCTCTAGTAGAAGCGGCAGCAGTCGTTAACAAGGGTGGGGAAAAAGAGCGTAAAGCTGAAGCAATGGTACAAGTCATTCAAAAATATGGACGTGAAGATTTATTAAAACAATACCCAGTTCCATTATATAAAGGTGAGTCTGTCTCTAAAGCGCAACAACCTAAATATCCTAAAAAATGGAACGGCCGATTGACCATTGATTTGTTAGATCAACATCAAGAAATATTTAAACAAGCTAAAAAGGAAGTTCAAACTCAATAGAATAGGAGAAATTTAAATGGAACAATATAAGTTATTGACCCCTGGACCTTTAACGACGACAGATACGGTGAAAGCAACAATGTTGGAAGATCGTTGTACTTGGGATGATGCGTATAAAACACTGACACAACAAATTCGCCAAAGTTTACTAGATATTGCCAATGTAAGTTCTGATAACTATACAACAGTATTGCAACAAGGTAGTGGTAGTTTTGTCGTAGAGAGCGTCTTACAAACGGCGTTATCGAAAGATGATCATATTCTAATTGTTAGCAATGGTGCATATGGTAAACGCATGTTAGAAATGGCACATCATACAGGAAGGCAAGTTACTGAATTAAACGTACCTTATAATGAAATACCTGATATATCTGAAGTGCGCCATATTCTAGAAACGACACCAACGATTACACATATTGCTATGGTACATTGTGAAACAACGACAGGAATTTTAAACCCGCTTGAAGCAATTTGTGACTTAGCGCAACGTTTTGATAAAAAAGTGATTGTTGATGCTATGAGCAGCTTTGGTGGTGTTCCAATTGATGTAGAAAGGCTAGGTATTGATTATTTAATTAGTAGTGCGAACAAATGTATACAAGGCGTACCTGGTTTCGGATTTGTCATCGCTAAAACCGAAGCAATCAAGTCTACTAAAGGAAATGCTCAAAGTGTATCACTCGATTTATACGCACAATGGGTGGCTATGAAAGACAGTGGAAAGTGGCGCTTTACTTCACCGACACATGTTGTTGCTGCATTTCACCAGGCTATCACAGAATTAGAACAAGAAGGTGGCGTTGAGGCACGTCATCAAAGGTATGCAACTAATAACCAATATGTCATTCAATCAATGAGGAAGTTAGGATTTATGCCATACGTAGAGTCTCAATATCAATCACCTATCATTACGACATTTCTATATCCTAATGAGCACTTTGACTTTGATGATTTTTATGATTACATGAAACAACAGCAATTTGTATTATATCCCGGGAAATTAATGGACACTCCGTCATTTAGGATTGGCAATATCGGCGATTTACATCGTGAAGATTTTGAAAAGTTAATGCAACATATTAAAACATATCAAACGGAGGAGTATTAATTATATGACTAAGATTAAAGCAATTATTATGGATTGGGCAGGTACGACGATTGATTTTGGTTGTTTTGCACCTGTAAATGTATTTGTAGACATTTTTAATGAAGCAGGCGTTTCAGTAACTATTGATGAGGCAAGAGCGCCTATGGGTATGTTGAAAAGAGATCATATTAAAGTAATGACTGAGATGCCTCGCATTAATCAAGCGTGGAAAGATGTATACGGCGTAGTACCTAATGAAAAAGATATTGACACCTTATATGCAAATTTCGAAAAGGCACTTATGGAAAATTTAAAATCATTTACTGATCCGATTCCACATGTGGTTGATGTAGTGGCTAATTTACAACAACACGGTTATGTTATAGGTTCAACAACAGGATATACACAAGAAATGATGGAGATTGTGATTCCAGAAGCGAAAAGTAAAGGATATAGTCCAGATAATATTGTTACGGCGGATCAAGTAGGTGGCTATGGTAGACCATATCCATATATGATTTTTGAAAATATGAAAGAACTTGAAATAGATTCTGTAAAATCTGTGATCAAGGTTGGCGATACAGTTTCAGATATTAAAGAAGCAGTTAATGCAGGTGTGATTGCAGTAGGTGTAATTAAGGGTAGCTCGGTAGTAGGTTTGAATGAGCAACAATGGTCTGATTTGTCGGAAGGTGATCGTCAAACTTATATTGAACAAGCAACCAATACATTTAAGCAACATCAAGCCGATTATATTCTTGAAGATATTACTCAATTACCACAACTTTTAGATCGTCTTAATAATAATTAGAAATCAACAACATTGCAGGAAATGCTTGTTGAATATATGTTTTAAGCTTATGATGATTAGTAATAATCACTTAAGGAGTAATGAGGATGGACTTTTCAACTTTTTCAAAGGCATCAATTCATCAAGCACATGCACAATTTACAGGTGTGGATTTTCCGAAATTATTTAAGGCATTTAAAAATATGGACATGGCTTTTAACACGGTTAATATACAGGAAGGCACGACGACATATACACATAAAGATGGTACAAAAATTGTAGATGAAGGTATTAAAAGTAGCCAACCCATTGCCGATACTTCAGACAAGACACAAATTCAAGACATTTTGCGTCGCCATCAAGCAGGTGAAACGGACTTTCCAACATTTTGTGAAGAAATGGCTCAAGCAGGCATATATAAATGGGAAATTGATCTTTCAGCAGGCACATGTGCCTACATTGATTTGGGTAATAATGCCGTAATTACAGAATATATTCCCCAGTAATTTAAATTCGAGTGTTTTTATAGGATATTAAGCCGTTTCTTATGACACTGTGTGCCATTGATGATACGGTAGGGAAAGTAGATATTTTATAAGCAACTCAATTAAATTATTAAAAGTGTCCGCATGTCGAAATTGCGCGCACCTCTAACACATTACAATGATTGAGTGTTGAAAGGGGATTTTTACATGGCAAGTGTAGCGATTATAGCTGGTGGTAATAAACTGAAGTCTCGATTGACTGGCGTCGTTAATTACGCAGAACAATACTTGAATCAGGTTGGTATTGATACTGAGGTCATTCATGTACATCAATTAGACGCTCAAGCGCTAATTACAGCTGATTTTTCAAATGAAATGATTAATGAGACACACCGCACAATAGAAAATGCGGATGGTATTATCATTGTTTCACCTGTATTTAAAGCAGCATATTCAGGTATTGTAAAAACGTATCTCGATTTACTACCGAGAGGCGCATTTACTGGTAAGACGGTATTGCCGTTAGCACTAGGAGGTACCTTTGCACATGTATTAGCTATTCAATACAGTCTTGACCCAGTTATTAAGGAATTAGGTGCAGATACAATTCATAAAGGCAGATTTATTTTAGATAAACATATTACTGCCAATGAGGATGGTACGTATTACTATGACCAAGAGGCTGAAGACGGTTTGAATAAAACGTTGAAAAAATTTGTGAGTGATAAGTCGCAAGTAACTGAATGAAATGTTGTTTCATAAATAGCATTTAAATATAAAAACCTTCTCTTATGAAATATGAGAGAAGGTTTTTCGCGTTTAATAGATTGTAAAACAAGTGGTTGATTACTGATATACATTAGATAGATGATAGATGCCATTGATCGTCTGCATCATAGGATAAGCAGAATGTCTGCGTTTGTATCGTAATAGGATAAGCTTCAGCATTTTTATCAGAAAAGTACCAACGCCTGCCTTCGGGTGTAAGTAAAATATAACTTTCTTCTTCTTTATCGCCCAAAAAGTTTAAATGCTGTGGAGAAAATGCTGCGTCTTGATATGTAGTTATATTGTAATCTAATAGCGCTTGGTAAACTTTTTGACTTTCATTACAGACAAATCCAATTTCACTTATTCTACAAAATTCAGGTTCGTCGGTCATGTTTGACACGCGTGCAATTAATTCAACAATATTTCCTGATGGATCATTGAAATAAATCGCGTGCGCAGTAAATGCTTCAAAGTATGCTGAATGTTGTCCATTTTCCATAGATAAAAATAAAATATTTTGAAAATGTGCTTTGATATCGTAAAAATGATTATATGGAATATCGATGGCAAAATGATAATGAGGTTGCTCATTATCAGTGGTTCTACAAAATTGTAATGCGGTTTCCCCAATTTGCACGGTGAACATATTGGCATTCATTGATATTACAGGACATTCTAATATTTCTTCATAAAACTGTAATGTATCTTCAAATTCTGAAGTTAATAATGTGATACTTTCAAATTTCATATGTACATCCCATCCCCATGTTGTACTTGATTTAACAGTATTTTAACTGTACTTTATCAGAATAACAATGATGATGATAATATTTTACATTGCTAGACATTTTGAGACTACGGAAGCCCATGTAAAATAAAAAAATGTGAATCGGCCGAAACGTTCATCGTGTCTCAACCTAATCCACATTTTCTTAAATAATAAATTAAAAGAATATCAAAGTCATAAGGTATGCACTAACACCAACTAATAAACAATAGAGTAGTGCTGGACCAAGTGTTTTTCTAATGACACTGCCTTCCTTACCTGGCATATTGACGACTGCGCAAACAGCGACGACATTGTGTACGCATATCATATTACCTGCAGCTGCACCAATGATTTGTGCTGCCAGGATAGTATATGGGTCTGCACCAATGGCATTGGCAATGTTCAACTGTATTGGTGAAAATGTCAATGTTGAAACAGTAGCACTGCCTGTAATGAATGAGCCTAGTGCACCTAAAAACGGAGCAACAAATAGCCAAACGGGGCCTAAATATGTAGCCATATTTTTGGCAATGTATTCAGGCATGCTGATTAAATCATGCGCATTGATGCCTGAGTTGATAAATACATGGACCATTGCAAGTGTTGCGATGAGTGTAATACCTGTTGTTTTTATGGTGTTTAAAGATTGAATACTTGCACGTGAAATATCACGAAATGGCTTTCTTTGAATAAGAATGGCAAATATTGCTGAAAGTATCAAAATTGTACCTGGTGAATAGAGTAATTGCCAATCTGATGAAATAGAACTAAAGCCTAAGATATTAGACCAAGAAAAGTCTAATACATGTGTAGTAAAATGTTTGATACTAGGTACGGTTCTAGTAAGTAGCAAAAGTGCAACCACCATTAAGTACGGTGCCCACGCAGTGAGTAGAGGCATCGATTGTTCGACAGTTGTCACTTTATATGTCTCGTCTAAGCCTTCTTTCCATTCACTTTTTGGCAATAACCATCCTTTGCTCGCAGTGACAACGGCTACTATAAGTCCTGTTAATGAACCTAAAATTGCAACGAACTCAGGTCCGAATAAAAATGCATATGCAAATGAAGCAGTAACATAAACAATGCCGATAAGCGCAATCCATGGCAAGATTTCAATAATAGACTTCAATTTGTTCTTTTTACCAAAAAAGATAACCATAGTAATAATTAAAATAATTGGAATAAAAATGCCACTTAAAAAGTCTAACGTTGTGATACGCTCGGCAGTAGTTTGAAAGAAACTATTATCTGCATCTTTTAAAGTACTAAGTCCTACGAGTACAGGTGTGCCAACTGCGCCAAATGAGACAGCAACACTATCTGAAATCAAAGCTGTAGTAACAGCAATCATCGGTCTGAAACCAAGTGCCACCATGAGTGGTGCAGTTACCATGGCTGGTGTGCCAAATCCAGATGCACCTTCAATCAATGAACCGAATAAGAAAGCAACGATAATAACTTGTACACGCATATCTGCAGAAATCTTTTTGAATCCATCATTGATACGTGTTACAGCACCTGTTTGGCGTAATGTATTGAGTAATACAAGTGCACCAAACAAAATATACAATATGGTAAATGTTTTATGTGTGCCCTGTAATATAGAAGCTATAATCACATTGCCCTTCATTCCCCAAATAAAAATAGCTAAGCATGTGACAACAACTGCGCTAATAATCATTCCTTTTAAAGCTGACATGCGAAGTAAAACAAGAAAAATGAATGGTACAATAACTGCACTCAAAGCAACTAATAGCATGTTAGATAACGCCTCCCAAATAATTCATCAAGTCATATGATGACTAAATAATATTTATTGTAATCGGTATCATTTAAAATTTCAATCTTAAATAGATACAAAATAAAGAAACAATCATTTTTAGTAAAATATGTAATAGAACTGACTTATTTGAGGGAAGATGAAAATGAGTTTAAAGCAAATGAAAAAGCCTATTAGATATAAGGGGGTATCTAATAGGCTTGAAATGAATGTGCATCGACGAATGATTCATTCACTTTCATTAAGGGATGATTATGAAATTATGAGGTGGGGTGGGACGTTTTATTTTTCTTGGAAGCCGCCTGATACAAATTGTGCAACGATTTGTTTAATGACAGCAATAATTTCTTTAAACATAACAATTCACCTCCATGGGATTGATGTTACATACTTAATTTACAACAGATTATGCTTTAAAAGTTGGGTAACGCATAACTTAAAATAAAACCTGCGTAAGTGTTTGTTTTCAGAAATTTATAATGCGTAAATGCAGCAAAAATATACATTATTGTATGCGAGGAAATGATCAAATAATAATTATAAATGAATGTACACACTTTGAACGATCATAACTATAATTAATGATGATTTAAAACTTGAAATAAAGAGAAATTCATCAGTGTTTGAAAATTATTTTCACTACTAAAAATTATATTGATTAATATTTTCTTTGACTGTATATTTAAGTTAAATAGGAGGTCATTGAATATGAGTAAATTGTTTGAAAAAGCCCAACAATTTGGAAAATCCTTCATGTTGCCGATAGCAATTTTACCTGCAGCAGGTTTATTACTAGGGATTGGTGGGGCGTTGAGCAATCCGAATACAATTAAAGCTTATCCTGTACTAGATATTGCATTTTTACAAAATATCTTTATCTTAATGTCAGCAGCTGGAAACATTGTCTTTCAGAATCTTCCAGTCATCTTTGCTGTGGGGGTAGCGATTGGATTAGCAAAAAGCGATAAAGGAACTGCAGGACTTGCAGCGATGCTTGGTTTCTTAATAATGAACGCTTCAATGAATGGATTACTAACGATTACAGATACATTAGCTAAAGGTAATTTAGCTGAAGATGGGCAAAGTATGGTTCTAGGAATTCAAACAGTAGAAACAGGTGTGTTTGGTGGGATTATCACAGGTATTATGACAGCGCTGTTACATAATAAGTTCCATAAAATATCACTACCGGCATACCTTGGATTTTTTGGTGGATCACGTTTTGTCCCTATTATTACGGCGATTTCATCTATCGTATTGGGCGTCGTGATGTTCTTTGTATGGCCAACAGTACAAGGATGGATATTTGGCGTTGGTGGTATTGTAGATAAGACGGGCGTCATTGGGACATTTTTCTATGGATTTATATTAAGGTTATTAGGACCTTTTGGTCTTCATCACATTTTCTATTTACCATTTTGGCAAACAGCTTTGGGAGGTACATTGGAAGTTAAGGGTCATATGGTGCAAGGTACGCAAAATATCTTTTTTGCGCAACTGGGTGATCCTGATGTAACGAAATACTTCAATGGTGTTTCACGTTATATGTCTGGCAGATTTATCACAATGATGTTTGGTTTATGTGGTGCAGCTTTAGCAATTTACCACACTGCCAAACCTGAGCGGAAAAAGGTTGTTGGTGGATTGATGCTTTCTGCAGCATTGACATCGTTTTTAACAGGTATTACAGAACCATTAGAATTTAGTTTCTTATTTGTTGCGCCGATATTGTATGTGATTCATGCATTATTAGATGGCTTGGCATTTATGATGGCAGATATTTTCAATATAACAGTAGGTCAAACATTTAGTGGTGGCTTTATTGATTTTCTACTGTTTGGTGTCTTACAAGGTAATGCAAAGACAAACTACTTGTGGATAATTCCAATTGGTATTGTTTGGTTTATTCTGTATTATGTCATCTTTAGATTTTTAATTACGAAATTTAATTTCAAAACACCAGGTCGTGAAGATACTGAGACAGTAGAAACTGTTGATGCAACTGATCGTGCAAAGACAATTGTTAGTGCTTTAGGCGGTAAAGAAAATATTGATGTGGTCGATTGTTGTGCGACAAGACTTCGCGTCACTTTGAATACAGATAAAGATGTCGATAAGGCAATGTTGGAATCTACAGAAGCACGTGGTGTGATTCAAAAAGGGAATGGCGTACAGGTTATTTACGGCCCGCACGTTACTACGATTAAAAATGAAGTAGAAGAATTGCTAGAAAGTGAAAATAATTAAATAAACTCAAATTTCAACACATAGGTCTTCAGATTATAAAAAAAGAGTAGAGGGAGTATAGGTGGAATGATGAAAATGGATGTTATGAATTTAAAAAATCGTACGGTTGGGAGCCAGTACGTAGCGACAGAACTATTGAAACAAATGAAACATAAACCTGACACTGTATTAGGACTAGCGACAGGTAATACGATGGTTGAGGTTTACGAGCATTTATCGGAACTCATCAATATCAATCAAATCGATGTAACAAATGTTAAGACCTTTAATTTAGATGAATATGTAGGACTTTCAGCAGATCATCATCAAAGCTATCATGTCTATATGAATGAGCGCTTGTTTGATCATAATAAGGGATGGCGTAAAGATCAGATTCATTTACCTGATGGTGATGCAGCAGATGTTGAGCAAGAATGCTTAAATTATGAACAGTTACTTAACGAAGTAGGACCAGCAGATATTCAAATTTTGGGAATTGGTGAAAATGGTCATATTGGATTTAACGAACCTGATTCATCATTTGAGAGTGTGACGAGGGTTGTAGATTTGACGCCATCAACAATCAAAGCCAATAGCCATTATTTTGAGAATATTGAAGACGTTCCAAAACAAGCGATTTCTATGGGATTAGCATCAATTATGCGCGCAAAACGTATCATTTTATTTGCGTTTGGTAGTAATAAAAAAGAAGCAGTGCAACAAATGTTAAATGGTGACATTACTGAATCGCTACCTGCATCTATACTGCAACAACATCCGAATGTAGAAGTTGTGGTTGATGATGAGATTTATAGATTTAGCCAAGTAGGTGAGTAGTATATATTAATGATTAAGTTCTGTGAATATTGCAATATTTTTTATTTCAATTAGTCATAGTAAAACAAAAATTAGGCTGAGACATTATTTATTGTCTTAGCCTAATTTTTTTATGAGTCGATTTAAACACAGTAGATTTATTGTTTGAATTTATTTTTTAGTAAATATAATTTATACATTGGTTTATTGATAGGTATTATAAAGTCTCCTATATATTCTTCAACATATGCATTGAACCCTTTTTTAAATTGTTGTACTCCATAATCTTCAGCATCGGAGCTAAAATCACCAGTAATGCCATAAAAATTATAGCGTGGGATATTATGTTTTATAGCAAATTGAATCATTTCCCATTGAATTCGATATGATCCTAAAAATTGATTATATTTAGGATTAGAACCACTAGATAAATAGTAAATCTCGTCTTTCGTGTAAATATAGAAAGCAGATGCTAAATTTAGAATACGTCCTTCATTGGCCATCAAATCAGAAGAGGAATCAATTTTATTTTCATAACTTGCTTTTTGTTGTTCAAGTTGTTTTAATTTATTTTCATTTTTTTTAATATTGTGATTTGATTGTAGCTTTTTTCGCGTACTTACAATTTCTAGTTCAATATTATTTTTAAATTTTGTTAAATTCTTTATGTAATTTTCAAGGTTAATAAAAGCTAATTTTAGTTCGGAATTTTTATAGTATATTTTTTGCATTTCTTCAAAGTAAGGCATATCTCTAAATTTGAAATTGTGTTTTTCTTCAGCCATTTGAAATAATTTGAAAAAAGTATCAGTTTCAGAAATATCTAGCGTTCTAATTTCTACTCCCATTTCTAATGATTTTTTTATATTTCTTCTAGTTTGATAATCCATTTCTTTTAAAATGATATCTTCACTTTTATTTTTTAAATCCAGAACGGAGAGCCATCTAATTTGACTTGTATCAGAATAACCAATACTAAAACCTTGGTGTTGATATCCGATATTTTTTAATATTTCTCTAATAATATTGTTATTAAAGTGTTTGAGAATTTTTCCTTCAGTATTTCTTATGTTTTCTAAGATATAAGGATCGATTAATGCAAATAGCGCGTTTGATTGCTTTAAATATACAATCAATTGGCTAAAAAAGAACTTTACTAATTCAATATTAGCATAATCTAATACTGGCCCTCTATGTGAATAAAAATAAGTAAAAAATTTAAACGCCCTAGCTTCAGTCAATAAACATGCAGCAATGACTTTATTATCTTTTTTTACTCCCACTAAATGTACATCCTTTTTATGTTTAAGACGATACTTATAATGTAAAGAAGATTGGGTATAATGTACAAAGCTTTTATTAGTAAATGCTTCAAATTCCTCAATAGTTAAATTACAAAATCTCATACTATTCACCTATTTCTATAATATATAGAAGCCCAGAATACGCTCTAGGCTTCCAAGGATCTAGTAAGTTTAATAAGTTTAATAAATATAGTTATATTTTGAAGCTTGAGATTTTGTTAATGTTCTAGTGCCATAGCCCAATCTCACATTATAATTATATTCGGAAATTTTTATACTTCCATTACTGTAAACTTTTTCGACAAATGCAACATGACCATAACCGCCACCGCCACTACTTGTTTGCATTACTGCACCGACTAGTGGTTTTCTACCTGTTGAGAATCCTGCCCTTTGCGCTTCTATCAGCCAATTTTTTGCGTGAGTGAAGCTAGATGGAAGATAACGTTTTATTTGGTTTCTTCTATTATGAACATACCAAGTACAATTATTTTTCCAATGGTAATTTGCTTGTTGTTTTTTTATTGGTCTAGGATATTTATCAATTTCAGCTGCAAGTAATTGGTGGTGACTTGCTTTAAATGGTCCTAATTCAAAGTTTGGTACACACGTAAAAAATAAGGATACTAATAAAATACATGATGTAATTTTCTTGATGTTCATTTTTCGTCTCCTTACTACTAGATCCATAGTTCAAGAATAGTTATCCTTAGAAATATATTCAATAGTAATTTTAAAAAATAAATTATAAATACTCGTATTTATTTAAATTTATTTTTCGACTAAAATTAATGTTTTGAATGTTGTTTGAAATTAACACTAGATAATAACGATAAAGACAACGATTAGAGCAAACGTGCTAAACTCTAAAAAGCCATTTTAGTTAATACAATATAAATCTTTTTTGAAAACAACATTTTGTCGATAAATCGAACTTTATTTGTGGAATTTAAAAAAAGTAAATAAACTTTATTTTAATAAATAGGTGACCTGAAAACAAAAATAAAATTCAAATACATTAAAAAAGTTATTGACTAAATCGAGGGATAGGCATAAACTATTTTTATTCCGATAAGAATAATAAGAATAAGGATAGAGGTTGGGCAAATGAAAAAAACATTATTAACAATACTTACATTAATTCTAGTAGTTGGACTTGCAGCATGTGGTAATGGCAGTTCCGATAACAAAGATAGTAAAAATAAAACAGCAAGTGAAAGTAAAAAATTTGTGGTAGGGACTGAAGGGACATATGCTCCATTTTCATTCCATGATAAAAAAGATAAGCTCACAGGTTATGATATTGATGTCATGAAAGCAGTCGCAAAAGAAATGGATTATAAAGTTGAATTTAAAGAGACACAGTGGGATTCTATGTTTGCTGGTTTAGATTCTGGACGCTTTAACGTGATCGCAAACCAAGTAGGTATCAATGATGAACGTAAAGCAAAATATAAATTCTCAGAACCATATACGTATTCTAAAGCTGTATTAGTAGTAAACAAAAATAATAAAGATATTAAATCTTTCGATGATGTTAAAGGGAAAAATTTAGCGCAAACATTCACTTCAAATTATGGTAAATTAGCAAAATCTAAAGGTGCAGAAATGACGAAAGTAGATGGATTCAACCAAGCGATGGATTTATTACAATCTAACCGTGTTGAAGGTACATTTAACGACAATATTTCATATTTAGATTATAAAAAGCAAAAACCAAATGCTAAAGTGAAAGCAATTGAAGGTAATGCTGAGAAGAGTCAATCGGCATTGACATTTAATAAAAAAGAAGACGATGCAACAATTAAAAAAGTAAACAAAGCTATGAAAAAATTAAAAGATAATGGTGAATTAGCGAAAATAAGTAAGAAATGGTTTGGCGAAGATGTTTCTAAGTCTTAATTCAGAACAGCAACATGCCTTAGATGCAGCAGGCCAAGCATTTGCACCGATGCTTGAGGGGTTAGTGAAATTTTCAATACCTATTACATTAATAACATTTGTCTTAGGTTTAGTAATTGCGCTAATGACTGCATTAATGCGTATATCTACGAGTCGTATTTTAAGAGGGATTGCACGTTTTTATATTTCAATCATTAGAGGCACACCGATGATTGTTCAATTATTCATTATCTTTTACGGTATTCCTGAACTCGGTAGATTACTGACGAATAACTCTGATAATCAATGGACGTTAGCACCAGTTATAGCAGCTATTATAGGTTTGTCATTAAACGTTGGAGCATATGCTTCAGAAATCATACGTGGTGGGATTATGTCTATTCCTAAAGGTCAAACGGAAGCAGCATATTCTATAGGTATGAATTATCGCCAAACGATACAACGTATTATTCTGCCACAAGCAATTAGAGTTTCTGTACCTGCCTTAGGCAACACGTTTTTAAGTTTAATTAAAGATACGTCATTACT
This sequence comes from Staphylococcus caeli, assembly GCF_051413795.1. Lineage (GTDB taxonomy): Bacteria > Bacillota > Bacilli > Staphylococcales > Staphylococcaceae > Staphylococcus > Staphylococcus caeli_A. The sequence continues at coordinate 28,976 of NZ_JBOIRQ010000016.1, read as the reverse complement.
TGGTTTTATTCTTGTAGCTGAAATGTTTAGAAAAGCACAAGAAGTTGCATCGACGACATATGAATATCTAACGATCTATTTACTCGTAGCACTAATGTATTGGGTTGTATGTTTTATTATTTCAATCGTGCAAAACTTCTATGAATCTTATCTTGAAAGAGGGTATCGTTCATGATTGAGTTGAAAAATATTAAAAAATCATTTAATGATAAAGTAGTTATTAACGGCATTGATTTAAAAGTAAATCAAGGTGAGGTTGTAACGTTTATTGGGCGTTCAGGCTCAGGTAAGACGACATTACTAAGAATGATTAATGCATTAGAATTACCAACTGAAGGTGTCGTTTATGTAAATGGTGAAACCTATAGTAATAAAGACAAAAAATCACAAATTAAAGTGCGTAAACAATCCGGTATGGTATTCCAAAGCTATAATTTATTTCCACATAAAACAGCATTGGAAAATGTCATGGAAGGGTTAATCACTGTTAAAAAAGTGAAGAAAAATGAAGCGGAACAACAAGCGTTGGCTTTGTTAGAAAAAGTAGATTTAACAGCAGTGAAGGATCAAAGACCGAGTGCCTTGTCAGGCGGACAGCAACAACGTGTGGCGATTGCACGGGCATTAGCCATGAATCCAAAAGTAATGCTGTTTGATGAGCCAACTTCTGCACTGGATCCAGAATTAGTAAATGATGTACTTCGCGTCATCAAAGATTTAGCAAATGAAGGTATGACAATGATTATTGTGACGCATGAAATGCGCTTTGCCAAAGAAGTGTCGAATAAAATTGTCTTCCTGCATGATGGTGTAATTGGAGAATCTGGTGCGCCAGAACAAATATTTAATCATCCACAAACTGCAGAATTACAAAGATTTTTAAATATGATTCGTGAAGTTTAAGATAATGATTATATGAAAGAAAAGCTAGGACAACTGATGTTGTTCTAGTTTTTTTTTATTTCTGTGTTGTAATTAGCATTGAATTTAATGACATCATATTTGTTAATGTAATTATATTAACTGGTCTAGTGAATGTATAGGTACTTAAAAAGTGAGACTAAGGTAATTTTGCTTACACTTTTGATATCTTGTATACACTTATGTCTTTATCAAAATAATTAATATTAATTGCTATAAATAATTCCTATAACACATTATAATTTGAAAATATAATGATTTTTTATCAGATGTGCAACTTTTCGTATTATTAGACGCAAAAGATTACACATCCACCATTTAAAGAAAGCAGTTACAATTAAAACGTGAGGAGGTTGCTCATATGTTAAGTAGACGTCAGTTTCATATAGTAATGTTCTTGAATGAACGTGCAAGTTTTGTACAAATTCATCATTTAGCAACACAGTTCAATGTTTCTGAAAGAACGATTCAATATGACCTTGAATATATTGAAGATATGGCCCGAACATTGGATTTAGAGATTCAGAGAAATAAACATGATGGTATCAAAATGACTTCTCCGACCGGTCAGTTCCTACAATACGAACCTAAGCAATATACGAATGCCATTCATTACTCAAAGCAGGAACGCATTTTATATATTACTTTAAAACTTTTTGAAACAAAAGCACCAACTTCTTCACAAACGTTGGCAACAATGGTTTCTGTTACAAGAAGAACGATTGTTGAAGATTTAAAAGCTGTGCAACAGTGGTTAGAGCAACATGGTTTAACACTTGTGTATAAGAAAAATAAAGGCTTTGTTATAGAAGGCTCAGAACATGCATATCGTAAAGGTTATGCAGAAATGGTACATGAATATTTTCAAACACACACGCATCAAATAGGACATCATATGTTTTCTGCATACGAATTAGAACAGATTCGATTATGCGTCACGACTGCATTGAAAAACGCGAATTATCAATTCGTACAAAGTGCGATTGATGGATTGATTTATCATATTATGATAGCAATTCACAGGGTGAATGAGGCCTTTGTATTTGAAATACCGCATAAAGAATATGAAAAACTACAATCCACTGAACAGTTTGAGATTGCACTTCAAATTAAAAATAGTTTGGAAGAAACATTTCAAATCCATTTCCCTAAAAGTGAAGCGGCATTTATAACGCTGCATTTACTAGGCGCAAAAACTTCAGAGACTATTCAGCTAGATGATGAGGTAGATGATTTGGAGATTTTAGTAGCACAGTTAATTGAGAGAATGAGTGGGGCTCTGGGATTGGACTTAATGTCTGATACGAAATTGCATACGGGTTTAATAGTGCATTTAAGACCTGCACTTCATAGGTTAAAGTTTGATATGACACATGAAAACCCATTGAAATTAGAAATTATAAAGCAATATAGACAGTTGGTAACAGCACTTGAACATCATTTATGGGGCATCGAAGAAAATTATCAAATTCATTTTAATGAAGATGAACTGACGTATATTGTTTTACATTTTGCATCAGCAATTGAGCGTATTTCAACCAAAAATGCACCGAAAATAAAAGTTGTGTTGTTATGTGGCTCAGGTATCGGTACATCACAGTTACTTAAAAGTCGAATTCGACACATTTATCCTGAATTAGATGTTGTAGATGCATATTCAATATATGAAATAGATGAAAAGGCTTTAAAACATGAAGGTGTCGATTACATCATATCTACCGTCCCGTTTCAACAAACAACGGTACCAGTCATTAATGTTACACCATTTTTAAACCAAGAAGATCGTAAACAATTAAACAACATAGTTAACCTATCAAGGGAAAAATATGTTAATGAAGTTCGTGGAACCGGACCAACACTGGCTCAAGTGTTACCTGAATCAAGATTAGTAACGCAACAAGTTGCGCAAAATAGAGATGATGCAATTAAGCAAAGTGTCTCATTACTTGTTAGTGAGAGTGTTGTAGATGAGCAGTATACAACCGCGATTATTCAACAATTGGAAGCGTTTGGACCATATATGGTGATTAGCCCACATATTGCACTCATACATGCAAATCATGATTATGTTAGGCAATCGGTCGGTTTTAGCTTAATACATTTTAAAGAAGGCGTACATTTTTCGCATGAGGCATACGATCCTGTGAAAGTGATTATTACATTAGCAACAAAACAACCTCAAGTTCATTTGAATGCATTACGTCAGTTGAGCGAATTAATCATGGATAGTGAGGCAAGGGAAACAATGCTTTCTGGTGATAAGGATGCCATGATGATGGATATTAAAAATATAAGTCAGTAATAAGGAGGTAGGTATAAATGAGTTTGGAGACGCTATCAGCAGATAAAGTTCAAGTAGTTGATCAAGTAGATGACTGGGAACAAGCCATTAATCTGGCTGCCCAACCATTGTTAAAGCAAGACTATTTTGAAGAAAGCTATATTAAGGCCATGATTGATAGTGTGAAACAATTAGGCCCATATATTGTAATTGCACCAGAAATTGCAATTGCACATGCAAGACCAAATGATGATGTGAAACAAGTTGGCTTAAGTTTATTGAAGCTCAATCATCATATTAACTTTTCTGAAGATGGTCATTATGCGTCACTTATTTTTGTACTCAGTGCAATTGATAATGAAGCACATTTAGCTATATTAAGAAATCTAGCGACAATTTTAGGAAATCAAGAGACAGTAAATAAATTATTAACAGCACAAACTGCTGAAGAAATTATAAATATAATACAAGGAGAATGATAATTATGAAAATATTAGTTGTATGTGGTCACGGTTTAGGAAGTAGTTTTATGGTTGAAATGAATGCACAAGAAGCTTTGAAAAATTTAAATGCACCATCAGATATTAAAGTAGAACATAGTGACGTAATGAGTGCGAGCCCAGACATGGCAGATTTATTCATTTGTGGCAGAGATTTAGAAGAAAATACGAAGAACTTAGGCGATGTGATTGTTTTAGACAATATTTTAGATAAAGAAGAATTACAAACTAAACTTAATGAAAAATTGAGTGAGTTAAATATTTTATAAAATGTGTATAAGGAGGGCGTCATATGAAACCCATACTAGATTTTATTGTTGATATTTTAAGGCAACCAGCCATATTAGTGGCTTTAATCGCATTGATTGGTTTAATCATGCAGAAAAAATCTGCGACAGATATTACATCGGGAACTATCAAAACAATACTAGGATTTTTAGTATTAAGTGCAGGCGCAAATGTTGTTACACAATCTTTAGAACCGTTTGGTAAGATATTCCAACATGCTTTTGGTGTGCAAGGTGTCGTTCCTAATAACGAAGCGATTATTTCAATTGCATTAGAACAGTATGGTACAACAGCAGCGTTAATTATGGTGTTCGGAATGATTGTTAATATTATAGTTGCGCGTATTACGAACTTGAAATATATATTTTTAACAGGACATCATACGTTTTATATGGCTGCATTTTTAGCCATATTATTATCAGTTGGCCATATCACAGGAACGATGACAGTGATTATTGGTGCTATAATTCTAGGCTTGATTATGGCGATTTTACCGGCATTGGCTCATCCAACGATGCAGAAAATTACGGGGAATAACCAAGTAGCATTGGGACATTTTGGAACAATAAGTTACTGGGCAGCGGGAGAAATAGGAAAGTTATTTAAAGGAAAATCTAAATCTACAGAAGAAATTAACTTTCCAAAAGGTCTGAGTTTTCTAAGAGAAAGTACAATTAGTATTTCATTAACGATGACTTTATTATATTTTGTAGCAGCATTATTTGCTGGTCCACATTATGTACATGCAGAAATTAGTAATGGTCAGAATTTTATTGTATTTTCACTTATACAAGGTGTGACGTTTGCTGCAGGTGTGTTTATTATTTTGACTGGTGTTAGATTAATTCTTGCAGAAATTGTTCCAGCATTTAAAGGTATTTCAGAAAAATTGGTGCCAAATACGAAACCAGCTTTAGACTGTCCGATTGTCTTTCCTTATGCACAAAATGCAGTGCTTATAGGGTTTTTCGTAAGCTTTATCGTGGGCGTGATTGGCATGTTTGTCTTATTCTTATTTGGTGGTGTAGTTATACTTCCAGGTGTAGTTGCGCACTTCTTCCTGGGTGCTACCGCTGGGGTCTTTGGTAATGCACGTGGTGGTATCAAAGGTGCAGTAGCAGGATCTGCACTAAATGGTTTATTGATTACGTTTTTACCGTTACTCTTCTTGCCATTTTTAGGAGATTTAGGTGGAGCAGCTACAACATTCTCAGATACTGACTTTTTAGTTGTAGGTATTGTCTTTGGTAATGTAGCGAAATTCCTCGGATTGATAGGCATTGTGATACTAGTCCTTGTGCTTACAATTGTGGCGATTATGCTACAAAAACGTTCCGATGACGAACAAGTTAAAGAATCATAATAGAATGCAAGTATGTGTGATATGAATACGTTGATTGTTGATTTGTAAAATGGTTATGCTAATCCGTAAATCAAATTACTTTATTATAATGACAAACTCTATACATTAATTTGTATAGGGTTATTTTTATGACTTTCCGTTGAATTTTGTGCTGTTTCAACTCTAACGCATAGAAATTAAACTTATTAAAAATAGTCTTATAAACTAGTACAACAGAATTACTGCAATAATGTACTATATGGTTATTCCAGTTATCAATATAATAGTATGAATAAACAAAGATGAACGAGGTGCGTCACAATGAATGTAGTGTCTTTTTTAATTTATACTTTTTTGGTAACTGTTACGCCAGGACCAACGAATATAGATATTTTAAATACGATTAAAAATAAAGGGTTTAAGGGTGGTGTCCAGTATACCTATGGGGCAATCACTGCATTTACTTTATTGCTCATCATTTCTACAATACTGAATACATTTTTTGCTGTTATCATGCCCAGTTTATTATTCGTTATGAAAGTAATAGGTAGTTTATATATGCTATATCTCATCTATACACTTTTTAAAAAACATAGTGATAAACCAGAACATAGTGATAAACCAGAACATAGTAATATCGGAACTTTTAAAGCAGGATTCAACTTACAGTTTTTAAATCCTAAAGTAATCACTTTTACAATGACGGTTATTCCAACCTTTGTATTGATGGGACATCCGTCTATACCAATTGTTGTCATTTATGTTATGGTTATTTCAATCATTGCATTGTTTTCGTTTAGTATATGGATTGTTTTTGGCACAATGTTAAAATCATTTTTACAAAATCATGAGCTACTCGTAAATGTTACAATGTCACTATTTTTATTATATGCTGCTGTAATGGTATGGTTATAATATTAAGGGCGTGGGCGGATGAACGAATTTAAATTTAAAAATGCTATAGGCATAACGGCATTAAGTGCAAAAATGGATGATTTTGCTTATAAAAAACATGCGCATCAAGAATACAGTATTGGTGTAACGTTAAAAGGCATACAAGGATATCATTTGAAGGGCGAGAAGCGGCAGTCTTTTCAAAATGGTGTGATGTTTTTTAATCCTGAAGAGAACCATGATGGGATGTCTAATGGTGAAGAGGGATTAGAATATGCGATGCTCTATATTAAGCCAGAGCAATTGCTAGAAGCGACAAACTTAAAGGATATCGTTCAATTTCAAGACCCAATTATTTATAATGAAAAAATTGCACATCATGTCTTGCAGTTAGCTCATTCTATCTTTAATGAGTCTTCTGAAGCCATTTGTTATGAACAATTTCAGAATCTTGTCGATAGTTTAAAAATTGATACATACTATGAGAAATCGGACGTAGATCATGTGAAGCTAAGGTTAGCGAAAGATATTATTAAAAGCAGTGTTGCTGATACATTTAAATTAGAATACATTTGCAAAGAACTTCAATTATCAAAATTTCAGTTTATAAGATTTTTTAAAAGTCAGATAGGTATTACGCCTTATCAATATTATATTAATTATAAGACAGAAGTTGCGAAACAAATCATAGAACGTACGAAAGATGTTTATTTGGCAGTCACTGAATGTGGATTTGTCGATTTAGCACATTTAAATAAAGTGTTTAAATATCGATATGGTGTGACAGCATTTCAATTTATGTCCAAACTTAAATAAACTTTCTATATTAGAAAAGAGCACAATCGCTTTGTTATGCATTTTAAGCGATTGCGCTCTTTTTATTTTTCACTATATGAATATTACTTCAACATTTCTTTATATACTCTATGGTGCTGATAAACACAACGAAGTAATGAGGCATCCAATTGATAATGTTCAGCTAAATCTAATAAGTAGCCTTGTAAATGATCTGTTTCAATATTTAAGCCTTTCTCCATATCACGTTGCATAGAAGTTTTGAAATGATAAGATAATTGTTCGAAAGCTTCCATATACTGCTCGATAATGTCGTCTGCTAATGGTGCAGTATGTGCATGCATAATTGCTGCCGTCTCATCATAGAGGTCACGGACAAATTTAGTGCCACCATCGCTATCTCTTATAGGTCCGATAGGTGCGTGCATCAGTGTTGTGATGCTTGATAATACGGTAATCATGAGATATTTTTGCCACATTCCCTGTTCGATTTGATTCGATAATTTAAAGGAGGCTTTTGTTCCTGAAAATGCATCGGCAATTGCTTTAGCACGAGCACTTTCGCTACCATCTAATTCACCAAAAAAGAGTTTATCAAATGGACTCGCTTGAACAACTTCGCCTTGACTATCTAATGTCGTTTCAATTACACAGTATCCGCCCATAATGTGTGATTTGCCAAATTCAGACTGTAGTCTTGGTATATGTGCAACACCATTTAATAATGGGATGATAACCGTACTTTCATTTACGAAAGGTTTTAAATCTTCGATGGCTTGATCTAAATGATAGGCTTTGGAAGAAAGTAGAATAACATCGAAGGGTTCAACGCGTGCTTCTTTGGTGATTAATTGTGGCTTTAGTTGACAATCGCCTTGTTTACTTTGGATCGTTAATCCATTTTGATCTAAATAAGCTTTACGCTTAGGTCTAACTAAAAAAGTGACATCCTGTCCGTTTTCAGCCAAACGACCACCAAAATAACCTCCGATACCACCTGCACCTAATACTAAAATACGCAATAACAACATCTCCTTGTACATGATGTGAATTTGATTTATTTATTTATTTATTTATTTATACCACAATGTAATACCACATACGCATGTGACACTAAAATTAAAAATGTAAAACGAACAAAAAATTAATTATTTTAACTATAATATGTTTTGAAACAATACAATTTGTGCAAAATAGTAGTAACCCATATGATATGTAAGGAGGAAGCATATGACATTTAGAAATCAGCATCAGTATCGATGGAAAGATATTAACGGCCGGGATTTTTTCTTACCTTTGATTTATTTTGTAGGTAATTTCGTACTTTCTATGTTAATTATGACAACTCTGATTGTTATCAATGAAGTACAGGGCAAAGGGACGGATAGTTTTAATGTCGGCTTATCAGATGTCGCAACAGTCACTTTAGAAATAGTAAGCTTTCTTATTATATTTGGATTTTGGATGTTGTTTCACAGAAAGAGCTTTAAGCAGCAGTTGTATCAAGGGTTTCAGAATATAAAACGTCATTGGAAACTCATCGGTGTTACTTTTATTATTATGTTTGTTTTTAATGCAATTTATCCAACTCTTGTCGATATATTTGCACCTGAACAATGGAAGTTTGAACAAACACAGAATGATAAGTTGATTGAAAGTATGTATCAATCGCCATTAGCTATTGCATTGTCATTTTTTACGATTGTGATTATTGCACCAGTTACAGAAGAATTCTTATTTAGGTACTTGCTTATTGGCGAATTAGGAAAGAAATTCAACTTTATTGTTATGTCGGTCGTTTCTGTGCTTATATTTGCATCATTGCATGTCACTTCAGCAAAGTCGCCACTGGAAATCGTGATGTATATCGTTATTGCAGTCGGCATTGTCTATGTATATTTAAAAACGCAACGCAGCCTTGCTACAGCGATCGCATTGCATGCAATGAATAATTTGTTTGCATATATTATAACAATCATTACATAACTAAGCGTAGTATGTTTTTCAATTAGGCAGTAGCTGATTGAATTAAAAATCAAACGATATATATAGGTCGATCCGACAATTGTTGGCTCGGCCATTGTTAGTGTTGGCAACAATAACTACAAAGATATTATTTGGAATTTTCTAAAAATTCATTGACTAAATGTGAGCATAATGCTAGGATATAAGCATTACAATTACATAAATTTACTCTTATCAAGAGAGGTGGAGGGACGTGCCCGATGAAACCCAGCAACCGTCGTTGAACGAAATGGTGCTAATTCACAAAAAGTTATTGAACTTTTGGAGATGAGAGAAGGTGTGAACTTTCTCTAAAATTATTAAGAGGAAGTTTTTTTACATAGTAATAGTTCTAAAATGATGAAGGGGCGAGTATAAAATGAAGAAATTGATTGCATTTGGTTCATTATTAGTATTAACGATTATCCTAGCAGCTTGTGGTGGTTCAAATAGTAAAGGTGATGACAAGAAAATCACGGTTGCAGCTTCACCAGCACCACATGGCGAAGTGTTGAAACATGCGAAGGAAGAAATGAAAAAGAAAGGGTATGACCTAGAAGTTAAGACTGTGAATGATTATAAAGTGCCGAATAAATTGTTAGATAAAGGGGACGTTGATGCGAACTTTTTCCAGCATACGCCATATTTAAAAGCTGAAAAAGCTGACCATAAGTATAATATTGAAGAAGTGGGCAAAGTATTTACAACGCCAATGGGTGTTTATAGTAAGAAATATAAAAATATAGAAGATATACCTAAAGGATCGACAATTTATGTTTCAAATAATCCTGCTGAAGAAGGTCGCTTCTTATCATTTTTTGTAGATAAAGGTTTAATAAAAATTAAGAAAGGAGTCAGCATCGAAGACGCAAAATTTGAAGATATCGTTGAAAACAAAAAAGACTTGAAATTTAACAATAAACAAGGTGCCGAGTTCTTACCTAAAACGTATGAAAGTAAAGAAGGCGCGGCAGTTATTATGAATTCTAATTATGCATTAGATAATGGTTTGACGCCACATAAAGATGCGATTATCAGTGAAACAGAATCATCGCCATTTGCTAATATATTAGCTGTGCAAAAAGGTCATAAAGACGACAAGAAATATCAAGAATTGATTAAAGTATTACAGTCAGAGGATATGAAACAATTTATTAAAAAGAAATATGGTAAAGATGTGATTCCTTACGAAAATAAATAGAATGTAGACCGATGATTTAAGAAGGAGATGTATTTATGTCAAAACTAGGGATTATAGGTTTAGGCAAAGTCGGTACACAAGTACTAACGGATGTACAACAGTTGAATTTGTTCTCAGAAATAATACTAATTGATGATAGAGAAAATGTGGCAAGTGGAGAAGCGTTGGACCATAGTCATGCACAAGGTTTAACCAACACAGCACACATCAAAATTCGAAGCGGTGTTTATCAAGATTTAGCAGATGCTGATTTTATCGTTATCGCCGCGAGTGAACCGACGGATATCAATAATGGTGACCGTACATTATTAGCTCAAGGTAATTATTCAATCATAAAAAATGTGATGACTCAAATTGCTGCTGTTACTCAAAATGCGCGCATAATTTTAATTTCAAATCCAGTTGATTCAATGGTATATATTGCTAACGAAGTCGGGTATCCTTTAAATAAAATTATCGGAACGGGAACGGCATTAGAGACATCAAGGTTTAAAACAATTATTGCCAACCATTACCAAGTGGACCCTAAAAATGTTGAAGCATTTGTCATTGGAGAACATGGTACACATGCAGTGCCAGTGTGGAGTAAAGTTCGCATTCATGGGATGGATTTAGCTGAGTTTGAAACATTGAGTAATAGTCCAAAATTAGATCAAGCTCATATAACGTCGATTATTAATCAAGTGTCGATGGATGTTTTTTATCAAAAAGGTTGGACGAATGCAGCGATATCACGTGTGACGATACAACTGATACAATCGATGGCACTCAATCAACGCACGATTGTGCCACTAACATCTGTGAGTTCAGAATACGGTCTGACGGATGGCGCTTATAGTTTGCCTACATTGGTAGATGAAACGGGAATTGTGCAGAGATATGCGATTACGTTAGATGAACAAGAACGTCAGCAACTTCAAGAGGCTTACACTTATATTAAGCAAACGATACACACGGCACGCAGTTAATTTAGATATCAATGAGCACCCATGCATGAGCACTATGCTTTTGTATGGGTGCTTTTTGTTTTGTTACTGGATCGAACGATTGTCGCTCGTTATCTTCTTGCTAATCTCATGGTGACTGGCTACAATGAATTTAAATATAAGATGCAATTTTAACTGAAATGAAGGGTGCGAGGTAATAATGTTAGAAAGACATGCAAAAATGATTCAATTATTACTTAATAAGCGCAATCAGTATATAAACGCAGACGAAATTTCCATGGATTTAAATATTTCGAATCGAACAGTGAGAAATGATATTAAGTTTATCAATAGTGAGGTTTTAACAGCCCTCATTATTAGTGTTAAAGGCCGAGGTTACAAACTAAACCTTGATGAATATAATGCGACTCAAATAGATGATGTACTCTCTGATTATAAGAATAAAGAAAGTGAAATATTTATCAAATTGGCATATCAATTATTAATGTACGAACAACCTATCACGATTGAACAATTAGCCAACACATATCACTTAACTAAAGCAGAAATTAATGACTTGTTAAATAAAATAAGTGCATGGAGCCTCTCTTTTGATGTGACAATTAAAGTCATGAAGCGCAAAGGTATTACGGTTAGTGGTAGCGAGATGAATATTAGAAATGCTATTTTACATTTAAACCAACTATCTGAAAATGTACAAAATGTTGATACGCTTATTTTAAATGAATTACCGAAAGCGCATATTGTCAAAATGACACAAATTATAGAAGAAACACTGAAAATATATCATATTCATACTTCGAAAATTAGAATTAAGCAATTACTCATTCATCTCATTATTATTTTTAAAAGGTCACATGATGAAGATGGGCAATCATGGGTGATTGATGATACTGCATATGAGATTGCCCAGCAATGTGTTACACAAATTAATCAAGCCTTGGGTTATAACTTAACTAAAGAAACAGCAAAACTATTGTCATTTTTTATCAGTTACTATTTCAATCAATATGATTTAGGCTTGGAAAAAATATTTGTTAAAAGTTATATTGAACGCATGATTTACCAAATGGAAAAAATCGTTGGTATTGCCTTCTCGAAAGATCCAATTCTCCAAGAAAATCTTTTTGAACACTTTAGTCGTACATATTTAAGAATTGCTAAAGATGTCTATATCAATAATCCTTTAACCGATGATATTAAAAAGCATTATCCATTTGTGTTCAACGCGCTATATGAAACGGTCACTTATCTGTCGAAAGACTCAGATATACATTTGGTTGAAGATGAAATTGCCTTTTTAGCATTACATTTTCAGTCTTCAATAGATAGAAATGATAAAGAGATATTTAATATTGTGATTACCTGTTACTATGGTGTAGGTATTTCTAGTTTATTAGAAGCGAAAATTGCAAATTTAGATGACCGTATTGCGATTGTGGATACCTTGAAATTAGAGCAAGTTGAGCAATATGATTTTACAAATGTGGACGCACTCGTAACGACACATGTAATGGAAACGGGTCAATTGCCAGACCATGTTGCATTAATTGCAGTGTCACCATTATTCTCAGAAGAGGATGGCAAAAAGATTTTGACATCGATGCACCATAAACAAAACCCACTCATTCAACAAGATGAACTAGCTAATATTCAGTTTGATATTGTTGCAGATAAACAAGAATCGTTAAATGCATTATTCGTGTTTGAACAGGCGCAAGAGATATTTGATAGAGATTACTCAGTTATGACTGATTATATTCAGAGTGCATTAGAGCGAGAGCGTTTTTCATCAACTTATATCGGCAATGCAATCAGTATTCCTCATGGTGATCCGGAAAAGGTGTTGAAATCACATGTCATTATTTTTAAAAATCAACAAGGATTTACTTGGAAACAAAACAAAGCGAAAATCATATTTTTCTTAGCCATTGCAGAACATGACATAACTATAATGAAGAAAATGATACAAAGGATTGTCAACATAACTGAAACAGATGTTCAATCGTTATTGCGTTATGATGATCAACAGTTTAAAGAACATATAATGAAGCTCATCAAAGCATAATTGCCACTAGCAACGGCAATTATGTTTTTTTATTCTTTGTTGAATGCGCTTACAATAAAAATAAGAGAGGATGATTAATATGAAAATTTTAGCGATTACGTCGTGTCCAAATGGGATTGCACACACGTATATGGCTCAAGAGAAACTTGAGCAAGCTGCACAAGAAATGGGTGTAGATATTAAAGTTGAAACACAGGGCGGTGTTGGAGCAGAGAATGTATTAACAGCCAAAGAGATTGAAGCGGCTGATGGTATTATTATTGCTGCCGATCGCCAAGTGGATTTATCTCGATTCGATGGCAAGTTGTTAATTAATGAAAGTGTGCGTGAAGGAATTCATCAACCAAAGGCATTGATTCAACGTATCATCGACAAAGACGCACGTATTTATCACGATGCAAGTGGTGCATCACAGTCAAATCAAGGCAATGATGAGGCTAAAAGTGGCGTGCAAATGTTCTATCAACACCTGATGAATGGTGTATCTTTTATGGTACCGTTTATTGTTGTAGGTGGATTACTCATGGCTATTGCATTGACGCTTGGTGGAGAAGCAACGCCTAAAGGATTGCAAATTCCTGATCATTCATTTTGGAAATCAATTGAAAGCATTGGTGGTTTAGCGTTTAGTTTCATGGTGCCTATTTTAGCGGGTTATATAGCAGTAAGTATTGCAGATAAACCAGGTCTCGTACCAGGTATGATTGGTGGAGCGATTGCAGCTGATGGAAGTTTTTATGGTAGTGACGCAGGCGCAGGATTCCTAGGTGGGATTGTTGCTGGTTTTATTGCTGGTTATATTGCAAAATGGATAAAAAACATTAAAGTACCGAAAGTTATGGTACCGATTATGCCAATTATCATTATTCCTATTATTTCATCTATTATTGTAGGGTTGATCTTTATTTTCCTTATTGGTGCACCGATTGCTAGTATTTTTGAAGTATTAACAACATGGTTAAAAGGTATGCAAGGTACTAATATTGTTATCTTAGCGTTGATTATTGGAGCAATGATTGCATTTGATATGGGTGGTCCAGTAAATAAAGTTGCATTTTTATTTGGTTCAGCATTAATTGCAGAAGGAAATTATGCCGTGATGGGTATGGTTGCAGTTGCAGTGTGTACGCCGCCTATTGGATTAGGTTTAGCGACGTTTATCAACAAACGTAAATTCAATCAAGGTGAAGTAGAAATGGGTAAAGCATCGTTTACGATGGGATTATTTGGTATTACAGAAGGTGCGATTCCATTTGCTGCACAAGATCCATTACGTATTATTCCATCGAATATGATTGGAGCGATGGTTGCTGCAGTAATTGCAGCTATTGGTGGCGTCGGAGATAGAGTTGCACACGGTGGTCCAATTGTAGCCGTATTAGGTGGTATTGACCAAATTGTTTGGTTCTTTGTTGCAGTGATTGTAGGTAGTGTTGTGACAATGAGTTTGGTGTTAATTTTAAGAAAAAATTCACCTACATTAACTGTAGATTCATCTGAAATTGCGACAGGTATGAATGATAAGCAGGACGTTGAGCCAGGGTATTCAGAAACAACAGGAAATCAACCACAACATCATGACACAACAGTACATTCAAATGAAGCAGAATCAACTGAAGTATTTAATAAAGATGTTATTTCACTTGTTGATACAAAATTAACAAGAGATGAAGCGATTGATCAATTAGTAGATCAATTGGCACAACAACAATATATTACGGATAAGCAGTTATTGAAAGGTGATGTATTGAAACGAGAAGCACAATCTACTACGGCAATAGGGATGAATGTTGCAATTCCACATGCAAAATCCGAAGCGGTGAAGCAACCAATTGTGGCTGTAATGAACAATAAACATGGTGTCAACTGGGATAGTTTAGATGGCACATTACCCCAAATTGTCTTTCTCATTGCAGTACCAAGTGATAGTAGTGACACGCATTTAAAACTCTTACAACGTCTATCACGTGCATTGATGGATGATGAGACACGCCAAAGTTTAATCGATGCAACACATAAAAAAGCAATATACGATATACTAAAAGAAATATAAGATGGAGGGACAAACTGATGCCATTATTTTTACAACCAGTATTTCAAGAACGTATTTGGGGTGGCCGTGCACTTGAAGCGTTTCAGTATGAAATTCCCAATGAACATACTGGAGAATGTTGGGGCATTTCCGCGCATCCAAATGGACCGAATACGATTATAAATGGTGTACATCAAGGGGAAACATTAGAAACAGTCTGGAATACAGACCGAGCGTTGTTTGGTAATCCAAAAGAAGAAAAGTTTCCATTATTGACTAAAATTTTGGATGCGAATGATAAATTATCTGTACAAGTACATCCTGATAATGCATATGCGCAAGCGCACGAAGGTGAATTTGGCAAAACTGAGTGTTGGTACATTTTAGATGCGAAAGAAGATGCAGAAATTATTTATGGTGTGAATGCAACGGATCAACAAACACTAAATGAAATGATTGATAATGAGCAATTTGATGCATTGTTTAAAACAGTGAAAGTTCAAGCAGGTGACTTTTTCTATGTACCCGCTGGAACGGTGCATGCTATTGGTGAAGGTATATTGATATTAGAGACTCAGCAGTCATCGGATACGACATATCGTATATATGATTATGATCGTAAAGATGCCAATGGAAACCAACGCGCATTACATTTAGAAGAAAGTAAAGCAGTCATTGACTTAACATCAGGTTCACCGAACACAACGCCAGTGCACAAAGAGGTACAAGGACAACAATTCACGCAGTTTGTGTCTAATTCATTTTTCACAGTTGAACGTTGGGTGATTGATGGTCAATTAACATATGAAAAGCCACAAGCGTATTGCTTAGTCTCTGTTGTTGAAGGTAGTGGTAGTGTTACGACAGGTAAAGATACCTATGAAATAACGAAAGGATCGCACTTTATTTTAACAACGGAAGATCAAGATATTACATTTGAGGGAAATATGACATTGATCACGAGCTATGTATAGATATTATCGCAGAGAATTGCATTGTTTTTAGACTGCTCTGCGACTTTTTTTGTTCATACTAAAATTAATATTTAAGACGGAGTTGATGATGAATGTTGAAAATATGTGTGGATATCGGTGGTACTAAGACTATCGTAGGTTTAATTAATCAGGATTTAGAAGTTGTCACTTCGCAAAAATTTACGACATATAGCGATAATCCTGAAAAAGAATTTGCAGAAATTGTGCGTGTGGCACATGAATATGTACAACAGTACGATAATGTTGCGACAACTACACTTAATATTGCGATGCCTGGACCATGTGACTATTCGAAGGGACTATTTTTAAATCCACCTAATTTACAACAATATAATGGTTTTCATGCAGGGGATTATATTGCTAAACATAGCGACTTCCAACCTTGTTTTGTCAATGATACCAATGCAGCGATACTTGCAGAATATCGTCATCTTCAAACATCAGTTGAAGATTTGATCTATTTAACAATCAGTACAGGTGTAGGAATGGCATATGTTAGAAATGGTAAATTAGTAGCAGGCAGTGAAGGCAATTTTGGAGAAATAGGACATACAATACTTAAAAGTAATAGTGTGTATCAGTGCCCAGTATGTAATCAGTATGGCTGTATAGAAAATGAAATTTCCGGTGTAGCAATAAGTCGGAAAGCCAGCGAAATATTACAGAAACCGGTAAGCACTCAAGAAGCCATAGCAATGTATAACTATGATAGTAATGCGACTATAACTGAAATGATTGAAGAAGTATTAGCATTAACGCAGCGATTATGCACAAATTTGTTTAGCATATTTAATTGTCATAATATCGTGCTAGGCGGTGGTGTTACGCAGAGTAGATTACCATATAAATTACGTATTGAAGCCTATGCTGCAGCACATCAATTAATCCAAACACAACCATTTAAAGTGAAAATAAGTGATTTAGAGTCGAATGTTTTAACAGGTTTATATGATATAGATATACAATGATATTTAATTAATTATGAGGCAAATCACAGGCTAGTAAAGTGATTTGTATTTGAAGGAGGCTGGGACAGTTATTATGTTTCAGTCTTTTATCTTGTTTAGACAGTTAAAATTTAAGAAGCCGTTTTGATGACACAGAACCATGAAATTAAGATCTGAAAAATATTATTTGCAAATTCGAGCTAAAGAATATATAATTCTTATCGGTATAGTAAGGAATAGAGAATGGAAAATGGGGCTAGCTCGGAGGAAAACAATGATTGCGTTTGATTTAATAGGAAACACACCACTTGTATTGTTACAGTCATTTAGTAATAAAGATGTGCAGATATATGCAAAGTTAGAACAGTTTAATCCAGGTGGAAGTGTGAAGGATAGGTTAGGGAAACACTTGATTGAAATGGCTATAAAAGAAAATAAAATTCAACAAGGTGATACGGTTGTAGAAGCTTCGGCTGGTAATACAGGGATTGGCATAGCGTTAGCAGCAAATCACTATGATGTGCAGGCAGTTATCTTTGCGCCAGAAGGTTTTTCAGAAGAAAAAATAGCGATCATTAAAGCTTTAGGTGCAAAGGTCATCCGAACAGAACAAGCATTGGGTATGACTGGTGCTCAAGTTGCTGCACAAGCTTATGAACAAAGTACGGGGGCTTATTATTTAAATCAATTTGAGTCTAAACATAATCCACAAGCTTATGAATCAACATTAGGTAAGAAAATTACAGATCAGTTAGACAATGTCGATTATTTTGTCAGTGGCGTAGGGTCGGGAGGCACTTTTACAGGTGTAGCTAAGCATTTAACAGCACACCAAGTTGAGAGTGTTATTGTAGAACCTGAAGGCTCTATATTAAGTGGTGGCCAGTCTCATGCACATGATATTGAAGGGATTGGTTCTGAAAAGTGGCCTGATTTTCTGTCAAAGTCGCTTGTAGCTGATATTATCAAGGTCAGTGACGAAGATGCTTTCAATAATGTGAAACGCATTGCACAACAAGAAGGTTTGCTTGTTGGAAGTTCGTCAGGTGCAGCACTACAAGGCGCATTAGAGATTAAAAAGCATATTAAACAAGGTGTCATCGTTACTATTTTTCCAGATGGTAGTGATCGATACATGTCTAAACAAATTTTAAATTATAAGGAGTAAATCATTATGAATAAAAAAACACAACTTATCCACGGTGGTATGACAACAGATCCATATACAGGTGCAGTAACTACACCAATTTATCAAACGAGTACATACTTACAAGATGGCATTGGTGACATGAGACAAGGTTATGAATACTCACGTTCAGCGAATCCAACACGTAGCGCTTTAGAAGGGTTGATTGCAGATTTAGAACAAGGTACACATGGCTTTGCATTTGGCTCAGGTATGGCAGCAATTTCTGCGGTTATGATGTTACTAGATAAGGGTGACCATTTACTCATTAACTCAGATGTTTATGGCGGTACTTATAGAGCATTGACGAAAGTATTTAATCGCTTTGGTATCGAAGCGGATTTCATAGATACAACTCATATCGACACAGTTGAACAATATATTAAACCAGAAACTAAAATGTTATATATAGAAACACCGTCAAATCCATTATTACGTGTAACAGATATTAAAAAATCATCTGAAATTGCACAGAAACATAATTTAATATCAGTTGTTGATAATACATTCATGACACCATATTTCCAAAACCCATTAGCATTGGGGATAGATCTTGTCTTACATTCTGCGACGAAATATTTAGGCGGTCACAGTGATGTAGTAGCTGGATTAGTAGCGACAAAAGATGCAGATTTAGCAGAGCGTATTGGATTTATCCAAAATTCAACGGGTGGTGTGCTAGGGCCACAAGATAGTTACTTACTCATTCGTGGTATGAAAACATTAGGCCTACGTATGGATCAAGTTCAACGAAATACATTAGCGATTATTGAAATGTTGCAACAACATCAAGTTGTAAAACAAGTATTCCATCCAAGCATGGCTGAACATCTTAATCACGATATACATCAAGCGCAAGCTGAAGGACATACAGGTGTCGTTGCATTTGAAGTTGCAGATATTGAAAGTGCGAAACAAGTCATAAGTAAACTCCAATATTTCACATTAGCAGAAAGTTTAGGTGCTGTAGAAAGTTTAGTGTCGGTACCAGCATTAATGACACATGCATCAATTCCTAAAGATATTCGTGAAAAAGAAGGTATTGCAGATGGACTCATCCGTTTATCAGTGGGTATTGAAGGTACAGAAGATTTAGTAGCAGATTTAACGCAAGCATTAGATACATTAAATTAATTGAATAAAATGATCAGCAACATATAAAAAATAACCCTGGAAATATGATAAACAAACCTAAGACAGATATTAAATATTTGTTTTAGGAGGTTATATCATATACTCGGGTTATCTTTATGTCAGAAAGTCATTATTTTTGTGGAATGCCAATGACATGACCTAATTGTTTAGGTGTTTCAAATGATTGTTGTTGAGCAAAATATGCTTTGATTTTTGCTTGAATAGGCTCAGGGAAATTCATACTCTTGCGTTGTTGATTACTGACGCCCATCATCATGACTTCGTATGTCGCATTGTGCTCATCCTGGTTGTTATACATATTTAAAAATAAATGAACTCTTTTAGCGTCATAATTGTATATATGTACTTTTATATAAAAAGCTTCATCTAGTATCAATTCTTTTAAAAATGAAATGTGTGCTTCTATGGTAAACATCGTGACTTCTTGACTTTGGCGATATTCTCGTGAAAAACCAAGAGAAGCAAAAAAGCCAGCAACTGCATCACTGAATACAGCATAGTATTGCGCATCATGCATATGATTATTATTATCTATCCAAGTTGGTTGTACAGTATTTTGATAAATGTATTCCTCTGTCACACGATCACTCCTATGTAAAGATTCATTAACCGGTACTATTGTATCAATGTTAGCAAAGGAGTGTTACCATTTTGATTGGTTAAGTATAAAAATATGCGTCTTTCTTTAAAATGACCCACTGTTAAGATAGTATGGAACATAGTTTTGAAATAAGTCATTTGGACTTTATAAAGGAGTGAACCTATGTTATTCATCGCTATAGTCCTGTTTGTAATTGCTATTGTCTTACTTATTTATTCTATTACATTATTAATGGGCAAAGATGGCACGCTATTTCACTTGTTTTCAAAAGAAGAGAAGTCACTGAGTAGTGTTCAAAAACTAATTATTTACATCATTACAATTGTTTTATTTGTTGTCAGTCTCGTTTGGTTGCTTAATATGATTTAATGATCTAAGAAAAAGTATAAAGTCTCACTGCTTAATTCATTAAGTTAGTGAGATTAATGCATGAGCTTTAGCTCAGGTAAACTTATCGATATTAGTCATCCTTTTCGGGAGTGGGACTACGAAATCTTTATTAAAAATTTGATTTCTGTTCCACTCCTTTTTGTATAAAGTACATAGACAGTTATCTATATTGATGTTAGTCTATGTTATGTCTAGGAGGTTTGTTATGTCTTATAAAGCATTGGCAACGTTATTAAAAGTTTTATCTGATCCAAGTAGATTAGAAATATTAGATTTAATTTCATGTGGTGAATTATGTGCGTGTGATTTATTAGCACATTTTCAATTTTCGCAACCAACTCTAAGCCATCATATGAAGGCCTTAGTAGATTGTGATTTGGTTATAACGCGTAAAGAAGGCAACAAACATATGTATCAACTCAACCATGAGATATTTGATTTGGTAAATGAAAATCTTAAAACGATGAATACGGCTAATCAGCGATGTATATGTAATAACCTGAAGTCAGGAGCGTGTTCATAATGACAATATTAGCAATTACAATCTTCTTGTTAACATTACTCTTTGTCATATGGCAACCGAAAGGGTTAGATATTGGTGTTACAGCATTCATTGGAGCCATCATTGCCATCATCACTGGCGTGGTTTCCTTTGCTGATGTCATAGAAGTTACCGGCATTGTATGGAATGCCACACTTACGTTTGTAGCCGTAATACTGATTTCGCTAATATTAGATGAAATTGGTTTCTTTGAATGGTCAGCCAGACACATGGTGAGCGCATCCAAAGGTAATGGATTGAAAATGTTTATTTTTATTATGCTTTTAGGTTCGGTAGTAGCAGCATTTTTCGCAAATGATGGTGCCGCATTAATACTAACGCCGATAGTTCTGGCAATGGTCAGAAATTTAGGATTTAATCAAAAAGTGATTTTCCCATTTATTATTGCCAGTGGTTTTATTGCCGATACAACATCATTGCCATTAATTGTAAGTAATTTAGTCAATATTGTATCAGCGGATTACTTTGATATTGGATTTGTAGAATATTTGAGTCGTATGTTCATCCCAAATATATTCTCACTGATAGCAAGTATTGTCGTATTATGGCTCTATTTTAGAAATTCTATTCCTAAAACATTTGATACCAATGATATTGCATCGCCCAAAAATGCCATAAAGGATGAAAAACTCTTTAAACTTTCTTGGATTGTCTTAGGTGTATTACTTATTGGTTATCTTATTAGTGAATTTATCCAAATCCCAGTATCTATTATTGCTGGACTAGTTGCGCTCATTTTTGTCATATTAGCGCGCAAATCACCTGCAGTACATACGAAACAAGTGATTAAAGGCGCACCTTGGAATATTGTTGTATTTTCAATTGGTATGTATTTAGTTGTATTTGGATTGAAAAATGTAGGTATTACGTCCGTTTTAGCAGATTTACTATCACATATTTCAAATTATGGCTTATTTAGTAGTGTGTTAGGTATGGGCTTTATAGCTGCAATTTTATCATCTATCATGAATAATATGCCTACAGTGTTAATTGATGCGATAGCGATAGGTCAATCACACGCTGTTGGGAGCATTAAAGAAGGTATGATATATGCGAACGTGATAGGCTCAGATTTAGGTCCTAAGATTACACCGATAGGTTCATTGGCTACATTACTCTGGTTACATGTCCTAGCTCAAAAAGGTGTGAAAATATCATGGGGTACTTATTTTAAAACAGGCATCATTATCACGATTCCAGTGTTATTATTCACATTGATTGGATTATACCTAACACTTATCATATTTTAAAAAGAGAGGTTTATCATGGATAAAAAAGTGATTTATTTTATATGTACAGGCAATGCTTGTCGCAGTCAAATGGCTGAAGGATGGGGTAAAGTCATACTTGGAGATGATTGGCAAGTCTATTCTGCAGGTATCGAAGCGCACGGTGTGAATCCGAAAGCAATAGAAGCAATGAAAGAAGTAGATATTGATATCTCGGATCAGACATCCGATATCATTGATAGTGAGTTATTAAAGCAATCTGATCTAGTTGTAACATTGTGCAGTAATGCGGATGAACATTGTCCAACTTTACCGTCAAATGTGCAAAAAGTGCATTGGGGGTTCGATGATCCAGCAGGGAAACCATGGTCAGAATTTCAACGCGTGAGAGACGAAATCAAACATGCTATTGAAGTATTTAATGAACAAAAATAAAGTTTCAAAATATACTTTGCAAGTTGAATTATTATATATGATTGCTATATACGCCATCTATTTACACAATGAACGTATAAAAGCGTTACTTTCAATTTATTAGAAAGTAACGCTTTTATATTTTTCGTTAACAAATATATTTTAATATTCAAAAATAATGTGCAATATATGATTGAGATTCATATAACATCATGTATAATTGAGAATAAGATGAGAAAAGGGGACATAGAAATGAAAAAATTAATATTACCATTGCTTGCATTGATGCTTATACTAGCGGCATGTGGCAACGGATCAAGTGACAAAGCGTCGAAAAAAGATACAGCGAAAACAACATACAAACAAGATTCAGGTGATAAGGTTAAAATACCGAAACATCCGAAACGTATTGTTGTATTGGGTGCTACATATGCAGGTGGTTTGAAACAACTAGATGCGAATGTTGTAGGTGTCGCAAATATTGTGGATGACAGCAAAGTTTTAAAAGATAAATTTAAAGATGTGGATAAAGTAGATCCAGAGAACGTAGAAAGTGTTGCAAAACTTAAGCCAGATTTAATTATTACGTACAATACAGATAAAAACTTAAAGAAACTTAATAAAGTTGCGCCTACGATTGCGTTTGACTACATGAAACATGATTATAAAGAACAACATAAAGAACTTGGTAAAATAGTTGGAAAAGAAGATAAAGCCAACGACTGGATCAAGGAATGGGATAAAAAGACACAAAATGATGGTCAAGAAATTAAAGATCAAATTGGAGCTGATACGACGGTTTCAATTATCAAAGATTTTGATAAAAAAATCTATGCTTTAGGTAAAACATATGGTCACGGTAGTGAGATTTTATATGATTCATTTGGATTGAAGATGCCAGCTAAAGTAGAGAAAGCAACTAAGAAGAATGACCTAGCTGATATTTCTGAGGAACAAATTCCGGAAATGTCTGGTGATTATGTTGTAACACCAGTTGCAAAAGGTGCTGATCTATCTTTTGAAAAGAAAGATATTTGGAAAAATACTGAAGCGGTTAAAAATGGTAAAACATTCAAAGTAGATGAAGGTATCTATTGGTTAAATGATCCATATTCATTAGAATATGAACGTAAAGATTTAAAAGAAAAGTTACTAAAACATAAATAATTAATAAAACTGTCGTAAAGTGATATTACGGCAGTTTTTTTATCATATAAGGAGTATAATGACAGAGATTTAGTACATTAAGGAAAGGAATGTTATGATTAGTTCATTAACACTTATATCTTGGGAGGATATAATGAAAAAACAACAAAAAATCGATAATTGGGTTCAATTGACCAAATATGTACATTATATAGAGACAATGATTGAAAAAAATTTAAAAGAAACATATAATCTGAGTCTTAAAGAATTTTATGTCTTATATGAAATTTATAAGGCAAAAGGCAAGAAGTACAAAATTAATGATTTGATTAAAATTGTTGATTTGAGTCAGAGTGCGATGTCTCGACTTATTACTAGAATAGAAAAACCAACACAATCTCTTGTTGTCAGACAAGAATGTGTTGAAGATCATCGTGCAATGTATATTTATTTAACAGATGCAGGATTAGAAATAACGGAACAGGCTTTAGACACTTATGAAAATTTAATTGATAAAGTCAGCTTTACTAATATTCGCAAACTGTCTCAAATTGATGATGAATAAAATAAATAATATTTAAAAAGGACTGGCCGTGTTTATATTACAAACACGTTCCAGTCCTTTACTATATTATTGTGATGACTATTCATTATTTCGTTTTTTAGAATGTCTTACACCGTAGCAAATATAAAGCAATAGGCCTATGATAAACCAGATGAGTGTATATAGTTTTGCTTCTGCGCTTAATCCCCAGAATACAAGGACCACGCTTATAAAAGTAATTATAGGCATTACCGGATAGAAAGGCATTTTAAATGCTGGCATTGGTATGTCTTTACCTTCTCTTGGGCGTAAGCCAAAGATACCGATAGACACAAACATAAATGCGACTAACGTACCTGCTGAAATTAATTGAGCAAGAAATGCAAATGGAAACATTGATCCGATTATAACCGCTATAACCGTTAGGATAATAAGTGCGCGGTTTGGTAATCCTTTACTGTTCAGTTTTCCTAACCATGAAGGTAATAAGCCATCTCGTCCAAATGAATATAATAAACGTGAACCAGCGAGCATCATACCAATAAGTGCGGTAAACATACCGATAACTGAAATAGCTTGTACGACAGCGGCAATGACACCAAATCCACTTTGTCTTAATGCCCACCCTACTGGTTCTGCATTGTCTGCATATGCTGAATAAGTAAACATCCCAACAAGTACTAATGAAACAGCTACAAATAGGATGACTGCAATAGCGAGCGAACCTAAGATACCGCGTGGCATAGTCTTTTGAGGATTGATTGCTTCTGCTGAGTTGGCAGCAATAGAATCGAATCCAATGTAAGCTAAGAAAATCATTGATACACCGGCATAAATACCTTGCCAACCACCGAAGTCTCCAGTTTCTGTAACTTTGTGTTCAGGTATAAAAGGCACATAATTACTTAAATCAATCACAGTTAATCCAACAACTATGAAAAGAAGTACCGCGAATACTTTGATAACGACAAGTATATTTTCGATACGTGCTGCAGCAGATACACCATAAGCTAATAAACAAGCAGTGAGTAAAATGACGACCGCAGCAACTATGTCGATAACACCGCCATCAGTACCTAAAGTGTTAGATAGTGCGTTTGGCAACTCGACGCCCAATGGTGAAATTAAACCGCGTAAATTCGCTGAAAAGCCTGATGCCACAAAGGCAACAGCGATAAAATACTCTGCCAGTAATGCCCAGCCTGCTACCCAACCAAAGACTTCTCCAAATACAACATTAATCCAAGAATATGCTGACCCAGCGAAAGGCATGGCCGACGACATTTCGGCGTAAGCAAATGAAACGAGTGCTGCTACGACAGCTGCTAATAGGAATGATAGCGCAACTGCAGGTCCAGTATGTTGTGCTGCAACAACACCAGGCAATGTAAATATAGAAGTGGAAACAATTGTCCCCACACCTAAAGCAAGGAAATCTTTAACGCGCAAAGTTCGATTTAAGTACGCATCTTTTACTTGATATACGGATGGATCTTCCCTTTTTAAAATCTTTCTAAAAAATTCACTCATAAACAATCTCTCCCAATGACTCTATATCGTGAAACTTTATAACGTATTTATAATAATGTATATCATAGCACAAATATATCTAAATATTCAGAAAAATTTAAATTAATTTTGTGTAATTGTACACAAATAGGGCGTATTATACGAAATGAGTTTTGAATATAGCAATGTAAGGTAAAAATGTTACTTTTTAACGAATGTACCTTAATATTTAGAAAGTATTAAGTTAATAAATAGTTAATAATTAGTTAACGAATAGTTAATTCAAATAATTATAATTTTAAAGTACTATCATATATGTAATTAATATTGAAAGGAAGAAATTAAATGAAAAATAATTATATAGCAAAAGTAGTACTGTCATTAGCAGTACTCGGTTTAACGACTACAGTAGTAGAATCAGCTGCAGATGCAAAGCAAGCTAGTACTGTGAAATATGATACAGTACAAAGCTTAGATGCAAAAGTAGTAGAAGCACAGAAAGCAGTGAATACGTTTAAGAAAACAAGAACGATTAAAACACATAGAGCGGCACAAAAGGCAGTGAATAAAATTCATGGTCACGTTTCTGGTCACTATGCGCTCGAAAAACAAAAACTGCAAAAGCAAATCAACATTGTATTGAAATACAATAAAATTAAATAGTATATCCAAAAATGATGTGTGAAAATCCTCGCCAAAGTTTGGCAAGGATTTTTATATTACAAAAATGTCATATGGGCTTACTAATCCGTCACCTTTTACACAAAACATTTTTTAAATTATATAATCATACAATAAAAAAATGTTACATTTTTTATAAATCAAATTTTTAGAATTTAAAAGGAGCTTAATTATGAGGGAAATAAGAAATGAAAAGTTTAGTATAAGGAAGTACAAATTAGGTGCATCTTCGGTATTATTGGGAACATTAATATGGGTCAGTGGATATGAACCTGAGTCGGCTCATGCATCTGAGCAAAATGAGGTAGAAAATAGAACTGCCAACAACACCAGTGAACTAGAGGGAACAGGGAAATCCTCGTCAGAAGTAACAGCGGACAAAAGTAATGAAATTCAAGCAGAAACGTCACAAGAATCATTAAAAGACTCATCTCAGAAACCTTCAACAATAGAGGATGAACCAAAAGAAGTTGATGTTATGGAGAGTCAAACATCAGCTAAAATAGATGAAGAAAATACCCTTAATGCAACAGCACGATCAGAAAAAGATTCGAAGGCAAAATTAAATAAAGCGGAACAAGTAACGGCACCAATTGTAACAGAAAAACAGCCAGTTGAAGTTAAGGAAGGTCAAGGCGAGCAGCCAGCCAATGTTCAAGGTGTTGACAATGACAAGCAAGACAAAGCGTCCACAGAGAAAATAAGTGAGCCAGCTCAAAATAACAATAAATTACAAGCGCCATCTAAACTGGTAAGTAATAAACAGTATAGTGAAAGTGTTAATCAAACAAAGGGTGTTGATGTAACAAATAAAGTTGTTGCTAAAGATGGTTCGCAAATTATAAGTGAAAATGTTGTGAATCCACATGGAGGTCAACGTAGCCAGTTGAAGTATAACTTAACGTTTAACAAGGGCATTGAACCAGGTGACTATTTTGATCTTATGATTTCTAATAATGTGAACACGTATGGTGTTTCGGCTAGAAAAAAAGTGCCAGATATTAAAAATGGTTCTATTATCATGGCAACAGGTCAGGTATTGGAAAACGGTAAGATTAGATATACATTCACTGATTATATTAAGGATAAAGTTAATGTGAAAGCACAATTGTCTTTAAATTTATATATTGATCCAAAAGTAGTTCAAAAAGATAGCCATCAAACAATAACATCTACGTTAAATGGCAAAACATTATCTAAAGAAATATATGTACAACATTTTAATGGCATTAACAATGCAGGTGTTGGTGTAAATGGTGCAATTGAGACATTAGATATTGAACAAAGTAAGTTCAGTCATATAGCATATATCAATCCTCAAGGTAACACTATTCAAAGTGCTACAATATATGGAAGAATTACGAACGGATACACAACAAACGGTGTTTTACCAACTGTCAAAGTTTATGAATATATTGGTAAGGAAAATCCACCACAAAGTGTATATGCAAATACAAATGATACTAGTATGTGGAAAGATGTTACTGAAGAAGTTAAAAATATGTTGAGCGTTGGTGAAAGCCAATATCAATTACATTTCGATACGTTAAATAAACGTTATGCAATTCGATATGAAGGCATGTATCAAAGTGATGCACAAAATCTAAACTTCCAAACTAATATTTCTGGCTATCCTGAGCATTATCCGCATTATGCAGCTCATGCAACATGGAACAATGGTTTAGTATTTTATCAAAGTGATGCTAATGGTAATGGTGAAACAGAAATTGTTGAAAATAATGATATTAATTGGGAAGAAGATACGTTGCCAGACGGTGAAAGTGGCCACAATAATGGTGAAATTGAAGAAGAGGATAGTAAACCAATAGATTGGGAAGAAGGTTCAGGATCAGAAGGAGACAGCGGTCATAATGGTGGTGAGACGGAAGAAGAAGACAGTAAACCAATAGATTGGGAAGAGGACACAACGCCAGATGGAGAAAGTGGGCATAATGGCGGTAAGACTGAAGAAGAAGATAGTAAACCAATAGATTGGGAAGAAGAAACGTTACCGGACGGTGAAAGTGGCCACAATAATGGTGAAATTGAAGAAGAAGACAGTAAACCAATAGAATGGGAAGAAGGTTCAGCATCAGAAGGCGATAGTGGACACAAAAGTGGTAAGACTGAAGAAGAAGATAGTAAACCAATAGATTGGGAAGAGGACACAACACCAGATGGAGAAAGTGGACATAATGGCGGTAAGACTGAAGAAGAAGACAGTAAACCAATAGAATGGGAAGAAGACACGTTACCAGATGGAGAAAGTGGACATAATGGCGGTAAGACTGAAGAAGAAGACAGTAAACCAATAGAATGGGAAGAAGACACGTTACCAGATGGA
>NZ_JBOIRQ010000015.1:0-62065 GCF_051413795.1 Staphylococcus caeli | reverse complement strand
TGTTATCTCTAACACTTGTTTTGAACCAACAATTTAATGTTGCGTTCGGAATTAACGTTGACATATTGCAATTCAGTTTTCAATGTTCATTTCTTCAATCACAAGAATTAATTCTACTCTCTTTGACTTTCAAAGTCAAGCTTTTTCGAAAATTCTTTTTTGATGAATTTTGTATCTTCATTTAATGTTTGTCGATTTGTTTCGTCCGACAAGTAAATACTATACACGCATATCAACCTTTTAACAACGGTAAAATTTACACTTCCAACCCTTATCTTTAAGTAGATTCCTCCATAAAACATACTTTAATTTTATACGAAGCGAAATTATACGTATTTATAGTGTTTTAGTCACTCTTAACCACATTATCAATGTATAAACAACTCAAAAAGCATACTTTAAATTCTTTTACACTTTTTTACTTTATTTACAAAAAATTAAGCTCCCTACTTTACAGGAAGCTTAATCTCACAATAAATGCATAATACTACGTCGCTACATCTCAGTTCTTCCCATAATTGCTTTAGATAACGTCACTTCATCCGCATACTCCAAATCGCCACCGACGGAAAGTCCTTGCGCTAATCTTGTTACCGTAATACCAATAGGCTTTACTAATCTAGAGATATACATCGCCGTCGACTCTCCTTCTAAGTTAGGATTCATCGCAAGTATTAATTCTTTGACACCTTCATCTTTTAATCGACTAATTAGACTAGGAATATTAATATCTTCTGGTCCAATGCCATCCATTGGAGAAATTGAACCGTGCAATACATGATACAGCCCTTTGTATTCACGCATTTTTTCCATAGCTATTACGTCTTTATCGTCTTCTACGACACAAATAATCGATCTATCTCTTTGTTTATCTTGGCAAATATAACATGGATCTTGCTCCGTAATATGTCCACATTCACTACAATAGGTAAGTTCACGTTTAACATCTACTAAAGCCTTAGCAAATTGTACAACATCGTCTTCTTTCATATCTAATACATGAAACGCCAGACGTTGGGCTGTTTTCGGCCCAATGCCTGGCAGTTTCATGAAACTGTCGATAAGTTTTGAGATTGGTTCTGGATAATGCATAAGATCACATTCCAGGAATGTTTAAGCCTTGCGTATGCTTACCTAAACGTTCTTGTGTAAGTTCGTCAGCTTTATTCATCGCTTCATTAGTAGCTGCAATCACTAAGTCTTGTAGCATTTCGATATCGTCAGGATCTACCGCTTCTTCTTTAATTTCTACATCTAATACTTCTTTATGTCCTGAAACAGTTACAGTGACCATACCGCCACCAGCTGTACCTTGTACTTTTTCTTCTTTAAGCTTTTCTTGCTCTTCGCCCATTTTCTTTTGCATTTTTTGCATTTGTTTCATCATTTGTTGCATATTTCCGCCACCGCGCATAATATATATCCTCCTTAAAACTTTCACTTCAATAAATTATGATGCTTCTTTCGTTTCATTATACATGCCTTTTTATTCATTGTCATGTATCACTCTTCATCTATTACATTTACAGTACTTTCACCAAATAAGTCCTTTGCTTTTTGAACCATATCCACTTCTTCTGTTGTCTCAGCACTAGACGTTGCATCATTACTTGTATCATCTGATGATGTGTTTTTTCTGTTTTGAAGGTATTCTGACCTTACTCGCATCCACTGATCTGCAGGGACACCGACAACCTTTACAGTTTTATCTATAATATTACAGACTACATTTTCAATATTTTCTCTTTTTTCATCATCTTTATTAACAATCTCACAATGTATTTCTTCTTCCAATTTAATCAATACATGTGTTTCACTAGCAGCTACAGGTTCAGAGTTTTGTAATAAACTCACTAACGATTTCATATCATTACTTTTAGCATGATCTACAACTTCTTGCCAATGATCCTTCAGTTGTTTGATATCATCTTTATTAGCTTTATCTAGCACTTTCGCAATTTGCTGCATAGAGAAGGCATTTTTAGATTGTCCACCTTTGTTCGATGGTCGTTTGTTTTGCTGCGTAGCTGGAGTAGCTGCCGTTACACCATGTGACTTAAGTGATTTGAGTTCACTTTCCAATTGTTCCATTCTTTGTAGCAAAACGTCATTGTTCGGTTCCGCTGCAACTGCAGTTGTGGCTACCGTTTGAACGCTTTCTGGTTTTTCTTTAATCATTTCAGCCAATTTAACTAATAGCACTTCAAAATGTACACTTTGATTCACACTGAACCTAATCGAAACGAGTGTATCATTAATGATATCTATCATTTTATATAATACATCTAGCTCAAAATGCATCAATGCATCATATTCCGTTTCTATATTTGAAGTTTTGTTCATAATCGTATCCCTCACAAAATAAATCATGTCATTAATCAGTCGATTCACTTCTTTACCTTGTGAAATGAATTGATGGTACGTTGAAAAGGCATTTCTCACGTCGCCTTCTACTACTTCTTCAAACAATGTATTCAATGCTTTCGCATCTACACTACCAGTCACATTCAAAGCGTCTTCTAGCGTTAAATGTTCATCACCAAAAGCAATGGCTTGATCCATGATACTTAATGCGTCACGCATACCACCTTCAGATGCTTTCGCAATAAATGTTAGCGCAGCAGTATCATATTCAATTTCTTGCGATTTAGCTACGAATTCCAATCTTTCAACAATTTCTGTTTGACTAATCGCCTTAAAATCGAATCTTTGCGCTCTCGAAATAATTGTAGGCGGAATTTTATGTGGCTCTGTAGTTGCTAAGATAAAAATTGCGTGTGCCGGAGGTTCTTCCAATGTTTTTAACAAAGCATTAAAAGCCCCTGTCGTTAACATATGTACCTCATCTATAATATAGACCTTAAATTTCGATTCACTAGGTGCATATTTTACTTTATCTCTAATATTTCTAATTTCATCAACACCATTGTTACTAGCGGCATCAATTTCAATAACATCAGAATTCGTCCCTCTCGTAATACCTTTACAAATCGCACATTCATTACATGGTTCACCGTCTGACCGTTCTAGACAGTTAATCGCCTTTGCAAATACTTTAGCAATACTTGTCTTTCCTGTTCCTCTAGGACCACTAAATATGTACGCGTGCGATTGTTTTTCTTTAGAAATTGCATTACGTAGTGTTTTAGTTACATGTTCTTGGCCTACAACATCTTCAAAACTCTGAGGTCGGAACATTCTATATAAAGCTTGATAATTCACTGTCGCACCTCCAATTGCATTCATCGATTATTATATCACTGTACTTTCCTATTTGAACATTAATTAAAGGCGTCTGAATAAATCACTTCACCTTGTGGTTGTTCAAGGAGTTGATCCCACAAGAATTTAACCATGAAATATTTCGATGGCACGTCAAATGGGCATTCAATATTGTAGTCCTTCGCTTCTTCATAGCCGAATTTCCCATAATATTCCGGATCACCTAAAACAATAATCGTTGTATAATCTTGTGATTTAGCACGCTCTTCTACAGCTTGTATTAACGCTTTACCTAATCCCTTATTTCTATAATCTGGTAATACTGATAAAGGCGCTAATGCTAAAGCCGTATATCTATCAGTACCATTCACTATTTTTATTTCTGTTAGCATAATATGTCCAACGACATCTCCATCATCATTTTTAGCGACAACTTCTAATTCATAGTTATATTCCGGAGCTTGTCTTAATTTTACAACTAAATCTTGTTCGTCATGATTGGATTCTTTCACTTCGGCAAATGCAGTTTCTATAGCTTCTAAACTTTTATCGTAATCATTTTCTGTTAAAGTACTAAGATATATTTGCATAGCGATGCCCCCTTAAGGTTAATAAGTAGCGAGTTATTATTCGATTATCTACTTGTAAAGTTATAAAACAAACTAAGATAATTATTAATGACCCAGCTTTAAAATTTTAAATAAGCTATCAATATTCCATCAAAGTGTTGTCTATAGTTTAATACAAAAAAAGAGTGACTGCTATCAAAAGATAAGTCACTCTTTATATATGGTAGTTCATTAATTATAAATTAAAAACCGTGCACCTTTGCATCGAATGCGTATCACAAACGTTACCAAAGTCGACAGCTAAATCTCGGCGACCCTACGGCACATACGATGATCCACTTAATGCTGCTTCCGTCAGGACCTGACATGGTTCATGGGTTCATATTGCATAGGACCGAAATCTTCGAACACTACGTGCTTTGGGCAGACTTCACAAAAACGCACCCTCAGCAAAGGAGTTAAGTCTCGCATAAAGCGGATTTCGAGTATAGGGAACCGCTACCTCCCCACCTAGCACGGCAAGATATATCATACTATAATCTCACTTTAGAATGCAAGCATAACCTTCCACTTCATCAAATACGTATACACGTACCTTCACACGATAGTCAATATTCATTAAAATAACTTACAATTTATGCCTTCTAGAGAAATCATTAAATTTGAATTCTGTAGCCAAATGCTTAGAAACATTGTATTGAAACTTTGTCGTGTCTTTCAAATGTACAATACCTCGAACTGTCGCAGTGTACGGCGGTACAATATCACCAAAAATTTCATATTCTCGATCACTAAACGCTTCAAACGTAATAGATTTATTAGAATAGCTAATCTCCATGTCCAACTCGTCTTCGATGTACTGATACAAGGACTGAGTGGCAATTTCCATCGTAACATCTGGAATGATATCTTCTATTAAATAATCTTCATCTATGATTTTCACTCTATCATTAATCTTTCTTGTGCGAACAATATGACATAGCTTAGTTTGCGCTGTAATTTCCAAAGCCGCTTTCACATGCGGCACATCACTCGCGTTCAACCGTTCCAACACTTTCACTTCTGTCTCATGTTGTAATCCTAATCCTTGTTGAACTTCTCTAAAGCTTGTTAAATCTGCAAAAGGAAATTCTGTTAGACCTTGATAAATCACAATTGAACCTTTTCCTCTAATTTTCTGAATCATGCCATCTCTAACCAATAAATTCAGTGCCTTACGCACAGTTTCTCGCGATGCATTATATGATTCAACCAACTCATATTCCGAGGGCAATTGCGCACCATACGATATGCGTGATTCAATGATGTCTGTACGTAACGCTTCATATATCGTAATAAACTTCTTTTGTGCCATGTGCGCTCACTACCTTTTATAAATTATTGTGCCACTACGATACTTCCAAAACCATCTATAACACCATTCACAACTTCACCATTTTGGACAATAACTTCACCTTCTATTTCTAAACCTTCAGGTAATGTCACACGCTCTTTTGAAAAGTTTGCGATGATTAACCAAGTTTCCCCATTATAATGACGTTTATAAATAAATAACTCATTGTGATCCATAAATAGAGGCTCGATACTACCATACGTAATAATGTCATGTTCATGACGTAGTTGAATTAAATGTCTATATGTCTGAAGTATAGATTGTTCATCTTCAACTGCTGCTTCAACGTTTATTTTATCAAAATTATTAGGGATATCAATCCACGGTGTGCCCGAAGTAAAACCAGCATGTTCACCCGCGGTCCACTGAACTGGAGTTCTTGAATTATCACGTGATTTTTGTCCAAGAATCGTTAGAATTTCTTGCTCATTGTACCCTGACGCTTTCATCTTGTTATAAGCATTCAACGATTCAACATCACGATACTGACTAATCTCATTAAACCCAGGATCTGTCATGCCAATCTCTTCACCTTGATAAATATATGGAGTACCTTGCAACATGTGTAGTACTGTTGCTAGCATCTTAGCACTTTGTTTACGTAATGGTTCCGTCGTATCATCTCCAAAACGTGTAACGACACGCGGTTGATCGTGGTTACACCAAAATATTGCATTCCATCCACCGCCTTTATAGATACCAAGTTGCCATTCCATCAATATATCTTTTAATTTATGAAAATCTAATTTAGCATTTGACCACTTTTCCCCGTCTACATAATCGACTTTGAGATGATGGAAATTAAAGACACTACTCAATTCTTGACGTTCGGGTGCCGTATATTTGATACAGTGCTCTATTGTAGTTGATGACATTTCACCAACGGTCATTAAATCCTTATCACCGAATGTATGTTGATTCATTTCATGCAAATAATCATGCACGCGCGGCCCATCCGTGTAAAATTCTTTTCCAATCTTTTCAGAGTTTTTAAATTCACCTTTCGAAATAAGGTTGATAACATCAAAACGGAAACCGTCTATACCGAAATCAATCCAATGATTAATCACATCATATAATACACGTCTAACTTCTGGGTTATCCCAGTTTAAATCCGCTTGTGTCACATCGAATAAATGTAAATAATATTCATCCGTCTTTTCATCATACTTCCAAGCATTACCTCCAAATTTCGATTCCCAATTCGTAGGCGGTTCTGAATCTGCAGATCGTCTAAAGAAATAATAATCTCGATACGGACTATTTTTATCTGCATATGCTTGTTTAAACCATTCATGTTCTGTTGATGTATGGTTGATGACGATATCCATCATAATTTTCAAATTTCTTTTATGTGCTTCAGCCACCAATGTTTTTAAATCTTCAGTCGTTCCAAATTGCGGATTCACTTTAAAATAATTACTAATATCATAACCATTATCATTCATCGGCGACTCATACACTGGCGTTAACCAAATATAGTCCACACCGAGATATTGCAAGTAGTCTAATTTTTCTATAATACCTTGCAAGTCACCTTCACCATTCCCTGTCGTATCATTAAATGATTTAGGATAAATTTGATAAACAACTGATTTTCTCCAATCATTTTGTTGCATATTAAATGACCACCTTTATTTTTACTATTATTAAAAACCCGCTAAGAAATATTAGCGAGTTCAATTGTATGACTATTCTTCAACCATTTCTTTGGCTTTTTCTTTACTAAATTTCGAAAGGAATACCGTTAAAATTGCAGGTACTATAGCTGCTATAACTGTTACTACTAAATATATGCCCCAATACTCACTTTTTATCGAAATAAATGCTGGAAGACCACCGACACCTACACTACCTAATACACGAGTAGCACCAAGTACAGCACCTAAGATACATGAAGTTGATATCGCCGCTATAAATGGGTATTTTAATGGTAAATTTACCCCGAATAATGCAGGTTCTGTAACGCCTAAGAAACCAGATATACTTGAAGTTACTGCTAAACCTTGCTCTTTACCCATTTTACGTTGTCTGTATACGAACCAAGCACCTAATGCAGCGGAACCTTGGCAAATATTAGAGATTGCAAGAATTGGCCATAAATAAGTACCGCCTAAACTACTGCCCATCAATTGGAAGTCGACGGCTAAGAACATGTGGTGTAAACCAGTAATAACTAATGGTGCATAGAACAAACCATAAATAGCGCCACCTAACCAGCCAGCATGTTCAAAGACAAATGTTACGCCATTGGTAATACCAGTACCAAGCCATAACGCGACCGGACCAATAACGATAAACGCTAAGAAACCAGTGACTAATAATGCGACTGGACCAACGACCAACATTTTAATAGAATCGTGCACATATTTATTTAAGAATTTCTCAATCTGCGCTAATACATAGGAAGCAAGTAAAATCGGTAATACCTGCCCTTGGTAATTCAATTGTTTGATTTCTAGACCAAAGATATCCCACGTTGGTATATTACCTTTCGCTATATCATATTGCGATACAAGTTGCGGGTTCATTAAAATCAAACCTAAGACTAAACCGAGTATTTGACTACCGCCAAACACACGCATACTGCTCCACCCAATCAACGCAGGCAAGAAGATAAAGGCCGTACTTGCAATGACATTAATGATATTCGAAATGTCACCCAGTTGTGGAAATTGTTCAACAAGTGGCTTCGCACCAAATAAGTCTTTCATTGTTAGCACATTGTTAATCCCCATTAGTAAACCAGCAGTTACAATTGCAGGTAAAATCGGTATAAAAATATCTCCCAATAACTTTATTAATCTTTGAATCGGATTGCCTTTTTTCGCTGCTGCTGCTTTCGCATCATCTTTAGACGCTTCACTGACTCCCGTTTCTTGAATGAATTGCTTGTATACTTCATCTACTGTACCAGGACCAATAACGATTTGATATTGATTATCTGCCTTAAATTGCCCTTTCACCAAATCATTATTGCTCAATCTGTCTTTGTCTACTTTGTCATCATCTTTCAAGACAAGTCTCAGACGTGTCACACAGTGTGTCGCTGTGTCCAAGTTGTCTTTGCCCCCAATTGCTTCGACGATATCTTGCACATCTCTCTTTTTAACAGCCATGATGATCCACTCCCTTATTGTTAAACTTTAAATATTAAAGAAAGTATAACTTGTCTATACAAGTTTTGTAAAGGTTTTCATAAATATTGTCATTTCATCCCTTTAATTTTCAAAATGGTTACTGCACCTTTTACGACATTTATTACGATCATTGCACACTTCAAAAAACACATAAAAAAAAGCAAGCACTCAACTTATCGTTGAGTACTTGCTATATCTATATCATTAGTCTTGGTATTTTAAATATAATGGCGGAGGAAGAGGGATTCGAACCCCCGCGAGCCGTTAAGCCCCTGTCGGTTTTCAAGACCGATCCCTTCAGCCGGACTTGGGTATTCCTCCAAACACAATAATTATCATATTATAGCCCATTATAAAAGTCAATCAAAACTACAGTTTTACACAAATGTTTTTTCAGAAATATATTCATCTACTGCATTCGCCACTGCACGTCCTTCTTGAATAGCCCAAACAACAAGACTTTGACCTCTTCTTGCATCCCCCGCAGCAAAAATATGCGGTTGATTTGTTCTAAAATCTTTATTGTCCGCTACAATTTTATTGCGTTCAGTTTGAATATTAAATGCATGCGGTACTGTTGTTTCCGTACCAATAAACCCAATGGACAGTAGTACTAAATCTGCTGGCCAGTGACGTTCAGTACCGTCAACGACAACCATACCTTCATCTGTCTCTTCTAATATTTGAGTATATACGCCTTTCACATTACCTACACGATCAACGTCATAACGCATCGTTTGCACACCATATGCACGTGGCTCGAAACCAAATTTAGATTCATACTCTTTATGTGCATAATCCATCTTGAATACAGGCATAGCTAGCGGCCAATACATATTTTCATCAAACTCAATCGCTTCAGGCTGTTTTGTATATTTATTAAATTGAACAATAGATTTACAGTTTTCACGTAAAGCAGTTGCCACACAATCTGCACCTGTATCACCCGCTCCAATAACGACAACATTTTTCCCTTCAGCGGAAATCGAAGGCGCTTTAATTTCACCGTTTAAATATTGTGTTTGTTCAGTCAAATAATCCATTGCAAAGTGTATACCGAATCCCATACGGCCTTCCAAAGGTAAATCACGCGCATTTTGAGAACCAGTACATAAAATGATTGCATCATATGCTTCATTCAGTTCTTCTCGACTAATGTCCACACCGACTTCAGTATCTGTTTCAAAACGAATACCGGATTGCTGCATAATATCAATTCTGCGACGAATGACATCTTTATCTAATTTCATGTTAGGTATGCCATACATGAGTAAACCGCCCGCTTCGTGTGCACGCTCATACACAGTCACATTATACCCTAGCTTATTCAATTCATCCGCTGCCGTTAATCCTGCAGGACCACTACCAACAATCGCCACAGATTCATCACGTCTATGTCTCGGAATCGTCGGTTGAACCCAACCATTTTCATATGCTTCATCGATAATTGTTCGCTCAATACCTTTGATTGCTACGGATTCGCGATTAATCTTCATTACACATGATTGCTCACACGGCGCCGGGCATACACGACCTGTAAATTCCGGAAAATTATTCGTTTCACTTAAGCGTTCATACGCCGTTTTAAAATCTTGTCTATATACTAAATCGTTCCATTCAGGTATATAGTTTCCGATTGGGCAGCCAATTGTTTCTTTACCAAAGGGTTCTCCAGTTTGGCAAAAAGGCGTCCCACAATCCATACAACGCGCACCTTGTTGCGCAGCTTCATCTTTTGTAAACCTTTGTTGAAACGCATCATGATGCTTCAAACGCTCAACCAAAGATAATTCATGCAATTGTTGTTTGTCATAATTCATAAATCCTTTAAATTCACCCATGACAATCCCCCCTTTATGATTAATATACGGCAGTTCGTTGTTGCTCGGGCGCCAACACTTCACGTTTGTCATTAAATGCATTCAATAACGCTTCATCTAAGACATCCGTTTGTTGTTTTTGCAAATCTATTTTCTGCATCATTAATTTATAGTCTTTCGGAATTACTTTAACGACTTTTTGAGCCACATTATCAAAATCTTCAAGAATTTTTTTCGCTTTGAAACTATCAGTATATCGAACATGTGCTTCTAGCATATCTTTCAACACATCACGTTCTGCGTCTACTGTTATTTCGTCAAAATCAAGACTCGCTAATTCATTTTCCTGTTTAAATTGCGCTACATCTGATGGGAAAATGTAACTCACACCGCCACTCATACCTTGTCCGAAGTTTTTACCAACATCTCCAAGGACGACGACTCTACCGCCAGTCATATATTCAAGTCCATGATCACCAATACCTTCAACAACAGCGTGAACACCACTATTTCGAATACAGAAACGTTCACCTGCTTTACCATTGATATAAGCCTTACCATGAGAGGCACCATAGAAACACACATTACCCACAATAATCTCGTCTTCACGTTGGGTATTCGGTGCATTGACAATGACTTTACCACCTGACAACCCTTTACCTACATAATCATTAGCATCTCCAGTATGATGAATCGTTAACCCACTTGGTGTGTACGCTGCTAAACTTTGACCGGCATGGCCAGTTGTTTCTGCAAAAATTGTATCTTCAGGCAGTCCTGCTGAACCATGTGCACGTGTAATCATACTTCCGGTAATAACGCCGACATCACGCTGTTCATTTTTCAATTGGTATTTACCTTTAAATGATTGGCCTTGAACAATTGCTGTTTGTGCGTCTGGATATAATTCTGTTAAATCAAAACCTTGTTCTAGATGATGATTTTGTTCAATTTTCTTAAATCGGTCACCTTCATGTTGGTATAACAATGCTTCTACATTCATTGCAGCTGCTTTAGGACGACGACTCGCTAAATTACTTTTACGACTTAACAAGTCCGTGCGACCTACAAGCTCATCCACTGATTTCAAGCCTAGTTCAGCCAATATTTCTCTGAGTTCTTCAGCAACAAAGTGCATAAAGTTAACCACATGATCTGCTCTTCCTTTAAATAAAGCACGTAAATCTTGATTCTGTGTCGCAATACCTACTGGACACGTATCTTTATGACATACACGCATCATGATACATCCCATAACAACTAAAGGTGCCGTAGCAAAACCAAATTCTTATGCACCCAAGGCACAAGCATACGCGACATCTTTACCAGTGAGTAATTTACCATCTGTTTCTACTTTCACACGCGATCTCAAATCATTCATCATTAATGTCTGATGTGTTTCAGCTAGGCCAATTTCCCATGGTACCCCAGCATGTTGAATACTTGTCTTTGGTGATGCACCCGTTCCACCGTCATAGCCACTGATGACAATTTTATCTGCATAGGCTTTAGCAACACCTGCTGCTATAGTACCCACACCTGTTTTCGACACGAGTTTAACTGTAATATTGGCATCTTTATTGGCATTTTTTAAATCATGGATTAATTGCGCTAAATCTTCAATAGAATAAATATCATGATGTGGTGGTGGTGATATTAAGCCGATACCAGGTGTTGAACCCCTTACTTCAGCAATCCACGGATATACTTTCGTTCCTGGTAATTGACCACCTTCACCCGGTTTAGCACCTTGCGCAACTTTAATTTGTATTTCTTTAGCATGTTGCAAATAATCACTTGTCACACCAAAGCGACCGGAAGCTACTTGTTTTATTGCACTTGAGCGATTACGTCCCGCTTCATCAACTATAAAGCGCTCTGGATTTTCGCCACCTTCACCACTATTACTCTTACCACCCATTTGGTTCATTGCTTCTGCTAATGTTTGATGGGCTTCTTCAGAAATCGAACCATAACTCATTGCTCCAGTATTAAAACGTTGGACAATTTCACTTGCTGGTTCAACCTCATTAATATCAATTGGTGTTTGTTTCTTAAATTCCATCAAATGACGAATATGATCAGTACGTTTATGATTGACTTCATGCGAAAATGCTTTGAATTTTTCATAATCATTTAAACGACATGCATGTTGTAATAAATGAATAGATGTTGGATTGAATACATGATATTGACCCTGTTGACGCCATTGGAATGTACTACCAGATTCGATGTATTCACTCTTAGGTGTTTGTCTCGCTTTATTCTCTTGATCAATCATTTCTATAGAAATACCAGATAATTTTGTCTGTGTACCAGTGAAATATTTATCAATAACTGCATCTGATAAGCCTACTGCTTCAAAAATTTGTGCCCCCTGATAACTTTGAACAGTAGAAATACCCATCTTAGCCATAACTTTAATAACTCCTTCAGATAAAGTATCTGTATAGGTTTGAACATTTTCAGAAATATCCCCAGCTAGTCGTTGTTGATGCACTAATTGTTCAATCGTACGTTGCGCTAAATACGGTACGACTGCGTTGGCACCATATCCTAATAAACAAGCAACATGATGCACTTCTCTAGTTTCACCCGATAATGCGACGATACTTGTCTTCATGCGTAATCCTTCTCGAATCAATAACTGATGAATATGGCTGACTGCAAGTAGCATTGGCATAGCATAACCTGAACACTCAACCAAATCACGATCATCTAACACAATCACTTCTTTATTATTTTTTACAGCTTGAATCGCCTTATCCCCAATATGTTCTAGCGCCGTTTCTAAATCTCCATTGTAAATGGTTGATATATGTGTTACATCAAAGTGACTCTGCTCAATCGCAGTTA
Source organism: Staphylococcus caeli (assembly GCF_051413795.1). Taxonomy (GTDB): domain Bacteria; phylum Bacillota; class Bacilli; order Staphylococcales; family Staphylococcaceae; genus Staphylococcus; species Staphylococcus caeli_A. The sequence continues at coordinate 49,065 of NZ_JBOIRQ010000015.1, read as the reverse complement.
GCTGTGCTTCCGTCAATACAGGACGCTTCAATTGAATTCTCTTCAATACCCCTTCATTTGGCTGTAACAAGTTACCTTCGCCACCTAAATAAGATAATTCGCTTGTCACAATTTTTTCGCGATATGCATCAATAGGCGGGTTTGTTACTTGCGCAAATAACTGTTTGAAATAATTGAATAGCGTTTCATCTTTTTCATTTAGTACAGCAATTGGCACATCATACCCCATCGCACCAATCGGATCTTTCTTACTCTCGACTAATTCAGTTAAATACTTATCCATTTCCTCTTTTGTGTAGACGAACTGCTTTTGCAATCGTGTTAATGTAGCTTCATCCCAATTTGACGGCTGATACTTGATTTGTTCTAAATTTAAATTCACTTTAAATTGACTTAACCAGCTTTCATACGGCAGTTCATTCGCAATACGTGCTTTCAATTCATTATTTTCGATAACTTTGTGTTCGTTAAAATCGACGAGTAATAATTTCCCTGGATTTAATTGTCCTTTAAAAGCAACCTGCGATTCTGGGACATCAACTACACCGACTTCAGATGAAAATACAATATAATTATCTTTAGTAATCGTGTAACGTCCAGGTCTCAAACCATTTCTATCTGTCAAGGCACCAATCTTATCTCCATTACAGAACGAAATCATCGTAGGACCATCCCATGGCTCCATCAGATAACTATAATATTCATAGAATGCACGAACATTGGCATCATTCGCTTTATTGTAAAGCCATGGTTCTGGAATCATTAACATAGCTGCACGTTCAGGCTCCATTGCCAATGACAAGAACTCCAACGCGTTGTCTACAATAGCAGAGTCACTACCATCCTCATCTACAATCTCTTTCACTTTATCTTTATCGTCTCCAAAAATCGTTTCGATGAGTCGATTTTGACGGGCACGCATCCAATTGACATTACCTTTAATTGTATTAATTTCACCATTGTGCATTAATAATCTATTTGGATGTGCTCGTTTCCAACTTGGAAATGTATTTGTACTAAAACGAGAATGTACGAGACCCAATTTCGAGACATAATCTGCATGGTTTAAATCTTGATACAATGCTTTAATTTGATCAGAGCGTAACCATCCCTTATAGACAATTGTTCTATGAGATAAACTTGTAAAATATAAATCTAATTGTTGTTGTTGTGCATAATATTCAATTTGTTTACGTGCTAAAAATAATGTTCGTTCAATGTGTGAAACATCATTTAATGCGACGAATACTTGTTGGATATAAGGCATTGTTTCAGCTACATGTGCTGCAATTGCATGCGTATCTACCGGCACATCTCTATACCCAAGTACCGTTAGCCCCTCTGCTTCAAAATAGGCATTGAATTCCGACTCATGTTGAGAACCCGAAACCTTTTCATCAGTAAAAAATATCCCTACCGCATATTGCCCTTCTTTAGGCAACTCAAAATCCACATGTTGTGCAAAGTAAGTGTAAGGTACTTCTGTCATAATACCAGCACCATCACCTGTAACACCGTCAGCGCCAATACCGCCACGATGATCCAATCTACGTAACATTTCTAAAGATTTTTCCACGATATCATGCGTTCTTTTATTATCCATATTGGCATAAAACCCTATACCACATGCGTCATGTTCTTCACGACTATCATACAAACCTATTTTTTTACCATATTCGAGCATGTGTTTCACCTATTTTACGAAAATTCTGAATATTAAATAAGTAAGTAAACTATATAGCAGTAAATTAATCTGTTCAATATATAAATTAGATGATATCATTCTAATTATTAGAACAATATTAGAAAAGGAGGTTTTTGGGTTGGAAATAAAGCAACTAAAATACTTTGTAGAAGTAGCGAAGCGAGAGCATCTATCCGAAGCAGCACTTGAATTAGACATCGCACAATCAGCAATAAGCAGACAGATTACGCAGCTAGAAAAAGAATTGCACGTCACATTGTTCAAGCGTGAAGGTCGTAATATATATTTAACCGATGATGGCAGACAACTTTTTTCAGAAGCTACTAAAATTATTGATCAACTCGACAAAACGGTTCGTCTATTTCATAATCAATCCGAATCGAATCACTTTATATTACGCATTGGTTACGTTGAAAGTTATGTTTCCCAAGTACTCACATCACTCATTCAAGCCTTTGAACACGAAAGTCATTCAATTGTCGAACCTATCCTTATGAATGAGGATGAAATTTTAAATGCATTAACGACTGACCAAATAGACATTGGCCTTACCGATCTTACACAAAATATCAAACAAAGTAAGGATATACATGTAAAGGCACTTTTTGAAGAATATTTTCATATATATGTACCTAAAGATGATACTATCACCATGGCAACCAATCCACCGCTAAAACAATTTTCAAATAAATCTATTTATGAACTGTATTCGTTACCAGTTCATATAAAACAAACATTAACTCAAATCATCGACACGCCAATTCACACAATTACACACCCACATCTAGCGCAATATTTATTGAGCAAAGCGCGCGGTTATATCATTACACCGTCATATCATCTTTTAGAGAAAAAATCACAAAAATGGACTTCAATTTCATTAGAACATACCGAACTAAAGCGTACCATTTGCAGTATCGTTCGACACGATAATCAGAAAAACGATATCCAACTTTTGCAATCTATGATTGAACAATTATTGAGCAAAAACGCAACTTATCATTAACAAGATACTATTGAGACCTTTGCATTTTTATAAATCTTTGAATTCATTTTCTAAGGGGCGTATAATCGCATTGTCTATAAAGAGAGAGGATTGAATGCGTTTGAAATCAACTAAATCACTATTAAACAAGCCCTTCAATTGGATTATTTTTATATTTTGCGTCCTATTCATAAGTTTATTTATTTTTACCTTTGTGAATGCGAAATTTTACAATACGCCGATTGGTCAAATCACAAAAATCGACAATCAATCAGCAACACAAATTACAGACGAACACCATAACAAGGATATCAAGCACAAAGAACGCTTACACATAAAAATATTAAATGGAAAATTTGAAGGCAAAACTGCAAAAATCAGTCATGAATATACAGATTCTCAAGCAGATAGCGAATCTTTTTCGAAAAATAATAGAGTTTTATTACATATCGACGATAATTTAAATGGCGCCTACATTACCGAAAAGAAACGTGACAGTCTCGTTGTAGCAATCACAGGCCTCTTTTTATTAACCGTACTACTTGTTGGCAAAAAAATCGGATTACAGTCCATACTGTCATTGGTAATTAATACGGCAGTCGTACTTTTAGCCATTTATATTCATAATCAATCACCTAATATCAGTCTATTTGGTTTAATGAGTATTGGTATCGTTATTTCGACAGTGCTCACTTTAATACTTGTCACAGGTTGGCGTTGGCGCACATTTATCACCATCATCAGTACCTTACTTGGTACATTTATCTGTGTAGGCGCTACGCAACTTGTCATACACTTTACTGATGGTGCTGGTTTAAAATTTGAAACCATGAGTTTTTTAACATTACCACCTAAAGAAGTGTTCCTTGCATCCGTTATGATTGGATCTCTAGGTGCCGTTATGGACGTTGCCATAACGATTGCCAGCGGTATGGCAGAAATTTTGCGTAGAACACCTGATATTAGCATGACGCGATGGGCATTAGCCGGTCGTAATATAGGACAAGATATTATGGGTACCATGACCAATATTTTATTATTCTCCTATCTATCCGGCAGTTTACCCATGTTACTGATTTATTTAAAAAATGCTAATACGATTACTTATACCGTTTCGATGAACTGGTCTTTAGAAATTTCCCGGGCAATTACTGGCGGTATCGGCATTGTATTAACCATACCGATTACAATCATGCTCATGCAATTATGGTTTAAATTGAGAGGTGCAACACAATGAGTGCAATTACAATCTTAGGCATCATTTTATTTATATTAATGTTGATTTTTGGTGGCAAAAAAGGCTTAATATCATACTTAACATTATTTTTAAACTTTATTATTTTATTTATTGCCATCATCCTCATTATATTCGGTGTCCCGATTTATCTTGTGACTTTGGTATTCTGTATCGTCATTGCAGCGTGCAATTTGTTTGTGTTAAACAGCTATAATACCAAAACAAAAGCCGCATTTTACGCAACAATTTTAACAACACTCATATTAATTGCAGCCATATACCTTTCAGTTTCAATTGGTCATCTACAAGGATTTACAACCGAACAACAAGATGAGACATATATTTTTTCCATGAATATCGGCATTGATATGATTAAATTCATGGTATTTACAATTGTATTAGCCGTTATTGCGGCTGTAATTGATTTAGCTATAACTATCAGTTCACCTATGTATGAATTAAGTGAAGCCAACCCCAAGCTAAGTCAACGAGAGTTATTTCATTCAGGCATGCGTGTAGGTCGAGAAATCTTAGCAACATCGGCTAACACTATTTACCTCGCATATTTCGGAGGACAATTAACGTTATTCTTTTGGTTTTTCAAACTTAATTATTCCTTTGGACATATTATAAATTCAAAAATTTTTGCACAGGAATTCATTTCTATTTTATTAGGCGGTATTGCTGTAGCCATTAGTATTCCAATTACAGCATGGTTAACTGCACTTTTAATCAAAAAACAGAAACCTACGCAAAGCACATCAAACGCACATGATTAATCAAAAAAACGCTTATGTGGTCTTGTGTCTACTTCGATATACATGAATTATCTAATTCTACTTGTATAACGTAGTAAACACCCTCTTCCACATAAGCATTTTTAACATCTATTACTTATTTGCGCTTATTTAATTTGTTTAATTCTTCATTAAAATAAGCACGTTCTCCATGTACAACATAATCTAACCCTTGTGCATCCTCTACTTCATCTGTTTCTAATTTACTAAATATACCAATCACTTTAGCAATGACAAAGGTCATTAAACCACTAAAAACAATCGTAATTACCACTGCAATCAGCTGATTAATCAACGGTTGGACACCACCACCGAATAACAAACCATTAACAATATCTCCATTCACCTGATGCGACTGAAAAATGCCAGTCAACAATGCTCCGACAATACCTCCAACACCATGGATTCCAAATGCATCTAATGCATCATTGTATTGTAATTTCACTTTAATGTAATTAATGGCAATATAACAACCTACACCACCAATAAATGCAATCACTATTGCGCTTGTATAGCCTACAAATCCTGCTGCTGGTGTAATTGCAACTAATCCCGCAAGCACACCAGATAACATACCAATAAAGCTTGTTGTTTTTTTCATAAAATATTCAATAGTCAACCAACCGAGTGCACCTGCGCTAGATGCCAACACGGTATTAACAAACGATACCATTGCTATCTCATTAAATGTGAGTGCACTTCCTACATTAAAACCATACCATCCTACCCAAACTAAGATGCCACCAATCAATGTAATAATGAGATTATGTGGCGGTCGTTTATCAAAGTCTTTGCCCGCACCAATCATTACAGCTAAGACTAATCCGGATATACCAGAAGTGATATGTACAACTGTACCACCAGCGTAATCAATGGCACCTAGTGCATCAATCCAGCCACCGCCCCAAACCCAATGCGCCACCGGACTGTATACACAAACAACCCATAAAAACACAAAAATTAAATATGGAATGAACTTCATTTTCTCTGCTATCGATCCAGATAGAATTGAAACTGCAATCGTACAAAACATGAGTTGAAACAACATAAACAATGCAAAAGGTATATGTTCCGCAAGTCCTGACTGTGTTTCAAACCCTACGTGTGACAAACCAATATAACTAAAATCTCCGAAAATAAAATTACCAGCACCAAAACTAAAGCTAAACCCCAATAAAATCCATGCAAACGTAACAATAACAATTGCCGACATGCTCTGCATCACAGTGTTCAAGACATTTTTAGACTGAACCAAACCACCATAGAATAAACTTAAGCCTGGTGTCATTAACCACACTAATAGCGTGCAAAGAAATAAAAATAATGTATCATTCATATTCATACAATCACTCCTTGTATGGGAGCATAGCGTCGTTTGTTGTGAATTGCAAAAATACGTCATGTAAATTAACACTTTATGTAAACTTTTCTAACGTATTAGTGGGATAAATTAAATTTTATAACTTAGTATATATACCGGTCTATCTTCTAATATCGTTTCTCCAATATTTTCATAATGACATTGTTGATAAAGTTGATGCGCTATCTTATTATCCGTATTGACCGTTAATACAATTTCATCAATATGACTAAAGTGCTGTTTAATATAATCAGGCAGTGCTTGAATGACTTGTTTACCAAACCCCTTACCTCTACTATCAGCATCGATACTAAATGACCTAAAAAATATAGCATTACTATTATTGGAAAAAGGAGACACACCACTTCCTTCGTGCAATGTAAAGAATCCAACACAGCGCGATGCATCGTCAAATACAAGTGTCGGATGACGTTCTAAATCCTGTTTCGCTAATTGAATATTCTCAACGGGTGTTTTTGTGAATTTCCGATCCGCTTCAGTAATATTTATACATGCTATCGCTTCTTTTAAATGTTCATTGTAAGGTAATAGTTGAATCTTTGTTGTAGATGCGACTGTATCATTCAAGTGTGATTGGCATGCTATCCACGTTAATACTGCAGGTGCAATCTTGTCTTGCTCTTTCTTATCAATCCACTGGATATCTGTAATCTCTTGATTAGCTTCTATATGATTCCAATCGATTTCTGCTGTTGTATAATAGCAATTTAATTGTGTTTGCATATTTTTTTGCGGGTAAGCATCTCCAATAACTGTATCAATATAGACAAATTTATCTTCTGGTATATCTACCTGTAATTCCTCTCTAATTTCCCTACGCAATGCTTCTGTATATCTTTCTCCATCATCTATCTTGCCACCAGGAAAATAATATTTCTGTCTATTTCTTGCTTGTACGAGCAATAACTTATCCTGTCGTTCCACTACGAGACACACGCAGTTAATCATAGTTTTTCCCCCTAATCATTCACATGTACTTCATTTCATTCTGCAAACTATTTTTGTATGTATCACGCTTATGTTATCATAATTTATTATTCACACACACTAGTGATAACAATCATTTATAAAGACATCTCAGAGATAATATGACAAATGTTATAATTAGATTCAACAATACTTATTATAAAAATGGGAGGCTACATAAATGGCTAAAAAAACAAAAATAAATCGCTTGTCGAATACGATTAACTTTGTAGGCATCGCAGTTGAAGGGTTTAATTGGTATGCATATCAATCGAAAAACAAAAAACTAATTTATGCTAGTATTGCAATTACAAGTGTCGGCGCGGTTCTCGACTTCTATACAGCATTAAAATCACCACGTAAATTTGCAAAAGTATTTTCAACTTTCACTTTAGCAACGACACTTTTCTCAACTGTGAGACGCTTAAAATCAATTCGCAAAGAAGCATAATTTAACACAATATATGATTCTGTAATTTCAGTGCGAACTATATGAATACGACACATAAAAAAGACTTGCATGACGGTTTTTTATTTCAAACCGCATTGCAAGTCTTTTTATTTTCGACTATTAATGAATATATTTATATGAACGTGCTTCTGATGCAGAAATCGTTCTGTACGTTACCACACCTGGTGAAGCGCTATAGTTCATTTCAGAAACAGTAATCGTTCCATTAGAATTTACAGATTCCACGTATGCAACATGACCATAGTATCCAAGGTCAGATTGTAAAATCGAACCAACTGTTGGATTGTGATCAATTGTATAACCATCTGCTGCTGCGCCTGTATCCCAACTGTTGGCATTCCACCAATAAGTGCTGATACCTTTACCGATTTGTGCACGTTTGTTAAATACATGCCAAGTACATTGACCCCAATCGTATAAATTAGAATGATTGAAAATCGGTGTTCTATAACCTGTATTCGTCGAAGTACTCGCTGAACCCGAACCACCAGTTGTTGCTTTGCCAGATACTTTTAACTTTTGGCCTGGATAAATATTAAAATTCGTTAATCCATTTAAACTCATGATTTTTTGGTATGTTGTCCCATATTTTGCTGCGATAGCTGATAATGAGTCACCAGATTTAACCGTATATGTTGTTGTACTAGTACTTGTGCTTGTAGAAGTATTTGTACTTGTTGAAGCAGCCGTACCAGATACTTTTAATTTTTGACCTGGATAAATATTAAAATTTGTTAATCCATTTAAACTCATGATCTTTTGATATGTTGTCCCATATTTTGCTGCGATAGCTGACAATGAGTCACCAGATTTAACTGTATATGTTGTTGTACTAGTACTTGTAGAAGTATTTGAACTTGTTGTACCCGTTGAACCCGAAACTTTTAGTGTTTGATTCGGGAAAATGACGTTTGACGTTAGGTTGTTAAGTGACTTTAATTTAGCCACTGAAATATTATATTTATTCGCTATTGACCATAGTGAATCTCCGCTTTTAACTTTATATGTAGTAGCGGCATCTGCGTTCGCTGTAGAAATTGCTGCTAAAGCACTTGTCCCAATTACTGTTGCAATGATTTTTTTACGCAATGTATGTAAACCTCCCATATTTATATCTATTTTACGTACTTCCTTTATATTCACCATTTCATTATACTACTTATAATTCTACTTTAGTGTATTATTTATATGACATTCTTATTACAAACGAGAACAATTCGCTTAATTCGATATTATGTTACAAAATTGATAAATCTTTCTAAACTATTACATTCTGTTAAAATCGCTTACGAGCTTAATTTTATCATATTTAAAGCATTACAATGTCCCATTTCAAAATTAATTCCTTGAACAAATGACTAGTTTCAAATTCCACAATACAGCTATGGACACACCCCTTTTTGTACAATATATATTTACATTTAATTCATAATCACTTTAATTAGATATCATTAAAAAGGGTAAGACTGTACATATATACTTTTATAAATGAGCACATATAATTTATAGAAAATGTGTAGTCATTTATAGTATGCGACACGTTTAATTTTCAGATTTTTCAAATATATATAACTACGGGGGTATTTTTTTGACAAAACAAGATCATACAAACGAAAAAGACTTACGCATCCGCAGTAAAGTTATTAGTGAAGGTGTGAGTCGTACACCTAATCGTGCTTACTTACGAGCGTTAGGATTTGAAGATGAAGACTTCCAAGAACCAATGATTGGCGTCGCAAGTACTTGGAGTGAAGTCACACCATGTAATATGCACATAGACGGCCTAGCACGCGCTTCTAAACAAGGTATTAGCGAAGCTGGTGGTTCGCCGCTCATTTTTAATACAATTACCGTTTCAGACGGTATATCTATGGGGACAGATGGTATGCGTTTCTCATTACCTAGTCGTGAAATTATCGCAGATTCTATTGAATCTGTCGTCAGTGCTGAAAATTTAGATGCACTTGTAGCTATAGGTGGTTGCGATAAAAACATGCCTGGATGTATGATTGGTATCGCGCGTTTGAATCTGCCAGCAGTTTTTGTTTATGGAGGTACTATATTGCCCGGGAAATTAGATGGCAAAGATCTCGATGCAGTATCTGCATTTGAAGGTGTCGGACAATATAATAATGGCGAAATAGATAAAGCGGCCTTACATAAAGTTGAATGTGCTGCTTGTCCAGGTGCTGGTGCTTGTGGAGGTATGTTTACTGCGAATACAATGTCTTCAGCTATCGAAGCGATGGGGATGAGTCTTCCAGGAAGTGCTTCACATCCAGCAGTTTCTACAAACAAATCCAAAGACAGTCGTGCTGCCGGCAAAGCAGTTTATAAACTTTTAGAACAAGGCATCTATCCAAAAGATATTATGACCAAAGAAGCATTTGAAAATGCGATAACAGTAGTGATGGCATTGGGTGGTTCAACGAATGCCATTTTACATCTGCTCGCTATTGCACATACCATTGATGTAGATTTAACGTTAGATGATTTTGAAAAAATTCGTAAACGTGTGCCACATATTGCAGATTTAAGACCAAGTGGTAAGTATGTAATGGCGCACCTTGATGAAGTTGGCGGTATCCCAGCCGTAATGAAATTATTACATGACAAAGGTTTGATTCACGGTGACTGCTTAACTGTTACAGGACAAACCGTTGCTGAAAATCTCGCTGACCAGCCAGATTTAACTGATAATAAAACTATTATAGATTTTGACAATCCAAAGCATGAAACTGGTCCATTGGTTATTTTAAAAGGAAACCTTGCTCCTGAAGGTGCTGTTGCAAAAATTTCAGGTCTTAGTGTTACCTACATTCATGGACCGGCACGTGTCTTTGATTCCGAATCCCAAGCTACTGCTGCTATTTTAAATGATTCTATCAAACCAGGAGATGTCGTTGTCATTCGTTATGCTGGTCCTAAAGGGGCACCAGGTATGCCGGAAATGTTATCTTCTTCATCTATCCTAGTCGGCAAAGGATTGGGCGAATCTGTCGCCCTTCTTACTGATGGTCGTTTCTCTGGAGGTTCACACGGCCTCGTAATCGGCCATGCCGCGCCAGAAGCACAAACAGGCGGTCCAATGGCTCTATTAAAAGAAAATGACATGATTAAGATTGACGCTCACGCACTCGAAATTAATGTAGATGTTGACGATGCAGAACTTGAACGTCGTCGCCAACAATGGGAAGCACCACCATTAAAAGCTACACGTGGCACATTAGCAAAATATGCAAAGCTGGTGTCATCCGCTGCCAAAGGTGCCATAACTGATTAATAACTTAAAAAAATAGCAAGTTTAAGAAGCATGATGTCAGATACGTGAAATGCGTAATTTGTCATCATGCTTTTTAAAATACAAAAATAATAGCATTCTAGACACTTTTGAATGCTAAATTGTCTTGTTTTATAATTTTTAACCAGTTACGAACAGTTTTTAACGACTTAAGAATTATCAAACACAATTGAGTACAATTATATTAAAGTGAAGGTAACAAAACAAAGCGAGGTGAATGACATGAGCGTAATCATCGATATCATCAAAAAAATCATCGGTTTATTCAAAAAATAATTTCTAATAATTATTTGAGGACTTGATATCTTGTATATCAGGTCCTATTTTTTGCTTCGATTATTTAACCACTCACTTTTTAATATCCCCATCTTAATTGCATCGAAATAGTGACCATTTACTTGACGCGCTTGTCTAATTCTTGCTTCTTCTTGCATACCAACTTTTGACGCTAACTTAATCATCCTCACATTTCCAGACCATGTAGAAATACCTAACCTATGAATAAAGTTATTATCAAATAAGTAATCTATCCAACATTGAAACACTTCACTACCAATGCCACTTTCCCAATAATCACTGTCGTAAATAACAATACCAATTTCTAGCCAATTTGTTTGCTTATCTACCCAATATGAACCAACTGTACCGATGAACTGCCCATCTATGATAATTGCCAATGTCCCTTCAACATTTGGATATATAAACCGATTTTGTTTCATTTCTTGCAAAAATGTTGGCTTATCCATTTCAGGCTCTTTGATATAGGGTCCATTCCATTTTTTAGCAGCTTGTACTGGCTCTTCATACTTCCAATAGTAGATTTTATTAATAAGTGACTCTGTTAGCACAACTAATTCACCTTTTGAAAATTGAATCATATGTCCACCTCTAGCTTGTTATATTTAGTTTATATAAAATCTATAGTAGTATTTAATTTTACAATATTCACTTAAAAACCCTGGGTATCAAAATAAATATTTTCTTTATAGTTATCAATAGCTCTTTTTACATATGGAATAACATTTAAAGGCAATGCATCAAGAGGAAACCATCTTAACTCATCACACTTATTTGGTTCCATATTAACAACGTTTCCTAGCCATTCAGTAGCTTCAAAGAAAAAATCTATTCTTTCATCATTAGATTTCCTATGCATAACACCAACAAAATTCAAACTATCAAATGGAATGTTCACGCCCCCTTCTTCTAAGGATTCTCTCTGAGCAGCTTCTAAGACACTTTCATTACCTTCTAGATGGCCAGCTAATACGCTATAATTCCCATCCTCATATCCCGTATCATATCTTCGAAGTAATAAGATATGATTATCCTTTATTAAAAAAATATGTACTGCCGTTACACATTTAAATCGTTCTTTATTCATATTTATCTTCCTTATTAATAATTTATTCCCTAAATGTTAACTTCATACATTTACTTATAAAAAAAACGGGAACTAAATCAAAATTTTGATTTCAAGTTCCCGTTCATGTAAATATCTTCAATTGATAGACTAACGCTTTTACAATATAAAATTATTGTAGATTTAGAAAAATAGTGATTTAATCACTCTGAAAAATGATCCTAATAAATCAAAGAAATCTCCAGTCATAATAGTAACCTCCTTCATATATATCTTTTACTTAAATTACTTATCAAATTGTTCATTACGTACTAAATCTTCAGCAATACCATGCCAAAATTGTTGCAGTTCTTCAGTTGGATGATTTGAATCTGTAGCATCTTGTCCAACAAAATCTACGTGATCCCAACCATGTCTAATTGGCGTCACTTGCCAGATACCTTTTTGCACTTGATCTGTAGCTTCAGTATAGGCCTGATTAAACGGATGTTGTGCTGAAATTGTTGAAATCAAACCATCGTTTTCACGCCACTCTTTTTCTGCCGCTTTACCAATCACGTTTCCTGTTACAGTGAATGGTAAAAACATGTTGATGTCTGATTTTTGTCTACCTAATAATGTCGGTCTCGTAGACTCACCAGTATACGTTTTATAAACGATATTAGGATTCAATGATGTGTTTTTATTCAATTTAGTCGCGCCTTCACGTGTTAAGTCATAGAAACCGTTATCTTGTGACTTCCATATTTTACTATTTTGAACACGTTGCACATATTTTGCATATGATTCGCCTTCTCTTTGTTTAAGCCCCCATTGTCCAAAACCAAAATCTATTTTAGAGTTTTTGTTACCTTTGAACTTAGCATAATCAAATGCTAATTGTCTTACTAGTGCTTCATTACCAAGTTTATCAGCAGCAATCGTGCCATTATGTGGCGTGCCCAATGTAGTAATAGAATTAATCATATTATCACTTTTACCTTGGTATAGTGGTGAAATTTCGCCACCATGTGCTTTTTGATATTCTATTTCTTCTTTATTACCATTACGCAATAATTCTTCTAGCTGTCTAACTGTTTGTCCACCCATACTATGAGCCACTAGATGTACTTTTTGACCTGGTTGCCAATCTTTATAAACACCTTCATATGTCTTACCATATCGATCATGTCCAGTTTTAGCAGCATGGGCTGCACCGTAATCTACTCTTCCACCTTTTATGTAGTAATATAGCTCTACCGCACGGTCATAGTTACTACTTAATGCACCGATACTTGCTTCATAAGCTTCGTAACCATTACTTTCTAAATCTTGGCGGATATCTAGCTTATCGCCACCCCAATAGTGGGAGAGCACTGCTGGGTTGTTATCATCTGTAAATCCGTTAAAACCATGCACTAAAATAATTGGGTCCTGATTTTTATATTGGCTTTGTTTGGCCTTTTTATTTGGCTGATCAGCTGTTCTTTCTGCCGTTTGCTTTGTTTGTTGATTTGGTGTTGCAACTGCATTTTCTTTTAGCGTTTTAAGTGTTTTTTCAGGGTTTTGTTTACGCTCTTTATCTGTTTTGGAGTTTGTATCTACAGTCTCATTTTTAAGTTTATCCAATGAGACAGTTGTTTTATCTTGTTTTTCTTCAGTCAATTTATTTTGTGCTGCTTGATTATACTCTGGATCTACCTCTGCTTTTTGTACTTTATCTTTCGCGTTATATTCTGGGTCTACCTCTGCTTTTTGTGCTTTGTCTTTCGCGTTATATTCTGGGTCTACCTCTGCTTTTTGCGCTTTGTCTTTCGCGTTATAACCTGGGTCTACCTCTGTTTTTTGCGCTTTGTCTTTCGCATTATAACCTGGGTCTATTTCTGCTTTTTGCGCTTTATCTTTCGCATTATAACCTGGGTCTACCTCTGTTTTTTGCGCTTTGTCTTTCTCATTATAACCTGGGTCTACCTCTGTTTTTTGCGCTTTATCTTTCGCATTATAACCTGGGTCTATTTCTGCTTTTTGCGCTTTATCTTTCTCATTATAACCTGGGTCTACCTCTACTTTTTGCGCTTTGTCTTTCGCGTTATAACCTGGGTCTATTTCTGCTTTTTGCGCTTTATCTTTCTCATTATAGCCTGGGTCTATTTCTGCTTTTTGCGCTTTGTCTTTCGCATTATAGCCTGGATCTATTTCTGCTTTTTGCGCTTTGTCTTTCTCATTATAGCCTGGGTCTACCTCAATAGCGCTGACATTCGTTTGAGATTTAACTGATTGTTCGTTATGTAAGCTTGCATTTGTCGCATTTTCCTCACCATTTGTCTGTGTATTATCATTTTTAACCGGTGTTGCTTGTTCATTCCCTAAATTTTCTTTTTGATTATCCCCCAATTGATTCCCATTCAATTGTTGTGTTGCTGCCTCTTGAGTATTACTTTCTTCTGCTGCTTGTGCTGATCCTGCACCTAAAAATAGTAATGAACCGATTAGAATTGAAGAAGCGCCGAAAGTAAATTTACGTATGCTGTACTTATTTTGTTTCTTTTCCATATTTCAACACCTCTAGTTTTATGATTTTTTTACACATCAAATTTTAAAAAATAATTAGATGAAAAGATTTACGAAAAAACGTGGTATCAATTCAAAAAACTTACCAATTAAAGCTTTCATACGACACAACCTCCTCTGTTTAAGAAAACGCTTACATTTCCTCGGAAAATTTTTATTTATCAAAAGATTAAACCCAAATATAAAAAGTACTTTCGTCTTCTAAAATTTAAAATCTTTTAATAAATAATTTAATTAGATTTTACTAAATAACTACTGCCATGTCAACAATCAAACGCAATTTAATTTTGTGCAATAAATAATACTCGCCGCTATATACGACGAGTATTATTAAATAAATTGAACAATAAAAATTAGTATAATAACGACAGGTAATACGAATTTCACAAGATAGTACCAAGGCATAAATAATTTAAACTTATCTTTACCAAAATGTGCCTTTAAATCATTCTTGTCTAATAATTGTCCTACCACTAAGGTCGTCCCCAGTGCACCTAACGGCATTAATATATTTGACACAAGAAAATCCATATTATCAAAAATAGTACCGGCTGCAAATTGAACACCACTCAAACTACTGAATGATAATGTTGCCGGTATACTAATAATAAAGACTAGTACACTCGCATAAAATGCAATTGGTTTACGCTTCGCATTGTCGTTTTTAGTAAAATTGGAAACATTTAACTCGAGTAACGAAATCGATGATGTAAGTGCCGCAAATAAAAACAGTATTAAAAAGATAAGATAAAACCCTTGTCCCATCGCCATTTGATCAAAAACTTGTGGTAACACTTTGAACAGCAAACCAGGTCCTTCGGTTGGTTTATAACCAAACGCAGCAATCGCAGGAAATATGGCTAAACCAGCTAATACTGACACTAAAATATTCATTGCCACAATAGACACTGCTGAAGTTTTAATAGTCATTTCCTTAGACGCATAACTCGCATACGTTATCATCCCTGTTGTTCCTAAAGACAATGTAAAGAATGACTGACCGAGGGCAAATAACACACCTTCCATGGATATATCTTCTAATCTTGGTTGCAAGATATATTTTAATCCTTCATAAGCGCCATCCAATGATAATGACTTAATAACAATGATAATTAGAAAAATGAACAGCAATGGCATCATAAATTTCGACGCTTTTTCCAAACCTTTTTCTACACCCATCATGACAATCACCATTGTTAATAATATGAACACACCTTGTCCAACGATGGTAAGCCACGGGTTACCAATAATCGTTTCAAATTGGATCGCACTTAATTTATCACTGCTAAAAGTTACTATTTGTAAAGCAACGTTAAAAATATAAATAATTATCCAGCCACCGATAACACTGTAAAAGCCGAATAATATAAAGACGGCCAAGTTACCGTTCCACCCGATAATATTTAGCCATTTCTTCTGAGTTAACTTCTCATAAATCTTTGTTGTATAGGTTCTGCCCATTTTCCCAACTGTAAATTCCATAATTAATAGTGGTAAACCCACAAATATCGTAAATACGAGGAACATTAACAAGAATGCGCCACCGCCGTTAACACCCGCCATATAAGGGAATTTCCACATAGCTCCAAGTCCGATTGCGGAGCCCGCACTTGCTAAAATAAACCCTGTTGATGATTTCCATTGTGATTGTTTATGCATTATTCTACATCCTTTATATATCAAACAACTTTATTACGTTAAAGCGTTTTAGTAACATAGCACCTACTATAACATTTTTCTGCACAGGTCTCAATCAATTTTTTCATATTATTACACTTATACACTGCTATAGTAGCCTTCCACAGTACTTGGCAGACTTTGAATTTTTAATGACTTTTCATCCATTTAATACTTCAAATATTAAAAATTGTCTGACATTTCATTGAATATCCATTACTTTTATGTTAAAGTAGAATGTGTTTTGTACAAGACAATCTCCTTAAAATTGAGGTAAATAAAAATGAATAAACTCATACTAATTTCTGGTCTAATGTTATTTTCATTTTTCTTTGGGGCGGGAAATTTAATATTTCCACCTATGTTAGGTTATACAGCTAAAGAAAATATGTGGGTTTCAATGACTGGCTTTGCAATAACTGGTATTTTATTACCATATCTAACTGTAATTGTCGTCGCCTATATGAACGGCGGTGTTGAAAGCATCGGTAAAAAAGTACATCCTATCTTCGGTACTATTTTCGCTATTTGTATCTATCTATCAATTGGTGCTTTATATGGTATTCCACGTGCAGCTAATGTTGCCTATGAAATAGGTACAAACCATATCTTACCGGTACATAATCATTTCACTCTAATTATTTTTTCACTAATCTTTTTCTTGATTGTTTATCTTATCGCTTTATATCCAAATCGAATTATAGACAATTTAGGAAAATATTTAACGCCGATACTCATCATTATCATCGCCGTCCTATGTATATTAGTGATTATAAATCCGGAAGGCTCGATTGGCCAAGCAACCGGTGAATACGCTAAGACCCCACTCGTATCAGGTATCTTAGAAGGCTATTTTACAATGGATTTAGTAGCTGCTTTAGCATTCTCTGTCGTTATCGTACAAATGTTTAAAATGAACGGGGTTAACGACCAACAAACACTTGTGAAAAACGTAATTAAATCCGGATTAATTTCTGCAGTGTTATTATTAATCATCTATTTTGCACTTGCTTATGTCGGTGCAACGACAAGCCACGCAGGATTCAAAGATGGCACAGCTATCTTAACGTTTAATTCTTTACGCGTATTTGGTTCTATTGGAAACTTGTTATTTGGTATTATCGTTATCCTTGCTTGTTTAACAACTTGCATTGGCTTAGTTAACGCTTGTGCTGCCTTTGCAATGAAAAAGTTACCACGTATTTCTTACAAAAAATTCGTTCTACTTTTCTCATTATTAGGGTTCATAGTTTCAACGTTAGGCTTAGAACTTATTTTACAAATAGCAGTACCCTTACTAACATTCATTTATCCTACATCTATCGTGCTCGTACTCATTTCGTTAGTTAGTATCTTTATACCGTTTGAAATGAAACTTGCATTTATATTACCGACTATCGTGACACTGATTATTTCGGTATTACAAATATTTAATGACTTTAAGTTGTTCCAACCATTAACTGCTTTATATCAAACATTGCCATTAGCTGATATTCAATTGAGCTGGATTGTTCCGTTCATTATTTTACTGATTGTTGGCTTAATCATTGATTATTTCCTGGAAAATAAAACCATACACACAAACTAATGTTTAATTTGCTATGATAGTTATAAGAAACAGAAACTTTTTCAAAGAATGGGGTTATTATATGGAAGCTTTTAAATCATTTCTGGATTCAATCGATAATGAAACACATAAAGAAAAAATGGAGTCTCTACTAAATTGGGTGGCAAAAACTTTTCCAAACCTTGAAACAACAGTAAAGTGGAATCAACCGATGTTCACCGATCATGGCACGTTCATCATTGCTTTTAGCAAAGCGAAAGCACATTTTTCAGTAGCACCTGAAGCGAAAGCATTAAATCAATTCACATCACAAATTGAAGCTGCTGGCTATTCACAAACTAACAATTTATTTCGAGTAAAATGGACTCAAGAGATAGATTTTTCTCTATTAGAAGCCATTATTCAGTATAATATTGAAGATAAATCAGAATGCACAACGTTCTGGCGTACTTAAAACAACTTAATTAGTCTATATTTCGCAAATAAAAAACTTTCGTTCACCTTTAACATAGATGAGCGAAAGTTTTTTATTATATCTATTTGT
Source organism: Staphylococcus caeli (assembly GCF_051413795.1). Classification (GTDB taxonomy): domain Bacteria; phylum Bacillota; class Bacilli; order Staphylococcales; family Staphylococcaceae; genus Staphylococcus; species Staphylococcus caeli_A. Next base: position 30,520 of record NZ_JBOIRQ010000015.1, on the reverse strand, counting down.
AAATAAATGCAATTATACTCGCTATTAAAAATATAATTGCGAACACAAAATACATGTACCCAATTTTATTAGACTGCTTATTAAAAGTAACAAAACCTAGTACTAACATTGTTGCGGATAATACAAGCGTCGAAACACCATTATGCACTTCTACTATATTAAAAATAAAAAATACATTCACAATGAGTAATACCAACGAAGTGACTAAAAAAACTTTATCTAGTGTATCCCACTTTCGTTTTTGTGATTTTATTTTTACTATCTGCTCCATTCCATATTATCTTTGGCTGATAATGTCGTTAATAATCTTCAAAAAATGCAATAATATCTTGTTCAACTTCTTCATGACCTGCACCATGCGTCATCAAATGTTTAGACTGGTCGTAACCTTTAATGTCTTTGTCATCATGTTGAATATGGTCGAAGATATAGTGCGCACTCGTTTCATAAGATGCGTCATCCTGTTTTCCAAATTTCACAGCAATAGGTGCCGTAATTTGTTCAAGTTGAGACATAACATTATCTACTAATAATTGGAATTTATCGAGTTCAGTACTATAATTTTTTATTTTCTCAAGTTGTGCCACCACATCTGACTGCGCTAATCCGATTAAGCTTCCCATGCGTTCCCCATAATCTTTAAGTCTACCTGCAAGACCTGCATCGCTTTTTCGATAAGGTGTAGACATAATGGCGACTGAATTTACATGCTTAGTCTCAGCTAATTTCAGCGATAAAATGCCCCCTAAAGAAACACCACAAACACTGATATCGGAATATCCTTTATCTTTTAAGAATTGATAACCTGCTGTCGCATCAGCTAACCAGTCATCAACATCATAAGACATTAATTCATCAAGCATGAGTCCATGCCCTTTATATGCCGGCACATAACATGTAAATCCAGCTTTATTTAACTTAGTTGCCAATAATTTCACATCTCGCACAGTTCCAGTAAATGAATGCAGTAATAATATAGCTTTTTCTGCATGTTCATGCTCTAAAAATATCGGATTCGGTGCTTTTACATTTATCATCATCAGTCACTCCATTATTTATTATCCGCTATTTATTGTAATAGAAAATCATTCACGCTACAAAATATTGATTCTAGAATAATTTCCCACTAAAAAACTCTCTTAGCTAGATTCACATTTATCGTCCTAACTAAGAAAGTATATTGAAATAAAAATCGGAAAATATGATTATTTTTGACTAAAGAACTGCAATTCATAAATAGATTCATCATTATAAACATTGAAACTGTCAATAATACCGTTTAAATAAAGTACTTGCGTCTTTCTACTTACGTTGTGCTTATATGATATTTTCACATTTAAATCTGATTGATAGCCATTATTCTTGATTGTCTTTTCAATTTCGCTAAAAACATCTCTATTAATTGGCAACAAGTAGCCTTCATTACTCGGTAAAATATTGATATATTTTTCTTGTAACACATTCTGATTACCAATGTATATTTCAATTTTTATATTTTTAGCCGATCCACCACCTAAATTGTATAACTTTAAGTAGTCTTGTTCTGAATCACTATCAATACCGACATTTTTCAATTGTAGTTCATCATTGTTACGCTTAATCAATATTTGATTAAAATCCAGCGCTGGCAAGAAACCTATTTTCATTTGGTATAACTGTATACTTACCGAAACAAAATAAAATAATGCCATCACAAATGTCCCTATGGAACCTATGGCAGATATAATATTAATCATCTTTGCAACCTCCATTTCTATATTGTGAAATCGGAAAATATGATTATATATTTAAAATTCAAAAATTAAATAATTTTAAATCTCAAATATTCCTCATTGCCCTGTCTACCCGATTCACATAAATCTATGCTTATTTATTTTTCAATAATCAAATCAATATATTACTCATCTTCAACATAGCGCGTATCACTTGCAGTATATTTAATTTAATAATTAAACCACTTATATTTATTTAAAATGGATACTTCTTTTTGAAAATAAAAGAGAAGCATGCGACAATGAACAGTACTATGTTTTATAAAAGGAGCGTTTACCATGACTGAAATTTGTTTTATTCGACACGGAGAGACCGACTGGAATACTTTGGGCAGACTACAAGGACGTACAAATATAGCATTAAATGACAATGGAATCCAACAAGCTGAAGCATGCGCTCACTTTTTGAAAAATTCCAAATGGGATTTAATTATTACAAGCCCTTTAGCAAGAGCTCATAAAACTGCAGAAATCGTACAGCAAAAATTAGATATCCCACTCATCAAAATGGACACATTTATCGAAATTGGATTTGGGGCAGCAGAAGGTTTAACTGTCGATGAACGTATGTCTCTTTATCCAGATAAAGTGTATCCTGATGGCGAAACTGATCAAGCTGTCACTCAACGCTTTCTCAACGGACTCTTGGATGTAACACAACAGTATACAAATCAGCGCATTCTCATTGTATCTCATGGTGCTTTTATAAAGTCTATATTCCGTTATTATTCAAATGGAGCAATAGGTAACAGCCTAAGTAAAATAGCAAATGGTAGTTTCAGTACGCTCAAACTTGAAAACAATCAATTTAAAGTGTTGAATTACAACGAAACACCACACCTACCTTCATAGTTATTCGAAAAATTAAAGCGGGAGTGAGAAAGAAATCAAATTTTCTATTAAAGCTTTCTTAGTCCCACCCCGTAATAGCTAACTGAATTGAAAAAACGAGTCTGAAACATCTATTTATGTCCCAGACTCGCTCTTTACGATATATAATCAGTTTCTTCGTTTTGGATACACCACTCCAAAGCATTACGTTCTAATTGCTTCACATAAGCATCTTTACCGTCACAGTAACCTTCTATATCATTTGGAAATTTTTGAGCTAAACTCGCTTTTAATACGCCATATTCACGTGCAGTATTTACGTGTGCTTTCAAATAATCTCTCACTGCCAAATGGCGTACTATTTCATGTTGTGCCTCTTCTTGAAAAATATGCACATGATGTGTACGAGGATCTTCTCCTTTTTTAAAAAAACGTCTTCCTTTGACCCATTTTCACCTAATGATTTGTAACCTAAGTTAGCCATCGCTTCATTATATTGATCAATAGCATGAACATCTTTCACAACTGGTAATATATCAATAATTGGTTTCGCTGTTAATCCTGGAACAGAAGTACTACCAATGTGATGAACTTCTATGATTTCTTCACCCAATATAGCACGAATATTATCCGCCTCTATTTCAAATAGTTCTGGCCATTCAGGTTGGTACGATTGAACTTCAATTTTCATCATTTGCACATCCACTCTCTTTTTAAAATACTCTTTCTGATTTTCAATACTTAAATGATAAACAATATTAGCAAAATTAAACAAGTAAAACCCCCATATCCAATTTTGGACAAAGGGGGCGTTTATTATAATAATATTATTTCTATTCTTTATTTTGCTTACGTCTTCTTAATAGAAGCAACGAACCTAAGCCTGCAAATAACGTTCCAAATAATGTTGCGTTACCTTCTTGTTGTTTACCAGCTTCTGGAAGTGATTTTTCTTTATCTTCTTCTGATCCGTGACCTGAATCTCCATCAATATTTGGAGTTCCATTTGCATGAGCATCTGAATCAGCATCGGCGTCTGCGTCGGCATCAGCATCGGCGTCAGCGTCCGCATCCGCGTCGGCATCAGCATACGCATCGGCGTCAGCATCTGCATCTGAGTCAGCATCCGCATCGGCGTCAGCGTCGGCATCTGAGTCAGCATCGGCATCCGCATCTAAATCTGCGTCAGCGTCCGCATCTGAATCTGCGTCGGCGTCGGCATCTGCATCCGCGTCGGCATCCGCATCCGCGTCGGCATCTGAGTCAGCATCGGCGTCGGCATCCGCATCTGCGTCGGCATCTGCATCCGCATCGGCATCCGCGTCGGCATCAGCATCCGCATCGGCGTCAGCATCGGCGTCGGCATCTGAGTCAGCATCTGCATCTGAGTCAGCATCCGCATCGGCGTCTGCGTCTGCATCGGCATCCGCATCGGCGTCAGCATCGGCGTCGGCATCTGCATCCGCATCGGCATCTGCATCTGCATCTGAGTCAGCATCGGCATCCGCATCCGCGTCGGCATCTGCATCTGAGTCAGCATCCGCATCCGCATCCGCGTCGGCATCGGCATCGGCGTCAGCATCCGCATCGGCGTCAGCATCCGCATCCGCGTCGGCGTCTGCGTCAGCATCGGCGTCGGCATCTGCATCTGAGTCAGCATCCGCATCGGCGTCAGCATCCGCATCAGCATCGGCGTCGGCATCGGCGTCAGCATCGGCATCGGCGTCTGCATCGGCGTCTGCATCGGCATCTGAGTCAGCATCCGCATCTGCATCCGCATCACCTTCGTCACCGTCTCCATCAGCAGAACTATCTGTAGATTTAATAAAATTATAGTAATTTACCATATAACGACTGCCATAGTAATCATTTGCATAAAGGTCCACAGATTGAATCAAATCTTTTTCTACATTTGGATTCTCTTTTGAAACAACTTTTATAATGTATGAATCTCCATATAAATTACCAAAATCTAGACCTGCGGCATTATTGTAGGGTGTCTTCAAGAATTTATCCGTAACATCTTCTAATTGATCTACGTCATTGAAATAACTACCGTTTAAACCTTGTGCTTTGTTTACTTTATATATTTTTATTTCAGTATTATTGTTAATTTGAGCTGAACTGTCACCATTTTTATCTTGGTATCCACGTATATATACTTTCGTATTATATGAATATTTTTGTAATGGATTAACATAAATCGTTTGTTCATATTCTTTTGTATCGTAGTTATAATGCGTAAAAGCTGAACCAATATTCGCTGGGCCTCTCTGCTCATAAGGGTTATCGTAAATTACTTTAACCGTTTGTTCAACTGTTTGCGCACCTGCAGTATATTTTATTGTTTCAGTCGAATTATTTCGAACTTTGTCTCTATCGATATACTGATATAAATTGATATTACCACTGATATTGTTCTTCCCATTAACAAAATCAGTGAATGTATAAGTATATGTTTTATTAGTTGGATCATAAATACCTGTTGCAACAATATCTCCATTACCATTTACAATGTTTGGAGCGCCTGAATTTTGATGATTTAAATCATCACTTATCGTGTTGTCTGAACCTTTGATTTTAAAATAATCGCCTGAATTAATCTTTTCAGCTGTATTAAAACTAATGTTTAATTTATAGCTTTCTGAGTTAATTGGACGAATATTGTTATTATTTTCCACTGTAATTTTACTATTAAAGTTCAGTTTATTAGATACATCTTCTCCTGAAGCCACACTACTTTCCGCGCTCAATGCACGCACACTTCTTCTTAATGTATTATTACTTCTAGTAGTAGCTTCCGCCTTGTCACTTTGATTATTAAGATTTGTTAATGGCGTACTATTAGAGGCATCATTGTTCGCAACTGCTTTGTCATCAATATTTACTGTCGGTTGCTCTGAAATTGTTTCTGAAGTGTTACTGTTTGTTGTTCCTGCAGTATTATTATCTGTAGTCGGTTGTACTTCGTTTGTTGTTTCTGGAGTATTTGTGTTTGATGATGTTGTTGTCTTAGGCTGTACAGAATTTGTTACATTTGCACTTTCTTTTTCAACATTATTAGACGGTACTGATGGTTGCTCATTTGATGAGATATCCATTTCTTCTTTAGCTTGAGGTTGTTCTGTAGCTACTTTTGTTGATGTCGTATCATCAGTTTCAGTTGTAGTTTCAGGCGTTCTTTCTGTATCCTTATCTACTGTTGAAGTTGCCTCATTTTGTGTATTCAATGATTCAGTTTCTTGCGTTGATGTTTTATCAGTATTTTCTACTGACACATCTTGTGGTTGCTCATCTGACTTTGCTAAATCAGCATTTTGAGCAGTGTTTTCATTTTGAGTTGTTTCTGAAGTTGTAGTGTTTTCATCTTTTAAAATTTCATTATTGTCATTGTTTAAATCATCATTTTTTGACGATTCCTCTTCTTCAGATGATGTTTGCTTAGCATCCGATGTTTCTAGTTCGTCCGCTTGTGCTTCATTCCCTAATCCAAAGAGTAGTGTTGCCCCTACTAAGATAGAAGCCGTCCCAACTGTAAATCGTCGAATCGAATATTTATTTAACTTGTTTGAAATAAAATCGTATTTTTTATTCAAATTATCCCTCCTTAACGTACATAACATTATACAATACATTTTTAAAAAGCAAAGTGTTTTTAGTTAATTTATAAAAATTTTTTACAATTGCCAATGATAATATGGTTTATTCAAGTAATAAAATATTTAAAACCAAATATAAAATTACAATATATATTATTAAATTCAGCTTTACATCTTTTATTAAATCTTTAAAATGTGGTAGGGTATAGTAATATTTGAATATTAAGTAGAGAGGATAAGCTCATGCAAATCAAAGAAATTGCAGAAATTATTGATGGTACGTTAATAGATGGTGCTGAACATGAAAACAACGAGATAAAAGATTTTGAAACGGTATATAAATTTGTGAAAAATAGACAAACTGCTTATTTTTCACCTAATAAAACAACTTGGTGGAAAGAACTTGGCCGTAATAAAAACGCGCCCGAGGGAAATGATTTGATTGATAGAAATAATGGTGAGATTGGATTAATTATTACTGAAAATTATATCAATGACTTGAAATATAAAATCCCACAAATTATTGTTACTGATTCTGTTAGAGCTTTAAAAACGCTAGCTGTACACATTAGAAATCAATATAAAAACCCACTCATCGCGATTACAGGATCTATGGGGAAAAGTTCTACACGCTTGTTAATCAGCGCTTTATTACAAAACTTTCATGTTTTAGAAAACCGTGGTAATAATAATGTTCGCGCCGCAATTTACGCAAATATGTTGAAACTCATTCAGCAACCTGATTTTGCAGTCATCGAAACCTCACTTAATGCGATTAACAATAAGGAAAATACTGCAATAAACCTGAAACCGGATATTGCTATTGTGACAGGTATTGGTGCTGCACATTTTTCAACTATCAATTCTATTAAACAAATCGCAGAATTAAAAGCGCGTATTTTCAAAGGATTAAATTCAAATGGTGCAGCGATTATAAATGCTGACACGCAGTATGCAGATTATTTAAAAGAGGAAGCTTTGAAACAAACTGCGCACGTACAGTCTTATAGCAAATCTGAGAAAATCAATTCCGATATTAATGTGGCACAGATTTCATATCATAAAGGGTATATTGAATTTTCGTTGAATGATGTTCAAGATACCTCCACTTATAAGGTTAATACCATCAGCGAAGGTATGATTTCAAATTCATTGGCTGCCATTGCAGCATTGAAAACACTAAAGATTCCTATCAATAAAAATTATTTGGCATCATTCAAACCATTTTCTAAAATATTAGCAATGAAAGCAGTACATACGCCTACCCATTCGCTCACATTACTCGATGATACACACAATGCATCTTTGCCAGCTATGCTTAATGCAATCGCAGCATTTAATAGTCAAACACAATTTTTCACTGGTAATAAAATTATCGCAATTGGAAAAATCAATGACTTAGGCCATAAATCACGAGAAATTCACAACGAACTTGTAGATGTGCTCACACAATCAAACGCAGATTATATCTTATGTTTAGACGACGATTTGCGTCCGGTAGTGAATAAAGTAAAACACAAACACATTATCTGGTACCCTGATAAGGATTTATTACTTCATGATTTAAAATTTTTATGCAATAAGGATTCTCTAACATTGTTAAAATCTTCCAGTGGCGGCACAGATTTTCCTGAAATTGCTAAAAAGCTTCCCATGGAATTACAACAATTTTCCTTAAATGAACACGTAAATGATTTATTTGCCGTTATGTCTAAATTAGGTAAAAGCTATGTAATCGTAGATAATAAAACAAATACAATACTAGAGAGTTATAATACACAAACTTCTATGACGATTGAGGGAATGGGCCCGTTATTATATTATTTGAAATGTATGGATGATAAGTTAGATGACTATAATGTTGAAATGCAAGAGTGGCCAACAAATAATAAACACTATTATACAGAGAAACGTGTAACATTATATGAACTGCTAGAAAGCATGACGTCATCACCACATCCATCTGAAATATATGAACTTTCAAATCAATTGTTCAAGACATTCTCAGATAGAAAATACTTTATTCAAGAAAAAACACAAGCATTAAATTTAAATAAATCAATCTCTACAAATTTAACGGGACGTTTTAGAATTAAAGAGCGCCAAAGCTATACAGTGCACGATTTGCTAAATATCTATAAACACTATAAATATGATTTATTCAGATTTAACAATGCTTTTATTTTAGGTTTAAATTATAAGAGTGGATTTATCCGTGGTGAAAAAGCTACTATTATATTTACTTCTTATACAGAAATTGATGAATTGAAAAGTAAGATAAAATAAAAAACGGGCGAAGATGCGCAATCAATTTCGATTTCAACATCTTCGTCCTATTTTTGTTTTTTAGCAAAGTGATTTAATTTTTAACGATTAAATACTTTTTGGTACTGTACATAACCAGAAATATAATGTTCAATATCATCAATTCTCACACGATAACCATGGTGTTTAATAAAGAATGCATTCAATATCTTCTTAGGATTTTTAAAATACATTGCAATTTCAGGATAAAAGAACCCTGTACGTTCATAATCAGCACGTATATGAATGACTTCTATGAACTTTGCTTCATCTAATAATTCGTCTACGATATGTGCGTAACCCGTATTTTTCGCCTTTTCAACTAAGTGATACGTTGCCATCAACATTTCTAAAAATGTTGGGTATGTCGTTTCACGTTGTTTCATATAATCTAAATAACTACTCACATTTTGGATACCAAAACGATAATATTTTTCTGCTGGCTCTATTTGAACTAACTCATTTGTACAATATCCTAACCAATGATCATGATACTGCCAATAATCATGATCAATAAAGTATTTAAACAACAATTTCACTGTATCCAGCCATTCATGATTGCCGTCAATTTGATAAAGTCTCAATAAAGCAAGTGCCGCTTCGCCATCATAATAAACGATACGTTGCTGCTCCTTTATAGATAAGTCAGGATAATTCAACACATGCACTGTCGAACCTGTTTCTTGATTAATCATTGCCAAAATACCTTTTGCTACTTTTTGAGCTGCATTTAAATAAGAAGTATTATCTGGATTTACTTTCAAATACTCACAAATGGCAAATATAAATGCTGCATTTTGACCAAGTTTAATTTCATTAGCCCCATTCGTATCGTCGTAAATATATCCTACGCCATCAACGTCATATAAGTAATGATTCATGAGATAGTCCAACGCTTTTTCGGTAACTGAAATATCTTTTCCCTGATAATGAAGTCCTTCTATCAAAGCATAAGTGGATGAAGCGTGTCTTAAGTTGTTATAGAAACTAATGTTTTTATCAAAATGTGGGAAATAACCATAATTATATTTGCCATTATCATTCATCATATTCTTTAAAAATTGAGTACTCCCTGCCAACAAGCGATCAATTTCCTGGTGAATATCATTCACTTCTCGTAAGTTCTTCGTTAATCCTTTATCGCCAAGTGTGTATACCGCTTCCCCATCATGTATAAATCCTTGAGTGTAGAATTTAATAACTTGCTTACCTTGATAGAAATTATATGTATATTTTTTAGTCTGATTTGTATATTTCTTTAAATAGTTATTAATGTTTTCTTCTGAAAAAATAAATCTCGATTTGTCATTTTTGTCAGGTCTAATAAATGCATTCGCATTAATTTCTTCAGGTAAAAATGCCAAATTCCAATATTTGTTTAAAGCTATTCCAAAATCTATGTAGTTTCTGCGTGTATTGACCATATCCCAAACAACATCATCAAAAAGTACAGTCTCTGTTTCTGTCACAATATCTACCTTTATCCAAGTTGGATGAACGCCCGTCTTTTTCCTGAATTTTTCACACTGTTTTACTATATCTCGCTCTAAATATTTCGCATTTTTCAATAATTTGACTGTCGCCTTGATATTTTCTTTTCCTAGACTTAAAAATGCATATTCAAAAGTACGCGTATTTTCCGCTACTTTTTCAATTAATGATTTAACTCTAGACTCTATATGCATAAAATAACCTCCACTGTGGATATATAATTATAAAGTACCAAAAACATATCGTTCAAAGCAATGTTTATTTTATTAAATATTTATATTAATCACTACTTCAAAATTTTTAAAATAGTGTTGAACTTAATTTTGGGCATAAAAAAAAGACGAGTTATACTCGTCTTTTAGCCGTTATTATAATTTAACAACGTTAGCTGCTTGAGGACCGCGGTCGCCTTCAACGATTTCGAATTCAACAGCTTGTCCTTCTTCTAATGATTTGTAGCCTTCTTGAGCGATTGCTGAGAAGTGTACGAATACGTCGTTTCCACCGTCAACTTCGATGAAACCGAAACCTTTTTCTGCATTAAACCATTTAACTGTACCGTTATTCATATTAAATTCCTCCACTTGTGCTTTTGCACGAATATTTGTAATCTGTCTTAAAAAATCAAAAGGAGTAAATTCAAAAGAATAAAACTACAAATCAATTTCACGAACTAAATTACTTAATACCTATTATAGCGTGTAGTTATATGTTTGTACACCCCTAATCGCAAATAACTTTATATTTAATCAATAGCCCTACAACATTATTGATAACAACACTTTCGCTAAATATCTATTCATAAGAAATATATAAGTCATTTCGTATCCATTAAAAAATCGAATAGCTAACTATCCGATTTATTTTGCTATTTAATTGCCATCTCTAATTTTCATTTTTTGTGTGGTCTTGACCATGTAACATCCAACGCACATTGTACTTATCTGTAAATGCACCCATTTTACCGCCCCAGAATTGTTCTTCTAAAGGCATTTCAACGTCAACAGCATCTTTAACACGATCGTACAGTGCTTCAACTTCTTTAGCATCATCTACATTATTAACATCGTAATCAATTAAAAGTGAAATACCGTTATTAATTTTTTGTGCTCTTCCAAAAGAGTCAGAAGCAAGAATTGTAGTACCCGCAATATCAAATTGTGAATGCATTGTTGCATTATCTGCATCTTCGGGACTCATATTAAATTGTGCAGCTTGCTCTTTACCGACAGGCAGACGTGTAATATTCGTTGCGCCAAATACTTCTTCATAATATGTTAATGCTTCTTTTGTATTTTCAAAGTTTAAATATGGAAAAATTTCAGTCATTGTAACACCTCATTATTTGTTTTATACTACAATAAATATTATTACATAAGTCTCAAAATAGTGGTAATTTTATGCTAGTGTTACGCAATATAATTTCTTGGATTCACTGAAAATTTAAACCTTTTTTCTTAAAAAGTTCATTACTTTGCTGACATATTTAGAATAATCTTTGCCTTTTTTAGCTTTAATTTTGTCGGACACTTTATATAAACCATTTTCTAACTTGCCATTTTCAACGTATTTACTTAATGTTTTCTTCAATTTTTGTTTCACGATTTCTATTCTCCTAATTTAAACTATAATTTTAAAAATCAGTTTGAATCATGATTATACTATCTTACTAACCATTATAGCTATAATAATGAGCAAAATAGATACCACCATTGATATAATTAGAAACGGTGCCAAGCGATCAATCATTTGTTTATATGCTCGGTCAGGTGCATCCGCTTGTTTCAATTTGAACATCTTTACTGCTATATAAAGCGCCTCAACTAGATTAATAATCATTACAATACTAAATAGTGTTATTGCCATCTTGCTTATTCCTCCATGTTAAAATTACTTTATTCTACCTTCATTTCTCCAAAATTAAAATATGTGTTATCTTATATGCAACATAATCTATTCTAAAGGACTGGAGTATCTTAAAATGAGTCTGTTTCTAAAAATACTACTCGGTATTCTTTTTGTCAGTATTGCTTCTTGGAATAATACGATATCCACGCAAAAGAAAGTCAATAAGCGCGCAGACAAGCATGGTACAGAACCCATGACAGGCAAACAATTTCGATTCATGCTTTTCTTGAATATCGTTATGACTACAGGTTTTTATATTCTTCTAATTACCACTGTTTTATAAGCTAAAACGATTCCACTACAATTATTAAGGAATAAATACTTCACTTTCACTATTTTCCGGGTAATAATAGCCATTAGGAATAGATTGTAGCTCTATCAAACTGTTCCATGGGGACTTCACATAAACACTACTGCTACCTTCCGTATCTTCATATCTAGAGTTATCATGTTTTTCGGATAAAGCCGTAGCGCCTGCATTGACTGCTTGCTCAATTGCTAAATCCGTATCTTCCACAAATAATGAAATATGATTATAGCCGTTATCTTCTAATTCTAACGGTGCTTTTTTGTTATCGCTCTCTATTTCAAACATCTCAATATTTGGTCCGTTGCCAATGACAATCATGCGTTGTTTAACGATGGCTGCCCCTTGTGATAGTCCTAACATACGCTCTACTTCTGGACCCTTTCTAGGCTCATCCTCATATGTTAAACCGTCATATGCATATTTTGCGCCAAATGCATTTTTCAAAAACGTAAAAGCCTCATCAATATTTGGAACTGTCATTCCAATATGGTTAATTCCACTAATATTACTCATCTTCATTCCTCCAAATAATCTTGTGCTATATCTATACCCGCATGAAATTCAATTTAACAATTTGTGATTTCCAACTTTTCTAAAGACGCAAAAATCCCCCTTATGTTAGCCATAAGAGGGGTATGATTTAAAATAATTAAATTGATTTCAGATACTCTTCGCCTTGCTTTTTGTCATAAACACCTTCTGTTTTCGCAATAAAGATTGTCGCAACAGAGTTTCCTAATACGTTTACACATGTTCTAAGCATTTCAAGTATTCTATCTACACCGATAATCAAAGCAAGTCCTTGTGGGTTCAAGCCAACTGAACCTAGTGTTGTTAATAGTACAACGATTGAAGCACCTGGTACACCGGCCATACCTTTTGATGTAAGCATCAGCGTGATCATTAGTAAAATTTGTTCACCAATACTCAAATGAACACCGTATAATTGTGCAACGAATAATGCCGCGATAGACTGATACATCGCTGCGCCATCAAGGTTAAATGAATAACCCGTTGGCAACACGAAGGATGCGATATCTCTCGGTACACCAAAACGTTCCATTTTTTTCATAACTGTCGGTAATACTGCCTCTGAACTTGCAGTTGAGAACGCTAACATTAAATCGTTCTTTAAAAGTTTCATAATTTGTGTAATCTTCACACCACAAACTCTTGAAACAATACCTAATACAATAAAGATAAAGAACAACATTGCAATTACAACAGTTAAACATAATTTGAATAATGGTATTAATGCCGATAATCCAAATGTGATGATTGTCGTAGTAATAAAAGCAAATACTGCAATTGGTGCTAATAATAATACTTTACCAATCATCCAGAATACAGCTTCTAATGTTCCACCTAAAAAGTCTTTAACTGGTTTTGCTTTTTGACCAATAGCAGCTAAAGCTAATCCGAAAAATACTGAGAAGAAAATGACTGGTAATAATTCTCCAGAAGCAAATGCTTCAAAGACGTTTGTCGGTATAATATTTACAACAGTATCAATTAAATGGTTACCATATGTAGATTGTTCTGCTGCTTTTGCAGTTGATTCATATTTTGAAATATCGCCTTTTGGTAATAAATCAGGATTTAAGCCAACACCTGGTTTAAATAAATTACCAAAGACTAATCCCATGAATATCGCAAAACTTGTCATAATAACAAAGTATAATAGTGTTTTTCCGCCATAGCGTCCAATCGTTTTAGTGTCGCCAACATTTGAAATAGATAATGCTAAAGAACAGAATACGATCGGTACGACTAACATTTTAATTAAATTTATAAATACATCTCCGAAGGGTTGTATGTAGTTAATTACATCTTTATTGCCATGCAATATACTCCCTAAAATTACCCCTAGCACCAATGCAATGATAATTTGTGTCGGTAAGTTTATTTTTTTGATAACTTTCACTCTCGTTCATCCCCTTATTCACGCTAGCATGATTAAATGCTAGTTTTTCACAAAATATAGTTTATCATAAACAAAATTCTACTTATATATTAATTTTACATCATTTATAAGTTATTTATGATTTTTTCTTTCATTCGATTATTATATCAGAAAATTATGTTTTTGTATCTATAAATTTCAACGTTCACAAAACCAGTTGTGACAAGGGTTTGAAGCATTTTCGTCTAGGCTAAAGAAAACGTTTTCTTAATTGTGAACAAAATCGTCGTTATTGTTATATTACACTTATTTTTTAGGCGATTTCTTATTATCATTCCTATGAATGAATAATTATGAATATATTGAAAAAGCTTTTTCAGAGAAAATCGAACAATATGATTAGTACATTTGCAATTTTGTGTAAATTTTAATGACGTACATAAAGAACGCCCACCTTTACCATTAAGATGGGCATATTTTCTATTTATTCTATAATTTTCACACCTCTAAATTACACAAGTAGTCGCTTTATTCTTTGGCTATCCTGTCGCTTTCAAGTTTCTCTCAGTATTTACTACGTTCTTTTTTATTATCACTATATACAATACACCAAACTATAATATTACTTAGCGCTAATATTGCTAATATATAATCGTCGTTATGACAAAACGAAATTAAGAAAAATGCAAAACTATTAATGCATATCATGATACTGAATAGCCTATCTTTCATAATTTAATTCACCTCTAAATATTGTTTCAAATGATTTAGAATTCACGCTTTATATTTTTAAGCTAATCCATCAAACTAAATATTACTGTAACTGCTACCACTATACCCAGATTGATAAGCATTGGGGTCTCTTCTTTATCTATATATCTTTGATATGTTTGTTCATCAATTTTCTTCTTTTTCAATTTATACCATACAAATATATAATATAGTGATTTAAACATTAATATACAAAATGAGATTAACAATATAGCGAATACTATTATTTTTAATATGCTCAATTTAAGCACTCCTATTCTGTATCTCCAGTCTAATTACTGTATTTCACTTTTTTAGCCAAATCTGCGATAGTTTGATCATCTCCAGGGCTAATCGTAACTGTCTCTATATTTTTTTCAATTGCTTTTGTAGTTGCTGACTTCGTATCGGCATCGACGTTTGCATCACGCCAATCATACGGTACATTTTTATATACATTTACCGTTCCATCGCCATTGCTGCTATATGTCACTGAACCACCTGCACGCATAGGCGCTTCTAATTTCACTACATCTTCTTTATATACAGCACTATCAGACGCTTGTGGATTTACTTTTGATCCTTTTGGTATTTGTTTGACATTCAATGAGTTCATGCCGTCCATATTATTCTTTAATGGTCCTAGTTGATTCCATACACGCGCATACTCTATTTCATTAGTACTAAAATCATCTAAAATACTTTTTTCTTCATTCGCTGATTGTTCAGTCTTTTGATTAGATGCATTTGCATTTTCTTGGTTTGCCTGTTGATCATTTTGTTTATGGTCGTTTTTATTTTTTTCAGGCGTTCCTTTATCAGAAGTACTCGTCTTGTCAGCACTTTCACTTTTTTCATCAGATTGTTTATTTTCCGGTGACTCATTACTACAACTTACTAGTAAAATCGATAAACACATTGTTAGCGTAGCAAAAATTAGTTTCCTCATAACAATCGTCCCCCATAAAAATTTAATTAATTTTACATTAACATATTTCCAAAACCACAAAAACAACCCCTTAAGCCTATGCCTAAGGGGGTTTCGTCATTCTATACTATTATTCCCACTCAATTGTACTTGGGGGCTTAGAAGTAATGTCATAGACAACGCGGTTTACGTGATCTACTTCGTTGACAATACGGCTAGAAATCTTCTGTAAGACTTCCCAATCGATGCGTGCAAAGTCACTTGTCATACCGTCAATTGAAGTGACTGCGCGGATACCTACAGTGTGGTCGTATGTACGGTAGTCTCCCATAACACCAACCGATTGGATACCTGGTAACACTGTAAAGTATTGCCAAATCTCACGTTCAAGACCTTCCTCACGGATGACCTGTCTTAAAATTGCATCTGATTCACGTACGATTTCAAGTTTGTCTTCTGTGATTTCACCAAGTACACGGATACCTAATCCTGGACCCGGGAACGGTTGTCTCCATACTAAATGTTCTGGAATACCTAACTCGATTCCTAATTCACGTACTTCATCTTTAAACAATGTATTGATAGGTTCGATTAATTGGAATTCCATGTCTTCTGGTAAACCACCCACATTATGATGTGATTTAATCGTTTGGGCAGTCTTCGTACCTGATTCAATAACATCCGTATAAAGTGTACCTTGCGCTAAGAAGTCTACACCTTGTAATTTAGATGCTTCATCATCAAATACATAGATAAATTCATTACCGATGATTTTACGTTTTTGCTCTGGATCAGATACACCTTGAAGCTTACTCATGAAACGTTCTTTCGCATCTACACGAATAATGTTCATGTTGAACCCTTCACCAAACTGCTCCATAACCATGTCGCCTTCACCTTTACGTAATAAGCCGTGGTCTACAAAGATACATGTCAGTTGATCACCAATTGCTTTGTGTAATAATACGGCAACTACAGAAGAGTCAACGCCACCGCTCATCGCGCAAAGAACTTTACGATCTCCAACTTGGTTACGAATTTTTTCGATTTCGATTTCAATAAAGTTCTCCATAGACCATTCACCTGTACAATCACACACACGGCGTACAAAGTTACGTAGTAAATCATTACCATATTCTGTGTGACGTACTTCTGGATGGAATTGTACGCCGTAAATACGACGTGCTTTGTCTTCGATTGCTGCATAGTTTGTACTTGGACTATCTGCAATTACTTCGAATCCTTCTGGAATTTCGATAACTTTATCTGAATGACTCATCCAAACATTTTGTTCTTCTGGTAAGCCAAAGAAGAGTTCATCTGTTTTCGCGTTAATAATTGCTTTACCATATTCACGTTCGTTGGCACGCTCTACTTTTCCACCTAATAGTTTCGTAGTCAATTGCATACCATAACAAATACCTAAAATCGGAATCCCTAAATTATAAATCTCTGGGTCAATTGTGAAAGAATCTTCTTCATAAACTGAATTAGGACCACCAGAAAGAATAATACCTTTAGGGTTCATTTGTTTAATTTCTTCAATACTAATCTCGTGATCATGCAGTTCACTGTAAACACCCATTTCACGAATACGTCGTGTGATTAATTGATTGTATTGGCTACCAAAGTCTAAAACAAGTATGAGCTCTTGCTCTTTCGCCATTTCCATAATTTAAATATCTCCTTTTAACTTAGAATGAATAGTTTGGTGATTCTTTAGTAATTTGTACGTCATGCGGATGGCTTTCTGCTAATCCTGCAGGTCCCATGCGTGTAAATTGAGCTTCTTCTCTTAATACTTCTAAGTTTCTAGAACCAGTGTAACCCATACCAGATCTTACGCCGCCCATAAGTTGATAAATTGTATCTTGTAATGGTCCTTTATATGCGATACGGCCTTCGATACCTTCTGGAACGAATTTTTTCGGTGCTTTGTCTTCTTGGAAATAACGATCGTTAGAACCACTTTCCATAGCGCCTAATGAACCCATACCTCTATATACTTTGTACTGTCTACCTTGGAATACTTCAGTTGCGCCTGGACTTTCTTCAGTACCAGCAAGCAAGCTTCCTAACATTACTGCATGTCCACCAGCAGCAAGTGCTTTGATAATATCGCCAGAGAACTTGATACCACCATCTGCAATAATTGATTTACCATGTTTACGTGCTTCTGTTGCACAATCATAAACTGCTGTGATTTGTGGTACACCTACACCTGCAACGACACGTGTCGTACAAATAGAACCAGGTCCGATACCTACTTTAACCACGTCTGCACCCGCTTCATATAATGCCTTTGTACCAGAAGCTGTAGCAACGTTACCTGCGATAAGTGTAACTTGTGGGAAAGTTGCTTTAATATGTTTCACTTGCTCTATAACACCTTTAGAATGACCATGTGCTGTATCGATGACTAATGCGTCTACGCCCGCTTCAACTAATTTTTGAGCTCGGATATCTGTATCTTTCGCAATACCAATCGCAGCACCTACTAATAAACGACCATGCGCATCTTTAGCAGAATTTGGGAATTCAAGCACTTTTTCAATATCTTTAATTGTAATAAGTCCTTCTAAACGACCATTTTCAACTAATGGCAACTTCTCAATCTTATGTTTTTGTAATAATTTTTCAGCTTCGTCTAGTGTTGTGCCAACAGGTGCTGTCACAAGATCTTCTTTCGTCATAACGTCTGAAATTTTAATTGAAAAATCTTCGATAAAGCGTAAGTCACGGTTCGTAATAATCCCAACAAATTGTCTATCTTCTTTATTATTAACGATTGGTACACCAGAAATTCTATATTTACCCATTAACGCTTCCGCTTCAAATACACTTTCTTCCGGAGTTAAAAAGAAAGGATTAGAGATAACGCCATTTTCTGAACGTTTTACTTTTTGAACTTCATCGGCTTGATCTTCAATGTTCATATTTTTATGAATGACACCAAGACCACCCTGTCTTGCCATTGCGATAGCCATTTTAGATTCAGTTACCGTATCCATCCCTGCTGAAATAACTGGAATATTCAACTTGATATTCTCTGATAATTGCACACTTAAATCTACTTCTTTCGGTAACACATCTGATTCTGCTGGTAACAATAACACATCATCAAAAGTTAAAGATTCTTTTTCAAATTTATTTTCCCACATAGCTTACAGCCTCCTAAAATTTGTATTACTACTTTAATTATTTCATAACCTCTGTATCTTGTTGCTGCTTAATGCCGTTAAAAAAGAAATTCAAAATAATTGCTAAAATTGCGCCGAGTACAATACCATTTTGCGTTAGCCATGCAAACTGCTCACCTAATGCCTTAAATGCTTGTGGTACTGCACTTATACCCGTTCCTAGTCCAACTGATACCGCAATAACTAATAAATTATTTTGATTTTTAAAGTCTATATTACCTAATATACTAACACCATATGCCATAACCATGCCAAACATTGCTATCATCGCGCCACCTAATACTGGTAACGGGATCATGTTTGCTAGCGCACCCAATTTCGGAATACAGCCACAAATAATTAATAAGATAACCATACCGTAGATTACTTTATTTTTTTTAGCACCTGATAGTGACACTAAGCCTACATTTTGAGAATATGCCGTGTATGGAAATGCATTAAATATAGACCCTAAAATAATGGCAATACCTTCTGCTGTATATCCTTTTCTAAAATCTTTTCGCTCTAACTTTTTACCTGTAATTTCACTTAACGCATGGTACACACCTGTAGATTCTATTAAACTGACTAAGGCCACAATAAAGAAGACTAATGTCGCTCCGAAGTCAAAGCTAAACGTTGAAAATCTAAATGGCTGTGGTAAAGAGAACCAGTGTGCTGTGCCAACTTGATTCACATCAACAATTCCAAATAATCCTGCTAATACAGTCCCAACTATGAGTCCAATCAGGATTGCTATAGATTTTAAAAATCCAGCCGTAAAGCGTTGAACCACAAGGATTACAATCAATGTAATTACACCTAAAATGATATTTTTAGGATCTCCGTAATGCTTATCACCTTGTCCACCAGCTAAATAGTTCATTGCGACTGGCATCAAATTAATTCCTATAATCGTTACAACACTTCCTGTCACAACAGGAGGGAAAAATTTAACCAGATATGAAAAGAACGGTGCGATAATCACTACTAAGATACCAGATAAGAATAATGAACCATAAAGGTCTCCTATGCCTTTCGTCTGACCAATCAATATCATTGGTGCAACTGCCGTAAACGTACACCCTAATACAATAGGAAGGCCTGTTCCAGTACCTTTCCATACTTGTAAAAAGGTTGCGACACCACACATGAATATATCAACTGTAACTAAAAATGCGATTTGTTCTGGTGTAAAATCTAAACTAGTACCTACAATAATAGGAACGAGAATCGCCCCTGCATACATTGCCAATAAGTGTTGTAAACTTAAGATAAATGTCTTCATGCTTCGTCCTCAACAAACGATACTTTATTTCCACTTAAAGAAGCGACTTTACATAATGAGGAAACTGTTAGTCCTGCTTCTTCTAAACGTTCTCTACCGGGTTGGAAGCTTTTTTCTATAACAATACCAATACCAACTGTTGTCGCCTGAGCTTGTTTCACAATCTCATTTAATCCGAGAGATGCATCTCCATTTGCTAAAAAGTCATCTATAATTAGTACGCGATCATTTTCATCTAAAAATTCATCCGATACGACCACTGTACTCGTTGCATTTTTAGTGAAAGAATGGATCTCTGCTTGATAGACTGCCTTCTTCAATGTGCTTGGTTTTGCTTTTTTGGCAAATAGACATGGTACATCAAAGTGCATCGCTGCCATAATTGCAGGCGCTATCCCTGATGCTTCAATCGTCAAAATCTTAGTGATACCTTCATTCTTAAATTGCTCGTAAAATGTTTGTCCGACATCATGCATCAACCTTGCATCGATCTGATGATTTAAAAAACCATCCACCTTTAAAATCTTTTCATCAATGACTACGCCATCTGCTTCTACTTTCTGTTTCAACAAATCCACTCGAAAACCTCCTCATTTTTTGTACAAAAAAAATCCTAAACTAACTTAGTTTCAGGATCTATGAGTGAACGTGCAATACTAAAAGCAGCGTTGCTTCAAATTACAAATGCTACCGCTAAAGATAATTTTTTTACATCCATTTCCCTTGTTTAATGTAAAAAAATTATTTTAAAGGTTATTTGTGTAGCGTGTTCTAAAATGATATAGTCGTCCCATTTTTAAAACACTCAACTTGAATTGCTAGAGTATTGTATTGGTTACCCATAGTCATATCGTTAATGGCGACATGGTAGAAACTTCTAAAGCCGTATCCTTTAGATTATATGAGTTAGATAAATTATTAACTGATGATAGCAAATTTTGTCATTATTTTCAATATGCATATTGACTGTAAGCGCTTTACATTTATAATAAAATTATATTTAGAAATATATCAATGCTCACAAAGGTAACAAAATGTCGTTTGTCACTGTCTTAAACTTCATTATATAATACATGTATATTCGTTTTATATAATATCGCACAGGGTAAAGACATAATAATCAATACATCAACGAACGGAGGAACATTAAATGTCAGAATTTACTATTGTACAAAGCAAAGAAGAAATCATTGATGCAATCAATGCAAAACGCGCAGACGGTTACAAAGACTCTGAAATCTCAGTAATTAGCAAAACAAAATTACACATGGATGAGTTACACAATTCTGAAGTAAACTTAACTTCTACAAGTGGTTCATTTAGCGATAAAATGGCAAAAGTATTGACTGGTGAAGACGGCGAAGAAGTAGTCTTATCGTATTATAAATTGTCCGATGACGAGAAAGAGCGTTACAAAAAAGAAATTTTAAACGATAACTTCCTCGTAGTAGCTACTAAAGACACTTCATCACATGAAGAGGTGGAACAAGCTAACGCTGCTTATCAAAGTGAAGCAAACACTAAAGGTGGCCATTATGCGGAAGAAACTGATGGGCCAAAATCTTAAACAATAACTTAATTATCATGGACATTGACTAGCGTAGTTGGTGTCCATTTTTATATCTTTATCTTAAAAAAGCTTACAAACTGTGCTTCTATGTTATAATAAACCAATAATTTTGGGGGTGTACTCATGGAATTCAAGACGATAACATCAATAGACGACCCGTTATTTAGAGCTGCGTTGAAGTTATACGATAGTGAATTTGATATCAAACTAAATGAAGACGCTCAAATTTTCAGGCAGTCTTTAAAAAATGAACATACAAAAGATGATTATATATTTTTAGTAGGGCTCTCATCTGATGAGGTCATAAGTTTGGCAACTGCACATTATGAAGCTACTACGAACTCCGCCTTTTTAATCTATTTAATCTCAAGCGTTACAACAAATCATGAAGAGGTTATCTCACTAACGCTCGATCGCATTCAAAACGAAATTAACAAACTATCCAATCAACTACATGCACACGACGTTAATTTTATAATGTTAGAAGTACCAAAAGAACCTGAAGATATCTCAGAATCACAAATACCAATATTGGATACAAGACGTCAATTTCTATATAAACATGGCTTTGAAAAACAATACGACATTGACTACTTAGCTCCTAGTTTACAAGGTTATTCAGACGGTCGACCAATGGATTTATTTATTAAATCTAATATCGAACTCACCAAAGATATTTACGGACCTAGTATAAAATCAAACTATATCCTTAAATATGTCTTTGCTAATAGAATTTCTAGAAGTATCATTTATCCTTTACTCGTAGAAATGGGCCTACGAAAATGATGACGACCACTACTTGAAATCACTGTTAAAACAGTTTAAACTAACATAGAGGTAAGACTGACGTTTCACTGACCGAAGACAAACGTCAGTATACATAAATCAATTAATGAAAGGACTTATTTCTATGTTAACCAAAGAATTTGCACAACGTGTGGAGCTAAGTGAAAAACAAGTCCGTAAAATCGTTCAACATTTAGAAGAACGCGGTTACCAACTTAGTAAAACAGAATACCGTGGCCGTGAAGCTACAGATTTCCAAGAAGAGGACATTGAACTTTTCCAAGATATCGCAGAGAAAGTTAAACAAACAAATAGTTATGATTTAGCTTTCGAAGAATTAGAAAAAGAAAAAGACTTTCTACAAGTATTAGTCAAAGATGACGGTAACCACTTACCTACGGATCAAAATGTTTCCAAACTTATAGATGATTTACGCTCTGAAATACAAAAAATGCGTGATGAACGTCATATGTTAGGTCAAATGATTAATCAAGTTCATCAACAACAACAAGAATTACATGAAATGCAAAATCAAATCACTACAAAATTAGACGCCAATACTGAGTCATTGAAAGCAATTCAATCGTCAACAGATGAAATTAAGTCTACACAATCAGTGATTCAAGATTCACAAAAAGAACAATCAGAATTAGCGAAATCTAATGTTGAAACGGCGCACGTTCAAACAAGCCAACAAACAACTACGAAGTCAGCAGATTCGTTAACAGAATCTTCTACAGAAACAACTCCAAAGGCTAATACAACTCAAACACAATCTGACAATCAAACTACTGTAACAACTAATGATGATCTTTCTAGTCAGTCATCAGACAATGACACATCACAAAAACAAACTGAAGCAGCTGAAATTACACAAATTAGTGAACAACCAACTGATAAAGTATCTACCGAAACAGATACAATATCAGAAAATAAAGGCAACACTGAAGTAGAAACAAACAAAGCTTCTACAACTGCAACAAATGATACGACGATTGCAGATGAAGTAACTGAACCAAGTACTCAAACTGAAACACCGAACTATGCGCAATCTACCGCAGCTTCTACAACAAATGAAGCACCGAAAGAAGAGCGTAAAGGTTTCTTCGCCCGTTTATTTAATTTATAATTTTTGAATATATAACATACATGCGTAGCAGTCATTAACTGTCGTACAAGTCATAGACTTGGCGACAGTTTTTTTATTCTTGATTCCCCCTCTCATCAAAGTGTTTCCATTCGTTATTTTCAGAAAATAAAGTCATTTAAATTTCACAAATTTTTTGAGTCATAGACTTGAATATTATCACAAATACTAATATCCTTAGTATGCATATCGGATTTAAAAATATTATTAAGCAAAGGTAGGTCTTTTTTTATGTTATTTACTATTCTTAACATTATTATTTTTGTGGCCTTCCTCATCGGATTATATGTAATGGCAAAAAAACACGTTTCATTCCCGAAACGCGTCTTCTCTGCATTAGGGATTGGTATCGTTTATGGTATCGCAATTCATTTAATTTATGGTGTGGATACAAAGGTTACAAAGCAAACGATTGATTGGTTTAGCATCGTAGGTGATGGTTATATTGCATTACTACAAATGATTGTTATGCCACTAATATTTATATCAATCGTTTCAGCGTTTACTAAAATTAAAATCGGCGATAAATTCGCTAAAATCGGGATTTATATTTTCATTTTCCTAATAGGTACTGTCGCTATATCAGCAATTATTGGTATTATTTCAGCGCTTTTATTTGGTTTAGACGCTTCTTCTATTGACTTAGGTAGTGCCGAAAGTTCAAGAGGTAGTGAAATTGCGAGCCAAGCTAAAGATATGACTGCAAATACATTACCACAACAAATATTAGAATTATTGCCTAGCAATCCGTTCTTAGATTTCACGGGACAACGTACAACTTCTACTATTGCGGTTGTTATCTTTGCGGCATTTATAGGCTTTGCATTCTTACGTGTCATGCGTAAACAACCTGAAAGTGGTCATCTGCTCAAACGCGGTATTGATGCATTGTACAACTTAGTAATGGCTATCGTTACGTTCGTATTACGTTTAACACCTTATGGTATTTTAGCTATTATGACTGCAACTATTGCGACAAGTGACTTTGGGGCAATCTGGACTTTAGGTAAATTTGTCATTGCATCGTATGCAGCACTAATCACAATGTATGTAATTCACCTCATCATTGTTTCTGGACTTGGTTTAAATCCTGTGACATTCGTCAAAAAAACTGCTGAAGTGTTACTATTTGCTTTCACTTCACGTTCGAGCGCAGGTTCATTACCTTTAAATGTTCAAACTCAAAAAAATAGATTAGGCGTCCCAGATGGAATTGCTAACTTCTCTGCATCATTCGGACTCTCTATTGGACAAAATGGTTGTGCCGGTATTTATCCAGCAATGTTAGCCATCATGGTCGCACCAGCTGCAGGTGTCGAAATTAATTGGCAATTCATCTTATCTGTTATCGGCGTTGTAATTATTAGTTCTTTTGGTGTTGCTGGCGTTGGTGGCGGAGCAACATTCGCATCTATCATTGTACTATCAACATTAAACTTACCGGTAGCACTAGCGGGTGTCTTAATTTCTGTAGAACCGTTAATAGATATGGGTCGTACCGCACTTAATGTCAATGATTCTGCGCTTGCTGGTACAGGTACAGCAAAATTAACAAACAACTTAGATAAAGATGTTTACAACGAAAAAGAATATGCTGAAATCACAAATTAGCAACAAATAAAAGTTGGCACACATGCGTTTCTACACTCTCAATTAATGAGAAATGTAGCATGTGTGCCAACTTTTTATTTTTATTTTCTATCTCTGCTATTCCTTACGCTTAATATCTATCATAAATTTTATATAATTGAATAAGAATACAATGATTAAACTTAAAGACAGCGACTTAAATAATAAATTAACCCATGTGCCTTCAGTTGTTAAATAATATGTTAGGATACTACTGATAATAAATGCTAAAAATATGAGTCCCAGCTTAAGTAACATTGCTCCCACCTCTTAACATCCAGTTTAGTGGGAAACCTTTACTTTTTCAATTTAATTTTCACAATGTTTAAAAAATTAAACCAACAACATAGAAGTTCTAGGAACCGACTGTAGATGAGCCAAATATTTTTCTCTTAATTTCTTCTCCAGTTGGTGTCCCTGCAAGCCCACCGATACCAGTCTCTCTTAATGAAGCAGGCAAATTACGCCCAACCTTATCCATTGCTTCGATCACTTCATCCACTGGAATTCTACTTTCCACACCTGCTAATGCAAGATCCGCTGATATTAAGCCATTACCAGACCCTATTGCATTTCGCATAATACAAGGTATTTCTACTAGTCCAGCAACCGGATCACACACTAACCCCAACAAATTGCTGATAGCAAGTGCCATCGCATGTCCACTTGCCTGTGGTGATCCACCAAAAATTTCCACAGCCGCAGCAGCAGCAATTGCTGACGCAGATCCTACCTCTGCTTGGCAGCCACCAATGGCTCCAGCTACACTCGCATTATTAGCAATCACCTTTCCACATAACGCTGCTGCAAATAGGAAATCAATCATCTGATTCATCGACAAATCATGTGTTTTCTCTAATTTAAATAAAATACCAGGAATTGTGCCTGAAGATCCTGCTGTAGGTGTCGCACAAATAATTCCCATCGCAGCATTAACTTCATTCGTTGATATCGCACCTTTTAATGCTTCTACCATCTCATGACCTGAGAGTGGGTGTGCCGTCTCACTATATCTTGCTAATTTCACCGCATCTTGCCCAGTGTATCCTGTTACACTCTTCACACCTTCTCCTGACAAACCTTTTTCAAGTGCATCTCTCATCACATCAACATTTTGTTTCATAAGTGCTCTCACTTCATCTCTCGAAATGCCTTTCAAAGACATTTCTTCTTGAATCATTATTTCTGAAAATGTTGTATCATGTTCAACTGCATAATCTATGATTTCTTGCATCGAATTAAACATATGACGCCTCCTCTAATTTATATAAGAAAAATTCAAGTCATTATATTTTTCATTGATTTCAGTTAAAATTGCTTCAGATAATTGCTTGTTAAGATGTAACGCGAGTAAACATTTATCTTTATTTATAGTTTTTATTTCCTCATTAATATCGATATCATGTTCAATTAAATCATTAATTAAGTGATTAATTGTCGCTATATTCGCTTTTCCATCTATCACGAGTATTGGCAAACCATGATTCATGAGTATGCACAAACCATTGATATGAATACTCTTAATTTTTATCGTCCCACCACCAATAGAAATACCATTTATTTCTACATGACGATTAGGGCCATCTAACTTAACGAGTGCACAATTAGGGTGCTCGCCTAAACTTGTACCTGTTTCTTCAATAATTTCAACACGGATTTGTTGCTCTTTCGCAATATCAATGGAATGCTTAATGCGCTCATCAAAAGTATTGTATCCCATTGCACCACCGACAACAGCCAAGTCTGTACCATGTCCTTTATGCGTTGAAGCAAAAGATTCGTAATAATGTATAGTGATGCTTTGAGGATTGGCTTGTAATATTGTTCTTGCTGCATTCCCAATTTTTACGGCGCCTGCTGTATGTGAACTCGAAGGTCCCATCATAATTGGACCAATTACATCAAAGGCACTCTGATAATCTTGTTTTCTAGCCATACATATCTCTCCTTAATTCGCATGTTTTTTTAAACGAGGTAAATTAAAATTCAATCGAGTCATGTTAAATTTATTTAACGTCTTACCTATAACGAGGCTTAACAGTATGCTTACAATCGATACAGTAACGATCGTTATTGCTGCACGTACGGGTTCATTGAAACCGAATAAGACAATCGCACCAGCAATAGGTGTAGCCATACCGGTTACATTAATAACAAGCCCACTAAAAGTCACTATACATGCATTCACAACGCCAATTATTGCATTTGTGCCATAAAGCTGGAGCGGATATTTTGCTATAATATCAATTTGCGTTAATGGCTCAATTGCCACCGCAAATGCCTTAGATGCATTACCTATTTTTAACTGTCGGAACATGATAAAATTCACGAATGAGCTACCAGTGCGTGTCAAAGCACCAATAGCCATTGGCAAACCAGTCAATCCTAATAAACTGGTCAATACCATCGAACTTAATGGCGTCATACCAGTGACTGGAATAATTAATCCTAGTATTGTAGCAAGTACATATGGATTATTGTCACCAACCGCAGTAACTGCACTACCTATTTGTTGCAACAAAGCAATCACTCCTGGACTCATGATGCTTGCCAATAAAAAGGCTACAGCAGGTGCAAATAATATTACCGTAATCAAATCTAAACCTTCTGGTACTTTTCTCTCGATAAACTTAATTGCAAACGAAATGATATACGCTGCTAAAAATGCCGGTAGTAGTTTAAAATCATGCAATACGAGTCCCACAATCACTGCAAATACTGGAGAAACCCCGAGTTTCAAACATGTTAAAAATCCAACCGCCACCCCACTTAAACTCCCAGCCAGATCTCCTATTTCTTGTAAAAACTTAATATCAAATACACCACCAATGGCGTAACTTAGAAATGCTTGTGGCAGAAACGTAGCACAAGCGGCGCCTGATAAAGCTTGCAATCCTTTTTTTCCATAAGGCGCAAAATTCAAAAATAAAGTCATTGCTAGCAATACAATTAATAAAGTTCCCACACCTAAAATAATATCCATTTCATATAACCTCTTTCTATTCCGTTTAATTGCATTTTTAAATCTTTGTCGACTACATAATAAGATTTTATGAAAACTCTTACAATATGAATATTTAGGTTTTTTCGAACTTTTTGTGAATGTATTCACAAAATAATGAATTCAGTTTCTATTTAAAAAATCATCTATGACATTTCACTTTAATTCGAAAATTCCACAAAAAAACCTTCACTAAATCAATTTCATACTGATTTAGTGAAGGTTTGTTATATTATCTTTACATATACTTTCCTATATTTAGTTAAATGATTTCATAATCACAGCATTAACTAATATTCTGGTTTAAATGGCCCCCAAGTAATTTTATGTTTACTATCTAACGGAAGACCTTCGACACATCTTGACACATCATCAAACCATTTCAAAAATGCAGGCTCTTTTTCCAATTGTGATTCAATGCTACCTTGAATCACATCATGCAAATACCAAGTTTCACTTTCAAATTCATACTGTACTTGTGCATAGGCCAAGCGCGCTAACCCAGCGTGATTGTATACACAATTCACTTGCTTGACCATCTTAGGTGCCTGTGTGACGAGACTATTTGCAATCACACGTTTGTGCATTGCATTATCTAAGTCATTCCACAATCTTATTTGGCCATTCATTTGGAAAAACATATCAATCGACGGTACTCTGTCGTCAAAGGACACTAATATAAAGATACGTTCTGCAGTGTGATCTACCGAATTAATCGCACCAACAATAAGTTTACGTGCCACTTTTTCCCAATAAGCTTGCGCCTCGTCAGGGGTAAGTTGACTATTTGATGTATAAATATAATTATCGTAGTCATTATGCTTTTCTGACTTACTCACTTTCTTTTTAAACATTCTATCAAATATATTCAACGTACTCCCCCCTTTTTTATCACAAACCATTTTGACAAATTTACTAGAACAACTTCATTGAAAAACAACTTCCATTATTAACTGGTCATTATTTTTTTATAAAACCTGCTTTGTTCAATTGTTCTAACATATCTAGTCTTTGTTTTGAGCTCATGAATTGAGCAATTTGTTGTGACCATGTTTCTTCACGCTTACCATTTGTTCGCTTGCTATAATAATCACTTACTGTTCTATCAAATGCCTCTAGAGATTGTCGTTGACTTTCTTTGTCGTGATTATAACGATTTTGATGGAATACATGTTCTAACGGCAAACGCGGTTTGGGGCTACCATTTTCATCGTCTGCTGGTATACCCATCGCCATACCAAATAAGGGGAAGGTATGCTCAGGTAAGTCTAAAATCTCTCTCACTCTTTCAACATCATTTCTAAGTGAGCCTAAATAAACAATACCGTACCCCATATCTTCAGCTGTTGCAGGAATATTTTGAGCTGCTAATGTCGCATCAATTGTGCCGACGAGTAGACCTTCCGCTGATTCGAATGATGTTGCCATATCATGCTCAGCATTTTCATTTATAATCGCATGTCTATAATAATCCATTATAAAGACAAAAAGATAACCATTTTCAACTACGTAAGGCTGACCTGACACTTCTTTCAATTGCATCTTAATTTCTGGATCATTAATGCCGATGATTGAATATGTTTGTAAATAACTTGAAGTAGAAGCACTTTGCCCCGCTTCAACAAGTTGTTTAATATGTGTTTCTGGAATAACTTCCTTTTTAAAATTCCTAACTGAATGGTGTTTTTTAAGTAAATTGTACACGTAATCAGACATCTTATCCGCTCCTCTTTCTATATGTATCCCAAGCTTAACAAATTCATATAGCTAATGCCTTCTTTATGTTTTACCCATTTTTTTACATGCTTAAAATCTTTTGAAAATAATTTTAAATTTATTGAGTAATGTCACTACTTTTTAATAAATTAAATTAATGACTCGCTTTTAATATAAAAACTTAAATGCGGGTATACTTAGATAGTAAGAAATGATATACATATAGTAGAAACACAAGCTTTGTTACTAATGATGCTCTCATAGGTTGCAACAATACATGCTATTTGGTGCGTGGCGTGCTACATATCTTTTATTATTGACGGATTGTAATATTAAGTGCAACACTCTTAAAATTTCATAAAAAAAATGCCCATAAACGGCACTCTATTGTAAGATGTTAATAACCAC
>NZ_JBOIRQ010000014.1:0-64641 GCF_051413795.1 Staphylococcus caeli | reverse complement strand
CTGGACGATCTACTCCTCTCTATAACTATAAAAAATAGCTATGAAAAAATCTATCGTCATAGATTTCTTCATAGCTAATCTTAGTATGTTTATATTATCCATTTTGTAGTAAATACATATTATGGTAAATGCCTTTTTGTTCAATTAATTGATTATGTGTACCGCGTTCAACTATTTCTCCTTTATTGAGTACTATAATTTGATCAGCATCTTGAATGGTAGAAAGTCGATGTGCAATAGCAATCGTCGTACGTCCTTGTCTCATTTCGTTTAATGATGTCTGAATTTGCGCTTCCGTTTCCGAATCAATATTAGCCGTAGCTTCATCAAGTATCAATATTTTGGGATCTGTAGCAATTGTTCTTGCAAAAGCAAGTAATTGACGTTCTCCACTTGAAAATGCACTACCTTTTTCAATCACTTTATATTCATATTGGTTAGGCAATTTTTCAATAAAATGATTCGCATGTACAAAGGTTGCTGCTGCTTGCACCTGTTCAAATGTCATCGTTGGATGATACAGTTTGATATTTGAAGTAATCGTTCCATAGAAGATAAAAGCGTCTTGTAAGACCAAGCCTATCTTAGACTTCAACTCTGTTTTTGGTATCGACTTTATAGAATGATGGTCGATTTTAATATCGCCCCGTGTAAATTCATAGAAGCGCATGAATAAATTTATAATTGAACTTTTCCCAGATCCTGTATGACCTACAAGTGCTACCATTTCTCCAGGATTTACGGTAAAGCTAATATCCTTTAATACGTCCGTCTGTCCATCATAACTAAAACTGACATGTTCGAATTCAACTTTACCATCTACAATTTCTAAATGCTGTTGTGCATGTTGTTGTGGTTCATAAGTATCATCATCAATCAGTGCAAACACCCTACTTGCTGAAACAAGTGCTTGTTGTAAAATATTTAAATTTTGACTGACCTGGTTAATCGGTTCAAAAAATCGTTCCATATATTGAACAAATGCAAAGACAATACCTGCCGTTATACCAGTAGTAAAACTAATTATCCCGAAGTATCCTAGTATCATTACAACTGCAAATATTGAAATAGAACTGATGGCTGGACGTAATAACAAGCTATCTAATTTCACTGTCTTCAACATATATTGATAATGTTCATCATTAATGTCATTAAATTCACGCTTCAAACGTCGTTCTTGGTTAAAGGCTTGTATGATTTTCATACCTTCGATTGATTCAGCCAATTTTGAATTTAAATCGGATAGACGTTGCCTAGATTTTGAAAATAAATATGCAGAATGCTTTCGATAAGTTGCAAGTATAAGAAAAATAATTGGTAGAAACACTAAGGCAATCAATGCTAATTTGACATCTAATATAAACATCATGATATAACTGGAAACCATCATAAATAATGCCATAATAAATGTTGCAAAGACACCCACAATCATATCTACAATCGTTTCCGTATCATTCGTTAAGCGTGAAACAATACTACCACCAGGTACTTTATCAAAATATTTCATCCCCAGTTTCCCCAATTTATTAAATGCATCAATACGCAATTGTTGAATTACTTTAAATGCCAAATATTGGAATAAATATTGACTAAAATAAAGTGCGAGTGCCCCAACGATTTGAATAGCTATAAAGATAACCATAAGCCAAATCATAGTATCTCTAGGAAAATGACGTGGCGTTAAGTAATCATCGATGAATATCTTAACCATATATGGCGTCAACATACTAGCTATCGTCGACACTAACAACGTGATAAATGCCAAGCCAATTGTCCATTTAAAGGGTAATGTATATTTAAATAACCTGATTAGCGCACTGCCTTGTTCTTTGGCAGTTAAATTTGCATGCTCAGTCATATTATTCATCCCCTTTCGTCAATTGGTCTAAGTTGCGATTCAGTTGATCTTGTAACACTTGAGATTGATACGTTTCGAAATACCATCCTTGTTCTTGCATCAATGTCTCGTGATTGCCACGTTCAACAATAGTCCCTTCATTCATAACAATAATAAGGTCTGCATGTTTAACGGCACTCATTCTATGCGCTGTAATGATATTCGTTTTCCCCTGTCTCAGTTGTTCAAGATTGGCTAATATTGCCTCTTCTGTTTGTGCATCTACGGCCGACAACGCATCATCTAAAATAAGCACCTCAGGATTAACTAGCAGTGCTCTTGCGATTGACACACGCTGCTTTTGTCCTCCTGATAATGATACACCGCGCTCACCTACAACGGTTTGATACCCTTCTGTAAATGACATAATATCATCATGTATATAGCTCAAACGACTCGCTTCAAAAATCTGTTTATCTTCTACGGATTCCTGGCTAAAGCCAATATTGTCACGCAATGTCGTCGAAAATAAAAAATGTTCTTGTGGTACATATCCAAATTGTGCACGCAATTTTTCAATTTTATAATCACGGATTGGCGCACCACCATACGTAATATCTTCAGCTCGTTGTGTATCAAATTCTCTGAGTAATAATCGGATAAGCGTACTTTTACCAGCACCCGTTCTACCAACAATACCAATCGTTGTTCCTTGCTTAATTGTAAAATAAATATCACGTATATCCTGTGTTTCATTTCCTGGGAAATTAAAGCGTTCAATATTAAAAGTAATATCACCGTGTGGTTGCACATCATATTTATAAGTTGTATCAATATCATTGGGTATTTGACCAATCTCATCAATACGTTCATATGAGGCTTTCGCTCTTTGAATAATGTTAAAAAATAAACCGAGCGCCAGCAATGGCCATACCAGCATACCCAAATATGTAGTAAATGTGATTAACTGTCCCAATGTTATATCCCCATGACTGACCATTTGGGCACCAAAGACAATTGATAAAAAGTAACTAGCACCAATGACTATAGTAATGGTTGGGTCAAAGAGTGCATCTATTTTGGATACTTTCAAATTTTTCGCTACAACATCATCGCTCAATGCTTTGAAATCTGCTTGATCACTCGTTTCATAGCCAAATGTTTTCGTGACCTTTATCCCAGCAACACTTTCCTGCGTTTTATCATTTAATTTACTAAATGCTGCCTGCGCTTTTTTAAACCCCTTACTCAATAATGAGCCATATATACTCGTCAACAACACCATAAATGGTAGTGGAATCATGGCGATCAATGTTAATTTCCAACTTACTGTTGCTGCCATCGTTATAATAACTGTCCCACCGGTAATTAATGAATCAGCAATCATTAAAATACCAGCGCCAGCTGCATTTTGTACTGCCCTAATATCATTCGTAGCATGTGCCATCAAGTCGCCAGTACGTCTGTTTTGAAAAAAAATGGCACTCATTTCAGTATACTTTCGATAGAGATATGTTCTCAAAATTTTCCCCAGCTTCTGACTAGTGCCGAATATGGATAAACGCCATATGTATCTAAGAATATATGTAATGATCGCAACGATTGCTAATAGGATAAGATATATTATTAGTTTTTGTGGTGTTAATTTACTCGTTGTCATTTCATCAATAGTACGTCCTATGATTTGAGGAGGTACAATTTCAATGATCGCAATTAGGAGTAAGGTAATTAAGCCAATGATGTAACTCCCTTTTTGTTGTTTGAAAAACCACCCCAATTTTAAAAATACGTTCATATATCCACCTCCAATTTCTTTATATGTATGTTGATGGTCTTGTTTATTTAAAAAAATTAAAACCATTACATTGTTATGTTCATATTTTACCACAAGTCAACTTCTGTAAATATAAATGGTATTTTACACCAAAAAGAACCCAAGGGCTTTCTCAAAAAAGAAGTGAAACAGAAACCTAATTTTTCTAAAAAGTTTTCCTTGTCCCACTCCGACAAAAAGACTGAGACATCTACTTATGCCCCAGACTCAATATCACTAATTTGAATTTTTACGTTGTTGCTCTTGATACTCATAAAACACCTGGAACAGTAATATCAACATCGCTGGATGATAGGTTTCTGTTTCAATGTCTATATCGTGACGTGATGCTAACTTAAATCGTTCAGACTTTGTTTGCATAAGATTATGATGATCATCAGTCACTTGTACACTTCTTGAGAAAAAACCAGATTGATATTTGAGTACGTCTCCTTTATTTCCTTCAAACAGCATTGTAGGTTTGAGCCCTATTTTAGAGCGGAATTCACCAATACTTTCACCATTTTTCTCGACTTGCCATACCTTTTTAAATGGTGTCTTGATTGCACCACTTATTGTACGTTCTTGTAAGACACGATATGTGTCGTTACCATCTGTAATTTCAAAATTTTGTTTAGTGTTTCCAAGATAGGCCATTGTTTCTTGTGCAGTCGATGTATAAAAAAGTTGTAACGTATAGACCGCTTCATCATTGGCATTGAATACATCAATTGCCGATTTTGACGCATTGAAAAAATTCTCTTTAAAATAATAATGTGCCATATAAACGCTCCTAAGCTTTTATTTTTTCACTTTTGCATAGTTTCATTATACAAAAGAAGTACACAATACACTATTAAGTATCATAATCAAATACTTTATATTGACTTAGTATATTTTTTATACTAATATTCTACTTGTACCTATTATTAATACATGAACCACGGATAAGGAGCAAGCACATGACATTTCATAACCAACAAGCTACACAAGTTACAAATATCACTTTAAATGTTTCAGATTTATCAAATATGATAAATTTCTATACACAAGTTTTAGGATTATCTATTAATAAACAATCAAACACACATGTCGTTTTTCAAATTGGTAAACACGGTCATACATTAACTTTACAACAAATTGAAGATGGACGACGCCCTTCTATGAGAGAAGCAGGTTTATTCCATCTGGCATACTTATTACCCACACGACAAGACTTAGGTAATTTCTTATATCACGCTTCTAACTTAGGCGTTCAAGTAGGCGGTGGTGACCATCTTGTGAGCGAAGCATTATATTTTGCAGATCCTGAAGGAAATGGCATTGAAGTATATTATGATCGCCCTCATACACAGTGGATTTGGGATGAGCAAAAAGTGAAAATGGATACACTTGAAGTCGATGCCAATGATTTAATCGCCCAACGTAGTGAAAGTGGATGGCAAGGTATGCCAGACCACGCTAAAATCGGTCACTTACATTTAAAAACGGCTGACTTAGCAGAGGCACACAATTTCTATATTAATCAACTTGGGTTCACACATATTTCTGATTTCCCACAAGCTCTGTTTATGTCTACACAGCAATATCACCATCACATTGCAGCCAATACATGGCAATCTAATGCACAACGTGAAGATAATAATCATAGTTTAGGTTTAGCACATGTTGACATTTATAAACCGAATGTACAATCAGAAACTTTAATTGGTCCTGAAGGATTCGAAATAGCAATCCACAATAACTCATCCCTTGTCGCTGATAAATGACTTTAATACATCCTTAAAATGCATTTTCAAGTACGAAGTAATATCGCTATAAAATTCATACTTAAACTACCACATACTCAAACACTTTTATAAAGTAATCATTTACGGCGACTTTAGCTAGATTATTTTATAAAAGTGTTCTTTTTGACTTATGACAGAATCCTCATCTATATTTAATATATAATTATTTTTATTAATAAGTTAATAAATAAGGGATGTTATTATCATGAAAATCACGAAAATACTTAACAACAATGTAGTTATTTCCACAATTAATCATGAAGAACGTATTGTAATGGGAAAAGGGATTGCTTTTGGAAAGCAAAATGGTCAAACGCTAGACAAAGATAAAATCGATAAAGTTTTTAGACTTACAAGCGAAGAACAGGAACGCATGCTCACGTTGCTGAATGAAATTGATCAGAATGTGATAATGATGGCACAAGATATTATTGTGCAAGCTAAGCAATTGTATGAAAAACCCATGTCTGAGTCTATTTACGTGTCACTGACAGATCACATTGACTATGCTATAAAGCGCACACGTGAAGGGCATATTATTAAAAACCCCCTGCTTTATGAAATTCATAGACTTTATCCTCAAGAGTATGAACTTTCCTTAAAAGCAATTGCAACCATCAATGAACGTTTTGATATTCATTTACCTAAGGATGAAGCTGGTTTTATTGCCATGCATATTGTGAACGCTAGTATGGATGAAAATATTGCGAACATTTATGAAATTACAAAAATAACTAAAAGTATCTTAGATATAGTACGTTATCATTTTAATTTACACATCGACGAAGAAGGCTTAAGCTATTCTCGATTTATGACACACCTAAAATTTTTTAGTCAGCGATTAATCAATCATGAATCTTTAAATGACGTTACAGATGATTCACTACTACAAATGCTACAGCAAAAACATACTAAATCTGATGAATGTGTAGATAAAATTTCTGATTTTCTTAAAAAACACTATAATCATGTTTTGTCTAATGATGAACGTGTTTATCTTATTTTACACATTGCAAGATTATTGACATAATTGTGAAAGCGTTGACAAATTTTTATGTAAGCGCTACAATATTAGTCAAACTTATATATTGTTACTTTAGACGTTCTATTTAAACGTTTGGGGTTGTAACTTTAAGTAGGCAAAACCCAGAGTAATGCATGACGGTACCCTTAGGCATCGTGTGTATTGTTCTGGGTTTTTTGCGTTTTTATTTAAGTTTATGAAGTTACTTATCATCTCGGGTTTACGTGTCTTTGATTATATTCGTGGCCACAATCAAAAGACTATAATTCCGTATAACGATAAACTGCTCAATTCATAACTTAGATAGTACAAATGAAAATTGAGGTGAATTTACAGTGAAGTATGAACAATTAGCAAAAGATATTATAGATAAAGTTGGCGGTGTGGAGAACATCAACAGTTTAACCCATTGTATTACACGCCTACGCTTTAAATTAAAAGATGAAGACATGGCAGATACAGAATATTTAAAAAATAATAATGACATCGTAACCGTAATGCGCTCTGGCGGTCAATACCAAGTTGTTATTGGTAACCATGTCAGCGAAGTTTATGATGCGATTAACCATGTAGCAAATTTAAACGACCATACAACTGCTGAAGATACCGGACAAGCCAAAAAGAAAGAAAACCTATTAAATCGCTTTATTGATTTGATTTCTGGTATCTTCCAGCCAATCTTAGGTATCTTAGTTTCAGCAGGTATGATCAAAGGCTTTGCCGCCCTATTTTTAGCACTCGGTTGGTTAAGTCAAAGTTCTGGTACGTATCAAATTTTGTTCGGAATTGGCGATGCACTCTTTTACTTCTTCCCAGTATTTCTAGGATTAACTGCAGCTAAAAAATTTGGCTCAAGCCACTTTATAGGCATGGCAATTGGTGCTGCACTTGTGTATCCAGTATTTGTCGATGCAATGGCATTGGGTGCTAAAGGTGCAACGACACTTTTTGCAGGCACGTTATTTGAAGTTCAATCAAACATGACATTCTTAGGTATTCCAGTCATTTCAATGACATATACTTCAAGCGTTATCCCTATTATCATCGCTGTTTATTTTGCGAGTATTTTAGAAAAACGATTAAAGCAAATCATTCCAGATGTCATCAAAACATTCTTGGTTCCTTTCTTTACATTGCTTATTATCGTCCCATTAACATTTTTAATTATTGGACCAATTGCTTCGTGGATTGCAAATTGGATTGGTCTAGCAGCACTCGGTATATATCAACTTAGTCCAATTTTGGCTGGTTTACTACTCGGTGCTTTCTGGCAAGTCTTTGTCATATTCGGACTACATTGGGGTCTAGTTGCGATTATGATAAATAACACTGCAACCACAGGTTATGACATTATCAATCCGTTAATATTTGCCGCTTCATTTGCACAAACAGGTATCGTCTTTGGTATTTTCTTAAAAACTAAAAATACTAAATTAAAATCTTTATCATTACCTGCTGCAATTTCAGGCATTTTCGGTGTAACTGAGCCTGCGATTTACGGTATAACATTACCTCGTAAGAAAATGTTTATTTATAGTTGTATTATTGCTGGTATATTTGGTGCATTCGTAGGCTTTGCTGGCACTAAAATGTATTTCATGGGGGGATTAGGTATCTTTGGATATACAACTTTCATCGGTGAAGCTGGATTAGACTCAACTGTTTGGCTAATAGTAATCGCATCCATACTAGCGTTAATTGTGAGCGTTGTCGTTGGTTATCTTGTGCATTCAGACAAAAAGGAGCAACTGGTACAAGCCACTGCACCTGCATCTGAAATGAATGTTGATTCAGTAGACGAACAAACAAATACAAGCAATACATCAATAAATCCTATCGAAACTGATACTACTAACCTATCTGAAGATGACTTCTTGTCTTCACCGTTGACTGGCACGTTAATTCCTTTAGAACAAGTGTCAGATCCAGTATTCTCTTCACTTGCGATGGGCAATGGCATTGCAATCAAGCCGGATTCCGATGTAGTTGTTGCTCCTTTCGACGCCACTGTAGAAA
The DNA here is from genome assembly GCF_051413795.1 of Staphylococcus caeli. Lineage (GTDB taxonomy): Bacteria > Bacillota > Bacilli > Staphylococcales > Staphylococcaceae > Staphylococcus > Staphylococcus caeli_A. The sequence goes on along the minus strand of NZ_JBOIRQ010000014.1, from coordinate 56,161 downwards.
GTTTATTCCCTACAGGTCATGCTGTAGGTCTAAAATCAGCTAATGGTACAGAAGTACTCATTCATATTGGTATTGATACAGTCAAACTTAACGGTAATGGATTCGATGCATGTGTTAGTCAAGGTGACACTGTTTCAGTTGGGCAACCTTTAGTCAAATTCAATTCTTCTATCATAAAAGAACAAGGCTTTGATGACACAGTAATGGTTGTAATTACGAATACAAATAACACAAAAGATATAGTAATTGAGCCGAAAGCACAAGTAAGTCAAAACGATGCACTGATTTCAGTCATTTATTAATTTAAGGAGGCGCAACGATGACAATTTTAAATAAAGATTTTTTATGGGGTGGCGCAATCGCTGCCAATCAAGTAGAAGGCGCGTATAATAAAGATGGAAAAGGATTAAGCTTAGTCGATTTGTTGCCAGCTGGTGAAGCACGTAAAGAACCACTCTTTAATCCAGTTAAAGGTCTTAAACAAGACTTTGATTTCTATCCTAGTCACGAGTCGATTGATTTTTATCATCAGTATGAATCAGATATTAAGCTATTTGCTGAGATGGGCTTTAAAGCGTTACGTTTTTCTATTTCATGGCCAAGAATTTTCCCTAATGGCGATGAATCATTGCCGAATGAAGCTGGTCTTGCATTTTACGATAAAGTATTTGATACGTTAGAACACTATGGTATAGAACCTATTATAACGATTAATCACTTTGATACACCTTATTATCTTGCTGAACATTATGGCGGTTGGTACAACAGAAAAACAGTGGACTATTTCCTCAATTATGCAACTGTGTTATTCAAACGTTACAGCCATCGTGTTAAGTATTGGATTACACATAATGAAATTAATATGATTTTACACATACCATATATTGGTGGCGGATTGATGATTAAAGATACCGATAATAAAAATCAAATCATGTATCAAGCTGCCCATCATCAATTGATTGCATCAAGTTTAGCAACAAAAATTGCAAAAGATATTGATCCAACGAATCAAATTGGCTGTATGTTAGCTGCCGGCGAAGTCTATCCGAACTCAAATCATCCAGATGACGTAATGGCTGCCCTTTCTAAAAATAGAGAGCAGTATATTTTTATAGATGTTCAGGCACGTGGTGAATACCCTGCTTACAGCGACCGCATGTTTAATGATTTAGGCGTAACACTTCAAAAAGAAATTGGCGATGATGAAATTCTAAAACAGTATCCAGTTGACTATATTTCATTTTCATACTATTCAAGCAGATTGGAAAGTGGCGATCCAGAAATCAATAAAAACAAAGCAGCTGGCAATGCTTTTGCATCTTTAAAAAATCCACACCTAGAGGCTTCTAATTGGGGCTGGCAAATTGATCCAGTTGGCTTACGCGTTACTATGAATCAAATCTATGATAGATACCAAAAACCATTATTCATCGTAGAAAATGGTTTAGGTGAGATCGATGAAGTTGAAACAGATGGAACGATTCACGATACTTATCGTATTAAATATTTAAGTGAACATCTTGCTCAAATGATTGAAGCTGTTAAAGATGGCGTCCCATTGATTGGTTATACATCTTGGGGATGTATTGATATCGTATCTGCAGGTAGCGGTGAAATGAAAAAACGTTATGGCTTTATCTATGTTGATCGAGATAATCATGGTCAAGGTACATTAAAACGTAGTCGCAAAGACTCGTTCTATTGGTACCAAAAAGTAATACAAAGTAACGGTGAAAATTTAACATACTAATTTATTGAAGGAGGACTATGCAATGCATACTACACAAGGATTTAAAAAATCATTCCTATGGGGTGGCGCAACAGCTGCCAATCAAATTGAAGGTGCTTTCGATGAAAATGGAAAAGGACTATCAGCGGCAGATTTCATTGAATATGTACCTAAAGAACAACGTACTGGTGATAATCATATGGAGATTAATTCTGAACATATCGAAAAGGTTCTTTCAGGTAAACATGAAGGTCATTTTCCTAAACGTACAGGTATTGATTTCTACCATACTTACAAAGAAGATATTAAACTTTTTGCAGAAATGGGCTTCAAAGCATTTAGAATGTCGATTCACTGGTCTAGAATATTCCCTAAAGGATATGAAACAGAACCGAATGAAGCTGGGCTCGCATTCTATGACGATGTCTTTGATACTTTATTATCCTATGGTATTGAGCCCGTTGTCACATTAAGCCATTACGAAACACCATTTGGTCTCACAGAAAAGTATAACGGTTGGGCAAATAGAGTTGTCATTGACCATTTTGTACATTATGCAGAAACTGTTTTTAATCGCTATCAAGATAAGGTAAAGTATTGGATGACTTTTAATGAAATCAATATCATCAATATTTCGCCATTTACTGGTGGTGGAATCATCTCTGATAAAGAAGCAAATCCATTAGAAACATCTTATCAAGCATTGCATCATCAATTTGTTGCTTCTGCATTAGCGACTAAAAAATTAAAACAAATCATCCCTCAAGCGCAAATGGGTTGTATGCTCGCACGTATGAAACACTATCCTTATACTTGTAATCCTGAAGATGTCTTGAAAGCACAACAAGAAGATCAAATGAATTTACTTTATACAGATGTCCAAGCACTTGGTGCATATCCAAATTATTTCAAAAAATTTGTAGCTGATAACCAATTTTCCTTAGATATTACAGATGCTGATTTAGCGATTATTAAACAATATCCTGTCGACTACATTTCCTTTAGTTATTATATGTCTATGTTGTCATCCACTTCTCCTGAAGGCGAAACAACACAAGGTAACTTAATGAACAGTCTTAAAAATCCTTATTTAGAGGCTTCTGACTGGGGATGGCAAATCGACCCTGTCGGCTTAAGAATCGTCCTTAATGAATTATGGGATAGATACCAAAAACCATTATTTATTGTAGAAAATGGTTTAGGTGCTAAAGATGTCGTGGAAGACGGTCAAATTCATGATAACTATCGCATCGATTATTTACAAAAACATATCGCTGAAGCAAAACGCGCTGTTGAAGACGGTGTTGATTTAATGGGCTATCTTGCATGGGGACCTATTGATTTAATCTCTATGTCAACAAGTGAAATGACTAAGCGTTATGGTTTCATCTATGTAGATCAAGATGATTATGGTAATGGAACAAAACAACGTATTAAAAAAGATTCCTTTGAATGGTATAAAAACTTAATCCATACAAATGCTCAAGAATTATAAAAATAAAACCTTGGTACATTTCAAATGACTGTACCAAGGTTTATTTTTTATTCTAACCATTCAACAATGTCATCTTGTGATTGGCGTACTTTCGCTTTAGGGTCCGTTTCTCTGTAACCAAATGCGACCATAACAGAAGGAGCAAAATGCTCTGAATCTAGGATACCTTCTTCAGTTAAGAAATCTGTAACTGCATCTAAATCAAAGCCTTCGATTGGGCATGAATCTATATTCAATAAAGCCGCACTTGTCATCATATTTCCAAGTGCAATATATGTTTGCTTTCTCGCCCATTCTAATAACGATAAGTCTGTATCATTAATGTGAAAATTCGTTTGGAAATTGTCGAATTTCTTTTCAGTAGCAGGAATGCTGTCCGCACTATATTGTTTCACATCTCGCAACAAGTGTTGTACATACGGAGACTGTGACGTCACGTTTTTACGTGCGAGTATCAATACGAAATGGCTCGCCGTCTCTAATTGTCCTTGCGCACCCCAACTGATTGCTTTCAATTTATCTCTCAGTTCTGGATTTTGAATCACTAAAAACTTCCACGGCTCTAATCCAAGTGAACTTGGTGAAAGTCTAGCCGCTTCGAGAATTGTATTAAAGTCACTGTCAGATATATGCTTATTAGCATCAAAACGTTTTGTCGCATGTCTAAAATGAAAAGCATCTAATATTGTTTGTTGCATTTTTGTCATTGCTTACATCCACTACCTTTCATATTAATTTTATATTAGTTAGTATAGCCATATTGTATATCTTATTAAAATAATATGTTCAAAGTATAACTAAAAACGTGTACCTTCATTCTATTGAAAGTACACGTCGCTTACATCATCAGCAATCAGATGCTATTTATTTAATACCTGCGATTCAATGACGCTCAAGACGCCTTGTTGATCATTAGAAGGTGCTACATGATTAGCCACATCAAATAATGATTTATCATCACTGTTTTCCATAACATAACTATGTTTTGCTAATTTCAACATATCATAATCATTATTGGCATCACCAAATGCCATTAACGCATCCGCCTCAAGATTCCATATCTTCAATAAACGTGTCAATGCATGACCCTTTGTTACTCCTGGAATGATGATATCAATACTATCACGCCCACTGGACACAAATTCTAATTTCCCATCAAAGTGTTTCTGTAGATCCTCATCTAATGTTGGATGGGTTTGTCTATTAATATTGAAAGCAATTTTCACATAATCATCTTCCGGTAAATCTTGTAACGAATCGATTTCCTCCAATTGGCGATAGTAAAAATGTGCATCTTTTTTAAATGATTCTGGATTATCTTTTAAAATGTATGCACTATTCAAGCCACATACAATTAAATGATTCATGACACGTGTAATATTTAAATAATCTACGATCTCTTGATACAATTTTCGATCAAACGCTTGATGATCATATAGAGTTTCCCCTTCATAAATGACTGCCCCATTTTCAGCCACAAAATACATGTCTCTTTCACCAAAGATTGATTTCAGTTTAGCGTATTGATTTCCACTCGCTGCTATAAATTTAATCTCGTTTGCCTTTAATTGTTGGAAAATCTTTTCAAAACGTGTTTCATCGTAAGTCTTATCTGATTTTAAAAATGTACCATCCATATCGACCGCAATTGCTTTTATCATAATGTCCCCTCAAATCTTTCTAAGTGTATGTATGTCCTTATTATATCGACAATAGTGCTTGATTCAAAGTAAATCTATTGAGGTATGATTCTTCTTGATAAGTAAAAAGTGGAAATAGCGCAATGACATCGACATACATATTGTCTTAATATCAAGCACTACTTCCACTTATAGAATCTATTTATATTTAGTTATCTAATTGTCTAACAAAATCCAAATAAGTCTGCGTATTATCTTCTAACTGACTTGGTGTAATGGTAAATGCACTATATAATTTGTGTGCACCTACATAATTTGCTTTGACAAAACGTGTCGTTGCTATCATAGGACTTACTAATTGATCTATCGTAAATTTAACATTACCTTCAGGTTCATACGCTTCAGCAATAGACCCTATTGAAATTGCTAAGCCAATCTTCTTATCCGCTAAAGCATTCCCTTTAGATCCATACGCCCAACCATGGGTAAAGACTTCATCCAAATATTGTTTCATTAATGGGGGTGAACTATACCAATATAACGGATATTGGAAAATAATATGATCATGCGATTCGATTAATTGTTGCTCTTTTTCAACATCAATACGTCCATGTGGATACTCAGGGTAAATTTCATGAACTGTCACTGATTCGCCTTCTTTAGATAAAGCGTCGCGCCATTTTTTATTAACTGTTGAATTACTAATATCTGGGTGTGCAATTATTACTAATGTAGACATACAACTTTCCCTCACTCTGTGACAAATTTAATAGCTATATATTATACTTCTAGAGTTCAAATTCAAAATAATTTACTTAGTGATTGAAAAAATATTAAGAACTCAGCCCAAAAACAAACCCATAAAATCGTCTTCGATTCTATGGGTTATATATTATTATTTCTTCACATGTACTTTCGAAACATAATTAGATTTCACTTTAATATCAAAAATCGTTAAACCTGTAATATCTTTTTTCTTATCTGGAACAAAGAGACTGATAATATAAGAGAATACAAAGGCTACTACGAATGAAATAATTGATACAAAGAATGGTGAGTTGCCTCCACCGACACCATTAAAGATGTATGCAAAGATAATACCTAAGATTAAACCACATAATACACCAACCGTATTTGTACGTTTAGTAAAGATACCTACCGCAAATACACCGGCTAATGGCACACCTACAAGACCTGTGATTAATAAGAATAGATCCCATAGATCATTTGAATCTGCTGCAATAAGATAGATAGACATACCGAAACCAAAGAACCCTGATAATATGATCATCCATCTAGCAAAAGTAACCTCGTCTTTTTCTTTACCTTTACCAAAGAATCTATGTTTAATATCTACTGACAAACATGCAGAAATCGAGTTCAAACTTGATGAAATCGTTGATTGCGCTGCTGCGAATATAGCAGCAATTAATAAACCAGCAATAAATGGTGGCATTTCTGTAAGTATGAAATAAGGTACGATTGAAGATGTGTTAAAACCTTCAGGTAACGCACTTTCATGTTGGTAGAAAGAATACAACATTGTACCCATTCCATAGAATAATGGTGCAGAAATTAAGGCTAATACCCCATTCATCCATAATGATTTTTTCGTTTCACTCATGGATTCAGATGCTTGATAACGTTGTACTACATCTTGACTTGCTGTGTATTGATGTAAGTTGTTGAAAATATTTCCTAAGAAAATAATTGGAATAGCTGCAGCTGCCGCATTAAATTTCCAGTTATCTGCACTTAAAATTTTCTTATGTTCAAGGGCGTCAGCTACAACTGTACCTAAGCCACCTTGAATATGTGTCACACCTAAGATGATGATAGCTGCTGCACCACCTAACAGAATCACACCTTGAATGAAATCACTCCATACTACACCTTCAAACCCTCCAAGGAACGTGTAAAGTATACATAAAATACCTACCAAACTCGCCACTACATATGGATTAATATCAGAAACTGCTGTAATCGCTAGAGTTGGTAAATAAATTACGATTGCAACTCTTCCTAAGTGGAACAGTACAAAGAGTAATGAACCAATCACACGAATACTTGGACCAAATCTCGCCTCCAAATACTCATATGCTGATGTAACTTTTAATTTTTTAAAGAAAGGCACATAGAAATAAATCAATATTGGAATAATCGCAACAATAGCGATATTACCTGCAATATATGACCAATCAGTTAAAAAGGCTTTTTCAGGCGTCGACATAAATGTAATTGCACTTAATGTCGTTGCATAGATAGAGAACCCGACTGCCCATGAAGGCAAACGTCCACTAGCAGTAAAGAAACTATCTGTGTTTTGACTTGCACGTTTTGTAAAATATGCACCTACCAATAACATAATTACAAGATAAACAATAACTGCGACCCAGTTCCAAATACCAAAACCTACCTGCTCCATTTAATTCATCCCCTTACATGATGTCTTATAAATTGTAGTCTTTTATGAGTGCATCCAATTTGCTTCTATTTTCTTCATTAAACGGCTTGAATGGACGTTTAGGAACACCACCATCAATACCACGAGATGCTAAAATTTCTTTGAGCGTAGAATAAATCCCCATAGACAATACATTTTCAATGATGTTGTTTGTCTCATGTTGGATTGCATATGCTTCAGCGACATTGCCGCTTTGCGCTTTTTCAAAAATTTGTCTAGCACGTTTACCATTTACGTTATATGTTGATCCAATGGCGCCATCCACACCAGAAATTGCTGCTTGCACCAACATTTCGTCGAAACCAGATAAGATTAATTTGTTCGGATATGCTTTACGAATTCTTTCTAATAAGAAGAAGTTCGGTGCTGTATATTTCACACCAATTACTTTTTCATGATTAAATAGTTCACCAAATTGCTCAATTGAAATATTAACACCCGTTAAATCAGGTATCGCGTAAATAATCATGTTATTTTGCGTAGCTTCAATTAATTCAAAGTAGTAATCTTTAATTTCTTCAAAAGAGAACGGATAGTAGAACGGTGTAACTGCGGAAATTGCGTCATAACCTAACTCTGTAGCGTATTTTCCTAATTCGATTGCTTCATTTAAGTCTAATGATCCTACTTGCGCAATCATATTCACATCGTCGCCCACTGCTTCTTTGGCCACTTTGAAGATTTGTTTTTTCTGTTCTTTACTAATTAAGAAATTTTCACCAGAACTACCGTTAACATATAATCCATCTAATCCTTCTGTTTCGATAGCATTTTTGGCAATTTGTTTTAAGCCCTCTTCTTTTACCTGACCATTTTCGTAAAATGGTACTAATAATGCGGCATATAATCCTTTTAAGTTCTCTTCCATGAGATAACCCTCCATATATTTTCAGTCTTTGTATCCTAAAATGTGCTCCATGAACACGATTAACATCTCAAAGCGATGCGTAAATTGCTATTTACAGTTCAAATTGTAAACGCTACCACAAAGACTATCAATAGTATTTTGAAAAAATTCATCATTTATACTAAAATTTGATGAAAATATTTTTCATAATTATTATGACTTCACTTTTAAATTAAAAAGTGATACACCTATTAATGAATAAAATACGAGAGGACGAACCACATGACGAATTATAAAGTAGCAATTGATATTGGAGGGACCGATATTAAAGCGGCAGTTTTAGACGAAACGTTGAATTTTGTAGACTATCAAAAGATTGCCACACCTGATAATATAAATGAATTTATAGTAGATAAAGTGTATGCAATTGTTGAACAATTTCAGAATAAACATGCACTTTCACCATTGTATGTTGGCATTTCTAGTGCAGGTGTCATTGATGAAACGAATGGCATTGTTGATTATACTGGTCCAACAATTCCTAATTTCAAAGGCACAAACTTTCACGAACTATTAGCGCCACTTAATGCTCAAGTTGATGTCTTTAACGATGTGAATGCAGCTTTATTAGGTGAATTGCAATTCCATCATTATGATGCTGCAAATATTTTTTGTCTGACACTAGGAACAGGCATTGGCGGAGCATTTTATAATCAATCATTAGGGTTATACAATGGGGAATGTCACCGCGCAAATGAAATTGGCTACTTATTATATCGTCATTCAGACCAGTTAACATTCGAACAACGCGCCTCCACATCAGCACTCAAATCACGTATGCTAGAACAGGACTTTCACTTCAAAGATGATGTACCGAAATTATTTGAATTGGCCGAACAACAAGACCCACTTGCATTAAATATCTTAGAGCAATGGAGCTTTGATGTTGCAGAAGGCATCGCCCAAATTCAAATCATTTACGATCCAGGTGTCATCTTAATTGGTGGTGGCATTTCTGCTCAAGGTGAAACTTTATTGAATTATATCGTTCCAAAAATAAAACAATTCTTGCCACCTGAATATGGCTATGCGCATATTCACACCACACAAACGCAAAACCATGCCTCTCTTTTCGGTGCAGTATCACGATTTTAAACTTAAAAAACGCGTCTCTATCAGAAGTCATATGTGTACTGATAGAAACGCGTTTTTTATTCGTATATAACTACTATTCATTTAATATCGTTTTCTTGGTATGTTGATACACATTGTGCATGTATTCATCATCTAATAATACATAACTTACAATATCAATTAAAAATAACGTTGCTATCTGTGTATTAATAAATCTCGTATCATTAATTCGTGATTGATCCGTTGTGATAAGCACTAAATCTGCACACTTGGTTAAGGTGCTCCCTTCAAAGTTCGTGATTACAACAACATAAGCACCTCGTGCATGTGCAACTTCTGCTGCTGCAATCAGCTCTGCTGTTTCCCCACTGTTCGAGATAGCCACAAATGTGTCAGCTGTCGTCAGTAGAGATGCAAAGATTTTCATTTGATGGGCGTCAGTGGAGACATTGCCCTTCAGTCCCATACGCATCATACGATAGTAAAATTCTGTCGCAGATAATCCCGAACTTCCTAAACCAGCATAGATAATCTGTCTACTTCGCATAATTTGATTTACAAAGTTTTTGATTTTTTCGTCTGAAATAAATTCCCCAGTTTGTTGAATAATATCTTGATGATATTTATGAATACGTTGAATTAATGGACTATTTTCAATTACCTTTTCGGTCATTTCCTGTTGTAGATTAAATTTTAAATCCTGAAAATTATCATAATCTAACTTATTACTAAAGCGCGTAATCGTTGCCGGTGACGTGCCAATCGCATATGCCAATGAATTTATCGTAGAAAAAGAATCATCAAAATTATGATTCTGTATATATTCGACAATTTGTTTATCTGTTTTAGTAAATAAATGGTGATAACGTTGAATACGGTTATCAAATTTCATACATACCCCTACCTTCGCAAACTATTTAAACACAGTATAAATGAAAATATTTTTCACATCAATGAAAACTATTGATTAATATTTTCTTAGTGTTATATTAAAAATACATATCATATACAACTAAATTCACTAAATCTATAAAAGTTACGGAGTGTGTACATATGTTACCACAAGGATTAATTGTTTCTTGCCAAGCATTACCCGATGAGCCATTACATTCATCATTTATTATGTCGAAAATGGCATTAGCAGCATATGAAGGTGGTGCTGTAGGTATCAGAGCAAATTCTAAAGAGGATATTATTGAAATCAAGAAAGAAGTTGACCTTCCAGTTATTGGCATCGTCAAACGTGACTATGAGAATTCTGACGTCTTCATCACAGCAACAAGCAAAGAAGTTGATGAACTTATTGAAAGTAAATGTGAAGTTATTGCTTTAGATGCGACAAAACAAACGCGTCCGAAGGAATCACTCGAAGCATTGGTTACGTATATTCGTAAAAAAGCACCTCAAGTAGAAATCATGGCTGATATTTCTACATTAGAGGAAGCGCAAACGGCTGACAAACTTGGATTTGATTATGTCGGCACAACGTTACGCGGTTATACGAGTTACACTAAAGGTCATATCCTATATGAGAATGACTTCCAATTTTTAAAAGATGTACTAGCGCACGTTGATGCAAAAGTTATTGCTGAAGGTAACGTTATTACACCTGAAATGTATAAAAGTGTAACGGAACTCGGCGTTCATTGTACCGTTGTTGGCGGTGCAATCACTCGTCCAAAAGATATTACAAAACGCTTTGTAAATATATTTAATTAATAATAGAAAACAGAGCTGGGATTTTTATCCTAGCTCTGTTTTCACGTTATTTTCTATTGGTATTTCTTATACATAATCGCCCTATTCTAGCAAAGATGACTAGCATGAATAAGTTTACCTAAGCTAAAGCCCATCTATTACCTCTATCTCATTTGAAGAATCATCTTCAAATCATGCTATTTCCTGTGCCACAAATATTTTACGGTCTTCCCACTCACCAGTCTGCGCATTATAATTATCACACGTAATTAAAGTTAATTGTTTTTTATTAGAAGGTTGTTCGTCTAACACTTTGACATCTTGCGGTTTCACATCGTAAATTTTTGTTATTTTATATTTTCGTTGTTCACCTGCTACCTTGAAATATACTTTACTACCTTTCTTAGCTTCTGGTAAATTTGAAAATTGATAATCCGATGAACCTGTATAGGTATGCCCAGCGATTGAAATATTTTGATCATCTAATGACTCATCAGCTTCTGCAAAGCTGACACCTCTGTCTAACTGTTCAGGCGTTGCTGGTCCAGGATATACAGGCGTTTTTATATCTGCATCAGGCACTGATAAATATCCAGCCATTTTAGATTTGTCTTTAGGAATCTCAGGTTTACTCTCTTTATGTTGCGCTGTTTCTTTATCATAATTCTCTATCTTATTTTCATTATCCTTTGCAGTAAAATACTGATCAATATGCGGTTTAGCAAATAAGTAAATCGCCGTCAAAATTAATAACACACCCACAACTGTAATGAGACGGTTACCCCATTTTTTCATACTTATGTAACTTCCTTTCACTTCTACTTTCATCTAAATTCATAGTCAGTATAGCATAATTACGTCTATGCATTGTATCAATTTCAACTTAAATGTGATGATATCAAAATCAAATAATTGTTAACTTTTCTACCACATATTTGCATCATTATAAAAATAGTAGTTCAATAATTAATACAAATATTTAAATTACTAGATGGGATGGGACTTATATGATTAGACTAGCAAATACTTCAGACTTACCAAACATTTTAGACATTTATAACGACGCTATTTTAAATACAACTGCAGTATACACCTATGAACCTCAATCACTTGAATCACGTACACTTTGGTTTGAACAAAAAAATAAAAATAACGAACCTATCTTTGTATATGAAGAAGCAGGTAAAGCTGTTGCGTTTGCTACATATGGATCGTTTCGTGATTGGCCAGCATATCAATATTCCATTGAACATTCTATTTATGTGGATCAACAACACCGCGGCAAAGGGATTGCATCTCAATTACTTAAAACAATTATCCAAGATGCACACGATAAAGGATATAAAACATTAGTCGCGGGTATTGATGCTACTAATGATAGCAGTATTTATTTGCATAAAAAATTTAACTTCCAGCATTCTGGAACAATACAAAATGTTGGCTATAAATTTGATAACTGGCTAGATTTGGCTTTTTATCAGTTAGATGTTAGTAAAATATCATAATAAAATCAGTAACCCTATCAATACACTCGTATCGATATCTTTCACTCAAGTTTTGAAAAATCATTAAAGTGGTAGAGATGAATGTATAACAAGAAAAGGGAGTGTTTGCATGTCTGTACTTACTAATGAAGCACGTGTCAAAATATTATCAGATATTATCGAAATTCAATCTGTAAACGAAAAAGAACTCGATGTCGCACATTACTTACAACAGCTTTTCAAGAAATATGATATTCAATCAGAAATCTTACAATTAGATGGTGAAGATTCACGCGCTAATCTGGTAGCTGAGATAGGTAATGGGAAGCCTGTAGTTGGCGTTTCAGGTCACATGGACGTTGTAACAACTGGTGACACAGATCAATGGCATTACGATCCATTTAAGCTCACTGAAGATAGTGAAGGCAAATTACATGGTCGTGGTTCAGCGGATATGAAATCTGGGCTCGCTGCATTGGCGATTAGTTTAATTGAAATTAAAGCTGCAGGTAGTTTAAAACAAGGTACCATTCGTTTCATGGCTACGGCTGGTGAAGAGGTTACAAGTAATGGTGCAGCGCTCTTACATGATAAAGGCTACATGGATGATGTAGCTGCGCTTCTGATTGCTGAGCCTTCCCAAGATGGCATTGTTTACACTCATAAAGGAACAATGGATATCCGTGTTACATCTAAAGGAAAATCAGCACATAGTTCAATGCCAGATTTAGGATTTAACGCGATTAATCCACTTGTAGATTTCATTCACTATTTAAATGCTGAATATAACAAAGTAGACATACACAGTGAATTATTAGGTACACCAACGATGAATGCTACTGTCATTAATGGCGGCGACCAAGTTAATTCTATTCCAGAATTTTCAGAAGCATTGTTTAATATGCGTACAATTCCAGATTTTGATAATACAAAATTCGAAGACCTTTTCAATCAGATAAAAGACAAAGTAGCTAAGGAATCTAATGGAGACATTTCAATTAATCCGTATGTCAACCGTAATCCAGTTTATACTACTGGTAATAATGACTTCCTAAAATTAACAAAATCATTAGGTGATGAATATTTTAATAGAGATTTAGACGTTACTTCATCTACAGCAACTACAGATGCCTCTTACCTAATGAAGGATAAAGATAAGTCGTTTGCATTTGTGATGTATGGCCCAGGTGAAACAGGTCAAGCACACCAAGTTGATGAGTACGTTTATAAAGACACTTATTTAACATTCATCAATTTATATACACAATTATTACCGCAATATTTAAATAATACAAACTAATACAAACTGATATAAATTAAGGGAATAGTCCGGCGTAACAAAGTTAATTTTAGCCGCCGACTATTCCCTCTCTATATTTAAAACGAGCTACACATTAATTACACTTCCCTAACCTGTGACTTATTTTTTACTTGTGTTGCATTTCCAACCACTTAACTAATTCATTCAAACTGTGCACAGTTATTGAAGGTAATTGTCCATTAAAATCAAAGTGACTATTTTGACGGTTAATCCATACCGTATCAAATCCGAAATTTGCCGCTCCTGTAACATCCCAAGAATTAGCTGAAACAAATAAAATATCTCCACGCTTCATTTGATAATATTTTAATATCAATGCATAACTCGCATGGCTCGGCTTATATTGTTTTACTTCATTGACACTCATGACTGTATCAATATATCCACCGATTTCAGAATGATCGACTAAAGGCATTAACATATTATCATTAGCATTGGATAACACACCAATATCTATATTTTTATCCTTTAAATCCGAGAACGTTCTCGGTATTTCTCTATAATATTCTAAATTTGAAAATGCCTCAAATATCGTTTGAATATCTTCATCATTATATTGAACTTCATGCTCGTCCAACGTATAACGAAGTGCATCTTTCGTTAAATCATCAAATGGAACATAACGTTACATAATTTGTTTTAAAAACATATGTTTTAATTGTGTTCTGCGCCATAAATTAGCGATAGAAGTTGCTTGTTGTTCATCAAATTGATCCATGCTCTTTGTTATTGAACGCATATCAAATATCGTTCCATACATGTCAAAAATAATCGCTTTGTACATCACTAAACACGCCCTTCTATTGTCATATCAAATACTCCTATTCTTTATCACAAATGAAAATAATTAAAACCGTTTTAACTTAAATATTAAATTCATTACCAAAACTTATTATTTTGTTCACATTGTCATCCATTTTAATAAGAAGATGCCTTTTAATGACAACAATTTCAAATTAATTGATATATTTTAATAACTATCAATTATATCGACGTTAATATTTTACATTGTAAATATTCATTTTAAGTTATATAATTATATTATAGAATGCTTGTAAGTTTTATATCGTGGCTAAGTAATATGCCGTTAATCATCATAGTTATATTCCATTCCCAGAATTAAACTTTATGCACCCATTTAATAAATGATATAAAACTGCATTCTACAATGTGTATGTTTTCTACACATCAAAAAGAGAACTAAAGTCACTTTCAGGCAGTGTCTTTAGTTCTTCTTATATTTTTATTAATAATTATTCTGGTTTGCCATTTGGATAAACCATCACTTTTAATGAGCCACTTTTATTCGTTCTAGCTTGCTCCATAGCTGCTTTAGCATCTTCTAAATTGTACGCATCTGTAAACATCGTATTTAAATCGGCTGTTGTATTCGACAACATTTCAATACCCATATCATAAGTATTTGCATATCTAAAAATACCTACAATATTAATTTCATGATTCGCAATGAATGGAATATTAAGTTCAATATTTTCTTGTTGTGGCAACCCTACTATAGCGAGTGTTCCCCCATTATTCAATGAAGCTAATGCGTTTTGTAATGCGATTGGATTCCCGGCTGTTTCAAATGCATAGTTAACGCCATTACCTTCTGTGATTTCATTAATACATGTTGCAACATCTTGTTCTTTTATATTAATTGCATGTGTTGCACCTAATTTAAGTGCTTCATCTAAGCGTATTTTTTCTAAATCTGAAACTATAATTTTTGTAGCTCCAAATGCTTTTGCAGCAACAACAGCCATTAATCCAACTGGCCCCATTCCCATTATTACTACAGTCGATCCCGGTTGTACATTTGCTCTTTTGCATGCTTGTACACCAACTGAAAAAGGTTCATTAAGTGTTGCTTCTTCGTATGATAAATCATCTGGAATATGGAATAAAAATCCTTCAGGATGACTAATGTATTGACTAAAAGCACCATCTACTGGTGGTGTAGCTAAGAATGCTACATCTGGGCATAAATTGTATTTACCTGATTTACAATATTCGCATTCTCCACATGGAACACCTGGTTCTATAGCAACTCTGTCACCTACTTTAAATTTCTTAACTTCACTACCAACATCAGCTACTACTCCTGAACATTCATGGCCAAGTATCAAAGGTTTTTCAACAACAAATTCCCCCACTCTACCATGCTCATAATAATGTACATCAGATCCACATACACCAAACGCCATTACTTTTACCAATACATCTGTTGCCCCAATTTCTGGTACTTTTACCTCTTTTGTTTCCATATCAAACGGTTTATTTAATAATGAAATACGCATCATTTCTGGAATATTTTGTGTCATAATTTTTCCTCCTACATTTACTTAATTTTTAATAATTGATGTGTTAACTTCTGTGTTTGTTGATAAATCTGCTGATATACTTCAAAATATTGTTGATATAACTCGTGTTTTTGCTGATTTGGTAAAAATGGTTCACCATATGCTATAAATGCATCGGCACAGGCCTCCATAGATTCAAACCATCCTACATCATATGCTGCTAACATAGCAGCTCCCATACCTGGTCCTTCTTCGTATTTTAATGGAATCACTTTTGCATTAAATACATCCGCTTGCAGTTGCATCCAAAAGCTATTTTTAGCGCCTCCACCAATCGAAACAATTTGATTATTACTACTTTCACTTGCTTTCATATAACGATAGGATTCATAAAGGGAATACGTAATACCTTCCACTGTCGCACGTGCAATATCTGATTTACTAGTTTTGCTGTGCAAACCAATATAACTACCTCTGATAAATGCATCTCCATGCGGTGTGCGTTCACCCTGTAAATATGGAGTAAATAATAAACCATTTGCACCAATATTAGATTGTGCGGCTTGATTTAAAACATCATCAAAGCTTTCATTGTCAAATAACGTCTGTTTCAACCAATTTAAACTATCTCCTGCACTTAAAGTCACACCCATTGCATAAGTTATATTTGATAACACATGATTAAAATGATGAATGTTGTTTCCAAAGTTTTGTTTATCATTGGAAATACAGGATAATATCACGCCTGAAGTTCCTATACTACAGAGGGTTTGCTCCGCTTTGATTACTCCAGCACCTAAAGCTCCACATGCATTGTCAGCCCCTCCTGCAAATACTGCTACATCATAGTTTAAGTCTAATTCTTGTTTGATTTCTTCTGTAAAATTACCCACAAAAGCATGCGATTCAACTAGTTTAGGATAGATATCTCCTAATGATAATTGAGCTCCAATAGTTTCATCCCATGTTTTAGTATCTGGATTTAATAATAAAGTACCTGCAGCGTCACTATATTCCATAGAGATATCGCCAGTCAGTCTAAACCTCACATAATCTTTTGGTAATACAAATATTTCAAGTGCTTGCCACAATTCTGGTTCATGTGTTTGCATCCATAATAGTTTAGGTAGTGTAAATCCCTCTAAAATTGGGTTTGTCAACAATGTATCTCCAAATTCATTCCTAATCATTTGGCACTGTTCTGTAGTTCTTGTATCATTCCATAAAATGGCGTTTCTCAATGGTTTATAATTATCATCTAATGCAACTAGACCATGCATTTGTCCTGAAAAAGAAACACCTACTATACGTTTATGCTTCATATTTTTTTCTTGAAGTAATGATTTTATACCTTTTATTACAGCTTGAAACCATGATTCCGGATCTTGTTCATTATAGCCAGGCTGTATTTGTATTAAATTCAGACCGACACTTGTTTTCGCAACAACTTGGCCTTTTTTATTGATTGCTATTATCTTTATCGCACTCGTTCCCATATCAATACCAAGAACAACGTCTTCCATTATATCTGCTCCTTATATTTAGTCTTATTTTTGTATCGTTGCAATACTTCCCTTATTTTCATCAATACCCGGTTGATGTACTTTTATAAAGTAAGTAATTATTGCTCCGATAAAATAGCAAATCGCAAATGCCCAAACAACGCCTACTTCATTAAATATAGGTAAAAATATTGTTGCTAATGCTGGAGCTACAAAGTTACTTAGACCAGCTGCAAGATTATGTGAAGATAATGTCGCTCCAATATGATTTGGTTCTAATGCGGTAAAAATTGCAAAAATAGGCACAAATGCCGATTGTGTAATTCCAAATAATACTGCACATAGTATAGCGATTGCAAATACATCTCCACTCAATATAGGTAAGTAATAAAATAACAGTGTAGTTACGCCACAACCAATACAACCAAAGAGCATAACTTGTCGTTTCCATCCTATTCTGTCTGCAACAATTCCCCATACCACATCACCAACGATACAGGTAATGTGCATAGTACCCCAAGTCCATAGCCATTGTTGCATAGTAAAACCAATGGTGTCGGTAAATAATACTGGGAATATAACAACTAAACCGAAGAGAGACAATTGGTTAATAATACGTACTATAAACACTTTGATAATATCTGGATTTTTATAAACGATACCAACATCTTTCATTACTTTCTTATATCTTTCTTTTATTGTCTTGTCAGCATTCGGCTTTACATTTCTTTTGCCAACTATATAAAATGCTATTACTCCTCCAATGAATATCCAAATCACTGACATCCATAACGTACCCATAAAACCTATATGTGGAATAGTAAAACTTGGTAAATACGTACCAATAACACCCATACCTACTGAAAACATTGCCCAAAACCAACCGATAGCTGTTGCTAACCGAGCTTTATCAGTAATATAAGTAACCCAGACTAGAAATCCATATAAGAATAATGGATAACCTAGTCCTCTAATTCCATACATTAAAATCATCATTCCATAATTTTCCATTCCTAAACCAAATACTAAAAACAGAATATGAAAGACTAACCAGATTAATGTCCCTAATGCCATAACTTTACGCGGCCCATATACATCGGATAAAATTGCAGCTAGCCATGAACCAATAACAACCATAACTCCATAAACAGTAAATACCAGAGATGCTTGGCTTCCAGTAAACCCTAAATCAACTATATTTTTTGATAAAAACGCCTGTTCAATCCCATCACCAGTCATAAAAATAAAAATAGCAATTAAAGCTGCAAAAATAATTTTAGGTATTCCCATCCAAGTATTTTGTTTATTGTTGTGTACTGTAGTATCCAATTTATTTCCCCCTTAAAGAATTTACCAAATCACCTTAAACGTTTAAGTTAAGTTCGATAAAAATCCATTAATATTATGAATTTTTATTTCTCTATAAAGCTACAAGATTCACGAATAATCAAATTCGTAGAAAGTTTTATAGATTCTACCTCTTTACCTTGAATAAGTTTAAATATCATTTCTCCTGCTTTTTGGCCCATTTCTTTAACAGGTTGTGATATGACACTTAACTTTGGTGTGTAAATTTCATTCCAATAACTATCATCAAATCCCACTATAATGACATCTTTTCCAATTACTTTGCCACTTTCACGTATTGCTTGCAAAGCACCCAACAATAATAAATGATTAGTAGATACTATCCCTTTAATACCTCTACTCAACAGTTTTTTAGTAGCATTGTAACCACTTTTTATTTGTGCATCTGTTCCAAATTGTAGGTCGCTATAAAAAATCAGATTGGGATTAATCATTATATCAACATCAGCTAATGCTTTTTCATATCCACTTTTTCTTCCTATTGTGGTACTAATTTTAGGATTTGCTAATAATAGACCGACTGACTGACAGTTATTCTCTAGAATTCTTTTAGTAGCATGATATGCTGCATCTACATTATCAACAGTAATAGAAGGGATATTAGTTGTTTTTAGTGCTCTATCAAGTGTCATTATTGGTATCTTCAACCATTCTTCTTCTATATTAAAATCAGATTTTACTGGCACCAGTATAACAGCGCTTACATTTTGTGAAATGAAAGTATCTATTAAATCTCTTTGTTTCTCTTCATTTTCTTCTGAAGATGCAACTACCACATGTAGCTGATGCTTCTGACATTCAAAACTCAATTCTGTTAGGACTTCAGTAAAAAAAGGATTTTGATCAGGAATAATAAAAGCGATAATATTAGAGCGACCCGTTTTTAAACCTCTTGCAAACTGGTTTGGTTCATAATTTAATTCCTTTATTGCCGATAAAACTTTATCTCGTGTCTTATCACTTAATTCTGTACTTTTATTATTTAGGACATTAGACACTGTAGCAATTGAAACACTTGCCACTTCTGCCACATCATGTAAAGTAGGTTTATTTCTTTTCATTTCTCTCACCTTAAACGTTTAAGTTTTTCAACAGACTATAACAAGTCAGTAAACACATTATAAGAATTTTTCTTGTTTTTTGCAAGCGCTACCAACAAAAATATAATTTCTAGATCGTTTTTCGTATCTACTTAATGTTTAATATATTTAATTCACAATTTTAATTTTCCAAAGTAAAAATACGCCCCAAATACACTTACACAACGATTTCTTAATTCGTAACATCACTTTTATTAATAACTCTTAATATTCAACTTTTTTATATTTCCTCATTGTACAATAGCAGTATTATATAACATGATTGTTTCATATCTAAACAAAGGTGATTTTTGTGATTAGTTCTTTAACTATTAGAAATCATTATACATCTGACTTAACAAGATGTATCAATGAAATTGTTGTACTGCTCCCGTTAAACAAACCCTGTAAAATTAATTTAAATGGTTCAATTATTACTATCGAAAATGGAATCATTATAAATAATGCTGACCTTTTTCAAATGCTTAATGTACAAGATGTCGTTGAGTTAAAACTACCATTGCCTCTCTTTTACGAAAAAGATAGCAACCTCTCAAATTCATATTTCGACTTCAATCGTATTCATTTTGTAGAACAATTCAGGAATTTAGTATTAAAAGATATACATCACTCTATAGAAGATGAAAATGCTATAAATACTTATATTTCTAATATCGTCGAGTTTTTAATTAGAGAAGCTAAAGTATTGATTCCTACACAATATATACCACCACTTTATACTAAGCATCCCTTGGTTCAAAAAATCACTAACTATATTCATGAAAATATTCATAATAGAATAAATACCAAACAAGTTGCGCAAACATTTTTTATTTCGCAATCTTATATTTCGATATTATTTTCAAAAGTATTAAACATGAATTTTAAGTACTATACGACTTCTTTGCGTATTGCTTTATCATTATTCGATTTAATTCAAGAACATAAAAGTATTTATGATGTCGCAATGAAATATCAATTTACAAATGTAAGTACGTATTCTAAACATTTTAAAAATTATATCCATATTCCACCCAAAAAATATGTGCATGATTTCAGAGACAGTTGTTATAATGTGCCTAATCAAATGTCTATTGATCACGTACAAATTGTTAATTACTTTAATACAACGTACAAAGCCACTAAATCTGTGTCTAATGACCGACATACAATAAATTTATCTACATTGTCCTTTGACACAGTTTTTGAATCTGGTTACACCTTTATAAAATTAAATGACCTTAACGATTTACTATTTTTTTCAGAAAATCATATAAAAAATACAACTTTATCATCTTTTCCTAAAGTGAACCTCAATATTTTAAATACAAATTTCAATCATTTGAATGCACTTAAATCGCAGCAAGTATTATCAGTTATACAATATTTAATGACAAACGGTTACTATTTAACTTTTAAAATAACCGACCTCACACTGTCTCAAACGATTGCAATGCCGATAAAAAACTTACTAACAGAAATAAACAGTCATCTGGATCGTGTCACGTTACAATTTGATTTCACGTATCAATTATTCAATGATTTCCCAATGATGATAACTAGTCTTAAGCACAATTATCCAATGTTGAAAATAGGTATTACCATTGACAACATTCTTAAAAACTCAAACGACATTGTACAAATTATTAAATTGATAAAATCGTTAAACGTAGACTTTTATTATATTGATTTAGATCTTCATACATTTAATAATCTAATTTCACATAAACTCACAAAATCCATACAACAGAGCAACTTAAAACAGAATATTGCACTTTTTTGTGAGCATCTGGGGTCTATCTATGCTAAAAAATTAATTTTCACTCATATCACACATACTGCACTTAAAGAATATTTCAATAGTCCCAGTCAAGACACACATGTCTTATTAACACAGTTTCTTATTGAAACAAATACACTTATTGGCGGTGTTGGCTATAATTATTATTCAGACGATCCCAATTATATTATGTTAGTCAATCAATATCACTGTTACATGCCTATTGTGCATATATATAGCTTTTTAGATGCTTTTTACGACCAAAACATCACGCTACTGCCAAATGTAATCATAGCTAAAACTAACACACAGTATCATTTAATATTGTTCAACAATCAAACTATGTCTTCACTTGTTTTTCGTATTCATCATAATTTCATTAAATCGTTTCCCATTTTCTCACGTCTTTTGAACTCAGAACATGGTATGATTACGAAATTAGTTCCTTCCAATTTGGAACACAATTATATTGGGATTTCTATGATTTCAGCAATTAATCATTCAAACTTTCCACTTTCCAAATTGCAGATGCATTATTTTAAAGACCCATTACAATTCAAAATAAATTCACATTCAATTTTATATGTCATGATTTCTATCAATTAAAAAACCTGAGCCTTTAATAAGCTCAGGTTTCTTATGATAAATATTGTCTTAAATTTCGAAAAATTGTTGTATTTCTGTTAAGTGTGCGTCATCCATTGGATATTGTTGCTTTACATAACCATGTTCAAGATGTATCACTTCATCTGCACATGCTAACAATAATTCATAATCGTGAGTGATAACAAATATTGTATGACCCAAGGAAGCTAAATGATTAATGATTTCACTCATTTCACGCATACGCGCACCATCTAATCCACTTGAAGGTTCATCAAAAATAAGTACATCCCGTTTTGTTTCCACTGCACTAGCAATTGCCAACCTTTGCTTTTCACCACCTGAAAGCGACAACGGATGGCGATCAACATGTTCTGAAATACTATATTGGCTTAATCGTTTTTGTATTGCCGTATTATCTAAGGTATGATTACTTAATTTTAATTCTTCATCTACACGTTCAGCGAACAATTGATTATTTACATCTTGCATCACTAAATAGACATGATTTAATCTTCGCTTTCGATTCCAACTATTCCCATCTTGTTGAACATGCCCTTTAAATTTACGCTCAATACCAGTTAAACATCGAGCAAAAGTAGATTTACCTGAACCATTATGCCCTACAATAGCTGTCACTTTACCTTTAGAAATTTCAAGATTAGAAATATTTAACGATAACGGTAATTTTGATTTATATTTAAAATGAAAATCGTTCATTACTAATTTACCTTGTACTTCATTGTGTACCACTTTGGGCATGATTTGTCGTAGATGCGTTGCTCTTAATCCTAAATCATATAATTTCTCTTGTGTAAGTTGCTTAAACGCAGCATTTGAAAATATCTGGTTTAATTTACCATTTTTCAATACTACAAAACGATCTACTACTTCCATAAGGTAATGTAAACGATGTTCCGCTATGATAATTGTTTTTCCTTCACTTTTCCATGCTTCCAACATATGCCTCAATTTGATAATTGTTTTAAAATCTAAATTGGACGACGGTTCATCTAAGATAATTAATTCATGTCCTTGAATCTGGACGGCTGCACAAGCAATTAATTGCTTTTCTCCACCTGAAAGATTAAAAATTTCTCTATCCAGTAGATGGCGCATGTGTAATATTTTAGTAGTTTCTGCTATATTAGTCTTAATTTCTTGAGGCTCAACACCATAGTTTTCAGGTTCAAATGCCAATTCACTTGTTGTGTTTAAACAAAAGAATTGAGATCTGGGATTTTGAAATACTGAACCACTTTGTTTAGAAATATCATAGATAGATTGCGCTAAAATAGAGACACCATTTATGCTAATATCCCCCTCAATATCACCATGATAAAAATGGGGAATTATTCCATTTAATGTATTAGTCAAAGTCGTTTTCCCACAACCAGAGGCGCCGGTCAAACAAATAACCTCACCATTTTTCACAGTAAGGTTTATATCTTTTAATATTTGGTCTCCATTAGCATAATTAAACGATAAATTTTGTATTTCAATCATATTTTAACCTCACAAAATATAGTAAGTCGTCCCCAGTAACATCGTTATAATAACGCATAGCCAATCAAACCAGCGTATTCTTAAATCAATGACAGATGTCCTTTTATAAGTCAGATTCAATCCTCGTGTAACAGAAGCAACTGTTAATTCGTTTCCTATTTTAATAACACTGTTTAAGAGCGGTACAATGCGGTATTCGATATATAAAATTGGCTTTTTAAAGACTAAACGTAGTGAAATACCTCGCATTTTCATTGCATCTTTAATAGATGATGACTCAGCTTTAATAGTTGGTAGAAACCTAAACATCACTGCAATCGGAATTGTAATTTTTCTAGGTATTTTCATACGCTCTAACCCTAAAATCAATGTTTCAACTTGTGTTGTTGTATATATATAATAGCCCATAATAAGTGACGGTAAAAAGCGTGTTACAATCCCTGATGGTACGAAGATAAGTAGTGTGGCAATCTGCTGCTGTCCTTCGATTATCACAAATGCTTCACCGTACCATGCTAAAATAATAACCACCATGCATGTGAAACCTATAACGTATTTACCTACTAGGATTAGCAAAAGTGCTGGTATCAACATGACAATTAACCTAAATATGATTTCGTGCCCCGTTGTACCACCAGTTAGTGCAATTAACGAGATAATAAGCATCATTAAAATTTTAATTCTTGGATCCAAATTAAATATGTGGTTGTGCGTTATTCTTTGATTGCGCATATTAAATCATACCTGCACGTTGAAAATGCTTTTTCAGAACTCTTTTCGCAAAGATGACACCAATCCAAGCTCCAATAATTGTAGTAACGATAATCACTGGTATCATGCCTAGTGAAAAGATAGCCTCTACTGTCGCTTCATAATCTGTGCCATACTTTTCCTGGATAAATGCCAAATATGAATGTCTCATAAAATAAAATGGCAACAAATTACCAATAGGCCAAAACGAAAATACAACATATCCAATACTATTTAATTTCCAACTTTTGTACTTACCCATAGCCATAATCATATCCGCAATAATAATGACTGGCACACTTAAAATCAAAGCCATCCATGGATGTCCCATAATTGCTAATATTAAACTTACGACAATACCACATATCGACAACGCACCAAATTTTTGAGTTTTTGTGATAAGTAACATAATTGGTATTCCTCCAACTAAGCCAATCATGGCTGGAAGTAAGAGCATAAAAATGGGGATTATACCTAAGATACCTGGAGGTGCTATAAAAATGAAGTATACTGCCGTAAAGAGGCCTATATTTATTAAATCCTTTATATCAATCTTGCTTTTTTTCATCGGCAACTCCCTCTTTACATATAACTAAAACATACGTGTCTCATTTATTTCAAACATACTATAATTGAAAACTATTATCAATGATGACGAATTAAAAAATAGTAAGTGTCCTAATATCACATTAGTTCACTTACTATTATATACTAATTAATATTTTAAAACTAAACTTGGTGTTTCAATTCTGAACTGTTTTTTCAAATCTCTATTCTTCACTTTATCTGAAAGTGAAATACAGTAAGTTAATGTATCTCCTACCGTCTCAGTTGTTAAATAACCGTGTATAAATGAATTCGATAAGACTAGAGCTGTTAGCCCTTCCGATAAAACATAATTAAATTCTAAACTACGTAACTGTATCGTCTGTTTATCTTTCACAGTAACTTCAATCATATCTTTTAGTTTATTGTTGGTTACATAAAAGGACAGATTATCGAAATCCTTTGTAAAATATGGCGTGAATCGATAATATTGTTCCTGATTCTTCACAATAGTGCTTGTCTCCTTAGCATAAGGATATTTAGCACGTTTACTACCGATACGTTTTTCAACAGTCATATTATCCACGCGCATTTCTAAAAAGACATCCCATACTTTTTCTTTCGTTAGATATGGAATAACATCATCCATCTCAACTTTAAATTTGAATTTATTTTGATCATTTAAAGTTAATGGGACATATATAAATTCTTTTTTATTACGTGATAAAAGTTTCAGCTGAATCTTTGTTGCCACGTGATTTGGGTTGATAATTGAACTTAAAAACTCTAACTCCACTTCGAAAGTTTGCTCATTAAAATTAAAACGAGACATCTTAATATCTGGTTTAACTAATTTGCTAAATTCAAAAAATGGTTCATCCTTGCCGAATTGAATGTGTAATACACCATCTTGAGCATTATAATTGTAAAATGTACCATTTTTATAGCTTTCTTCGACCATTTGATAATGCTGCATATCTTTTAAACGTGCATAGTAAAGTAAAGGTTTTAAATCGTCTTTTACTAAAGTATCAACTTCAGTTGGTACTTTTTGAATAAAATCACCTAGTGCGTCCATCCAAGCTTCTTTTTTATCATCTGCGATTTTCAATGAGAAGTTGTTTGTTCTTGAAAAAGAAAAATGGCGATCGATAAAGTACCCTAATACTTCGTGTGAATTTTCCAATGGACTGTCCAGTATTTCCTCGGTAATTAATCCCATTACTTTATAGAAATCTTTAGGCGCAACATAAGCAGAGCTCATATGTTCTCCTTCACGTTTCGTAGCATAATAATAAGATTTATCTGCAAGAACTGCAATTTTATCTGCATTAACATAAGCCTTCATTGTAAATAATTGGTCTTCTGCGCTACGTAAATCCTCTGGAAAATCAATATGATTTTCACGTAATAATGAAGTTCTATAGAACTTAGTTGGACTTAGTGTATAAATAATTCTTGAATTCGCTAGCGTAACTGAATCTTTTGTTTCTTTAAACATAGATTTAGGTACACCACGACCATTTACACCTTCCATCTTAACTAATACAACATCTGCGTGGTTACGTTCCACAAATTTCGATACATCAGTCAATGTATCTTTGTGAATGTAATCGTCAGAATCCACGAAAAATACATACTCACCTTGCGCAATGTTTAAAGCAGTGTTTCTAGGTTTACCAGGGCCACCTGAATTTGTTTCAAGTTTTTCTATAATTAAATTCATTTTATTTTTGAACTTTTCAGCAATTTTTAGTGTTTGATCTGTCGAACAGTCATCCACTAAGATTACTTCAAAATGTTTCTTGTCATACGTTTGATTCTGTAAGCTCGTTAAAAGTTCAGATATATAAGTCTCTGAATTATAACTTGGTACTATAATTGAAAATTTCATAATACGCCACCTTATATAAAATGGGCTAAATACAATCAACATTATTCTTTAAGCATGTCACTTTTCTTTCTTAAGTATACCAACCATGCCTTATTTATTGTTGTACTTAACCCATATATTTTAAATGCTATTTTATTGCTTTTGTTATTAACTGCCAAATATATTTCTAACTAATCGTTCACTAGAGCGTCCATCTTGATATTTAAAGTGCTTATCTAAAAATGGCTCTACTTTTTCAACTTCAAAATCTTGTTGATCTAATGCAGTTATCAATTCACTAAATGATTCTACAATTTTTCCAGGAACAAAGGTTTCATATGGTTCATAGAAGTCACGTGAAGTAATATAATCTTCTAAATCAAATGCATAGAAAAGCATAGGACGTTTAAATACTGCAAATTCATAAACAAGTGATGAATAATCACTAATCAAAATATCTGTGATAAATAAGATATCGTTTACTTCTCTAAAATCAGAAACGTCAATGAAGTAATCTTGATATTCTCTAGGAATCTCTAATCTATTTTTCACGAACGGATGCATTTTAAATAGTACAACTGCATTATTTTCACGGCAATAGCGTGCAAATCTAGCGAAATCTATTTTAAAGAATGGGTAGTGTGCAGTATGGTGTCCGCTTCCTCTAAAGGTTGGTGCAAATAGAATTACCTTTTTCCCTTTAACAATTGGCAATTCTGCTTCCATCTCTTCAATAATTTGTTTTTCATAGGCATCATCGAATAAAATATCTGTTCTTGGCACACCAGTCGGAATTATGTTTTGCTCTTTTATTCCAAAAGCTTCTCCATAAAATGGAATATCTGTTTCTGATGATACAAATGCCTTCGTATAATTTCTATGATTTACAGAATTGAAGAATGGACCACCTTTTTTACCTGCACGACTGTATCCTACAGTCTTAAATGCACCTACAGCATGCCACACTTGAATAATTTCTTGGCTCTTTCTAAATTTCACTGTATATAGTAATGGATGGAAATCATCTACAAAAATATAATCTGCCTTCCCTAAAAGATAAGGGAATTTGAATTTATCAGTAAAATTACGACGCGCTGAGATATTGGATTTAAATAGCGCATGTATTTTATATTTTTCATCTAAGTTTTGACGTAGCATTTCATTATACACATATTCAAAATTACCAGACATTTCCGATCTTGAATCAGAAGTAAACAATACGGTATTACCCTTTTTCAAATGGAAAAACTTAGTTACATTAAATATTGTTTGAAAAACAAAGTTTCGAACATTATATGAGTATTGATTATATTTTAACTTTGCGTTTCTAATTTTTTGTTTGAGTGGATTCATTTTTGGTGTAGGCGCTTTGAATTTTATATCTAAAACAAATTCATTCACTTCACTAGAAATCATTGGCGTAACAATATACTCTGTCTTGGTTGAGTTACCACCTTTTCTAAAAGTATACATAAAATGTTCTAGCAACAAATTATTTTTACCATTTTGTGTTGTTTCCTCATGGTATAACTCAAGCTGCTCTTCGTCTAATTCATATTGCTCAAGTTCTAACAATGATTCATTGATATGTGCTATATAATCAAAGTCGCCTTTATATACGATTAAATATTCGCCCGATGGTAAATAATTACCGTCATCTAATATCGCAACATTAAAGCGTGCTCTAAATTGATTACCTTCAATTTTTACATCATTTGCTTTCAATTCTTTCGTTTCGGTCAAGTTTCTTAACACAAATTGCTTTTTATTGATTGTAATATCTTCTACGTGACCTTCTATAAATAATTGAATACGTTCCCAATAGATATTATCAATTATTATTTTAGATTTATTCAATTTAAAAATTCCTCTCTTTTATACAGCTAACTTGTCGTGTGGCATCATTAATAAAAATTATGCTTTTACCACATCTATGCTATTAAATTTACATCGTCCATTTAATAACAGTTTTACCCCATGAAGTTGATAAATCAGTTTCAAATGCTTTAACAGCATCATTAATTGTTTTCACTTCAAATTCACTACCTTTAAGTAATGATAATTTTTCAACAACATCTGGATTATGCTTATAGAAGTCAGCAATATCTTTAAAATCTTGCGCACCACTTCTACTACTACCGCTCATAGTTATACCTTTTTCAAGTACTAATCTCGTATTAACTTCAATAGGGTACTCGCTCACACCCAACAGACAGATTGTGCCTTCTGGAGCGATTAAGTCGATAATTTGATTTACTGCAGATTGACTACCTTTACCTCCGACACATTCAAAGCCATGATCAAATGTAATGTGTTCCGGAACGTCATGAATATGGTAGATATGATCTACAAATGAAAAGTGACTGAGTTTATAATCCGTCTTACCAAAAACAGAAATCTCAGCATTAGGATATAATTTGCGTAATAATATAGCAGTGATGTAGCCTAAGTTGCCATCACCCCATATGCCAAAGCTATTTTTATTTGCATTCGATTTACGTTCAAAACGTTGAATTGCATGCCAACTCACACTGACTAATTCTGAATATGCAATCGTGCTTAAGTCTTCAATGCTTTCATCGATTTCAACCACACGATCATGATCCATAAATACGTAGTCTTGCATAAATCCATCAAAGCCACTCGATCTAAATTTACTGCTAGGCAAGTAATTTTCTGCTATAACATCGTCTTTTTCAATAGGTGTATTGGGTACTAATATCACTTTTGTTCCTATTTTATAAATACCTTGACTGTCATAGACCACTTCACCAACACCTTCATGAATTAAAGACATTGGTAATTTCTTTTTCATGACTTTTTCGTCTCTACTGCCTGTATAATAGCGTTGATCTGCAGCACAAATAGACAAGTATAAAGGTCTAATAATAACTTTGTTACTCTTAATATCTTCATTATTATAGGTAACTTCAAATTGTCTTGGTGCTACGAGTTGATAAACTTGATTAATCACTCATCATCCCACCTTTTATGATTGAATTTGCGACTTTTAGATCATAAGGTGTTGTAATTTTAATATTATAAAGTTCTCCCATAACTAATTTCACTTTTTTATTAGCTACGACGAGAATTTTACATGCGTCGGTCATAATTTGTTTATCGTCATCTGATAATTCATTATAACTATTTCTTAATAAATTAACATTAAACGATTGTGGCGTCTGACCTTGATACATCTCACTTCGAACAGGAATAGATTGTATAGAATCTCCATTTTCTGAAGTAATAATTGTATCAGTCGCTGTTATTACAGTATCCACTGCACCATATTCCAATACATTATCTATGTTCTCTTTAATTATACGGCGTGTTAAAAATGGTCTAACTGCATCGTGTGTCACAATTACGTCGTCGTCATTGATACCGTGTTCTGCTTCAGCAGCATTTATAATGTTCATAATTGTTTCATTACGATCCGATCCACCTTGAACAACTTCAACTCTTTCGTCGTCTATATTATGTTTACGTAATGTATCTTTCGTATGTGATATCCACTTTTGTGGTGTTGCGATATATATCTTATCAAATTCACTTGTTAATAAAAATTTTTCAACTGTATGCACTAAAATCGGTTTTCCATCTAAATCTAAAAATTGTTTAGGTAATGGTACATTCCCCATACGTGAACCTATACCACCTGCTAAAATCCCACCATAAATCATATTTTTCCTCCTAAATAACTATACTATTTAATAGTAATTTTTAATTTTTCATTTATCTATAATAAAGTTTGTTTTCATTACGGTTATTATTAAAACTCTCGATTATTAAGATATCTATATTAAGATATTAATTCCTACACAATAATATATCAATTTTTGTTTAATTACGATATTGATTTAAGATATTAATTCTTATGCATAATATATCAACTTTCTGAGGCTATTTCTACTTATTTCCTTTTTAATTCATCCGTAATAGTATTTGATATCCACTTTTTTGTTAAAAAGTTCCACTTTTATTCTATTTTTCAAATGACTCCTACAATATTTTATGTGTTAATTTACACATAATTAGCGTTATTCAACATTAATTTTTCAGAATATATTTACAATTCCGAATTTTATTAGTATATTCGTACGTATCAGCGATGATTTAGCCTGATTTTTACGGGGAATTAGACTTTATCTGACCTATATTAGTGCGAATGTTTTATAGTTTTAGAATGTTAATGCACTTCATATAAGTAGGTGCTATTAGATTCTTTATCATCAAAAGTATTCTTATGATAAATACTGGGAGGGAAACATTATGAATAAATCAGAGCAATTGATTCATGAAGATAGTAAATACTTCGCAAAACCAGGCCGCATCAAATATTATCCATTGGCGATTTCACATGGATATGGAGCAACGCTTGTTGATATGGAGGGCAATACATATATCGACCTTTTGGCTAGCGCAAGTTCTCAAAATGTTGGACATGCACCCGAACCTGTTACTGAAGCGATTAAGGCTCAAGTAGATCAGTTCATCCACTATACACCTGCATATATGTACCACGAACCCCTTGTTAAATTAGCTAAAAAAATCTGTGAAATTTCACCTGGTACATATGACAAACGTGTATTATTTGGTCTATCTGGTTCTGATGCCAACGATGGCATTGTTAAGCTAGCACGTGCATATACGGGTAGACCTTATATTATTAGTTTTGTTAATGCATATCATGGATCAACTTATGGTTCACTTTCTATGTCTGCTATTAGTTTAAATATGCGCAAACATTATGGTCCAATGTTACCAGGCTTCTATCACATTCCTTTTCCAGATAACTATCGCGGCATGTTCGGTAATACACAACCTAATACTGTGGATGAATATTTGGCACCACTGAAGGAAATGTTTGAAAAGTATGTGCCTGCCGATGAAGTTGCCTGTATTATGATAGAAACGATACAAGGTGATGGTGGTTTATTAGAACCCGTAGATGGTTACTTTGAGGCATTACAAACATTATGCAAAACACATGGTATTTTACTTGCAGTCGATGACATCCAACAAGGTTTAGGGCGTACTGGAAGTTGGAGCTCCGTTACACATTACAATATTGAACCAGACCTCATTACTTTCGGAAAATCTTTGGCTGGCGGCCTTCCAATGTCCGCAATTGTGGGACGCGCTGAAATTATGGATTATTTAGAGCCACCTGCACACTTATTCACGACGGGTGCAAATCCTGTTAGCTGTGAGGCTGCATTAGCAACACTTTCAATGATTGAAGATCAAGATTTATTAACTGCGAGCACAGACAAGGGACACTATGTGCGTCAACGTATGGATTTATGGGAGTCACAATATGACAGCGTAGGAGATGTTCGAGGAAAAGGTCTATCTATTGGTATCGATATTGTTTCTGATAAACAAGCTAAGACCCGTGATGCGGACGGTGCATTAAAAATCTGTAATCGTTGTTTCGACAATGGAGTAATCATTATTGCAGTTGCAGGTAATGTACTGAGATTCCAACCTCCATTGGTTATTACATATGAACAATTAGATACAGCATTAGATGTAATTGAAGCTGCCATTAAAGATTACGAATCTGGTGAATTGGATAATTATAATATTGCTGGACAAGGTTGGTAACTTATATTCATCCCAAAAAACGGATGCATATCGCAAAGATATGCATCCGTTTTTTATTTTTAATATACCCCTATGTTTTACCTATTACCTACGTCATGACCAATTTCAACTGAGTGGTCATTTTTATTATAAAGTGCTGCTTGAATACTACCAAAGTTTGGATCATTACGTTTTTCTTCAATATCAAAACCTAAGCTCTTGAATATATCAATATCTTGCTTATTAGTCGCATTTTCATAGAATATCTTGCCACCGTCGTTATAAAAACGTGGTTTATCTATTGATTCTTGTAATGTACCATCACCTCTGAGGTAATCTATCAAGACTTCATTAATTGTGGTTGGAATTTTATTACCACCTGGCGTACCAATACCCATATAGTAATCTGGACCAACGACAATACTTGGAGCGGTAAATGAACGTGGTTCTTTATGCTTATCTCCATAGTTGGGACTTGCTGGATTAGAAGAGAAGTTACCTAATGAGTTATTCATATAGAATCCTTCTTTCATATACTTACCAGAACCAAAGAAGCTTGCTAGTGTATTCGTGGTACTCGTTAATTTCCCATCTTTGTCAATAACTACAAAGTGTGTCGTACTCGTATTATCTACATTATTGGTATTAAAATTACTATTAAAGTTAACTTCATTTAGCTTGCCTAATAAATAATCTTGCGATAAATATTCATCAAAGTCTTGATCTTGACCATTTATAATATCGCGGTTTCTGTACATCAATGCTCTCGACTTTAAAATGCCAGTTATGTAATCTAAACGATTGTCTGGCGCACCTTGATTGTCAGTCGCCTCATCAATTTCCAGTCCTTGCAACATTAATGTACCTCCCAATGGGTTAGACGCTGAGTAAACTTTATTATTTAAATAATCTGTACTTACAGGTTCTTTTTTCTGTGTTTTATAGCTTTCAAAATCTTTATTAGTGAGTTTATCGTCTAATTGCTTAGATACACTTTCACCAATTTCATCATAGAAATAATCTGGACCTTTATCTCTAATGCCTTTGATTGTCTTAGCCAATGCCGGTTGTTTTACAACATCGCCTTCTCTTTTGGTTTGTTTTCCATCAAAGAATGGTGAGTTTCTATCGACATCTGAACCATATAACTTCAGACTTCGCTCTAGTTCCGAATCTACTTCAAATCCATCTTCAGCCAAAGGAATGACATAATCGAGAATTTTCTTCTCATCCATTTTTCCACCTTCTTTATGTGCATCATGCAAACCACGCACAAAACCAGGTGTACCAATTTTATCTTTTTGTTTAAAGTTAAATGAAGAAATATCCTTGTATTGCCATTGCTTAGGTGCGACATTTTCTTGTCCATCGTAAGATAACATCGCCCCACCACCGCCTAAACCAGAGGAGTGTGGCTCAGTGATAGCTAGCGCATAAGAAACACCCATTGATGCATCTATAGCATTACCACCATCTTTTAATATTTTTTCGCCCACACGCGTTGCGATTGGGTTATTTGAAGCGACACCGTAATTTTTTTCTGAAAGTTCTTGATCATGATCAGCTATTTTATTCTCATATAAATCGTCTTTATTATAATTATCTTTTTTAGTAATCATAAAAAAGAGAAATGATATAAGTATGGTAAGGAGTAATATTACGATGAGCGTTTTCTTTTTATAAATACTCATACTTATGCTCCTTTAGATAAATAATGATGGTGAGACGTTTTTAGCTCACTTTGTTCGTATTGATCTAAGCCTTCATTTGCTCTCGCAAAAACAATTAATAAGAAAATGATTAACACGATTGAAATAACAGTTATGCTTACCCAATGATTTTTAATGTTCATATACGTAACCTCCATTCTCTTTTTTAAATTCAATACCCTTACCTTTGATATTATTTAATAATTTTCTTTCTTCAACTGCATTTGGTGAGGATTTCGTAATCTTTCCACCTTGAGATTTAATAGGTGTCACCATAAATTTAGATTGCTGGCCATTCCAATTTTGCTGTACCATTAATCCTTGTTTATTTTTAGATAAAAAACCTTCTGAAGTAACATTACCTAAGCTGTAAAAAATATCAGTATTTTTATATTTTTCAATTTCTTGAACAACTGAATTGTGACCGATAACAACATCAGCGCCCGCATCTGATAATGAATGTGCGTATTTTTTTTGCCTAGTCGTTACCGAGCGTTCATCTGTGATACCCCAATCAACGTTAACAACTACAAAGTCATTTTTCTCCTTTAATTTTTTAATTAAAGGAACATAGATATTAGGTTCTAAACTTATTGAAGTTGTATTTTTTATTGGGTCTGTGTAATCAGACTCAACATCCGTAAGGGATACATTAGCAACTTTTTTTCCTTTTACTGTTTGTTGAACCGTTTTACTATTGATGGGATTGGAACCATTACCTGTAAGATAATTGTACCCAGTTTGAGACTCTACGGATTTCATAAAATCTCTTGCTGTTATATTGTCGGTCACTTCGTTAATCACACTTAAACTTTTGAAATTCAGACCTTTTAAAAACAGTACATTTTCTAAATTTTTGTCGATATTCGTTTTTCTATCATTTGAAAATTTTGACATTTTTAAACTTGCAGTGGAATAGTCACTTCCTTTTAAAACATCGCGTATCGCAAAGAACGCATCATTTAAATTGTTTTTTCGAATGTGCTTGTTTAACTCAATGTTTCCTAAATACGTCAACTTGATTTCATTCTGTCCTTTACCCATTGCTTTTACTGGTTCGACTTTTTGTGCTGTAACTGCAAATACTAAAAGCACCAGTGCAATTGCCAAGATGATGCCGGTATAGATTGAATTCCTTTTTTTGTGTCGCTTCGTCCACTTGAGTATGCGTTCTTCTATTGAAAATTTCTTAGAATGCTTCATATTTCATGCTCCTTACTAGTTGATAAAACTATAAAAGAATAAGATGACGTAAGTAATACATGTTAATAACATACATGTCGACAAAGTAATAATGACACCTTGTTTTTGAATTGTATTGGCTATTATTCCTGGAATTACAACACCAATACCTGACATTTCAACCATTTCAAACGGGGTTAAAGGATAAATTAAATCGAACACAAATTTTAATACCATACCCGTCAGTATCATCGCAGCAAATTTTCGACGTCCGTATAAAATCACAAAACGACTAATGCCATGATTGACAATGAAGTATGTAATACAGCTAATCACTAGTACGGATAACAACATGACTGGCTGATCAAAGATTAACGCTAAATATCCTGGTACTACTAAACCAGCAGGGCTGATACCAAACTTTTCAGCAAATATTAAACTTAATACGATGCCTACAAATAATGAAAAATATAACTCTGAACCTATCATATTATTTGATCCCTTCTATATACTGTGCTATTTGTTTACCTGGTCCGTGAATATTTCCTACACAGAACATCAAAGCATTTTGAGATTCTTCGAAAACCGCACGTTCAACTTCTTTTATATCTCTACCTTCAAAGTTTAAATATTTCTTATCGGGTTGACCTCTCATCACATCTGTTACCATTTGCGTACTCTTACCAGTACAGATTAATGTGTCGAAATCTACTTCTGTGATAAAGTCTTCACAGAATTGTCTTGTTCTATCAATCCTGTCCGAACGGCAATTCAGGATAATCACAATTTTGTTGTAAGGGTAATTGTATGTCTCTACTTTGTTCAAAATCGCCTTTGTTGATTGTGGTTCATTTGCTGCAAAAGCATTTACATATACGTTAGTAGATTGATTTGCATTGTAATATTTAACTTCTACCGCGCCAACATCTGGCGGAGCATTTAACATACCAGCCAATGCCGTTTCTCTATCAATACCTAACGCTTCTGCAACACCCATTGCAATTGCAACATTATCGGGGAATACAATATAACCAAATTTTCTTAAAAATGATTCTGGTACTTCTTCTTTATCTACGACAATCAGCTTTGTTTTTCTTCTTTTTGCCACTTTTGCAAAAAACTTTGTATAATCATCTTTCATCACAACTAAATGACCTCGATAAGGAATTGTTGCAGTAAAGGCCTCTGCAACTTCATCTAAAGTTGGGCCTAAGACATCCATATGGTCTTCCATTACATTTACAATGACACCAATATTGGCTTTAACAAGATCCTTTTGAAAGGTAATTTGATAATCAGGGTTAACCGCCATACATTCATTTACTAAGGCATTCCCTTTTTGTCTTACAACCTTTCGGATGATGTCACGTTGTTCACCAATGTTTGCACCTTGTGGTTTTCTATGTACAGGAAATTCCTTCGGTGTAAACCAGTACAACATTCGAGCATCTGTTCCAGTTGTTTTACCAATTACGCGATATTGATCTTCACGCAAAATACTATAAATCAACCTTGTAATTGTAGATTTACCTCTAATACCATTTATATTGATGCGTACAGGAATTTTCTCTAATCTATCAGAATGTCGTCGTTTCTCGACAATACCTAACCAAAGAATAAGTCCTACACAAATTATGATAAGTAGCAAATGTTTGTCCCTCTTTTCACTCAGACTGTTATTTTTTATGTATAAAGTTGAGAAATAATGATTGATTAACATAATGAACATATTTTCTTTATAATTCGTTTAGTAATGTTAAATCTACATCTCTTTCAATATAGACATGCTATCACGCAGTTATTGATTTAATATAAACACTTTAAAGTCACTATTAACAAATTGTAAACCAACCTTTACAATACATGTAAAATGAAATTATTTTAAATTCAAAAAGCCTTAACAGCGGTATTTTAATATTTTTAGCGAACAAATGAATTTCTTATTATTTTTTTAAAATATTTTTAATCCTCTACAATCTTTTTCAGAAAACAAAAATATAATATTTACTGCAACTTTACATGATATTAAAATTTAGATGTTACTTTATATGTATAGAGATATTTCGTGGACATATAGGAGGCAGTTTTATGAGTAAACCAGTTAAGTTAGTTGTTTCAATTTATCTTGCAGTTGTGGCAATTATTTGTTGTGGCTATCTTATTATGATTTTAGTTGGTAGTTTCCAAGGGAATGATATGCGAGGCTCAGTTTTAGACGCAGATAGCACTAAAAATATTGAAAACGTAGATAATATCGATAATACTTCTAACTCAACAACGACTGAATCAACTGCTGTACCAAAAGGATCACAGTCAAGTATCCATAACCACTCAAACAAACTGTCAATATTAGAAAATAACAAAAATCATACATGGCCTTTAGATAATTCAACTTCTAAAGTACATGTATGATTTTTTAATTGTGTATACTTTATAACTCCTCACTTTTTAAATATAAATATAAATATGAATATCAAAATGACATACTCATCCCCTCAAATTTCCCAACAAGAATGCTTCTAAGCACATTAAATTCAAAATATTCGGTATAATTAATGTGTATAGTATTTTACAGTAAAGGAGTTTTTAAAAATGAGTAAATTTACCGAAACAGAGAAAGTACAAATTTTAAAAGATTTAGTAGGCATTAAATCTGTCAATGATAATGAAATTGAAGTTTGTAACTATCTCAAGGATTTACTTGCTCAACATGGCATAGACTCTAAAGTAATCAAGATTAGTGATACGCGTGCAAATTTAGTAGCAGAAATTGGTGAATCTGGCCCTGTTCTAGGTATTTCAGGTCATATGGATGTTGTATCAGCTGGTGATTACAAGAAATGGACATATGATCCGTTCACTTTAACAGAAAAAGATGGTAAGCTCTATGGCCGTGGGTCAGCAGATATGAAATCAGGCTTAGCTGCATTGGTCCTCAGTTTAATTGACATACATGACCAAGGACTATTAACAACAGGTCGAATTCGTTTATTAGCAACTGCTGGTGAGGAAATTGTCGGAGAAGGTGCGAAAGCATTCCAAGAACAAGGTTATATGAAAGACGTAGATGCACTTGTCATTGCCGAACCTTCTCAAGATAGAATTATTTATGCACATAAAGGATCAATGGATATCCGCGTCATTTCAAGAGGTAAGGCTTCTCATAGTTCTATGCCACAACTCGGTTTTAATGCGATATCTCCTCTAGTGAAGTTTGTCTATAAAGCAGATGAAGGATTTAAAAAATTTGAACAGCATAATGATTTATTGGGAAATGCATTGATGAATGCCACAATTTTTAACGGTGGTAATCAAGTTAACTCTATCCCTGAACATGCTGAATCTGAATTTAACATTCGTACAATTCCCGAACACGATAACGAACAATTTATTAGTTATTTTAATGATATTTTAAAACAAGTTGAAACAGATAAAACTGATATTGAAATTGATACGTATATGTCTCGTCCTCCTGTTTATACAACCGGTCAAAATAAATTAGCGACATTAGCGCATGATATGGGCACAAAATATTTAAACACGGATTTAC
This sequence comes from Staphylococcus caeli, assembly GCF_051413795.1. Classification (GTDB taxonomy): domain Bacteria; phylum Bacillota; class Bacilli; order Staphylococcales; family Staphylococcaceae; genus Staphylococcus; species Staphylococcus caeli_A. The sequence continues at coordinate 17,009 of NZ_JBOIRQ010000014.1, read as the reverse complement.
CATTTGAAGCTTCACCAGGTGTTACTGATGCTTCAGATTTATTAGTTGATAAAGACGAAGATTTCTCATTTATTATGTACGTTCCTGGATTAGTCAGCCAAGCGCATCAAGTAGACGAATATGTTGAAAAATCTATTTATCTTACTTTTATTGACTTGTATACGGAATTCTTCACAACATATTTAAAAAATATATAATAGGATTCTTATTTGTTGAATATACCCTTTCTACATGCATAACTAAATAACGAACGTATTATCACAAAAATATTCACTAGTTCAAAAGGGCTGGGACAGAAACCTTTTTAAAAATTTAGGTTTCTATTCCACTCTTTTTTTGTTAATTTTATAGTTTGTCATAATGTACTTAGCTGTTTTTGATACTGTTTAGGTGTCATTTGATACGCTTCTTTAAAGACTTTAATAAAATAACTAGTAGTAGAAAAACCACATGCCATCCCAATCTCAGTTATCGAATACTGTTCATCTCTTTTGAGCATATACATACTTTGTTCTAAACGATATTTAGTCAAGTATTCAAATGGCGTTTGCTTTACATATTTCTTAAATAATTTAATCGTTTCTGCTTCACTTAAGTAAATCAACTGACTTAAGTGTTTCAATGTCACCTTCTCAGAAAAATGCTGCTGTATATACAACATTACTTGTTTAATTCTGGCATCAAATTTATATGTAAAATCGTTTGGTTCGTGATCTATAATATATAATAAACACTTCAATGTATGATAAAAGTGCATCATGATATCTAAATCAAAATACTGCTCTTTGTCATTATATATTTTGCCTACCGTTTCAACGATATTCAATAAACGATTATGATATACATTCCACTGAGATAAAAATATATATGGGACGTCTTGTGCTTGTTGTACAATTTGATTTATATATTTATATTCCATGTAATTTGTAACGTCTGGTATACCAATATTCCAACAATAGAATTCACTAAATTGCTCTATTTCTTGAATCTCATGCACAATATCCGAATTTATGAATATACCGTCACCTTTATCAAGCAGTTTCTCTTTATTCCCTATGATGATTTTAAGTTGTCCCTTAATAACAAATACAAATTGTAATGCGCGATGCCAATGAATAGGAATATAGCCCATTGTCATTTCATTCAATTTTGTTTTTAATACAATATGCTTCCAGTTACGATCCTCATATTGAATGCGTTCTTCTCCATTACTCTCTAAATGAACATCTTTATACATTTTCGCCACCTCAATATATTGCTATTTTTAACGTGTTTAATTGTATTATAACAATATTTTTTACGCTATATTTTAATATATTAGTAAATGAAGGTGATAAAATGGAAAATAAACAACGCTTAATCGGCATTATCTTGGCAATTTTAGGTGCTTCTTTTTGGGGATTAGGTGGCACAGTATCTGATTACTTATTTCAGCATCAAGGCGTAGACATTAACTGGTATGTTACTGCTCGTCTGTTAGTGAGTGGTTTCATTCTATTATTAATCTTTAAAATATTGAACCCTAAACTAACTATATTTTCAGTATTTCATAATGTCCAAAGTACAATTCAACTATTGATATTCTCAATTTTCGGCATGCTACTTGTACAATATTCTTACATGGCGTCAATAAACTTTGGTAATGCTGCCGTTGCAACTTTATTACAATATATCGCACCAGTTTATATCATCGTTTGGTTTGTTCTACGTCAAAAAGCAAATTTTAAATTATTTGATCTAATTGCAATTCTGTTAACGATATCTGGAACTTTCCTCTTATTAACAAACGGCTCTATCCATAATCTTGTAGTACCTAGTTCTAGTGTCATATGGGGAATTATTTCTGGACTATCACTCGCTTTTTATACAATTTATGCAGGTAAGTTATTAATCAAATTCCCAGCTATACTCGTGGTAGGTTGGGCGATGCTCATTTCTGGTATATTAATGAATTTTAAAGCGCCAATTTGGCAATTCAATATTACACATTTAAACTTTGCTAACATATCTTATTTAACATTTGGTATTATCTTTGGCACAGCAATGGCATTTTTCTTCTTTATTAAAAGTTTAAATTATTTATCCGCGAAGGAAACCACTCTTTTTGGTACCATTGAGCCAGTAATGGCTATAGTTGCAAGCGCATTTTGGTTGAAAGTAAGTTTTCTACCCTATCAATTATTAGGCATTTTGCTTATTATCATTTTGATACTAACCCTTTCTTTAAAAAAAGAACAAGAACGTTAACATTATAAAAAGCGAGGAAACGTCATCGACACACATTCGATCTCGTTTCTTCGCTTTTAAATTACCAAACATAATCTGTCTGATATTCAGTTTCCTGATTTAACATCATTGACATGTACAGTTCATCAAAATAGTGTCCGTCTATATAAACTGATTCATGACGAATACCTTCTATTTTAAAGCCAAGTTTTTCGTAAAAGTTTACTGCCGGTTTATTTGTTGTAATAACTGTTAATTCCAAACGTCTAAGACCTTTACGTTTGGCCCACTTAATTGTTTCATTGAACATTTGAGTGGCAATACCTTGTTGTTGCAAATCATTAACCAGACCCGTCACCATAGAACCGATATGTCTAATTTTAATTAAACGACTTATATGTACAGATACATAACCTAGTATTTCGTCGTCATCTGATTTAGCACCTATGTAAAAATTACGTTTAATTTCGTCTTCAAGTTGTTCTTGATCAAATTCCCGCTCATCTGCTAAATACAACATAAATTGTGTTTCTGCATCCAACCTTTTTTGACAAGCATAAAGTGCCTCCGCTTCATTCGGACAAATTCGCTCAATACGCATGATATCCCCCCACACTGCTATGAATTAACCTAATCATACATTATTTTTAATAATTATGACATTATTTATCAAATTTTCCACATTTCAATCAAACACAATATAAAATCAAAATTTAGCCTCTAAGGTTACATTTTATGCTACCTATGATTATTCATTTCAATTCTATATCAAAAAACTGCCAAAACCATATGTATTTTGACAGCTGCTTATAAATTCAAAAATTATTAAGATATCTATATGTGTTAATCCAATAAACTTTGGTACATTAAACCTAACTGATGTTCAAACTGCTGCATATCGATAAAGCGCGCTTGTCGATGCATTTCTTTTCCATCCATAAAAATCAAATCGACTGGCACAGTGAATATAGATAATTCACCTGCAATAGCTTCAACGTCACTTTGATTAATCACACCTAATGGAATTTGGGGATATTCATCAACTAGCCCTGCAATTTGTGGTAATACCGCATGACAAACGCTACAATGATCCCTCATAACATGTATCACCACAAGTCTATTAGATTCAATGAATTCATAAAAATCTGCTACTGTCGTCATTGTTTTTTGCATTATGAACACCACCTTTATGACCTTGATTAAACATTAAGAAATCATTTTGACAGCATCTTTTCTTTTTCTACTAAGTATATATCATTTAGCTATATCACTAATTAAATTATAAAAAATTCATGACTTATGACTAGCAAATATTAGATTTCATCATTTAATATGCTTTGGAACACATCTGGTAAACGCGTAACCTTTTGTTTTTGCAAATCAAAAAATGTACCACTTTGTTTACCTATGCAATGCTTTTTATCTGCAGATGTAATTTCAAACTCAAATTCCCATCGTAATTTGCTTGCCTTCACGAGGTAACATCGCCCAATAGGTTGGTCATGTATTGTAACAGGATTTTGATATTCGGCTTCTGTTTTCATCAATATCGGAGAAATATGTTGATGCATCATATCTGAATATGACATGTATTTATTGATAAAATCCGTACGCAAATCTTCAAACCATCTAATGTATACTATATTACTCACTATGCCCATCGCATCAATATCATAGCCATTCACTTCGATATTTCGTTCTGCCACTAGCCTTCTTATAGTCATAATTTTTTAAACTCCTTAAACTTTTATATTCATTACCAACTATATTTTAAGCTATTAGAACATGATATAACATTATTTTGTTTCTGAAATTTCGGGCAACATGCGTTGTAGACGGCGCCTTGTTTCTTCTGTATATCCTTGTAACCCGCCTGTATGAATGAACAATATATATTCCTGATTATCATACCGACCTGCCTTAATTTCTTCTACCAATCCTTTAAAAGCTTTTCCTGTATAAGTAGGGTCTAATATAATACCTTCTAATTGTGCAATATCAATATAGAACTGTAGCTCCTCATCAGTCGCTTGTCCATAACCTAAACCGATATACGCATCATTAATATGCACAGTATCAAAATCGCTTATAGAATCATCGAGTTGCTGAATAATTTCGGTGACTTTCTTATGAAATGCATCGGTACTCTGATCGACTGCGTATCCCGTTATTTGTTTAGTTGTCTGATGTTGTTCATTGCCATACCATAACCCAGCATAAGTACCACCTGAACCTACCGCAACATTTATAGAATCGAAAGCAATATTTAATTCTTCTTCTTGCTTTAATATTTCTTCAAAGGCATGCACATAACCATGGGTACCAATCCAATCTGATGCACCGACCGGAATTGAGAAAGGGGTCTTGCCTTGTGATTCTAATGTTTTATACAATGCTTCCATCGCTTTCTCTCTAGATGCTTCTGGCTCAATCACATGTAAGTGTGCCCCTAACATTGCACCTAGGAACAAATTACCTTCGTATGCCTCTAGTTCCCCTCTCAACACCAAATGACATTCAATATTATATTGCGCACATAACGCAGCAGTTGCACGCGCATGATTAGACGTGATTGCTCCTGTCGTAATGACGGTGTCATAGCCATTATCTAACACATATTGTATAGTGTATTCTAGCTTACGTACTTTATTCCCAGAAATTTCTGTTCCCGTGTAATCATCACGTTTAATATAGATTGATTTGCCTAACGCTTGGCTCAACTGTTCCAATTTATGAATAGGTGTATTTAAATTCGCTACATTTAGTTTGTTCTGTAACATATTGCCGCTCCTCTATATAAATTTCATCCATTATTGACTTCATGATTAGTTATTCAGAAAATCCTTCCTAAATAAAACATATCGATTCATATCCCTAAAATGTTCCCCATCGAAAACATCTTCAACGTCTGTCGCAACAAATGTGAATCCTATTTTTTCAGCTACTTTATTGCTCGCAAGATTACGTTTATCTGCCATAATTGTTAATTTATTCAATGACAAAATTTCAAATGCATAATGGCATAAGTATTTCACGCAAGTTGTAACAATTTGCTTGCCTGTATACCCTTCAGCAATCCAATATCCTACTTCTGCTTTTTGATGTGTAGCTTGAATATTATGTAAATCTATAGTCCCAATTAACTTCTCTTCATAATAAATTAAAAACAAGCGTGCTTTATTGTCTGCATGTTGCTGAATCATCATTTTCAAATAAGCTTGCTCGTCTTCTATCGTTACATCTTCTTTAATAAAATCCAAAAACGGAGATAAATGAGACAAATTAGCCTTAATCGTTTCTAGCAATGGTCTAGCCATATCCAATTCAGGTGGTACAAGTGTAACGTTTGGCATAACATTAATTGATGGCCTATAATCCATACTTTCACCTTCGATTCTATTTATAGTTACCCCCTATGATATTTATAATTTCAGAATTTTTCAACTTTTTATTCGAAAATTAAAAATGAGGACAAGCAACATTTCGAAATTTCAATCGAAATCATTTGCTCATCCTCATCTGAAACACTTATTACACTACTGTGCTTTCACAGTTGCAATTAGTTGTTCCGTATTGACATCTTTAACATCTTCTACTTCTAATGTACGGTCTTCCAAATTCGTCACGACTAAAGGTGTAACGATACTTGGTGCGTTTGCTTTAATATAATCTAAATCAACTTGCATTAATAATTGACCTTTGTGAATGGTATCTCCCGTATTTACGAAACTTTCGAAACCTTCACCATTTAACTTAACTGTATCAATTCCAATATGAATTAATAGCTCTAAGCCTTGCTCTGATTCTAAACCAATCGCATGTTTAGTCGGGAATATTGTTTTCACTGTTCCATCAAATGGAGCAACGATTTTACCATTTTCAGGAATAAAACCAACACCATCACCCATCATTTTTTGAGCAAACACTTGGTCTGGTACTTCTGATAGTGGAATAATTTGACCCTTACCTGGTGCATAGACTTTAATATCATCCATTTCTGCCACATGAACTGCTTCGTTATTATCTACTTCTTCAACTGTTGTTTCGCTAGGCTTTGTAATTTCGCCTTTGATAATGCGCGCCATATCATGTTTAATTTGATCTGATTTAGGTCCGAAGATTGCTTGCATGTTATTACCAACTTCAAGCACACCTGAAGCACCTAACGCTTTCAGACCTGCAACATCAACTTTGCTCTTATCGTTTACTTCTACACGCAATCTTGTAATACATGCGTCTAAGTGTTTAATATTACTTTCTCCGCCCATCGCTGCTAAGACATTAAAAGGTAATTCACTCGCTGATGATTGGGTAAATTGTGCCTGCTTGTCTTCACGTCCTGGCGTTTTGTATTTGAATTTTAAAATTAAGAATTTGAAAACGAAATAGTAAATCAGTGCGTAAACAATACCTACAGGAATGACTAACCACCACTGTGTCTTATTCGGTAGTACACCTAGTAAGACATAATCAATAAATCCACCTGAGAACGTATATCCTAAGTGCACATTTAGTAAATATAAGATTAAGAAAGATAAGCCATCTAATACTGCATGTACAAAGAATAATAATGGTGCTACAAATAAGAACGAGAATTCTAATGGTTCTGTAATACCTGTTAAGAATGATGTTAACGCTGCTGAACCCATTAAACCTGCAACAACTTTTTTATTTTCCGGTTTCGCAGTATGATAGATCGCTAACGCTGCTGCCGGTAAACCAAACATCATAACTGGGAATTCACCTTGCATGAATTTACCAGCCGTTAATTTACTTCCTTCACGGATTTGTTCAATGAAAATACGTTGGTCACCGTGAATCATCTCACCGGCTGCATTTTTCCAACTACCAAATTCAAACCAAAATGGCGCGTGGAATATATGGTGCAATCCAAATGGTATTAGTAATCGTTTGATAAATCCAAATAGAAATACTGCTAGACCTGTATTCGAATCCAATAAACCTTCACTAAATGCATTTAAACCATCTTGAATCGTTGGCCAAATCCAAGCCATTGGAAACGCTAAGATAAATGACGTTGTTGCCATCATAATCGGTACAAATCGTTTGCCCGCAAAGAAACCTAAATAAGACGGTAATGAAATATTATAGAATTTGTTATAACACCATGCCGCAAGTGCACCAATGATAATACCACCAAACACACCTGTTTGAAGTGTTGGGATACCTAGAACACTCGCATAACCACTTGCTGCGTCATTAACATTGTCTGGTGTCACATGAAGGATTGCTCCCATCGTTTTGTTCATTACGATGTAACCTACAAATGCCGCTATCGCAGCAACACCATCACCACTCGCTAAGCCTATCGCAACACCCAAAGCAAAAATCATTGGCAAGTTATCAAAGATAATCCCGCCTGCACCTGTCATCATTTGTGCGACGCTTTGAATACCACCATTTTGTATAAATGGTAAGTAATGCTGTAATGCTTCGCCTTGTATGGCCGTACCAATTGCTAATAATAGACCTGCTGCAGGTAATATCGCTACTGGAAGCATTAATGCTTTACCAATACGTTGCAGCTGTCCAAAAAGCTTTTTAAACATATATAATTCTTCCCTTCATAAATAATAATTTCGTCAAAAAGTGCGCAAAAAAGGCATGAACAAACAGACTATTCCCTATAGCCTTCCGTTTGCTCATGCCTGCCTAACCAGTAACACGCAAAATGACGATTTATTTTTTTATATTATATAACGCTTTCATAGAATACACAATAACTTTTTTGTCTTTATTTTTACAATTTAAATCTTAACATGTCACATTTTTCTAAACTAATAGCCTACAATCAAAGCTATCGACATACCGACGCAACAAATTATGACCCAAAGTAAGATAATCTTCCATGCAAATTTCAACCACTGTGTATAAGTGATTTTCCCTACTGCTAATGCTCCCATTAAAATTGCAGACGTTGGGAATAAGACGTTACTAATCGCATCACCATATTGGAATGCGAGAACTGTAATTTGACGATTAATATTTAATAAATCAGAAATAGGTACCATTAATGGCATTGTTGTTAATGCTTGACCTGACCCTGATGGAATAAAGAAATTCAACATAAATTGCAGAATAAACATCGCAATAATGACTAATGATGAAGGCACTCCTGCCAATAATGTTGTCATACCATAAACGATACTATCGATCACTTGTCCATTTTCTAAAATAACGATGATGCCTTTGGCAAATCCAACAATCATTGCGCCAAACAAGATATCTTTCATGCCATCAATCATGGCATCAAATGTGCCGTTAATACCAAGACCACCAATCATACCAGCAAGTAGTCCGGCAAATATAAAGTTCGCACTCATTTCATTAAATGACCAACCAAATGAGAATATACCATAAACGTTGAGTATAATCGCTAAGACGATCAATCCTAATCCGATTGCTTGTCGCTTTGTAAAACGTGCACGTGTTAATTGCGTTTCAGACTTAGCTTCGCTTTGTTCCAATTCATAAACATAACTTTTCGACTTATCACGCTTAACCTTGCGTGCATAAAGCATAACAGTTGAAATGGCAGCTATTAAAATGAATATATATATAATTGAACGTAATCCCCATCCTGAAAACATTGGCAATTCTGCTACAGTTTGTGCAACACCTACAGTAAATGGATTCAACATCCCACCTATAAATCCACTTGCTGCGCCAAGAATCACCATTGCTGCACCCGTCAGCGCATCATAGCCCAATGTACGTGCGATAATAATACCAATAGGAACAAAAATGATTGTTTCTTCTGCTAAACCAATAGAAAATCCTAAAATTGAAAAAATGGTCATTGTTAATGGAATCATCAGTACTTTATATGAACCTAATGATTGCATTGCTTTATTTACACCATTCTCAAAAGCACCGGTCTTGTGAACAATACCGAATGCGCCACCTACTAAAAAGATGTAAAAAACAATCTCCCCACCACTTATTAATCCTTCAGGTATTGCGCGAAATATATCAAAGAAAGATACGCCATGTTGTTGAACCTGCTCATATGATCCAGGTATAACTAATGTTTGCCCATCTTTTTTCTCTCTTGAAAATGTTCCCGCTGGAATTAAATAAGTGAGAATACTCGCAAATATGATAATACATAACAAAAGTGCATACGTATGTGGTGTTTTTAAACGTTTATCCTTCAAAAAATTTTTGACCATGCTTAAAACAACCTCTCCCAATGACATCCTATTTTTTAACTTGTGAAATACAAAAAATATCAATTTAGTTATATTTAACACAATTATCTGACAATTCATACTTTCTATTATTCCACAACCAAATATTAAATCAATACCCAAGAGATAAAAATATCTACAATGCATGAGTGATGAAAGTTATATGTATTGATCACATACGATAACACGACTTATTTTTGTGTTTTTAATACTAGAAACAGATTAAGTAAAGAATTAAGTCTAGCACATAAATAGGTGTTTCAGATTCTTTGTCAATTAGTAAATTACAAACTGTATTAAAAAACTATAAATATAAAGCGCAGCTAAACTTCATTTATGAAGTTTAGCTGCGCTTATGCAAAAACTTTAGTTCTGTATTTATCTATTTGAACTAGACAATATATTAGAAGAAACGTTTAACTGCTGTTGACATTGGTGGCAGTTCGTCTAGGTCTAATTTTTTATCTTCAGTAATGGATCTAAATGCCCATTTACCATAATTGATTGCTTCATCTTTAACAATTTTACCTGGTAATGGTGCTGCATTAGGATCTACATAAACATTAACAATTGTTGGTCTGTCTTGAGCCATCGCATCAGCAACGACTTCGTCAATGTTGCTTGGATCTTTTAATGTGTAACCAACGCCACCACAACTTTCAGCAAATTTAGCTAAATCCATATCTGTGAAGTCGATAGCATACTCTAATTCCCCAGCAGCTTGTTGTTCATATTTAATAAATGACAATTGTTCATTATTTAATACAAAAATCGTCATAGGTAAGTCATATTGTACCGCCGTAGCAAAATCTTGCATAACCATTTGGAATGCACCGTCACCTGCAATACCAACAACTTGACGATTTGGATAAGCACGTTTCGCGGCAATTGCACCAGGCAAGGCACAACCCATTGTACCTAACCAACTAGACACAATAAATTTATTGTTCACTGTTAAATTTAAATAACGTGTAGACCAAACCGTTGATGTACCTACGTCGATAGAAAAGATTGCGTCATCTGTTCTCACTTTGTTGATTGCATCCATTAAACGTTCTGGACGAATTGGTGAACTTTCATCGGCCATATCTTTTGCCATCCATGAATCCCAAGTTGCTTTTCTTTCGAGTGTTTTATTTAAGAAATCGCGATTTTTAATATGTTTTACAGAATCTGTTAATTGTTGTAACGCATATTTACTATCACCAATAATACCTACATTTACATTGAAACGGTGTCCGATATTGTCTGGGTTTGTATCTATTTGAATGGCTTTAATATTTTTCTTAGGTAAATAATCAACATATGGATAATTTGTACCAACCATAATTAATAAATCTGCATCTTGCATTGTTTGATAAGACACTTTGGTACCAATTTTACCTAAATTCCCTAAATTGTACGGGTGCGCATCAGCGAGTATACCTTTTGCAGGTAACGTTATGATTGACGGAATTTTAACCGCTTCGATAAATTCACGTACTTCATCTTTAGCATGTTTCGCACCTGTACCAATTAACATAACTGGACGTTTACTTTTATTGATTAATTTCGTTGCCTTTTTGATACTACGAGGTTTTGGTGCTACTCGTGCAGGTGGTGCTGTATCAACTGGCGTATTTGTTGTGTCTTTCACTTTATTTGTTAATAAATTATTTGGCAGAATTAAGACTGCGACACCTTTTTTCTGGTAAGCCGTGCGAATAGCTTCATTTACAATCCCAAATACATCTTTATCATTTTCTGTGATTTGACGATTGTATACTGCAACGTCGTCTACCATTTTACTAATATCTGTTTCTTGGAACGCTTTAGTTCCTAATGCGGTGCTATCTGTTTGTCCAGCCAAGATAAGTTGGGGTACATTATCTAATTTAGCGTCATACATACCATTAAGTAAATGCACAACACCAGGACCTCCGATACTTAATGCAACTCCAATCTTACCTGTTAATTTAGTATAGCTTGCTGCTGCTAAACTAGCCACTTCTTCATGGCGTACATGCACAAATTCAACCTCATCTCTTACAGTTCTTAAACTATCAACAACTGCGTCGATTGAGTCACCTGGAATACCATATAAGTGATCAATATCCCACGCTTGTAATGCTTTTACTAATGCTTCGTTTGCTTTAATTTTTGCCATTATGAAAATACTCCCTTCAGTTTTTCATTTAAATTTAATTCTCTTTCTATTCTTAATAACATCAAATATATGCATTTTTAATATAAAAATAGGATGAGTATCGGTAAAATGATTGAGCTTAACACTGCTGTTAAAATCATACCAATTGAACTAAATGCTCCGGATTCTAAATCTATTTCTAAGGCTTGGGCCGTGCCAAAAGCATGTGATGCATTGCCATATGCCATGCCTTTTGCTATCGACGTATTAAATCTACCTATTCTTAGTAAATACGTTCCTAAAATACTACCAATTAAACCTGTTGTAATAATAAACATGACGGTAATAGAATCTATACCACCAAGTTGCTTTGATACTTCAATACCAACAGCAGCTGTCATGGACCTTGGCAACATTGTTACAATGACTTCTTTTGAATAACCAAATAGTTTTAATATACAGTAGACAAATATAAAATTTAACATCACTGCAGTCAACACACTGCTAAAAATGATGCGTGCATTCTGCAATATTTTATGTCGATTTTGATAAAGCGGAAATGCTAAACAAACAACGGTACAATTTAACAAATAATGAATCCATTTTCCTCCAACCATCTATGATTGGTAATCTACCCTAAGTAATAGTAGTACACATACAATCCCAATCGAAGCAATCAGTGCTGGATTTAAAAAAGGACTCTTAAATCTTGCTTGAAGCTTCTTTGCACCGATAAACATCAGTATCGTTAACAAAATCATAAAAATAGTTTTTAAAAGTAGCATCTAATCTTGTCCATTCCCGTATCGTGCAGTTTTAACCATTTTTTCAGCTATAAAACCAGAAATAAGTGACACACAACACGTACCTAATATGATCATTGTAAAAAAGAGAATGAAGTTTAAATTAATTTCAGGAACGACATCCATAATTCCTACTACAGATGGGACAAAGAAGAAGACCATCGTTGCTAAGAAAAAATTTGAACCCTCACTGACCCATTTAGCTGGAATAACCTTAAATTGTAAGAGCAGGAAGAATACAATTAAGCCTACAATACTTCCCGCAATTGGTATATGAAAGAAAGTTTGAATCACGTTGCCTATATACGTAATCCCCATAATCATTAATATTTGAAATAATATTTGTATCAACTTCTTTGACATTTGCAATATACATCATCCTTATATGCATTTACTTATTAATTGCTTGATTAACTATATACTTAAGTATAAGACGGTATATCCTATAATAAAAATATTGATTTTCAATAGCACTCATTACTTTTTTGAATGAAAGCGATTTATGGCATTACCTTTTTCTATAGTAATAACCGGCTAAAATATTTCTTCTATATAAAAAGCCCGAGACATCTATTTTTGTCTCAGACTCTTCGATCACACTTTAATCTAATCAATGATTTACGCGTTTATGTATAGGTTATAATCGTTGTTTCATGAAATCTATCCACTGCCTCGTTGCATGACTTAAATATTTGTCACGTTTCCACACAACACCTAGTTCCCATCGCATGCCAGGGTCTTCTAGTTTTTTATGTACAAAATGGCTATCCAATAAATTAACGATATTCTCAGGCAATATACTGACTCCTAGATGTGCATTCAATAAATTTTCAATAAAGTTCCACTGTGAAATCTTAGAAACCGTATTTGGGAGATAACCAGCATTCTTCGCCGCTTCAATAATTTTATCATTCAAATAAAAATCTTCATTAAAAAGTATAAAATCTTCATCCTTTAACATACTCATATCAATTTTTTCTATGTTCGCAAGATGATGCTCTTTATTTAACACTAATTTTAAATCCTCTTGATAGAGCGTGATGGAATGGAAAATCGTTTGGTCCACGGGTAAAGTTGTGATGCCAATATCAATTTCATCATTGATTAACTGTGTCTCAATCATTTTCCCGCCATTCTCAACAAGGTTGTATGTAACATTCGGATATTTCTGATGAAACTCACCTAATATCTGAATAAACTTATTCATGTTCATAACCGCAGATAAGCCAATACTTATATGTCCTGTTTCTAGTCCTAACAGACTGTTTATTTCTTTAGGCAAATCATTGTAAAGCGTTAAAATCTCTTTGCATTTTCTATAAAAAACTGATCCAGCGTCTGTTAATACAAGTTGTCGCTTACTCCGATCAAATAAGGGCATATTTAAAGTATCTTCTAAGTCTTTGATTGCTTTACTTATCGTTGGTTGGGCAATATATAAATGTTTCGAAGCATTTGTCATACCGTTTTGGTCTACAACAGCTACAAAGTACTTCATATGTTTAATGTCCATGTATCTACTCCTTAATAAACTGCTTCTTTTTAACATTTAGTATACGTAGAAATTTCAATATTTCAATATAAGTGCTAAGCAACTGATATCCCCTGCAAATTCACAGGCTATTAAGTGAAAATCTATTCAGTATCATTGATAGTGCCCATACAAATATATATTTGCATTTTGCTTTAAGCTGATGATATAATACTTGTAACAAAACACATAAGCAATAATACACCAACCCCCTTACTACGGCTATAGTAAGGGGGTTTTTAAGGTGTGGCTTTTGTCACCTATGCATTATTTATCACGTTTATTAAGCCAATAAGAAAAATACGTGATAATACAGCCACTTATGACTGTCATTAATATGTGCACAAAACACATAAGCATCATAATACACCTCCTCTCTCAGTCAATTTGACGCCTGAGAGATAGGCGACGCTATAATTATATCAACCTAATCATGCTTCAAATGCAATGCAGATAAGGTGTTAAAATATAGACAAATAATACTGCAAATATTAAATTTACGCCTTCTTATATGCTAATAAATTTTGTTTTCATCTCGTTAAACTACAATATCCGTTCTCAAAATCCATCTAATATGTGAAATGAGAGAACGGATATTATCAAATTAATATATATTATAATCTAGTTTGGAAATAGTAGATTTCAGGCTAGATTTGTATCTTTAGATTGCGATTGATTATTTGTTTCGCCATTCACTTCAGTATGCTGTTCACTTAATTTTATAATTTTGAATCCAATATATCCAAATATAATAGAAATAATTGGTACAGTATAATTTAATATAGCGAACGGCGCATATTCGATAACAGAAACGCCTAACGTTGATGCAATAAATACCCCACATGTATTCCATGGTACAAAGACCGAAGTTAAAGTACCTCCATCTTCTAAAGCTCTAGACAAATTCTTAGGATGAAGTTGTTTCTCTTTAAATGTATTGATATACATGCGTGATGGTACAATGATGGATATGTATTGTTCTGAACAAGTGAAATTTGTCCCAATGCAGGACACAATAACAGATGCGATTAATGAACCAGTTGACTTGGCCACTTTTAAGACGATAGAAATTAACGCATTCAACATTCCAGAATATTCTAAAACGCCTCCAAACGTCATTGCTACTAATGTCAGAGAAATCGTGTAGAACATTGATTCTAAACCACCACGATTAAATAATTCATCAACAAGTTTATTACCTGAATCGATTGTATAACCTGTTTGTAAGGCTGTTAATGCTTCGGTAAGGCTTCCACCTTGTATGAAGATTTGCGCAAAAAAACCTAATACAATCCCCACACAAATGGCTGGTATAGCTGGAACTTTTACGACAACAAGCACAATAACAATGAGTGGAATTAGCAATAGCCATGGTGTAATGAGAAAGTTATCTTGCATCGTATTAAGAATAGCGTTGATATTTTTTGCATCAAAATGCTGAGCGCCATAACGTTGACCGATAATGAAAAAAGCGATAAGCGAAATGATGAGCGCTGGAATAGTTGTATAAAACATATGCTTGATATGTTCAAACAAATTTACGCCTGTTAATCCTGCAGCAAGATTCGTCGTATCAGATAATGGACTCATCTTATCTCCAAAATAAGACCCACAAATTACAGCACCTGCAACCATGCCAGGAGATATGCCCATACTAATACCAATACCCATTGATGCTACACCAACTGTAGCCATTGTAGACCAACTACTTCCGATTGCTAAGGCTACAATGCCACATAAAATAATTACAACAGCTAAGAAATAACGTGGATCAATTAATTGCAGACCATAATAAATCATCGTCGCAACAACGCCACTTCCTATCCACGATCCAATAACTAATCCCACCAAAATGATGATTACGATTGCTGGTAAAGCATGTCGTATCCCCTTATACATCATTTCTTCAACTTCACTAAACTTATAACCGTGTAACATAGTCACAAGTATTGCGACAGCCGTGCCGATAAGCAATGGAATATGTGGTTCTTTTTCTAACACAGCTACTGTAAAAAGCATCGCTATAATCATTGTAGCCAATGTAAAGAATGCTGAGCTAAATCCCAATTTTCTTTTTACTTTGCTTTCACTACTATTGTTTTTAAATTTGTGTTTAAAAATAATAGCCACCTCCTCTGTTAATAAAATCATACTGAAAAATGATAGCGCTTTCAATAGTTGCTTTGATTTTTAATTTTATTTTTATATTGTAATTATATAATTAGCCAATACTATATTATTTCACTTGTTAGTAAATCATTATTTTACATGTCAAATTACAATTGTATGGCATATATTTCATACTTATTAAAGTTAGTTGTATTAATTGTATACTTTATTGTACTTTTATCATTTACATTTTATGATAAACACATCAATAAAAAATGTTTGGGGATATGTATGAATATTAAAAAAAGATTGACCACGATACTTCTTGCCACTACGATTCTAATGACAGGCACTTTATCATTTGAGACAATGCAACAAAGTCATACGACAGAAGCTGCGATAAATTATTATACGAAAAATCAATGCACTTGGTATGTATTTAAAAAGAGAGCAAGCGTGGGCAAACCTGTACCAAATGGCTGGGGCAACGCTAAAACTTGGTATAGTAATGCTAAGAAAAGTGGTTATCGCGTTGGGAGAAAACCAGCAAAACGCGCAGTCATGCAGTCAACTGCAGGAACTTATGGTCATGTCGCTTATGTTAGCACAGTTTATAAAAACGGAAGTATCAAAGTTGCAGAATACAATTATAATCGTCCTTTAGCATTCGGAACAAGAGTATTAAGCAAATCAGCTGCTGCAAAATACAACTATATCTACTAATCAAAAGCAGATTAATAAATGGTTTCAATAAGAAGGAGATTACTCCTTCTTCCAGACTGTCGACAAAGTCTCCGACTTTGGTGGCAGTTTTTTTATGCACGCTTTCCGCGGGCACTGCCTTAGCCTGTAGTCTTCGGCTAGTGCTATTCCCGAAGGAGTCGGCATAAATCACTACCGATATTAAAATCATGGCTCTTTGTCAATAACGGTTGGTCTATAAAAAATAAATATATTTCGATACATCAAGCAACTCGTTTTTGTTGCTTGATGTATTTTTTATG
>NZ_JBOIRQ010000013.1:0-79011 GCF_051413795.1 Staphylococcus caeli | reverse complement strand
GACCAAGAAAGTGTCTTAATTGGTGTACACCTTATGAAATTTTCACTGTAAGTCTGTTGCAGTTAAATTGACAATTCATCATATAAATAGAACAAAACATTTTAAAATTTAAGCAACGTTCATTATGATTGAATCATATATAAGACTAATTGTTGAATAGGAGTTAACAAAATGGCTAAACCTAAAATCTATACTATGGCATTTGGAAAAGTATATGACCTATTAATTAAAAAAGTTGAGAAAAAGAATAGAACAAAGGCTGAAGCGGATGAAATTATTCGTTGGATGACAGGCTATTCACAAGGACAACTAAATCAAATAGTAGAAGATGGCACCGATTATGAAACCTTTATTACACAGGCGCCTCAACTCAACCCTGATAGAACTAAAGTCACAGGCGTTATATGCGGCATACGTGTTGAAGACATGGATGAATCGGTTATGAAAGAAATTAGATATTTAGATAAGATGATTGATGAACTTGCTAAGGGTAAATCATTGGAGAAAATATTTAGAAAAGCAAAATAAAAGCAATACACAAAAGTGTAAAAAGCGTGATTATAGATGTTGGAATAGGGGGATAAAATATGTTGATTGAATTAAACAACATTTCTCGTAGGAAACAAGGGAAAGATATTATTAAAAATGTAAGTTGGCAAGTTAACGAAGGTGAAAAATGGATGTTATACGGTTTGAATGGTGCAGGGAAAACAACATTGTTAAATATTCTTAATGCATATGAGCCGCATACATCTGGCAATCTATCGCTTTTTGGGATGCAGCCAGGAAAAGTAGGTTATTCTGCTGAAGCAGTCAGAAATCATATCGGCTTTGTTTCTAATAGTTTAATGGATCGTTTTCAAGATGGAGAAATAGTTAGAGATGTTGTCATTAGTGGTATATTTAAATCTATTGGTGTATTTAAAGAAGTTGAATCGCATCATGTTGAAATGGCACAATATTACTTAGAACAGATGGGTATGCAAGCATTTGAAAATCAATATTACGGCTACCTTTCGACAGGAGAACGTCAAAAAGTGTTAATTGCTAGAGCGCTTATGGGTGACCCGAAATTGCTTATATTAGATGAACCAGCATCTGGTTTAGATTTCGTAGCACGCGAAGATTTACTACAAGCTTTACATCAAATGTATCAGCAACAACCTAACTTAACTGTGATTTATGTGACACATTTTATCGAGGAGATAACTCAAGATATAACACAAGGAATTTTATTAAAAGATGGAAGTTGTTACAAAAATGGATCAATTGAAAATATAATAAATAGTGACACATTAACTGCGTTTTTTAATAGAGACGTTAGCGTAATGTACCAGAATCAGCGTTATTCATTATTTATCAAGCAGTAATGCGTTGCACAAAGGCGAAGATAATGACATAATTTAAGGCGACAAGATTGATGGAGGGTTTATAAATGGATAATGTTAAAGCAATATTTTTAGATATGGATGGGACGATATTACATAAAGATAATCGCGTTGATATAGAAACGGCAGAAGTAATTCAACAATTAAGAGATAAAGGTTATAAAGTATTTCTAGCAACTGGTCGTGCACATAATGAAATACATTATCTTGTACCTGATTCGTTTGAGGTAGACGGTATTATTAGTTCTAATGGGACTTTAGGTATGGTTCAAGATGATGTGCTATTTAAGCATAGTTTAGCTTTTAATACTGTTGAAGCTATTGTGAAACGCGCACAGCAACAAGAAATTTATTATGAAGTATTTCCATTTGATAGTAACCGAATTGTTCTTAAAGAAGATGAATCATGGGCACGCGCTTTATTTGAAGCTAAACATCCTCCAGAAAATGTCGGTGATTCTGAATGGTCTTCTCGAAAAGCATCCCTAATAGATAAAGTAGATTGGGAATCAACAATACCGGATACGTCGTTTTCTAAAATATATTTATTCTCACCAGATATTGATAAAATTACTGACTTTAGAGAGCAATTAAAGTCAGACCAGCAAGATTTACAGATTAGTGTATCTAATTCTTCACGTTGTAATGCTGAAACGATGGCATACAATATTGATAAAGGTACAGGCATTAAAGAAATGATTGAACATTTTGGTATTAAGCAAGAGCAAACTTTAGTCATTGGTGACAGTGATAATGATAGAGCGATGTTTGCATTTGGTCATCATACTGTGGCAATGAAAAATGCCAGACCAGAAATTCAAGCATTAGCAAAAGACGTTACATCTATGACGAATGAAGACAATGGTGCAGCGAATTATTTAAAAGATCATTTCTTAAAATAATATAAAAAACAAGCGGGGACATTAAAAATGTCTCCGCTTTGTTTTGTTTGACGATACTATTAATTTATTTGTCTTGTTTTGTAATGTTGTCTTTAGTCTTCGATGTTTCATCTTTCAAATGATCAGCTTTATCATGAGTTGTTGATTGTGCTTTTTCAGTATCATGAGTCACGCTATTTTTTATTTTAGAAGATTTCTTACGTGAAGTTTTTGATTTCGTTTTTGCGTTTTCAATCATTTCACCATCACGATTGTAATATTGAATGATTGCCAATAAGTTTACATAGTAAATTGCTAATCTTATAACAATCACTATGATTGAAACAACATATATAATAGTTAAGGCAACAGTTTGTGAAATACTACCAGTAAAGATAGAAACTAATTGGCTGACTGGATTAGCAAGGATAATTACGATTAAGTTTAATAGTAATAAACCAAGGTAGAATTTGAACCATGTCTTTTTACCATTTTTAATTCCTTTGAATCCACGTTTCACAGAAGTCCAAGCACCATTGCTAGGCTCTTTTACAAATGCTAGCGTATAATTCACAATGACAATTGCAAAGAACCAATATAGGAATGATTGGATGAATAATATGATTGTTGCAGCAACAATTTGGAATGTTAGTGAATAACCTAGCGCATGATCTGTACTACTTAATGTACCTTGTAATGCTGTAAATAATTGCACGACACCAAGATTAAGTATTTTAGAAACTAAAATATTTAGTAATAGTAATAGAATGATAAATATTAAAGTAATTAATGCTAACTTAATAGCTTTTAAGTATTTACCTTTTTTAAATACTGAGTATAAATCACTGAACGTTGATGTATTCTTATTGATTGCGTTATCTATTGTATAGATTGTGCCGGCGATTAATGGATATCCTACAAATACAAATACCAATAATGGTATAAGTAATGCAATTACTACTGAAAATATAGCACCACCCATTGGTTGTTGCATTGCAGCGGACATCATGACTTTATACATTGCTGGTTGTACTGGCATAAATGTCAATACGGTCAATGCAAATAATATAATGAAACTTACAATTGTAAACAGTAAAATTTTAGCATGTTGTGGTTTTGCATTTGATAATGCTAATTTATGAAAATTGAACAAATTTTAAGCACTCCTTTTTAGTGATAAACATACGATATCAAAAAAATGAAGATTTTAAAATAAATAGGTAACAAAATGGCTATAAAATGTTAAAATGTCCTAATGAGAAAAGGTGAAAGGAGAAATCATCATGAAATTTGCAATTATTACTGATGTTCATGGCAATTTTGATGCATTGGAAACCGTGTTAGATGATATTGATAGACGAGAAGATATCAATAAAATAATTAATCTTGGTGATAACATAGGCGTCGGGCATGAAACGAATAAAGTGTTGGATGAAATTTTTGATAGAGATGACATGGAAATCATTGCAGGAAATCATGATGCAGCGGTCATGTCAATTGTAAATGATACGCCATATCCAGAAGACTTAAAGGATAAATTTTATGAACATCACCAATGGATAGAAAGCCATCTTGATGAGGACTATTATGAAAAATTAAATGCATTACCACGTGTTATTGAAAAGACATGTAACAATAAAAAGGTATTATTCATTCATTACGAAATACCAAACGAACATTTAGAGACGCCTATTGATGGCCAACCATTTAGTCCTATTGTTGAACCCAATGAAGAGAATATGAGAACGTTATTTGAAGATAAAGAGGCAGATTTAATCGTCTTTGGACATAATCATACAGTACATTTGTTTGATGATAAATCTACAATATATTTCAATCCTGGATCGGTAGGACTTAATAATGGCAAATATGCAGTTTATGGTATTGTCACAATTGATGAAAATGAATTTTCTATAGAACGTGTAAAGATTCCTTATGATAACGAAGAATTCATAAGAGGATTTGATGAAAAACAAGTTCCTGCAAAATCACTTATTTTCGATAAATTTTTATAACATAATAAATTTGTGTATGCAATAAAAGCTGATTGTTTTCAAAGAAGTAGAAAACAATCAGCTTTTTTATATTATATGATGTCTTAGTTTTAATGGTCATGTGTGTGCTGGTGTGTATGATTTTTATAGATAGAAGCACAAAGTGTATCATTATCGTGCAGATGTGCACTCGTTTCTAGTTGAATCGTCATGTGTTGGATGTTTAAGTGTTGCAATTTGTGTTCTAATTTATTTAATAATTGTTCACCTTGTTCCACCGACATTTGGTGTGGTACCACGGCGTGGCAACTCAGTGCATTCATTTCATTAGATATTGTCCAAATGTGACAATCATGTACGCTTTGAATATCTTGTTCGTCTGTAATAGTTGAAACGACTTCATTTAAATTAACATTAGTAGGTGTGCCTTCCATCAGGATATTAAGTGAAGATTTAGTAATACCCCAACTACTTTTAATAATTAACAATGAAACAATAATACTAGCAATAGGGTCTGCAATCGTTAAATTTAGTGTCCATATAAGTATTGCGGCAATAATAGCACCAACAGAACCAAGTAAATCTCCCATTACATGAAGAAACGCACCACGCATATTAATATTGTGAGATGTGTCTCCGCCTTTGAACATAAAAGAGGCTACGATAATATTTACAATGAGTCCTATGACACTAATAATAAACATTTCGGTAGATTGAACATCTACAGGGTTAAAGAAGCGGCCTATAGCTTCAATAATTATGATGATTCCAATAATAAAGAGGGTAACACCATTGAATAAAGCTGCTAAAATTTCAAAACGCTTATAGCCAAAAGTTTTATGCTTGTTTGCATGTTTTTCAGCATAGATAAAGGCAAGCAATGCAACGCCTAGGGAAATCGTATCACTAAACATATGTAAACCATCTGAAAGTAATGCCAAACTATTGGCCAAAAATCCTCCAATGATTTCTACAATCATAAAGGCACCAATAATTATAAAACTGATAAGTAAAATTTTCTTGTTGTTTGTGTGTACATGGCCATGTGCATGGCTGTGATCATGATGTCCTGACATATTAACGTCCGCCTTTCAATGTTTGATTATGCTCAGCGTGATGGATAGCTTGTTGAAGTAAAGTTGTAACGTGTGTATCATCAATTGAATAAATCATAGATTGGCCGTTACGTTTGGCCTTTACCAAATGTGCTTGTTTCAAAATGCGCAATTGATGAGAAACATTAGACTGCGTTAGTTCTAATGTATGCGCAATATGACCTACACTGCACTCATGTTGTATTAATAAATGCATGATACGTATACGGTTTCCATCACTTAATGCTTTGAAAATATCTGATACATGGTCGATGGTATGTAAATTTAATGATGGTTCCATCAGTTTAACCTCATCTCTATATTAATATATGAATATTTGTTCATATATTAATATAATTTTCTAGAAATGTCAATTATTGATATCCTTTGTTTTAATAAATATGAATAGTGGTAATGTTTTAGCAAAGATTACAAATAGGAGGTATTTAAAATGCGTACGTTAATAATTGGTGCAAATGGTGGTATAGGTAAGCATTTAGTAAAACAACTGCAAGCAAGTGGTGAAGATTTTGTTGCAGGTGTAAGAAAAAGTTCACAAGTAGAAACGTTTAAAAGTGAAGGTATCGAAAGTTTATTAATAGATGTTGAAGCGGATGATATTGCAACCTTGACTAATAAATTTAAAGACTTTGATAAGATTGTCTTTACAGTTGGTTCAGGTGGAAATACAGGTGCAGATAAAACGATAACCGTAGATTTAGATGGTGCAATCAAAACAATTAAAGCAAGTGAAGACAGTGACATAAAACATTACATCATGATTTCAACATTTGATTCTAGTCGCAGTGCATTTGATGCAAGCGGTGACTTGAAACCATATACGATAGCTAAACATTATGCAGATGAATATCTAAAGCAATCCGATGTAGCGCATACAATTATACATCCAGGTGGTCTATTGGATGAACAGGGTACAGGTAAAGTTGAAGTTGCTGAGAAAATAGAAGGTGGTGGTGTTATCCCACGTCAAGATGTCGCTACTGTGATTCATGCAGAGATATCTAAGGAAGCAGTAACTAATGAAGCGTTCCAAGTAGTTAGTGGTGACACACCAATATCTGAAGCACTTGCTCAATTTCAGAAATAACCTTATTTGATTTCTACTATAATAAAACGGCATTAAACTACACGACCAATTATAGTGAAAATTTGTTATAATGGTAGATATCTTTGGGGGTAAACATGAAAATTTCGAATACAAAAATATATGAGCAAGTTGCAGATATCATAATGGAAAGTATAAGTACAGATGTTTATCAAGTGGGTGATAAATTACCATCTATACAAAAGTTAAGTAAGGAATATGGTGTAAGTGTTGCTTCAGTGCGAGAGGCACTTAATGCTTTAAGAACTATAGGTATTATTGAAGTTAAACAAGGTTATGGTACGTTTATTAAACAAAAAGAGCCTACTTTTTTTGAATTTGGTGACAAGTTTACATCTGTAAATCAAATCACAGAGTTATTGGAACTTAGAGAAATCGTTGAAAGTGCAACGGTAGCCAGTGCATCTTTAAAACGTGATGAAAATGATCTAGCAGGTTTAAGAACAGCTTTGAAAGAAATGGGTGAAGCAATCACTGACGGAACTTCTGGTGAAAAAGCAGATTTAGATTTTCATTTAGCGATTGCTAAGGCTGCACAGAATTCATTATTGGTGGAACTTTTAAATAATATTGCGGAATTAATTCGTGACTCAATGAAAGAAACGAGAAAGTTGTTTATCTATAATAAGGAAAAAACAATGCATAAACTTTTAGAAGATCACGAGAAAATATATCATGCCATTTTAGCTCAAGAAAGTGATGTTGCAGTGAGAGCAATGCAACATCATTTGTTAGAAGTGAAAGAAACCATTCTAGCAAACTTTAAAGAGCAGTAAATAGTAATCAAAAGCGCTTTTTCATGAAATGTGTTCACAGATTAAAGTAGAGATTAGCATACTTTAGAGCTACACATCGTATGAAAAAGCGCTATTTATATGGACCTAGT
This sequence comes from Staphylococcus caeli, assembly GCF_051413795.1. GTDB lineage: Bacteria > Bacillota > Bacilli > Staphylococcales > Staphylococcaceae > Staphylococcus > Staphylococcus caeli_A. The sequence goes on along the minus strand of NZ_JBOIRQ010000013.1, from coordinate 71,642 downwards.
AATATGTCTTGAAAAATAAAAAAGCCCAAACCTTCCGTAGTTTGGACTTCATTGCAAATTTTTAAATTTGTAAAAGTAATCAGCAGTTACAAATTATCATAATTAATACATTACCTTATATGTAAAAACAGATAGCGTTCCGTAAAAAACGCTATACCTAATTATAAAATTAAAACGTTGTAATTGGCAATAGGAAAAACATGAGAAATTTACATCAATCATATAAATTTGCAATTTAATAACGCGAAATATTATATGTAATCGAGTTTAAACTACCATTTCAAAATGAGCATTGCTATAATGAGAAGTGGCTTTAAAGTCATATATAGTCATTTATACTTAGCACAGTAATGTGTTACAATCACACTAGCAATAAAATTAATATGCAATTATAACTAAAAAATTACTTATATAAAAATAAGAGACCATAATAAATCAAGACCAATATTAACAACTTTAGAATATGGAGGTGCGATGCATGCCGTTATTTGTAAAGCCAGTTTTCCATGAAAAGATATGGGGTGGCAATCGATTAAAAGATTTTGGATATGATTTACCTAGTGATACGATTGGAGAAGTTTGGGGTATTTCAGCGCATCCAAATGGCAGATGTGAAATTTTAAATGAGCCATTTCAAGGGCAAACATTAGATCAAGTTTGGAATAATCATCGTGAATTATTTGGTGATTTTCCAAGCCAAGAATTTCCATTAATGACAAAAATAGTGGATGCTAAGTCATCCTTATCAGTGCATGTACATCCCGATGATGCTTATGCCTATGAAAATGAAGATGGTCAATATGGTAAGTCAGAATGTTGGTATATCATTGATGCTGAAGAAGATGCAGAGATAATTTATGGATTGAATACAGATTCAAAAGAAGTTGCTTTGGATAAGATTAATACGCAAGATTATGATGCATTATTTAATAAAGTGAAAGTTAAACCAGGGGAGTTTTATTTCATACCTGCAGGAACAATACATTCTATAGGCGCAGGCGTACTTGTTTATGAGACGATGCAATCTTCAGACGTAACATATCGCTTGTTTGACTATGATAGAGTTCATGCTTCTGGAGAAAAACGGGAGTTGAGTCAAAGTAAAGCGAAAGAAGTTATTGAAATTGCTAATGAAAATATCAATATTCCAACTGACACCGAAATTATAGAAAATCATAAACGGACGCAACTAGTTTCAAATGACTTTTTCACCATAGTGAAATGGGATATTTCAGGTACTTTAAATTATATGAAACCTAGGGAATTTGTTTTAGTATCCGTGCTTAAGGGTGAAGGACAAGTCATTATTGACGGTGCAGTGTTTGATTTGAAACAAGGACAGAATTTCATTCTCACTTCTGATGATTTGGATACAATTTTTGAAGGTGATTATGAATTAATTGTTAGTTATTTATAGACAGAAAAATGGAGTGCTTTAAATATGTATAAATTTTTATATGTCTCGTTAATTTGTGGACTATTAGCAGGGGCAGGTATATTTTTAAAAATCGAAATATTTCCTTCCATAGCTGTACCAATTATCTTAGGCTCGATAGGAATCATTGCAGCATTGATTACCATACCTGATAAAGAAATCAGTCCAATGCTAAAATTTGGAGGCGTATTAATTAATTTTATGCCAATAATGGGAGCCTTAACAATTGCACAATAGTAAATAGTATCAACTCAGTATCTTTACTTTTAAGTAAATGATACTTTTTTTATGGATAAGTAGTGTATTGGGTGAATTTGGCTTTTATAAAGAGAGTTGTGAACGGTTTAATATTCTCGGTTAATCAATTGGAAAATGTGGTAAAATAATATGTAAATTGGGGGTGCCAAGATTGGAAAAAGTAAGAGGCCTTATGATGACCTTAATTATTGCGATGGTAGCTACCATACTAGGTAGCAAATTTCCTGTTATTGGTGGAGCAATATTTGCAATTATTCTCGGTATCATCATCAATAATATAATTACTATTCCCAAAAAATATGAAGCGGGTATAAAATTTAGTAGCAAAAAAATATTGCACTATAGCATTATTGTCTTAGGATTTACATTGAGTTTTCAATCTATTGGTTCTATTGGTTGGAAATCATTACCAATTATTCTCATTACTTTATTTGCAGCTTTTGTAATAGTGTTTATACTTATGAAAATATTTAATATTAATGAACATCTGAGTATTTTAATTGGTGTAGGCACATCAATCTGTGGCGGATCAGCGATTGCAGCAACAAGTCCTGTAATTAAAGCGAAGGAAAGTGAAGTTGCTTTTGCAATTTCAACAATATTCTTATTTAACCTAATAGCTGTATTTATCTTCCCACCATTAGGTCATATATTACAAATGGGGCAAACCACATTTGGTTATTTTGGTGGTACAGCAATTAATGATACATCAAGTGTTATTGCAGCAACGTCTAACTATGGTAAGACGGCATTAGAAACAGGTGCTATAGTTAAGTTGACACGAACATTAATGATAGTCCCAGTTGTATTGTTTTTTACATATAGAATGATTCGAAAAGAGCGTGCACAGCAAACGAATACATCCATAACAAAGATATTTCCTTGGTTTATCGTATGGTTCGTTGTTGCATCTTTAATTAGTACAATTTTTAATTTTTCACCTTCAGTGATTAGTATTTTTCAACAATTGTCGTTATTTTTAATTACGATGGCAATGGCAGGTATTGGATTAAATGTTGATTTTAAGCAATTCAGGCAAGCTGGTTTGAAGCCAATCTTACTTGGATTAGCAACGTGGATTGTCGTTATTATTACAAGTTTAATCACAATGAAATTAATCAACTTATGGTAATGTTTGTTCTATATGTTGATTTTGCATATAATGGAAAAAATAGAATTTTTTATGAGATAAGGAGTATCTAAATGGCAGAGGAAACAAATTATTTTTGGTTAAACTGCGGTTATAATCGTTGGAACCATAATGAACCAATGGTGGGGCAAACCACTTTATTTGAATCAGGTGCTCAATTTAATCCATCACAGGGCTTCCGTTCTTTTAAACAAGCCAAAGTGGGAGATCGAGTAATCTTTTATCAAGTGCAGATGGATACTGGCTTATTAGGGTATGGAGAAATTACGAGTGTTCAAACAGGTGCTCAAAATAAAATTCGTGTGCATTTTCAATTACAAGCGCAATTGAAACCACTAACAGCAGATTATTTAAAACGTAGTGAACAACTTGAATTCAGAATGAGTAATATGAAAGAAACCTTGTTCAATCAAATTACACAAGAAGAGTTTGAGCTTATCGTGAGTTTAGGTAAAGGCGATACTAAAATTCCAAGATACTTTTTTGTGTCAGAAGAACAAGAATTTGAACCAGAATCTTATAATACGATTTATACGCACACGTATAATGGTATAAAAAGAAATGGATACCATTTTTATACACAACTTGAAATTGGAGATCAACTTGTTTTTTATAATAAAAAACGTGAACAGTCTGTCATCGGAGTCGGTGAAGTAAGTAAGCATATACATGAAAAAACACCAATTCCTGGCAGAACGAATAGTACTGCAATTGAAGTGTATTTTGATAAAGAAATAGAACCTGTATCATTAAGTACACTTAATAAACATCCTAAACTTAAAAATCTTTATTTTTTACAGGAAAATGCAAAACAAGCGATTGCAAGCATGTCAAAAACACAATTTGAATCAATTCTTGAAATGAGTGCTAATGATGGGATGAAACCACAATTTGAGTCAGTGTAAAACGACCAAATGTTAGCGCAAACAGCTGAAGATTTAAAACCATTTATTTTACTAGTAGTCGATAAGGGTGAAGGCTTGCAAGCAGCCGAAGACTTATTGCAAAAAACAAATGCGAATCCAGTGATTACGTCAGGTCATCCGGACTTTACTGAGGATATGCTATACGGTAAATATCTACCGAATGAAACGGGTGCGTTATATTATAGAGAAGGTTTCATCACAAATCTAATGCCGCGTAAAGACAAACAGTATTTAGTGATAGATAATTTTAATCGTATCGATCCTGACATATTCCAAACGTTTATTAATGTCTTAGAGGGTTATGAAGTGACGTTACCGAGATATAATAAAGATGGATCCATGGTAAAATGGTCAAGAAAAAAAGATTCGTACTATCACTTTAATCCTAATTGGCATATCATTGGCGTAACATATGATTCCTTAAATGACATAAAAGAAAAATATACTGAACAATTTTTGAAATATACAAGAATTGTTAAGGTAAATCAAGAATAACTATAACTGAATAATTGAAGATCAAACTGTCGGCAAAGTCTAGAACTTTGTGGACAGTTTTTTGCGTGTTTTATGTGTGTGTTATCTTAAACTAAGTTTATAAATGAAATTTCTAAATCTTCAAGGGAGCAAATGATTTATTTCACTCGAAATGGGATATAATAGATAATATACAAATATAAAAATATAATTAATAAATGATTATATAATATAAGGAGTGTTGACGATGCCAATTATCTATTATGATGGTAATTGTGTGTATTGTTATAATTATGCAATTTGGCTAATTCAAAATGGACTTTCAACACGATATCAATTTGCGACATTGCAAGGTGATTCAGCCCAACATTTAATGGAAAATTATCCTGAAGCACAACAATATGACAGTGTGATACTACAAGAAGGCGATCATTTGAAGTTCAAATCAGATGCTATTGCGACATTGATAACATCATTAACAAAGTATAAATGGCTAGGTATTTTACTATATATTACACCTAAACCCATTAGAGATTTTGGTTATCAATTGTTTGCAGATAATAGAAATCATATGTGGAAAACACATTGGCACAAGCCTAATAAATATGAGCAATCATTTTTCATTAATGACTGAAATTTTTACTGAAAATATGGAGGAAACGAACATGGGAAAAATAATAATAATAGGCAGTGCGTCCATTGATTTAGTTGTAAAGACAGATATTTTACCTAACGCTGGAGAAACGGTGATGGGAAATACCTTCTTCACTAATCCAGGGGGTAAAGGTGCAAACCAAGCTGTTGCAGCTGCACGTTTAAGTGACCAAGTGTATATGATTGGTGCAGTAGGCGATGATGATAACGGTAAAGCGATTATTGATAATTTAAAAGAAAATAATGTTGATACCTCATATATGGACATTATTGAAAATGAAAAATCTGGAACAGCGCATATCACTTTATATGATGACGATAACCGTATCATTGTTGTACCTGCGGCTAACAATTTTGTAACAGCTGAGAAAGTGTTACCTAAGCTCGAACATTTTGCGAAAGGCGATATCATTGTTTTACAGCATGAAATACCAGAAGAAACAATAAAAGCAGTAGTTAATTATGCGACGAACAATGACATGAAAGTTATATTAAATCCGGCACCTTATCGCTCATTGGATCAGGATATTATTGATAAAGTAACGTGGATTACACCTAATGAAACAGAAAGTGAATTGTTATTTGAAGGACGAGTTGATGAAGCACTTGAAACGTATCCGCGTAAGTTAATCATCACGCAAGGTGCAAAAGGCGCAGTGTTTTATAGTGAAACACAACAGCTAATTGCAGGATATGAAAAAGAGGTTGTCGATACGACAGGTGCGGGTGATACATTTAATGGTGCACTTGCAGTTGCATTAAATGAAAATAAATCACTAGAAGAAGCTGTGCAATTTGCTAATTTAGCAGGAAGTTTCTCAGTTACTGGATTAGGTGCGCAGGGTGCAATGCCATATAGCAAAGACCTAGAATAATAATGCTAGTATTTGCTATAATATAGATGAATCATTGCTTGGCGATTCAGATTAAAATAATTCTAATTTAAGGCCGTATTTCACTTTACAGATTATAATAATTATTATATAATAATTAATGCAATCAAGGATTTGTGTTGTCATTCAATGATAATATCAAAATTAAAGGAGAGATTTTACATGGCAAAAAGTAATGAAGAAGTAGTAAAAGTTTTAAATCAACAAGTAGCAAACTGGACAGTTGCATTCACCAAATTACACAATTTTCATTGGTATGTAAAAGGACCTAATTTCTTCTCACTACACACTAAATTTGAAGAATTATATGATGAAGCAAGTCAATATATAGATGATTTAGCAGAACGTATTTTAGCAGCTGGTGGTAATCCAGTGGCAACATTAAAAGAAAGTTTAGAGATTTCAATCATCGAAGAAGCTGGTAAAGGTTATAAAGCTGAAGAAATGGTTGAAGAGTTAACAAAAGACTTTGACAATGTTTCTAAACAGTTAGAAGAAGCAATTGAAGTTGCTTCAAAAGCAGAAGATGACGTGACTGAAGACATGTTTATCGGCATGCAAACAAGCATTGATAAACATAATTGGATGTTGAAATCATATTTAGGTAAATAAATATATTTATAAAAACGAATAACATTTCTGAGCTTTTTGAAATGAAAAGACTGTCGATGAAGTTACAAACTTTGTCGACAGTTTTTTGCATTCTGCGAGTATACATAACATCTTTATCCAATAGGTAACTTTTTAAAATGAACTTATCAAACTATTGGTGATGTTGATTAACTAGAAATGGTTGAAGGTTCAACGTGGTTTCCCATATAAATAACCCCTTCCTTTTAAAGTAGGCACCTAAAGGAAGGGGAATCAAATATATGATTATATAAATGTATTACTGAGCTATAAATTATTCAGCAATTTCTAACGCTACTTCCATCATTTGAGTAAATGAGTTTTGGCGTTCTTCGGCAGTTGTTGCTTCATCACGTAGAATATGGTCACTAACTGTAAAGATACCTAATGCTTTTTTATTAGCATAAGTTGCATTTAAGTATAATGCTGCTGATTCCATTTCAATACCTAAAATACCCATACGTTGCCATCTTTCATTGAATGTTGAATCAGCATTGTAGAAAGTATCTGAAGAAAGTACATTACCAACATGTGTAGTTGCTCCAATATCATCAGCTTTTTGTTTAGCTTTTAATATTAAATCGAAGTCTGCTAATGGTGCATAGTGACCAGGAATATTGTACTGTTCTACATAACTAGAGTTTGTAGATGCACCTTGTGCAATAATGATGTCGTATAAGTTGACGTCTTCTTGTAATGCACCACAAGAGCCTATACGAATAATCGTATCTACATCGAAGAAGTTGTAAAGCTCGTATGAATAAATACCAATACTTGGAAGTCCCATTCCTGAACCCATAACAGATACTTCTTTACCATTATATGTACCAGTGTAACCGAACATATTGCGGACTTCATTGAATTGTTCAACGTTCTCTAAATAATTATCGGCAATATATTTTGCACGAAGTGGATCTCCAGGCATTAATACGGTTTTTGCAATTTTTTTACCATTAGGTTGAATATGAGGTGTTGCTTTTGTCATAATCATCTTCTCCTTTAAATTCTTTATCAAATTAAAGATAACATTTGTTTATTATTTTTGCGAATTTTTGTAGTATAGAAGTAAAGAGAGAATATTTATAAAGATATGAATTTAATTTTACTATATAATTATAAGTGGAATATAACATCATATTAATATAGATAAAAATTAGGAGGATTTAATATGAATTATGCAAAATATATAGATCACACATTACTTAAACCGGACGCAACAAGAGCGCAAATTGATAAAATTATTAAAGAAGCAAAGGATTTTAATTTTAAATCAATCTGTATTAATCCAACGCATATTAAATATGCTGCAGAACAATTAAAAGATTCTGAAGTATTAGTTTGTACAGTTATTGGTTTCCCATTAGGGGCTTCCACTACTGAAACGAAAATGTTTGAAGTAGAAGATGCAGTGAAACACGGTGCTTCAGAAGTTGATATGGTAATCAATATCGGTGCATTAAAAGATGGTCGTTTTGAAGATGTACAAAAAGATATTGAAGGCGTCGTTGGTGCTGCTAATGGAAAAACTGTGAAGGTGATTATCGAAACATGTTTACTAACGGATGAAGAGAAAGTCAAAGCATGTGAATTAAGTAAAGCTGCAGGTGCAGATTTCGTTAAAACTTCTACAGGCTTTGCTGGTGGTGGTGCAACACCGGAAGATGTGAAATTAATGAAAGACACTGTTGGAGATGCTTTAGAAGTGAAGGCTTCGGGTGGCGTAAGAAACCTTGAAGACTTCAACCAAATGCTTGAAGCAGGTGCAACACGTATTGGTGCAAGTGCCGGTGTGCAAATTATTCAAGGACTAGAAAGTAACTCTGACTATTAATAAAAGATGAAAATTACTCGGAATGGATTTTACATTTTATTTGAAAAATAGGGGAGGCCAACTCACATGAGAATGGTAGATATTATTGAAAAGAAACGTGATGGTCAAGCTTTAACACAACAAGAAATCGAATTCTTTATCACTGGTTACACAAACGGAGACATTCCAGATTATCAGGCATCCAGTTTAGCTATGGCGATTTATTTTCAAGATATGAATGATGATGAACGTGCTGCTTTGACTATGGCGATGGTCAATTCTGGTGATGTCATTGATTTATCCAACATTAACGGTATCAAGGTTGATAAACATTCAACTGGTGGTGTTGGTGATACAACTACGTTAGTGCTTGCACCTTTAGTTGCAGCTGTAGGTGTGCCAGTAGCGAAAATGAGTGGACGTGGACTTGGTCATACGGGCGGTACGATAGACAAGCTTGAATCTGTCGAAGGATTCCATGTAGAAATTACCGAAGACAAGTTTGTTCAATTAGTCAATGAAGCGAAAGTTGCTGTCATTGGTCAAACAGGTAATCTCACACCTGCTGATAAAAAATTTTACGGATTACGTGATGTAACAGGAACGGTTAACTCAATTCCTTTAATTGCTTCATCTATTATGAGTAAAAAAATTGCTGCAGGTGCAGATGCTATTGTCTTAGATGTTAAGACTGGTAACGGCGCCTTTATGAAGACAATTGAGGATGCAGAAGCATTAGCACATGCTATGGTTCGTATCGGCAATAATGTTGGCAGAAATACGATGGCAATTATTTCAGATATGGGACAACCACTTGGTAAAGCAATCGGTAACGCACTTGAAGTTAAAGAAGCAATAGAAACGCTACAAGGCAAAGGACCAGAAGACCTCACGGAATTAGTTATGACATTAGGTTCACAAATGGTTGTTGTAGGCGGTAAAGCAAGTGATTTAGATGAAGCACGTGAATTATTAAAACGTGCAATTGAAGACGGTTCGGCATTAGAAACGTTTAGAACGTTTTTAGAAAATCAAGATGGTGATGGATCTGTTGTTGACGATGTCTCTAAATTACCTCAAGCAAAATATCAAATTGAACTTCTTGCAGAAAAGTCCGGCGTAATCACTGAGATTATTGCAAACGAAGTAGGCGTTGCTTCTATGATGCTTGGTGCTGGTAGACAAACGAAAGAAGATGACATTGATTTAAGTGTTGGACTTGAACTGCATAAAAAAGTTGGCGACAAAGTAAATGCAGGCGAATCATTATTGACAATTCACAGTAATCAAGAACAAATTGAGGATGTGAAGGCGAAGCTTTTACAAAGTATAACAATCAGTGAGTCAGGTGACGCGCCAACATTGATTCATAAAATTATTACTGAATAGGAGAGAATATTATGACTACACCATTTAAACGTGTGCATTTAATTGTAATGGATTCAGTAGGTATTGGGGAAGGACCTGATGCAAAAGCATTCAATGATGAAGGCAGTCACACATTGAAACATACACTTGAAGGATTTGAGCAATCATTACCTAATCTTGAAAAATTAGGACTTGGTAATATAGCTCCACTTCCTGTGGTAGACCGTGTTGAAGCACCACAAGCCTTTTATACAAAATTAAGTGAAGCTTCAGTCGGAAAAGATACAATGACAGGACATTGGGAAATCATGGGGCTTAACATCATGCAACCATTTAAAGTTTATCCTGATGGATTTCCTGAGGAACTGGTTAAAGAAATTGAAACACTGACAGGTCGCAAAGTCGTTGCTAACCGACCAGCTTCGGGTACACAAATTATTGACGAATGGGGCGAGCATCAAATGAAGACGGGAGACTTAATCGTCTACACGTCTGCAGATCCTGTGCTCCAAATTGCTGCGCATGAAGATATTATTCCATTAGAAGAATTATATGATATTTGCGAAAAGGTTAGAGCGCTAACAAAAGATCCTAAATATTTAATTGGTAGAATTATAGCGCGTCCTTATGTTGGTGAACCAGGCGCATTTAAACGAACTTCAAATCGCCATGATTATGCTTTGAAACCTTTTGGTCAAACGGTTATGAATGCATTGCAAGACGGCGGTTATGATGTGATTGCCCTAGGTAAAATCAATGATATCTTTGATGGCGAAGGTGTAACCGAATCAATTCGCACAAAAGATAACATGGATGGAATGGATAAATTAATTGAAACTGTACAACGTGATTTCACTGGTATGAGCTTCTTGAATCTTGTCGATTTCGATGCACTATATGGTCATCGTCGAGATAAGCCGGGTTATGCCCAAGCGATTAAAGATTTCGACGAACGATTGCCAGAGTTAATGCAACATCTGAAAGATGATGATTTAGTAATTATTACTGCTGACCATGGTAATGATCCAACAGCTGAAGGTACAGATCACACAAGAGAGTATATTCCAGTCTTGATGTTCAGTCCGAAGATTAACAATTATCATGAATTGAGTACGGATAATACCTTTAGCTCATTAGGTGCAACAGTTGCTGACAATTTTGGCGTGAAGATGCCAGAATTTGGTAAAAGTTACTTGAATGAAATGGGTATTGAAAAGTAAACGAGTATATACCGATAGATATTAAAAGGCCATAGTGGGTTAAAAACCGCACTGTGGCCTTTTCTAGTACATATAAAGTTTAATTTACTAACTTTGATTAGTCTTATTTATATTCACCATATACATCATGCCATTCAGATTTTTTATCTAAAAATGCTTGTGCGATTTCTTTAGCACCGTCTAACGAGTGACTGGCAGCCCAACCACATTGAACTTCATTACAAGCTGGAACTTCTGTAGCATTTAAGACATCTTGAATCGTTTGTTCAATAATGTTTAATACATCATCATAATCATCATGATTGATAAATGAAACGTAAAAACCAGTTTGGCAACCCATTGGACTAATATCTACTACTTTGTCCGAATGATTTCTGATATTTTCCGCCATTAAATGTTCCAATGAATGTAAACCTGGCATATCCATATGTTCTTTATTAGGTTGTTTGAAACGGATGTCATATTTATGGATGACATCACCATTTGCACCTTCCATCTTACCAGCTAATCTGACAAATGGTGCTGCGACAATTGTATGGTCTAAATTGAAACTTTCAACGTTCATTTTTGGCATAATATATCCTCCTAATCAATATCATGCACTTATTGTAACAATCCAATACAGGATTTACAATTTTGGGAAATTATAAAAACGACCTCCTTTGAGCTATTTTTTATAAATTTCAGAAAATTAATGACAGAAACCAATAAACCCGATAGAATAAGTAGTAATTAATTTAAGTTTTGTACATTTAAGACTGAGACAAAAATAGATGTCTCTGATTATTGTTCAATTAGTCATAATTGTAGGAGTGGGACTACGAAATCTCTATTAGAAAATTTGATTTCTGTCCCATTTAATAAATTACTTATTGCACTTTATTTCATGATGTCTATGAAAGATATGAGCGAAATTAAGTGATATAGGGGAAAGTGATTCAAATATGGAAAATAAACAAATCATTTTAGATTATATTGAAAACAAAAAATATAAATATTTAGAATTGAGTCATCAAATTCATCAGCGACCAGAACTAGGAAATGAAGAAATTTTTGCTTCGCGTACACTGACAGAAACACTCGTGCAGAACGAATTTGAAGTAGAAACAAATATCGCTGGGCATGCGACAGGATTCATTGCAACCTACGAATCAGAATTACCTGGTCCGACCATTGGATTTTTAGCTGAATATGACGCTTTACCAGGCTTAGGCCATGCATGTGGGCATAATATTATCGGCACTGCGAGTACATTTGCGGGCATTGCACTTAAACAAGTCATACACGAAATTGGTGGAAAGGTTGTTGTACTAGGTTGTCCGGCTGAAGAAGGCGGAGAGAATGGTAGTGCGAAAGCAAGCTATGTGAAAGAGGGCATCATTGATGATTTAGATGTTGCATTAATGGTTCACCCAGGCAATGAAACATATCGTACGATTGATACACTTGCAGTTGATGTATTGGATATTAAATTCTACGGTAAGAGTGCGCATGCTTCTGAAAATGCTGATGAAGCTAAAAATGGATTAGACGCGATGATTTCATACTTTAATGGTGTAGCCCAATTGCGTCAACATATTAAAAGTAGCCAGCGTGTACATGGTGTGATCCTAGATGGAGGTCAAGCAGCTAATATTATTCCTGATTTTACACATGCACGTTTTTACACACGTGCAACATCACGACATGAATTGGATAAATTAACTGAACGTGTGGGTCAAATTGCTAAAGGTGCAGCTATTCAAACAGGTTGTGACTATGAATTTGGACCGATTCAAAATGGCGTCAATGAATTTATAAAGTCTTCTAAATTAGATGATTTATTTGCTAAATATGCGACAGAAATGGGAGAAGCGGTCATTGATGATGACTTTGGTTATGGCTCAACAGATACGGGTAATGTAAGTCATATTGTGCCAACGATTCATCCGCACATTAAAATAGGTTCTAGAAATTTAGTAGGACATACACATCGATTTAGAGAGGCTGCTGCAAGTACACATGGTGACCAAGCTTTAGTTAGAGGTGCGAAAATTTTGGCACTCATGGGATTGGAGTTAATCTCAAATCAAGCATTACTAGATGAAATTATTGAACAACACCAATTTATAAAGGGGCATAAAAAATGATGAACGACCGCTCACTAAGACCCAAATTAACATTGAGTGATCTTTATGATACGCATATTGTTTATACATCTAGACCTTCATATATATCTAATCCTTGGTTAGAGCCAGAAGAACACCAATCAAATTTTTTGACGGGAAGAGAACTTATTATTGCAAATCATATGCCGGTGATTGTGCATGAAGCAAGTGTGACGGAGAAATTAGCGTTACTATTTGAAGCTGTTGGTAAATCTATGCCGACCAATGTGATTCGTTTTAAAGATCAACAAAGTTATGAACATACATTAAAAACACTAGCTACAGAGGAAGATAAGAAAATATATTTTCAGTATATTCATGGGGATGACATACTGACAAAAGATTATTATGCATTGAATAAAGATGTCTTTGTAGCTCTAAATAATAAGGCGCGTATTCCAGAATGGACAAATAATCAATATCTGCCTAAAAGAGAAGTGGTTGCCATAAATGATTTTGCTGATGCAGTATCAAGTTGGGAATTTCCATTTGTGCTTAAGCCAGGCGATGACTTGCCCACTGCTGGCGGTTATGGTGTAATGATTTGTTATAATGAAGCAGATTTAACAAAAGCGAAGCAACGTATAGATAATGCTAAAGATCAAACGGATACCATGATTATTGAACAAAAAATAGAAGCAGTAGCTAATTATTGTGTGCAGTTTGCATATTCTGAACAAGAGGGCATCCGCTATATTGGAACCTCTGATCAAATTACAGATGCTTATGGTTATTATAGTGGCAATGAAAATGCTAAAGATGTACCAGATAAGGTCATTCAAGCTGGTCATGAAATCATGGAAATTGGAGTTTCGAAGGGATATTTTGGCGTTGCTGGTTTTGATTTGTTGTTAGATAAACATGGAGATGTATTTGCGATAGATTTGAATTTCAGGCAAAATGGTTCGACGAGTATGTTATTACTTGAACCTGTACTGCAAGAAGGTTATCACAAATTCTACAGTTATGTTTCACCATGTGACAATCAACATTTCTTTAATACAATTTTAAAATTTGTGCGCAAAGGTGTGTTGTTTCCGTTGTCATATTATGATGGTGATTGGTATGAAAATGAAGCAGTTGCTTCTAGATTTGGTTGTATATGGCATGCAGAGAACAAATCTGAAGTTGAAAATTTAGAACAACAATTTTTACAAGAATTAAAAAGTAATCATGAAATCAGTTAGTTAATAGGTATTAGGAATGGGAATAGAAGTTGCTATAGTAAAGATACGAAATTAAATTGAAATTTCGAATGTCATTTTTACTAATGCGCTCTATTTCTTTTTTAATTTATACTATGAAATTCGTTGATTGACTAGAACTTTACAGTCATTTATATTTTATAGGTAGGTAATTATAATAAATGAATTGAAGGTGTTAGTATGTCTTACAAAGAAAGTTCATTTTATCAAGATATTTTAATTAATGAAGTGTTTTATATTGCGACTAAGTCAAAACGTTTAGTTAGACAATCAGTATCAGGGAAAGATGTTGTAGTTGCATGGACGGATGAAGCAAAAGCTAAGGATTATCTTAATAAAGAAGGTATTGAGTTTGATAAAATTAAAAAGCTTGATATCGATCGATTTGTAACTTATGAAATTGACGATGTGTTTGACGAAAATGACGAAGTTTTAATGAATCCAACAACAGGTAAAGATGGTGAATTAATAAACATTGTAAAAGCATCAAATGCGTTGATGTCAGATTTAGATAATATTCGTTTGAAAGAATTCGTAAAAGATGTGGCTAAGGAAGACGCAGTGTTTGGATTAACGAATAAAGATGTGAAGCAATTTTTAATGATTAGTGATGAAGCGCATCAAAAACCTAACATCATGCCAGTATGGAGTATTAAACGTAGAGCTGAAAAAGTAAGAGATGAAGACTTTGAAGAGTGTGATATTATTGAAATAGAAGGTGAAGTATTTGCAGAGTGGTTAGATACTTTACGTGATGATGATCATGCTGTTGCTATTGATTTAAAATCAGGTGTCGTTGGGACAGTAGTACCCGCGCAAAAAGTCATTAATCAACTTACATTTTAAGTTTTAACATATGTATTATAAAAATATATTCATGTTTTAATAATTATGTTTAATTAAAAAGGCAAGAGCCTGAGACATCTATTTATGTCCAGGCTCTTGTCTCTTTTTAAAGAATTTATAAATGTATCGAACCTAATGCACCAGAAAAGGCACCATGCTCTATATAATAAGGTTTGAATCCACGAAGGACAGTATAATCTTTAACTACTTCTTTTAATAAATCATTGTTGTGGAACGAGGAACCAATATAGGCTACATGTTCAGTTTGATGTTCTCTTGCAACGGTGATAGACATCGTCGTTATTACTTCTCCAACCACTCCAATCACAGAGGCTAACTTATCGGCATCGGTAAAATCCTTGTCCAAATTATGTAGCACGTGTCCGAAATTTGCTGCGGTTAAATCACCCGAAATAGGTGGCTCGCTATCTTTGTAAATATGTTTTACTTTTAAGTCAATGATGTCACGATTACCATGTTGAGCAGTGTCAGTGAGTGTTTGATAATCATTAATACCAGTCAATAAATAACCAAGTCCTTGAATCATACCACCGCCAGCACCTATACCACCAACACGCTGTTGTTGCTTACCATCAGTATAATGCAGAGAAGTACCAGTACCAACATTTGTAAATATGTAATTATCTAGAAAATGTCCTTGCTCCTCAAGTAACATTTCTAAGCCTTTAGCTGCAGCATCAAATTCTACAAATACCTGTGCTTTACAGTTCAGTTTTTCATTGATTCTTGCTGCGTGTCCCCCTGTTAGGCTGATGTTATTACAGTCTTGTTGATTGAGCCATGCAATAACATCATCGATTTCTGTTGTTAATCGCGTGTTATATGTACGTTTGCCATCGTTTTCTTGGACTATTTTAATGAGCGTACCACCAGCATCGATGCCAATCTTCATCGTCTATTCCTCCTAAGATATTTTCATTATAACTAATAGTATAATAAAATGGAGGAAAATCAAATATCAATTTAAGGGAGTATAAATTTATGATGCAATTAAGTCCTTTTATAAAAGTAGATGACGTGAAACAAGCAATCAACTTTTATCAAAATGCTTTTGGTGGAGAAGTTAAAATTTTAAATGAAAAAAACGAGCAATGGTTACACGCAGAATTACACATTAGTGAAGCAACAGTGATACATATAGCGAGTACATATGGTCGAGAATGGCATAATGATAATACGAATATTATATTGACGTTTGATCAATTAGAAACGCAACAAAAGGTTTACGATGCATTAAGCGAATGTGGTAATCCACACATGCCAATTGAAAAAACATTTTTCGGTGCAATGCATGGTCAAGTAAAGGATAAATATGAAGTGAATTGGCTAATGAATTGTTTTTTGAAATAAATAGTTATTTATAGATTATACTTGATAGAATAGTGGTATTAATAAATAATTAATACGTTTTAAATAGGGGATAGTGAAAATGTTTATTAAGAAAAATTTTGAAAATATTACGGTACAAGTATATGAACCACAATACAAGGATGCACTTTATGATTTTAAATTAAGTGAAAGACAACAAATTTATTCGTCATTACCAAAAGATGTATTACAAGACGCAATCGATGATGAAGATCGAATTGCGAACATCGCGCTAAATGAACAAGGCGATGTAGTTGGGTTCTTTGTATTACATCAATACTATCAACACGAGGGCTATGATACGCCAAATCAAGTTATTTACGTACGCTCGCTATCAGTGAATGAAGATTTTCAAGGGTATGGCTATGGTACAAAAATGATGATGTATTTGCCTGAATATGTCCAAGCTTTATTTCCAAACTTCAATCATTTATATCTCGTAGTTGATGCTGAGAACAAAGGTGCATGGAATGTATACGAACGTGCAGGCTTTATGCATGCTGCTACAAAAGAAGAAGGGCCAATTGGTAAAGAGAGATTATATTATTTAGACTTGGATTCAAAACATGTGTCATCTTTGAAGCTAAAACCTAATACAGATGAACAACCGTACAACATTCATATTATTGATTTAATAAAAGATGAACGGAAAGTTGGATTTCTTGCAATCGAACGCCACGACCAGCGCATGAACATTTCCTCTGTAGAAGTAAATAAAGAGGAGCGTCACAATGGTATAGCTGAAAGTGCCTTGAGACAGCTATCAACTTATGTAAGAAAACATTTTGATGGTGTAGAATTAATAACAATTACATTATATGGGGAAAATAATGAGCTAAAACCATTATGTATCAATAGCAATTTTGTAGAAATTGATGCGGCTGATGATTATATTGTGTTTGAAAAATATATAAATTATTAAATCCGATTGCGAAATCAGACATTGTCATTTATAATTTACATTTGTTAATATTACTTATGTTAAACTTAGTACTGGTTTGTATAAATGCCTTTGAAAGGAAGAATAAATAATGAGAATTCAAGATTATACTAAAGAGATGGTTGATGAGAAATCATTTATCGATATGGCTTACACGTTATTAAATGAAAAAAATGACACAATGAATTTATATGATATCATTGATGAGTTTAAAGCACTTGGTCATTATAAAGATGAAGAAATTGAAAACAGAATCGTACAATTCTACACGGATTTAAACACAGATGGTCGCTTTTTAAATGTTGGCGAAAACATTTGGGGTCTACGTGATTGGTATTCAGTAGCTGATATTGAAGAAAAAATTGCACCAACAATCCAAAAATTTGATATTTTAGATGACGATGACGAAGAAGACAAAAACTTGAAATTACTTGGCGAAGATGATGCGGATGACGATGATGATATTCCAGCAGTAACAGATGACCAAGAAACTTTGAATGATCCAGAAGATCCAGAAGAAGATGACGTCGATGAAGATTTAAATGAAACAGATATTGTCATCGATGAAGACGATGAAGATTTAGATGATGAAGAAGAAGATGAATTTGACGACGAAGAATCTGAAAAATAATTCTGTGAGATTTAATTGACTTTTTGCGTGAACATGATAAAATTTTATTCGGGCTCCTTTAAATAGGACGACGTGTAAAAATATTATACGCTCCCCCTTACAAACATGTGAGAGGGAGCGATTTTTTTATTTAATTTACGATATCAATTGAATTTTAATTTTTGATTTTCAGTAAATATTTGTTCAAACATTATTTACATAATGAAACTTAAAGTGCGTGTGTAAAAGTTTGCAACATAAATGAAAGAGCCACTGAATGAGTAAATGTCAATCAACTGTATTGAATGAAAATACTGTTTTAATAATAGGAGGCAGAACATGACAAAATTTATTTTTGTAACTGGTGGAGTTGTATCTTCATTAGGTAAAGGTATCACGGCAGCATCTTTAGGAAGATTATTAAAAGATAGAGGATTAAAAGTAACAATCCAAAAATTCGATCCATACTTAAATGTCGATCCTGGTACAATGAGTCCATATCAACATGGTGAAGTATTTGTCACTGATGACGGTGCCGAAACGGATTTAGACTTAGGACATTATGAAAGATTTATTGATATTAACCTTAATAAATATTCAAATGTAACTGCTGGAAAAGTATACTCACATGTTTTGAAAAAAGAACGTCGTGGTGATTACTTAGGTGGTACAGTGCAAGTCATTCCACACATAACAAATGAAATCAAAGAACGTTTATTATTAGCTGGTGAAAGTACCAACGCTGATGTTGTAATAACAGAAATAGGTGGAACTACAGGTGATATTGAATCATTACCATTTATCGAAGCGATTAGACAAATTCGTAGTGATTTAGGCCGCGAAAATGTGATGTACGTTCATTGTACGTTACTACCTTACATTAAAGCAGCTGGTGAAATGAAAACTAAACCAACTCAACATAGTGTGAAAGAATTACGTGGATTAGGTATTCAGCCTGATTTAATCGTTGTAAGAACAGAATATGAATTAACTCAAGATTTAAAAGACAAAATCGCATTATTCTGTGATATAGATAAAGCTAGTGTAATTGAGTGTCGTGACGCAGATTCATTATATGAAATCCCGTTACAGTTAAGTAAACAAGATATGGACGACATCGTAATCAAACGCTTGGAATTAAATCCAAAATATGAGACGCAACTAGATGAATGGCAATATTTATTAGACACAGTGAATAGTCTAGATGGCAAAATAACTATAGGCTTGGTCGGTAAATATGTGAGCTTACAAGATGCTTATTTGTCTGTAGTTGAATCATTGAAACATGCTGGTTACCCATTCAAGAAAGACATCGAAGTTAGATGGATTGATTCAAGCGAAGTTACAGATGATAATGTATCAGAAATATTATCTGACGTTGATGGTATCCTAGTACCAGGTGGATTTGGCTTCCGTGCCAGCGAAGGGAAAATATCTGCAATTAAATTTGCACGTGAAAACAATGTTCCTTACTTTGGAATTTGTTTAGGTATGCAATTAGCAACCGTAGAATTTGCTAGAAATGTACTAGGTCTAGAAGGTGCACATTCTGCAGAACTTGATCCAAATACACCACATCCGATTATTGATTTACTACCTGAACAAAAAGATATTGAAGATTTAGGTGGCACATTACGTTTAGGCTTATATCCTTGTCACATTAAAGAAGGAACATTAGCAAATTCAATTTATAATGAAACTAAAATTGAAGAACGTCATCGTCATCGTTATGAATTTAACAATGAATATAGAGAACAATTAGAAGCTAAAGGCTTAGTATTCTCAGGTACAAGCCCAGATGGTCGCTTGGTAGAAATGGTAGAAATTCCTGAAAATGACTTTTTCGTTGCATGTCAATTTCACCCAGAATTCTTATCAAGACCAAACCGTCCACAACCAATCTTCAAAGCATTTATTGAAGCAGCTTTAAAACAACAATCAAAATAATTTAAAAATATATGCGGGATGGGACACTAAATGTTGTCTCATCCCGTTTTTATGTTTATAAAATAATGTATTGTCTGAAATATACATTGTATCGAGGGCAAGATAAGGGTTAATTTTTCAAAGAAATTAAGCAAAAAATATGAAAATTAGGTGAATAGAGTAAAAAAAATCAAATAAAAACGCTTACAAAAATGTTGAAGAATGCAAAAGGTATATGACTTTGATATAATTACATTGTAAAAATATGTGCTTAAAGCACCAAGGAGGAACTTTCATGCCTTTAGTTTCAATGAAAGAAATGTTAATAGATGCGAAAGAAAATGGTTATGCAGTAGGTCAATATAACCTAAATAACTTAGAATTTACACAAGCGATTTTAGAAGCGTCTCAAGAAGAGAACGCGCCTGTAATCTTAGGTGTATCTGAAGGTGCTGCTCGTTATATGGGTGGTTTCTATACAGTTGTGAAAATGGTTGAAGGCTTAATGCACGACAAAGAAATTACAGTACCAGTTGCAATTCACTTAGACCACGGTTCAAGCTTCGAAAAATGTAAAGAAGCAATTGACGCTGGTTTCACTTCAGTAATGATTGATGCGTCACACGAATCATTTGAAGACAACATTGAAATCACTTCAAAAGTTGTTGAATATGCACATGAACATGGTGTATCTGTAGAAGCTGAATTAGGTACAGTAGGTGGACAAGAAGATGACGTTGTTGCTGAAGGCGTTATTTATGCAGATCCTAAAGAGTGTCAAGAACTTGTTGAAAAAACAGGTATCGATACTTTAGCACCTGCATTAGGTTCAGTACATGGACCATACAAAGGTGAACCTAAATTAGGATTTAAAGAAATGGAAGAAATTGGTGCGTCTACTGGCTTACCATTAGTATTACATGGTGGTACTGGTATCCCAACTAAAGACATTAAAAAAGCAATTCCATTTGGTACTGCAAAAATTAATGTAAATACTGAAAACCAAATTGCTTCTGCGAAAGCAGTTCGTGAAGCATTGGATAAAGATCAAGAAATGTATGATCCTCGTAAATATTTAGGTCCAGCACGTGAAGCGATTAAAGCAACAGTAATCGGTAAAATTAAAGAATTTGGTACATCAAACCAAGCAAAATAAATTGAGTATCAATATTGTGGAAGTTGAGGCACGAAATCAAATGAGAAGTCTTTGATTTCTGTCTTGCTTCCATTTTTTTATGTTATAATTTGTTGAGTTTTGTGAATTATCAAGGAATCAATTTATAGATCATAGCATCACGAACGAAAAGTGATATATAAATGCACGGTTGATAATAAGTAGGCACTCTAAATGAACACATTGAAAATAATTTTTTTAAATGAACTTTTGCTTGAAGTAGTGAAGTTATAGGAATTGATAGCTATAGAAAAGAATTATTGTGTGAATATAGTACATATTTTCACCGAAAATATGTTTTAGAAAACTGATGTGCTTTGCAAACTGTAATAATTTAATTTATAATGCAAATGATGTAACAGAAGAGGAATACTGATTGAAAGGCAAAGGAGAACAAGCGAATGGCTCAAGAAGTAATTAAAATTAGAGGTGGTCAAACACTTAAAGGTGAAGTGAACAACCACGGTGCTAAGAACAGTGCAGTAGCAATCATACCAGCAGCAATTTTGGCTGAAGATAAGGTAACAATTGAAGGCCTTCCAGAAATCTCTGATGTAGAAACGTTAGTGAGTTTACTTGGGGATTTAAACATTAAAACAGAATTAGACGGCATGACATTAAACGTTGATCCTAATGAAATTGAAAATGCACCATTACCGAATAATAAAGTGGAATCATTGCGTGCGTCATATTACATGATGGGGGCAATGTTAGGTCGATTTAAAAAATGTGTTATTGGCTTACCAGGCGGATGTCCATTAGGACCAAGACCTATCGATCAACACATCAAGGGCTTCAAAGCATTGGGCGCTAAGATTGATGAATCTAGCACTACTTCAATGAAAATTGAAGCTGATAAATTAGTAGGTGCTAATATCTTTTTAGACATCGTGAGTGTAGGCGCGACCATTAATATTATGTTGGCAGCTGTTCGTGCAGAAGGTCAAACAGTGATTGAAAATGCGGCTAAAGAACCAGAAGTGGTAGATGTAGCGAACTTCTTATCAAGTCTTGGTGCAAATATTAAAGGCGCTGGTACAAGTACTATCAAAATTACTGGCGTAGAACATTTGCATGGTTCACATCACCAAGTCATTCCTGATAGAATCGAAGCCGGTACATATATGTGTATTGCAGCAGCTTGTGGTGAAGATATTAAGATAAACAACATTATTCCAACACACGTAGAACCGTTAACTGTTAAATTAAAAGAACTTGGTGTTGATATCCAGGTGAATGATGACAGTGCTGTTATTAGACGCAGTACACCTTATTCAAGTGTAGATATTAAAACGTTAGTGTACCCAGGATTTGCAACAGATTTACAACAGCCTATCACACCGTTATTATTTATGGCAGACGGCGTATCATTCGTAACCGAAACAATTTATCCAGCAAGGTTTAGACATGTAGATGAATTGAAAAATATGGGCGCAAATATATCTGCAGATAATGGTACAGCGACAATTAAACCGTCAACATTAACTGGTGCGGAAGTATATGCTAGTGACTTACGAGCAGGCGCATGTCTTATTGTAGCTGGTCTATTAGCAGAAGGTGTTACAACAATTTATAACGTTAAGCATATTTACCGTGGTTATACGAATATCGTTAGTACACTTAAATCTCTAGGTGCAGATATTTGGACTGAAGAAGTTTAAAAAGTGTGGTATACTAAATATACTTAATGGTAATTGACTATGGAGTTTGAAAAAATTTAGTATAAAATCGGTAATGAGGTGATGACCATGAAGGTTTGCCCTTATCTAGAAGAGACCTTTAAAATAGTAGGCAGAAGTTGGAATGGTCTTATTATTAATTACTTATCAAGATGCACGGAAAAATCTGCACATTTTTCAGATATGAAGCGTGATTTAAAAACAATTACGCCCCGTGCTTTAAGTATAAAATTAACAGACCTAAGTGAATGGGGACTTGTTGAGAAAAAAGTTGTGTCAACGAGCCCTATGAATATTCTGTATCAACTTACAGATAAAGGTGATGCTTTAGCAGCGGCATTAGAACCAATGGAAAAATGGGCTCAAGAGTACATTGAGCTCGAAAATAAATAAGATTTACATTTTTTTAAGAGGCTAGGACATATATTGTTCTGGCCTCTATTTTTGTATAGGCATATTTTCGTGGTGGGACTAGGAAGCTTTTAGAAAAATTAGATTCCTCTCTCACTCACTTTAAAAAATTGAATTGTAATAATTATTATTAATTAACATGATGATTGAGTTGACAGTCTTTACTATAACATTATTAATCATAGGGGATCATTTTCACCAAAGACTGTGAGCAGTAATGTTTAAAAATTTTAGATGTCGGTTAGAATGTAACTATCAACTTAACTTAAGGAGTGAATGATTAATGAGAAATTTCACTAAACAATATATTAATGGCGCATGGGTTGAAAGCACTAGTGGTGAAACACTTGATGTGATTAATCCTGCTACAGAAGAAGTTGCTGGTACAATTGCTAAAGGTAATAAAGAAGATGTAGAAAAAGCAGTAGAAGCAGCAGATAACGTCTATTTAGAATTTAGACATAGTTCTGTAAAAGAAAGACAAGAACTATTAGATAAAATCGTAGAAGAATATAAAAATAGAAAAGATGACTTAATCGAAGCCATTACTGATGAGCTAGGTGCACCATTATCCGTTTCAGAAAACGTACATTATCAAATGGGCTTAAATCATTTTGAAGCGGCAAGAGATGCTTTGAACGATTTTCAATTTGAAGAACGTCGTGGCGATGATTTAGTTGTAAAAGAAGCGATAGGTGTTTCAGGATTAATTACACCTTGGAACTTCCCTACAAATCAAACAGCATTAAAATTAGCAGCAGCCTTTGCAGCTGGTAGCCCAGTAGTATTGAAACCATCAGAAGAAACACCATTTGCAGCAGTTATTTTAGCTGAAATTTTTGACAAAGTTGGCGTACCTAAAGGTGTATTCAACTTAGTAAATGGTGACGGTGAAGGCGTCGGCAATCCTTTAAGTGAACACCCTAAAGTAAGAATGATGTCATTCACTGGATCTGGTCCAACAGGGTCAAGCATAATGAAAAAAGCTGCAGAAGATTTCAAAAAAGTATCGCTTGAATTAGGTGGTAAATCACCATATATCATTTTAGACGATGCTGATATCGATGGTGCAGCAAGTGCGGCGGCTAATAAAGTCGTGTTCAATACTGGACAGGTTTGTACAGCAGGTACAAGAACATTAGTGCCGGAAAGTATGAAAGCTGAGTTTTTAACAGCTGTAAAAGAAAAATTTAGCGAAGTAAAAGTTGGTAATCCGAGAGAAGAAGGTACGCAAGTCGGTCCAATTATTAGTAAAAAACAATTTGACCAAGTACAAGATTATATCGACAAAGGTATAGCAGAAGGTGCAGAATTACTTTACGGTGGTCCTGGTAAACCTGAAGGCTTAGATAAAGGCTACTTTGCACGCCCAACTATTTTCAACAATGTTGATAACAGCATGACAATTGCTCAAGAAGAAATATTTGGTCCAGTTATGTCTGTAATCTCATATAATGACTTAGATGAAGCTATCCAAATCGCTAATGATACAAAATATGGTTTAGCTGGTTATGTATACGGTAGCGACAAAGATAAACTACACAAAGTAGCGCGTGCTATTGAAGCAGGTACAGTAGAAATTAATGAAGCTGGACGTAAGCCTGACTTACCATTTGGCGGTTACAAACAATCTGGTTTAGGCCGTGAGTGGGGCGATTACGGAATTGAAGAATTCTTAGAAGTTAAATCAATCGCAGGTTACTACAAATAAATAACATATGTGAATGATTTAATGAAAATGCGTCTAACCGTACTATAAAATTAAATATTTAGATTAAATGAAGTGTGTAGATAAGTGATATCAAATTTTGAATTTGTATTACTACCTGCACACTTCTTGTTTTGTGTAGAGGGAAATACGTTTTGTAATTAAATAGGAAATTTGCTATAGTTATAAAAGTAAGTAGCGTAGTGACTACGTTATTTAAAAACTTATTTATGAAATGGGTGCAAGATAATGCCTGACAAAGTACGAACATCACCTCAGTATGAGTCGTTCCACGAATTGTACAAAAATTATACTACTAAAGATCTCACTCAAAAAGCAAAATCACTAAAATTAACAAACTATAGTAAGCTAAATAAGAAAGAGCTTGTGTTAGCCATTATGGAAGCGCAAATGGAAAAAGATGGTAACTATTATATGGAGGGTATTCTTGATGATATCCAACAAGATGGTTATGGTTTTTTAAGAACAGTAAATTATTCTAAAGGTGAAAAAGATATTTATATTTCTGCTAGTCAAATTCGTCGTTTTGAAATAAAACGCGGAGATAAAGTGACTGGTAAAGTTAGAAAGCCTAAAGATAATGAGAAATATTATGGTTTACTACAAGTAGATTTTGTAAATGGTGAAAATGCTGAAGAAGTAAAAAAACGACCGCATTTCCAAGCGTTAACGCCTCTATATCCAGAAGAGCGTATTTTATTAGAAACAAGTAAACAGAATTTCTCAACTCGAATTATGGATTTGGTTACACCAATCGGGTTAGGACAACGTGGTCTGATTGTTGCACCGCCTAAAGCTGGTAAAACATCATTACTTAAAGAAATAGCTAATGCAATTGCAACAAACAAGCCTGATGCGAAATTGTTTGTACTATTAGTAGGTGAAAGACCAGAAGAGGTTACAGATATAGAAAGATCAGTTGAATCGGCTGAAGTTGTACATTCCACATTTGATGAACCACCACAACATCATGTTAAAGTGGCAGAACTACTATTAGAACGTGCAAAACGTTTGGTAGAAATTGGCAAAGACGTCATTATTTTAATGGATTCAATTACAAGACTTGCACGTGCATATAACCTTGTAATTCCGCCTAGTGGTCGTACACTATCAGGTGGCTTAGATCCTGCTTCATTACACAAGCCTAAAGCATTTTTCGGTGCAGCTAGAAACATTGAAGCTGGTGGCAGTATGACGATTTTAGCAACTGCACTTGTTGATACAGGTTCACGAATGGACGATATGATTTACGAGGAATTCAAAGGTACAGGAAATATGGAACTTCATCTAGATCGTAAACTAGCTGAGAGACGTGTATTCCCAGCAATAGATATAGGTCGAAGTTCAACGCGTAAAGAAGAATTATTAATTGATGCAAAAGAGTTAGAATCATTGTGGCAATTGAGAAATATGTTTACAGATTCAACAGATTTTACGGAACGATTTGTTCGTAAACTAAAACGTACTGATAATAATAAGGAATTTTTCGAACAATTACAAAAGGCAGCGAGAGAAAGCACTAAAACGGGCAAACCGATTATTTAATATCTATTTATCACATAGTTATTGAATCAATATGCGATTTAGGGTTGCGTTTTAGAATTAAAGCCATTATAATTATCAAGTATTGGGGTAAAAAACTCAGAAATAACTCTGTTCCAGATGGTCCAGGGCAAAGGAGCTGAAAATAATGAGACAAAATATTCATCCTGAATATCACAAAGTTATCTTTTTAGATACAACTACTGATTTTAAATTCTTAAGTGGTTCTACTAAATCATCATCAGAAACAATGGAATGGGAAGATGGTAACGAATACCCAGTTATTCGTTTAGACATTTCATCTGATTCACATCCATTCTACACAGGACGTCAAAAATTCGCTGCTGCGGATGGTCGTGTGGAACGTTTCAACAAGAAATTCGGAATCAAATCAAACAACAACAACTAATTGTTGGCAAAGCGCATTCTCATTCGATGAGAATGCTTTTTTGTTTTTATATAACGTATTTAATGTACTTAATGGCATTTTAAAAGTTGATTGTAGCTCACTAAGTAAATAGCTATATAGCGTTATTTTAAAACAGAATAATAACTGTGTAGATTGACATGAAGCTAGTTATTTATAATTTTAAAATGCAGATACATAAATTAACCAAATAACTTGGAAATATATCCCATTTCAATGAAAAAAATATGATATAATGAATCGATTATGTTTTGAAAAAGGTGGAACGCATGATGTATGAAACTTATCATTCCGGGTGGATTGAATGTATTACTGGAAGTATGTTTAGTGGCAAATCTGAAGAACTTATTCGTCGACTAAGACGAGGACTTTATGCTAAACAAAAAGTAGTTGTTTTTAAGCCGGCTATAGATGACCGCTATCATAAAGATAAGATTGTTTCTCATAATGGTAATGCAATAGAAGCAATAAATATTTCAACGGCAGCTGAGATATTAAAACACGATTTATCTGAAGTTGATGTTGTGGGTATTGATGAAGTTCAATTTTTTGAACATACCATTGTTGATATTGCTGAACAATTAGCTGAAAAAGGACACAGAGTTATTACTGCTGGTCTTGATATGGATTTTAGAGGGGAACCATTTGAGCCTATGCCACAACTTATGGCAGTAAGTGAAGATGTTACGAAGCTTCAAGCTGTATGTGCCGTTTGCGGTGCATCATCAAGTCGTACACAAAGACTCATTGACGGTAATCCTGCCAAAATAGATGATCCAGTAATATTAGTAGGCGCGAATGAAAGCTATGAACCAAGATGCAGAGCACATCACATTGTTGCTCCAAGTAATTCTGAGAAGGAGGAATTGTAGTGTTTGATCAATTAGATATTGTAGAAGAAAGATATGAACAACTAAATGAATTATTAAGTGATCCTGACGTAGTTAATAATCCTGATAATTTACGTAATTATTCCAAGGAACAAGCAGAGTTACAAAAGACTGTAGATGTATATCGTGAATATAAACAATCTAAAGAAGATATTACTGAAATAGAAGAAATGTTAAGTGATACAAAAGATAGTGAAGAAATTGAAATGTTGAAAGAAGAGCACCAAACGCTTCAAAACAAAATCCCTAAACTAGAGGAAGAATTAAAATTCTTACTTATACCGAAAGATCCGAATGATGACAAAGACGTTATCGTTGAAATCCGTGCAGCTGCTGGTGGTGATGAGGCAGCAATTTTCGCAGGTGATTTATATAGAATGTATTCAAAATACGCAGAAGCATTAAATTATAAAACGGATATTGTTGAAGTGACCGAAAGTGACCATGGTGGTTATAAAGAAATCAGTTTTTCAGTATCAGGTAATGGAGCCTTTAGTAAATTAAAATACGAAAATGGTGCGCATCGTGTACAACGTGTACCTGAAACAGAGTCAGGCGGCCGTATTCATACATCGACAGCTACAGTTGCTGTGTTACCAGAAGTAGAAGATGTTGAAATTGAAGTGCGTAATGAGGATTTGAAGGTGGATACATACCGCTCAAGTGGTGCAGGTGGACAACACGTCAATACTACGGATTCAGCGGTACGTATTACGCATATCCCAACAGGTGTGATCGCTACTTCATCTGAAAAATCTCAAATTCAGAACCGTGAGAAAGCATTAAAAGTTCTGAAAGCACGTTTGTTTGATATGAAATTGCAAGAAGAGCAACAAAAATATGCAGCACAACGTAAATCTGCAGTAGGTACAGGTGATCGTTCAGAACGTATCAGAACGTATAACTATCCGCAAAGTCGTGTAACGGATCACCGCATTGGACTAACTTTACAAAAATTAGACCAAATTATGGAAGGCAAGTTAGACGAAATTATCGATGCGTTGACGTTAGCGGAACAAACAGATAAATTGAAAGAACTTAACAATGGTGAACTATAAAACGTTACTTAATCATGCAAAAGATCAGTGCAAGCGTCATAATATCGAAACAATGCGAGCAGAATGGTTAATGCTTGATTTATTCGAATGGACTAAAGCGGATCTACTAATGCATATGCAAGATACGGTGCCAGAAGCACATGTGACCATTTTTGAAGTGGCGACAAAAAGAATGTTAAAAAACGAACCGATTCAATATATTGTTGGTAAGCAATCGTTTTATGGCGAGACATTCAAAGTGAATGAACACTGCCTGATTCCAAGACCTGAAACAGAAGAAGTCATGTTGCATTTATATAAGCAACTACATACTGGAGATACGATAGTTGATATTGGTACAGGTAGTGGGAATATCCCCATTACACTTAAAAAACTAGATGCTTCATTTAAGGTGTATGCTACTGATTTATATGAAGCGCCACTTTTAGTAGCACAAGAAAATGCTAAAACACATCAAGTTGATATATCCTTTTTACAAGGTGATGCTTTAGCACCACTTATCGAACGTGGTATCAAGGTGAATGGACTGATATCTAATCCGCCTTATATTGATGATAGTGAAGCAGTATTGATGGATGAGCATGTGTTGAAATATGAGCCTCATACCGCATTGTTTGCACAAGACAAAGGTTATCGTGTTTATGACACAATATTAGATCAATTGCCATATGTGTTATTGCCACAAGCGAAAGTAGTATTCGAAATTGGTTTTAATCAAGGTGAAACTTTAAAACGTAAAATTTTAACCAAATATCCTAATTTAGAAGTTGAAATCGTTAAAGATATTAACCAGAATGATCGCATTATTTCATTCGTTTGGTAACGCAAAGATATGTATTGTACATGAGCTATTCATGTGCGTGCATATCTTTTTATTTTGTTTTAAAATAGAAAGCAAGTATGAAAGGACGTGTCAAATGAATACGAAAATATGGGATTTACGTCAAGAACATCAAACGACTGAAGAATTAGATGCGCTCAAGGAAATGAAGAGAATTTTTGAAAATGACGGACTAATCGCACTGCCTACAGAAACAGTCTATGGTTTAGGGGCGGACGCACGAAATGAACAAGCTATTCACAAAGTATATGAAGCCAAAGGAAGACCATCTGATAATCCTTTAATTGTCCATATACATACATTGGATCAGTTGGAAGCATTTACTAGCGGGATAACTGAGGAAATAAAAAAACTTATGAAAGCATTTTGGCCAGGTCCTATTTCATTTATCTTACCTTTAAAGAAAGGATATTTATGTCATAGTGTGAGTGGTGGATTAGATTCTATTGCAGTTCGAATGCCGAGTCATCCAATTGGACGACGCATTTTACAATTTGTAGATTTGCCGATTGCTGCACCGAGTGCAAATTTGAGCGGGCGACCATCACCGACAACGTTTGATCATGTATATCGTGATTTAAATGGACGAGTAGATGGCATTGTTAACGGAGACCAAAGTGAGGTTGGACTTGAAAGTACAGTGTTAGATTGTACTCAATTCCCATTTAGAATCGCACGACCTGGATCGGTTACGCAGTCTATGATTGAAGATATTATACCAAATTGTATTACGACACAAGGGACGTTAGATATTGATAAACCAATCGCTCCTGGTATGAAGTATAAACATTACGCACCGGATACACCCGTTAAAATTATTGAAGTACTTAATCAACCTCCAAGCTCAGATAAAGATTGGAGTAAGACCGCCTTTATCCTTCCACGCAGTAAGCAAAATTTAGTGCCTGATGAAGCTACATTTATTGCTTTATGTAAAGATGAACAAGATATCAAAACTGCCAATCATAAGTTATATCAAATATTGCATCAACTTGATCAAGATGAACACATTGAGCAAGCGTACATCTTAGGGTTTCCTATCAATGACCAGACTACAGCGATTATGAATAGAATGATGAAAGCAGCAGATCAAGTAATAGTAAAAGGAGAGAAACTATGAGAATTATATTTGTTTGTACAGGTAATACTTGTAGAAGTCCAATGGCGGAAAGTATTGCTCAAACAAAATTGCCAGAACATGATGTTGCGTCTCGAGGTATATATGCAATGGACGGTCAAGCCATTTCAGCGCACTCTAAAACTATACTAATTGAAAATCAATTGCCCGTACCAAGAAGTGCAACGTCTTTTACAGAACTAGACCTAGAAGCGGATCTTATTTTGACAATGGGGCAATCACATAAAATGGCGATTCAGCAACAATATGGTTCCCCATCAAATGTATTTACTTTAAATGAATATGTTGAACAAAGCGGTGAAGTTACTGATCCTTATGGTGGGAGCAAAGCAGACTATCTTAAAATATTTAATGAATTAAATATACTGATTGATAGTTTAAAAAATAAAATATTAAAGTAATAAATTAGTGAAATTAGTATGAGACACTTCGTAAATAAGTTATAATAGTAACGTGTAGCAAATTTGCTATCAGTCAATTTTGTATGTTTTAGCGCAACACATATGTCGAGTTTGTTTATGTCAATTGATATAAAGGGGTGGACAAATGGAAGAATTAAATTTGTTATTAAATGAATTGAAAGCAAAGGATTTTTTCAAAGAAAATGAATTATGCGTTATTGGTTGTTCGACTTCAGAGGTCATTGGTGAACGTATTGGTAGTGTAGGATCTATGGAGGTAGCTCAAGAAATTTATGAGGCTTTAAGAGCGATTGAAGACGAAACAGGGGTTTCATTTGCCTTTCAAGGTTGTGAACATATTAA
This sequence comes from Staphylococcus caeli, assembly GCF_051413795.1. GTDB lineage: Bacteria > Bacillota > Bacilli > Staphylococcales > Staphylococcaceae > Staphylococcus > Staphylococcus caeli_A. The sequence goes on along the minus strand of NZ_JBOIRQ010000013.1, from coordinate 40,108 downwards.
TAGAGCAGTGACAATTGAAAAAACGCAATTCAATCCATTAACGATGGAAGAAGTTACCGTTGTCCCAGATGTTCATGCAGGTGGGAGCTTAGCAACATATGCCTATCAACATATGCGCGCCCCCATTGTAGTAGAATACATATCAGTTCCTAAAGGTATTGATATAGGACAAACACTAATCGGCATGCATATCAAGCACGTTGCAATCCCTGAACGTACAAGTGTTAAGCAAATTGGTGAAGCAATTGTAACAATTGCGTCTTCGAGACCTAAAAAAATTGGTGGCGAACGAGCAAAATATAACTAATACAGAAACGAGGGAATTACCAATGTCATTTATTCAAAAGCAAGATAAAGAAATATATGAAGTGATTCAAAATGAGTTTAACCGCCAAAATAACAATATTGAATTAATTGCTTCAGAAAACTTTGTTTCAGAAGCGGTGATGGAAGCACAAGGATCAGTATTAACAAATAAATATGCTGAAGGCTATCCAAACAGAAGATATTATGGTGGTTGTGAATATGTGGATGTGTCAGAAACGTTAGCAATCGAACGTGCTAAAAAGTTATTTGGTGCTGAGCATGTCAACGTTCAACCACACTCCGGTTCTCAAGCAAACATGGCTGTTTATCTCGTAGCATTAGAACACGGTGATACTGTATTAGGTATGAATTTAAGTCATGGTGGTCATTTAACACATGGGGCACCAGTAAACTTTAGTGGTCAATTTTATAACTTTGTTGAATATGGTGTAGATAAAGAAAATGAACAAATTGATTATGATGAAGTCTTGAAAGTAGCTAAAGAGCATAAACCAAAATTAATTGTTGCAGGTGCGTCTGCTTATTCTAGAAAAATTGATTTCAAACGTTTCAGAGAAATTGCTGATGAAGTCGGTGCAAAATTAATGGTAGATATGGCTCATATCGCTGGTTTAGTTGCAGTAGGTTTGCACCCAAATCCTGTGGAATATGCTGACTTTGTAACGACAACAACACATAAAACTTTACGCGGACCTCGTGGTGGTATGATTTTATGTAAAGAAGAATACAAAAAGCAAATTGATAAGAAAATATTCCCTGGTATCCAAGGTGGACCATTAGAGCACGTGATTGCTGCTAAAGCTGTTGCATTTGGTGAAGCATTGCAAGATGACTTCAAAGTGTATCAACAACAAGTGATTCATAATGCGCAAACACTTGCTAAAACATTGACTGAAGAAGGATTTAGAGTAGTTTCTGGTGGTACGGATAACCATCTTGTATCAGTAGATGTTAAAGGTTCTGTAGGTATTACAGGTAAAGTAGCAGAAGAAACGTTAGATGCTATCGGTATTACATGTAATAAAAATACAATTCCATTTGATCAAGAAAAGCCATTTGTTACAAGTGGTATACGATTAGGCACACCAGCAGCAACTACACGTGGATTTGATGAAGCTGCTTTTGAAGAAGTTGCTAAAATCATCAGTTTGGTATTGAAAGATCCAGAAAATAAAAAAGCATTAGAAGAAGGAAAAGAACGAGTTAAAAATTTAACTACAAAACATCCTTTGTATAACTAAAATTGGAGGAAATTATTAATGGGTAAAGTACATGTTTTTGATCATCCACTTATTCAACATAAATTAAGTTACATTCGTGACGTGCATACAGGCACTAAAGAATTTAGAGAGCTTGTTGATGAAGTAGGTATGTTAATGGCATACGAAGTGACAAGGGACTTAGAACTACAAGATGTTGAAATTGAGACACCTGTAACTAAGATGATAGCTAAAAGACTTACAGGTAAAAAATTAGCCTTTGTACCAATTTTAAGAGCGGGCTTAGGTATGACACAAGGTATCTTAACATTAGTACCTGCAGCTAGAATTGGACATGTTGGATTATATAGAGATCCAGAAACACTTGAAGCTGTAGAATATTTTGTGAAATTACCACAAGATATTGAAGAAAGAGAGATTGTAGTTGTTGATCCGATGTTAGCAACAGGTGCTTCAGCAATTGAAGCCATTACTTCATTGAAAAAACGTGGTGCCAAGAACATTCGTTTCATGTGTTTAATTGCAGCGCCAGAAGGTGTAGAAAAATTACAAGAAGCACATGAAGATGTAGATATCTTTATCGCAGCATTAGATGAGAAACTTGATGATCATGCCTATATTACACCAGGCTTAGGTGACGCAGGAGACCGTTTATTCGGTACAAAATAGTATTGCCTAGGAGTGTAATATAATGAAAAAAATAATGACTGTATTCGGCACGCGACCTGAAGCTGTGAAAATGGCGCCGCTCGTGCAAGCATTAAAGCATGACTCGGCATTAGAACCGATTGTCGTCGTTACAGCGCAACATCGAGAAATGTTAGATTCTGTATTGAACAGCTTCCATATTAAGCCTGATTATGATTTGGATATAATGCAGCAAGGGCAAACTTTATCCGAAATTACTGCGCGTATATTGACTCGACTCGATAATGTCATCAAACAAACACAACCAGATATGATTCTTGTTCATGGCGATACAACATCGACATTTGCTGGCAGTTTAGCTGCATTATACAACCAGATTCCAATCGGACATGTTGAAGCAGGTTTAAGAACATGGAATAAACATGCACCATTTCCAGAAGAGATGAATCGTCAAATGGTAGGAGTCATGGCAGATTTAAACTTTGCACCAACGAAGAATGCAGCACGCAATCTCATAGCAGAAAATAAAGCAGAAACCTCGATAGTGGTGACTGGAAATACAGCGATAGATGCTATGAAAACAACAATACATGGACATTATCATTCTGACATCATTGAGCGACATAAAGATAAGCGCATTATCTTACTAACAGCACATAGACGTGAGAATATTGGGGAACCAATGTCACGTATATTTAAAGCAATCAGACAAATCGTTGATACAAATGAAGATGTCGTAGTTGTTTATCCGATGCATAAGAATCCAAAAGTCAGACAAATTGCAGATGAATACTTAGCACAACATCCACGTATTGAGTTGATTGAACCATTAGAAGTTGTAGACTTTCATAATTTTGCACATCAATCATATTTGATACTTACTGATTCAGGTGGTGTACAAGAAGAGGCACCATCACTTGGTAAGCCGGTGCTTGTGTTAAGAGATGCAACGGAAAGACCTGAAGGTGTTGAAGCAGGTACGCTTAAAGTAGTTGGTACAAATGAAAGTGATATTATTCAGGCTACACAACAATTACTTGATTCATGTGAGTTATATGAAGCAATGAGTCACGCACGAAATCCTTATGGTGATGGTCATGCTTCAGTAAGAATTTGTGAGCATATCAAATATTATTTTCAGTTAATTAGCAGTAAACCTGAAACATTTAAATAGTAATGGGGTATTATGTGTCAGTTTTGTGACATTTATGTAAAAAATTAAACTACATTTTGTATAGAATTGACACGTTAACTACCCTATATTATTATTAAAACTGTATGATTGAAATGGTTTTCATAATTGAAGGAATAAGATGAAGTGAGGCACAGTCATGAAACGTTTCAACATCATTTTTAACACGTACATCAAGTATTATCTGATGGGTATTTTTGTACTGTTAATTGTGTTTATTTTCACATACTCACCATTTGTTTTGGGCCTTATAGTAGGAACCATTGGATCGCTAATCAATACTTTTACTTTTGAATATTATTTATCAAAAGCTAAAGCGCATGACAACATACATATTTCAACGGGTAATATATGGAGATATTTGATAGCGATACTAGCGTGTTGTATTTGGTACCTATATAAGGATGAAATAAATATCTTTGGTGTAGCCATTGGTTTGATGGTTTCTTATGTATTAATGATTTTCAAACCATTTTTAAGCAAGAATTAAAATAATTTAATGAAAGAGGTGAGAATAAATGCAACATGATCATCCTCTAGTCAGTTGGAATGTATTTGGTCTAGACATCGTATTTAACTTGTCATCTATTTTGATGTTGGTTATTACAGCGATTATTGTTTTTGTCATAGCTATTATTTGTACACGCAACCTCAAAAAACGACCAACTGGCAAGCAAAATTTTATAGAGTGGGTTTTTGATTTTGTAAGAGGTATTATTGAAAGTAACCTGGCTTGGTCCAAAGGTGGTCAATTCCATTTCTTAGCTGTTACTTTGATTTTGTTTTTATTTGTAAGTAATATGATAGGTTTACCTTTTTCAATTATTTCAGGGCATACTCTATGGTGGAAATCACCTACAGCTGATGCAACTGTTACTTTAACTTTATCTACATTAGTAATTCTGCTTACGCATTTTTACGGTGTTAAAATGAAAGGTACAAAAGGTTACTTCAAGAATTACACAAAACCAATTTTCTTATTACCGATTAATGTCTTCGAAGAGTTCACTTCAACACTGACATTGGGGTTACGTCTTTACGGTAACATCTTTGCTGGTGAGTTATTATTAGGACTCTTAGCTGGCTTAGTAACAGGTGACTCTACAAGAGCCTGGGGTTGGATTATTGGATTGCCAGGTTTAGTGATTTGGCAAGGTTTCTCAATATTCATTGGAACAATTCAAGCATATATCTTTATAGTGTTAACTATGGTTTATATGTCTCACAAAGTGCAAGATAGTCATTAACTAAATTAATTTAAAGAAAACTAGGAGGATTTTATAAATGAATTTAATCGCAGCAGCAATCGCAATCGGTTTATCAGCATTAGGTGCAGGTATTGGTAACGGTCTTATCGTTTCAAGAACAGTAGAAGGTGTCGCTCGTCAACCAGAAGCACGTGGACAATTAATGTCAATTATGTTTATCGGTATCGGTTTAGTTGAGGCATTACCTATCTTAGGTCTTGTTATTTCATTCATCGTAATGTTCATGTAATTTATATTTATAAAAAGGCGAAGTCTGAACGACTTTCGCCGTTCGTTTTTATCAATAATGTCTTATGATTATAATGAATGAAAGGAGTGTCTATGTAAGTGACTGCTACGACAAATATGTTCGTACTTGGTGCAGCTGGCGGTGGCGTTGAATTCGGAACAATAATTGTTACACTTATAACTTTTATCGTTCTCTTAGCTTTATTGAAAAAGTTCGCCTGGGGACCATTGAAAGAAGTAATGGACCAACGTGAACGTGATATCAATAAAGATATTGATGATGCTGAACAAGCAAAACTTAATGCACAAAAGTTAGAAGAACAAAATAAACAAACACTAAAAGAAACACAAGAAGAGGTTCAAAAGATTTTAGAAGATTCGAAAGTTCAAGCACGTAAACAGCATGAAGAAATTATCCATGAAGCGAATATCAGAGCTAATGGTATGATTGAAACGGCTCAAAATGAAATCAACAGTGAAAAAGAGCGTGCCATTGCTGATATCAATAATCAAGTTTCAGAGCTTTCTGTATTAATTGCTTCTAAAGTATTGCAAAAAGAAATTTCAGATAAAGATCAAAAAGCATTAGTTGAAAAGTACATAAAAGAGGCAGGCGATAAATAATGGCTAAAGTTGCAAAAAAATATGCCAAAGCATTGTTTGATACTGCCAAAGACGCAGGTAACCTTGATAACATGTATGAAGAATTTTCAACAATTAATGAAGCAGTTCAACCTGAAGTGAAAAAATTGCAAGAATTAGATGCTGATCCTCAAAAAGATGTTGATCAACGTCGACGTTTTGTAACAATTGTATTTGGACATACAAATCAATATTTACAAAATATGTTGACAATACTTGCAACTAATCGTCATTTAGGATACATCCATAACATATTTACTGAATTTGAAGCATTGTATAATCAACTTCATAATCAAGATTATGCTGTTATCGAATCTGTTTATGCATTATCAGATGATGAACTTGCGAGCATTGATGAGATTATAAAAGCACGTACAAACCTTTCTAAAATTATGATTACGAACAAAATCAATCCTGAACTTATCGGTGGTATCAGAGTTAAAGTTGGTACAAAAGTGATGGATGCAAGCATTAAAAATGATCTTGCACAACTTGAAAAACAGTTTATTAGAGTGAAATAAAATTTGAAGGAGTGACATAGATGGCCATTAAAGCTGAAGAAATCAGTGCATTACTTCGCTCACAAATCGAAAATTATGAGTCGGAAATGGCAGTTACTGATGTAGGTACAGTACTACAAATTGGTGATGGCATTGCATTAATCCATGGATTAAATGATGTTATGGCTGGTGAGTTAATAGAATTCAAAAGCGGCGTTCTAGGTTTAGCACAAAACTTAGAAGAGTCAAATGTCGGTGTTGTAATATTAGGACCATACGCTGATATTAAAGAAGGGGACGAAGTAAAACGTACTGGACGTATTATGGAAGTTCCTGTAGGTAATGAACTTATTGGTCGTGTTGTTAATCCATTAGGACAACCTGTTGATGGTCAAGGTCCTATTAATACTTCGAAAACAAGACCTGTAGAGAAAAAAGCCACAGGTGTTATGGATCGTAAATCTGTAGATGAACCATTGCAAACAGGTATTAAAGCAATCGATGCACTTGTACCAATTGGACGTGGACAACGTGAGTTAATCATTGGTGACCGTCAAACTGGTAAAACAACAGTTGCGATCGATACAATTTTAAACCAAGCTGATCAAGATACAATTTGTATATATGTTGCTATCGGACAAAAAGATTCAACTGTTCGTGCAAACGTTGAAAAATTACGTCAAGAAGGCGCATTAGATTACACAATTATCGTTTCAGCATCTGCAGCTGATCCAGCACCAATGTTATATATTGCACCTTATGCTGGTGTAGCAATGGCAGAGGAATTTATGTTCGATGGTAAAGACGTATTAATCGTATATGATGATTTAACAAAACAAGCGGCAGCTTACCGTGAATTATCACTATTATTACGTAGACCGCCAGGCCGTGAAGCATACCCAGGTGACGTGTTCTACTTACATAGTAGATTATTGGAAAGAGCAGCGAAATTAAACGATGACCTTGGTGGTGGTTCAATTACTGCTTTACCAATCATTGAGACACAAGCAGGAGATATTGCTGCATATGTGCCAACGAACGTTATTTCGATTACTGATGGACAAATCTTCTTACAATCAGACTTATTCTTCTCTGGTGTAAGACCAGCGATTAACGCAGGACAATCAGTTTCTCGTGTTGGTGGTTCAGCACAAATTAAAGCAATGAAAAAAGTTGCTGGTACACTACGTTTAGATTTAGCATCATATCGTGAATTAGAATCATTCGCTCAGTTTGGTTCAGATTTAGATGAATTTACTGCACAAAAATTAGAACGTGGTAAACGTACAGTTGAAATCTTGAAACAAGATAAAAACAAGCCACTACCTGTAGAAAACCAAGTGTTAATTATTTATGCTTTAACTAAAGGTTATTTAGATGATATTCCTGTTGAAGATATTACACGTTTTGAAGATGAATTGAATCAATGGGCAAAATCAAATGCGACTGAATTATTAAATGAAATTAAAACGACGGGTGCATTACCAAAAGACGATGCATTTAAGTCTGCAATTAATGAATTTAAGAAGAGTTTCAGCAAATCAGAAGCGTAACCGATAAAGCTAAATAAAAGGTGGTGAGATAATGGGGTCTCTTAAAGAGATTGATACACGCATAAAATCAACCAAAAAGATGAAACAAATTACGAAAGCAATGAACATGGTATCAAGTTCAAAATTGCGTCGTGCCGAAAGTAACACGAAACAATTCAGACCATATATGGAAAAAATGCAAGATGCGATTACAGCAGTTGCAGGTGCCGATAAAAATTCACGCCATCCAATGTTGCAACAACGTGAAGTGAAGAAAAGTGCCTATCTTGTGATTACAAGTGATAAAGGGCTTGCAGGTGCTTATAATGCCAATGTTTTAAAACATCTTATTAAAGATATTGAAGCAAAACATACAAGTAAGGATGATTATTCAATTCTTGTATTAGGGCAAACTGGTGTTGATTTCCTGAAAAATAAAGGTTATGAAATTCGTGAATCATTGGTTGAAGTTCCGGATCAACCTTCTTTTAAAGAAGTACAAGCCATAGCTAAAAAGGCAATTGATTTGTATAGTGAAGAAGTTGTTGATGAAGTTAAAATTTATTTTAGTCATTTCGTGAGTGTATTAGAAAATACACCTTCTACAAAAACTGTGCTTCCATTGTCTCCAGAAGACTCAAGCTTAGGCCATGGTCAAATGTCATCTTATGAGTTTGAACCAGACAAAGAAGCGATATTGAGTGTAATCTTACCTCAATATGTAGAGAGTTTAATTTATGGAACGATTTTAGACGCAAAAGCAAGTGAACATGCTACACGTATGACTGCAATGAAAAATGCATCAGATAATGCATCAGAAATTATTGATGATTTATCTATTCAATATAACAGAGCTAGACAAGCAGCAATCACGCAACAAATTACTGAAATTGTCGGTGGTTCAGTAGCGCTTGAATAATCATTAAAGGAGGAAAAAAACATGGGATTAGGCCGTGTAACACAAGTTATGGGTCCAGTAATTGATGTTCGCTTTGAGCACAATGAAGTTCCAGAAATTAACAATGCCTTAGTTGTTGATGTTGAAAAAGACGAAGGTACCGTATCGCTTACATTAGAAGTTGCTTTACAACTTGGCGATGACGTCGTTCGTACGATTGCAATGGATTCAACGGATGGTGTTAAACGTGGTACAGAAGTACGAGACAGTGGTAAGAGTATTAGTGTTCCAGTTGGTGATGTTACTTTAGGACGTGTATTCAACGTATTAGGTGACACTATTGATTTAGATGAAGACATTGATAACTCTGTACAACGTGATCCAATTCATAGAGAAGCACCTGCATTCGATGAATTATCAACTAAAGTTGAAATTTTAGAGACAGGTATTAAAGTTATCGACTTACTTGCACCATATATTAAAGGTGGTAAAATCGGTTTATTCGGTGGAGCCGGTGTAGGTAAAACTGTATTAATTCAAGAATTAATTAATAACATTGCACAAGAACATGGTGGTATCTCAGTATTTGCCGGTGTCGGAGAACGTACACGTGAAGGTAATGATTTATACTACGAAATGAGCGATAGTGGTGTTATTAAGAAAACAGCAATGGTATTTGGTCAAATGAATGAGCCACCTGGTGCGCGTATGCGTGTTGCCTTGTCTGGTTTAACAATGGCTGAACACTTCCGTGATGTACAAGGGCAAGATGTTTTACTATTTATTGATAATATATTCAGATTCACGCAAGCTGGTTCAGAAGTTTCAGCATTATTAGGCCGTATGCCTTCAGCAGTTGGTTACCAACCTACACTTGCGACTGAAATGGGTCAATTACAAGAACGTATTACATCAACAACAAAAGGTTCTGTAACGTCTATTCAAGCAGTATTCGTACCTGCCGATGACTATACTGACCCAGCACCTGCAGCAGTATTTGCGCACTTAGATGCAACAACTAACCTTGAACGTAAGTTAACAGAAATGGGTATTTACCCAGCCGTTGACCCGTTAGCATCTACTTCAAGAGCGTTAGATCCTGCAATCGTTGGTCAAGATCACTATGAAATAGCACGTGATGTACAATCTACATTACAAAAATATAGAGAATTACAAGATATTATTGCTATTTTAGGTATGGATGAATTATCTGAAGAAGATAAACAAACGGTTGAACGTGCACGTCGTATCCAGTTCTTCTTATCACAAAACTTCCATGTTGCTGAACAATTCACTGGTCAAAAAGGATCATATGTACCTGTTCAAAAAACTGTAGAAGGCTTCAAAGCTATTTTAGATGGCGAGTATGATCATATTCCTGAAGATGCATTCCGTCTTGTAGGTAGTATGGAAGAAGTAGTCGCTAAAGCTAAAGATATGGGTGTTGAAGTTTAAAAATTAGGAGGTATGGATAATGAACACATTAAGCCTAAATATTGTCACTCCTAATGGTTCTGTTTACGACCGAGCAGATGTTAATCTTGCAGTCTTACAAACTACTGCCGGTGAGATTGGTGTCATGTATGGACATATCCCAACCGTTGCAGCACTTGAAATTGGCTATGTCAAAATTAATTTTGATGGTGGTTCAGAATATATTGCAGTGAGTGAAGGTTTTGTTGAAGTCAGACAAGATAAATTATCGATTATTGTACAAACAGCAGAACCAGCAAGAGAAATAGATGTAGCTAGAGCCGAATTAGCGAAATCTAGAGCAGAATCTCATTTAAATAATGAAGAAGACAATAGCGACATTAATAGAGCGAAACGCGCTTTAGATAGAGCGAATAACCGTATTCGTGTTGCGAGTCTACAATAAAGAGTATAAAAATGAAGTTTCCTTATAGGGAACTTCATTTTTTTGTTATCATAAAACATTCTAGTCATGCACTTCAATGTTTCATAGATTGTTGTTTATGAAGAAGATTTGGCAATGAAGTATATATCATATAAATGATGCATATGTTGTGAGTAAAAAGGGAAATGCCAGAGATAGAGATGTTAACAATAATTTTAAAAAATAGCATTGCTAAGTATCTTTTAAATCATAATTCGTGTAAAATAAATAAACAGTGTAAAACGAGGAGCATGATTTATGGAGTATTTAGGGCAATTTTCAATTGTACATCTTATGCTACATGTTATTTGTATTTGCATTGCATATTGGGCACTCAATGCTGTGAGATTAGAACAGTTATTTAAGAAAGGTTATCCAGTACACGTTCAAGTATGTATGATATTTTTAGCCGTATTACTGGGGACAGCTGTTAGTAATTTTATTGTAGATTTGCTTCAATTTTCAACGCAAATTAAATATTTAGCACAATAATTCAAATACTGTATATTTTTTTGGATTATAGATATAATAATTTATAAGTACATATAAAATGTAGGTTTAAACTGAAATATAAGTAGTTAAGTGGAGGATTTAAGATGGACATGATAGAAATTAATGGTGGAAACAGATTAACTGGTGAGGTCAAAGTATCAGGTGCAAAGAATGCAGTATTACCAGTGTTAACTGCTTCGCTATTGGCATCAAAAGGTGTTAGTAAATTAATGAATGTACCGGCATTAAGCGATGTTGAAACAATAAATAATGTGCTTTCAACCTTAAATGCAGACGTTTCTTATAATAAAGAAGAAGAATCAGTAACTGTTGATGCTACAAAAAAATTAAATGAAGAAGCACCTTATGAATATGTGAGTAAAATGAGAGCAAGTATACTTGTCATGGGTCCATTATTAGCACGATTAGGACATGCAAAAGTTGCTTTACCTGGTGGTTGTGCGATTGGATCTAGACCTATTGAACAACATATTAAAGGTTTTGAAGAATTAGGCGCAGAAATTCATATGGATGGCGGTTTTATCTATGCAAGCACTGCAAATGGATTGAAAGGTACTACAATCCATTTAGATTTTCCAAGTGTGGGCGCTACTCAGAATATTATTATGGCTGCGTCACTTGCAGAAGGAAAGACAGTATTGGAAAATGTCGCAAGAGAACCTGAAATTGTTGATTTAGCAAATTATATCAACGAAATGGGTGGTAACATTTCTGGTGCTGGTACAGATACGATTATTATTCACGGTGTAGAAGCTTTGCACGGTGTTGAGCATGCGATTATTCCAGACAGAATTGAAGCTGGAACATTACTTATTGCAGGTGCCATTACACGTGGTGATATACTAGTCAATGGTGCAATTAAAGAACATATGACTAGTCTTGTATATAAATTGGAAGAAATGGGCGTAAATTTAGATTATCAAGATGATGCAATTCGTGTCAGTGTTGATGGTGAATTGAAACCGGTTGATGTGAAGACATTACCACATCCTGGCTTCCCTACAGATATGCAATCACAAATGATGGCTTTATTACTTACAGCTGAAGGTCATAAAGTAGTTACAGAAACTGTATTTGAAAATAGATTTATGCATGTGGCAGAATTTAAACGTATGAATGCTAAGATTTCAGTTGAAGGCAGAAGTGCTAAAATTGAAGGTAAAAGCGAGCTACAAGGTGCACAAGTTAAAGCAACCGACCTTCGAGCAGCTGCAGCATTAATATTAGCTGGATTAGTAGCTGATGGTACAACACAAGTTACTGAATTGATTCATTTAGATAGAGGATATGTCGATTTACATGGCAAACTTAAATCATTAGGTGCAGATATAAAACGTAAACAAGGTTAATATATTAAATGACTATCATAAATACAACGTTAGAAGATTTGGAGGAAGTTAATGATGGAAACAATTTTTGATTATAATGAAATTAAGAACATAATACCGCACAGACAGCCTTTTTTATTAATTGATAGAGTGGTTGAATACGAAGCTGGTACACGATGTGTGGCAATTAAACAAGTTTCTGGTAATGAACCATTTTTCCAAGGTCATTTTCCAGAATATGCTGTAATGCCTGGCGTTTTAATCACGGAAGCACTTGCACAAACTGGTGCAGTTGCGATATTAAATAGCGAAGGTAATCAAGGTAAGTTAGCATTATTTGCTGGAATTGATAAATGTCGATTTAAAAAACAGGTTACGCCTGGTGATACATTAATGTTAGAAGTGGAAATCACAAAAATGCGCGGTCCTATCGGTAAAGGTACTGCCAAAGCCACAGTTGATGGCGAAATAGCTTGTAGCTGTGAATTAACGTTTGCAATTCAAGATAAATAATAAAAAACCTCAAGACTTATGTGTTTTTACATCCACAGGTCTTGAGGTTTTTTTATTTTTCATTTTTTTCATCTTTAAGTCGTGGTTTAGACTGCATCATACGGTTAAAGGATTTTTTCAACGCTTCGCCAGTTAAACCTTCGTCAATCAATTGTTCTAATAAACTTTCAGCATAAACTTGTCTGAGCGTGTATATATGACATTCAAAAACAACGGAAATAGATTGCTCAAGTCGACTAATGTTTTTAATTGTTGCATCAAAAAGCGCCGGATCATTTGCTGGACGTGTAATAACAACACGAATATCTAATAAAGTTTCATCATCCATATATTGTTTCATCGTTTCATAATGGTAATCGGAAATAACTATTTCAAGTAACCATCCTGTGCCACTATTTTCTTTATTAATTATGACACCATCTTCTATTTCATATTCAGTTACGCCACCACTATCCGATACAATTTGAAAGCGAACAGCTTTAAATGATTTCATAGTCTCACATCCATCTAATAATTTTAAAATCTACAGTATTTACAATTATATTATCATTATAACGTAATTTTAAACCAGAAAGGTGAATTTTATAGAAATTAGCATTCTCTAATCGTTGGAAATTATAGAAATTGAATTTTGACGCAGTATTAAAAAGTACATAAAATAAAGTTACAAAGGAGGTGACATATGATTAACAACATTGTTATTGTAGGGCGACTCACAAAAGACCCTAAAATTTTTGAAAAGGAGGGAAATAAGCGAGCAACGTTTTGTGTTGCTGTTACAAGAAATTATAAAGATAAAGACCAAAATCCAATATGTGATTATTTGTTTTGCAAAGCATTTGGTAAAATGGCCAGTAATATAGAACAGTATATTAATAAGGGCTCACTTGTCGGTATTACAGGTCAAATGCAATCTCGTAAATATGAAAAAGAAGGGCAGACACATTTTGTATCAGAAATTAATATTGAAACAATTAAATTCATGTCTCCGCGTAATAAACAAGATAGTGATTTATCCTTTGAGCCATTCCCTATAGCAGAAATACCAGACTCCCACGTCTCATTTAATGAAATCAACTTACAAGAAAATGATTTATACGAATCTGTTTAATTCCCACCCTAAATCTACCCCTAAATCTAACAATCCAGTTTAATATACATTAAATCCTACTTTCAATTATACTTCTTCAGGCTATTCCTCTTCCCATATCCCAGTGAAGAGGGATAGCTAATAAATTAAATAATATACATATAATAAGAGAATTAAAAGATAGAACATAAATAATTGATGATGAGATAATAGAAATAGTCAAAAACTCACCGGTAATTATCAGATAAATTACAAAAATATTACAACGTTATAATTATGTAAATGCTCGAAATTACTTTCGTTATAGTCATGAAGGTGAATATTGCTAGAATGTAATAAGCGTTTGTATGTAATTTCAATGTAAAAAAGAACCTGTTATTTTTATTTCACTGTAACCTACATTGAGTTTATGAATGTTATATTGGTATTTGCAAATTAATCATAAATAAATCAATTATTACCTTATAGGAGGAATTTTTACAATGAAAAAAACAGTAGTAGCTTCAACATTAGCAGTAGGTTTAGGCGTAACAGGTTTCGCAGCAGGCAACTCAGCAGACGCGTCAGAACAAAGTGTTGACAAAGCACAATTAGCACAACAAGCACAAACAAATCCAGAATCATTAAATGCAGCGCCAGTACAAGATGGTGCTTATAATATAAACTTTAACTATGAAGGTTTAAACTATAACTTTGAATCAAATGGTGAATATTGGACTTGGAGCTATGGTGAAGGATCAAACGCTTCAGCTCAACAAGTTGAACAACCACAACAAACTGAGCAAGCACAAGCGCCAGTTCAACAAACAGAAGCTCCACAAACTGAAACAACACAACAACCACAACAAGAAGCAACTACACAAGCTTCTTCAAGCTCAAATGAATCAAGTGCAAGCGAAGGTTCATCAGTAAATGTTAACGCTCATTTACAAGCAATCGCGCAACGTGAATCAGGTGGCGACCTTAAAGCTGTAAACCCATCATCAGGTGCAGCAGGTAAATACCAATTCTTACAAAGTACTTGGGATTCAGTAGCACCAGCAGAATATAAAGGTGTTTCTCCAACAGAAGCTCCTGAAGCAGTACAAGACGCAGCAGCTGTAAAACTTTACAACACTGCAGGCGCTTCACAATGGGTAACTGCATAAGCATCGTAAAGCAATAATTTACGTTATAATTAAAATAATGAGATGAATGTCTCTAGTATACAAAACACGGCAATTTCTATTGAAATAAAATAGAAATTGTCGTGTTTTTTTGAAGTTTTAACTGTATTCATATAAAGATTCTAGGGTAGGAGCAATGATATTTTCCAAGTCACTATCAAAGTTAAATATTTAAAAGCTCCATTTATTAAATAACTAGTGATTTCAGAAAGGCTGTTGTTTTGCAAACGCTTAATAAATTTGATATATTTTAGTTAAATAAATATATTGAAAATCTACTAGGGGAGCCAATTGGCTGAGATGAATCTATTCAGACCCTTACGACCTGATTTGGTTAATGCCAACGTAGGAAAGTAGTTTCATTTTTGGCGAATTGTGATACTTTGCTATGAATAAACTACGTTTCCATCAGGGAACGTAGTTTTTTATGTATAGGAGGATTTTTGATGTTATTTTCAGAACAACTTAAACAAGAGTCACAACCAATTATTGATGAAATTTATAAAGACCCGTTCGTACAAGGTATGTTACATGGTGACTTGCCTAATGATGCAATAAAGTTTTATTTGAGAGCTGATGCTTCTTATTTAAAAGAATTTGCGAATATATATGCTTTGCTCATACCGAAAATGAAACAGTTAAGCGATGTACAATTTTTAGTAGAACAAATTCAATTTATTGTAAATGGTGAAGTAGAGGCGCATGAAATATTAGCTGATTATGTTGGTGAAGTTTATGAAGATATAGTGCAAGAAAAAGTATGGCCACCAAGTGGAGATCATTATATTAAACATATGTACTATAATGCGTATGCTAAAGAAAATGCAGCTTATACTATTGCTGCAATGGCACCTTGTCCTTATGTATATCAAATCATTGCCCAACGAGCTATGAAAGACAATGATTTAAATAAAAATTCTCCTTTAGCGAAATGGTTTGAATTTTACAACACTGAAATGAATGAATTAGTCGTTATATTTGATGCACTTATGAATCAATTAACTGAACAATGTTCGGATTCAGAGAAAAATGAAATCAAACAATGTTTCTTACAAAGTACAATTCATGAAAGTCGATTCTTTAATATGGCGTTTAATGAAGAGGCATGGGACTATGGAGGTGTGTATCATGCATAAACCTAAGATTGCTTTGACTATTGCCGGTACTGATCCAACAGGAGGTGCAGGGGTGATGGCAGATTTAAAATCATTTCATGCATGTGGCGTTTACGGCATGGCAGCCATTACAAGTATCGTTGCTCAAAATACTAAAGGTGTACAACATATTCATAATTTAGAAACAGATTGGTTGTCCGAACAATTAGCCAGTGTATTTGATGATGAATTACCACAAGCACTAAAAACAGGGATGATAGCTTCTAGAGAAATGATGCAGCTTATTCAATCATATTTGAAACAATATCCTGAAATACCATATGTCATTGATCCAGTGATGTTAGCAAAAAGCGGTGATTCATTAATGGATGATGATGCGAAAGCAGATTTACAACGCATCCTATTACCATATGCGACGGTTGCTACACCAAATCTACCTGAAGCAGAAGAAATTACACAGTTGAAAATCGATAGTGAAGCAATGATTTATAAGGCAGGTCATATGTTTATTAATGAAATTGGAAGTAAGGGTGTCGTTATTAAAGGTGGGCATGCTGAGGATTCAGAATATGCTAAAGACTATTTATTTACAGAAGAAGGTGTGTTTACCTTTGAAGAACCACGCTATGATACTAAACATACACATGGCACAGGTTGTACATTTTCTGCGGTGATTACAGCTGAACTTGCTAAAGGAAAATCAATTTATGAAGCCGTTAAAAAAGCAAAACATTTTATCTCATTAAGTATAAAACATACGCCAGAAATTGGAATGGGCAGAGGTCCTGTAAATCATTTTGCATATATGAAGAAAGTAGGTTTAGATGATGAATAGACTAGACACAATAAGAGCACAGCATCCACTTGTTATTTGTTATACAAATGATGTAGTTAAAAATTTTACGGCAAATGGACTTCTAAGTTTAGGTGCGAGTCCCGCAATGAGTCAAGCACCTGAGGAAGCAAAGGATATGTTGACGCCTGCGAATGCCTTGCTTATAAATATAGGTACATTAACCAAAGATAGAGAAGACGATATATTAAAAATTGCTAAAACTGCCAATGCAGTAGGCACACCGATTGTTTTTGACCCAGTTGCAGTTGGTGCATCACAGTATCGTAAAGAATTTTGTAAAACATTTTTACAAGAAGTCAATGTTTCTGTTATTAAAGGAAACGCATCAGAAGTGTTAGCTCTGATAGATAATGAAGCAACAATGAAAGGGACAGACAGTGACCAAGATTTGGATGTAGTTTCAATTGCTAAAAAAGCCCATGAAGTATTAAATTGTGCCATTGTTATAACTGGAAAGATAGATGTCGTTATACAAGATAATCAAATATTTAAACTATACAATGGTTCGCCATTACTAGCTCAGGTCACTGGAGCTGGCTGTTTATTAGGAGCGATAGTTGCTAGCTTTATTGATGACAACTTGAAAGTAGATATCGAATCATTGATTCAGGCAGTTGCATTTTATAATATTGCAGCGGAAAATGCAGAACAGTTAACTAGTGATAAAGGACCTGGATCGTTTATGATCGCGTTACTAGACAGTTTAGCTCAAGTTTCAGAAGATGATTATTTACATCACTGTAAAAAACAAGAGGTGGAGTAATGTTTGATAAAAATAATCTAAAACTCTATTTTATTTGTGGAACACAAGATATTCCAGAAAACAAAAACATAGTAGAAGTTGTAACAGAAGCATTGAAAAATGGTATAACAATGTTTCAATTTAGAGAAAAAGGAACAAATGCTTTAACTGGGAAAGCCAAAGTGCAATTAGCACAACAATTATTGACTTTATGTCATTCGTATAACGTTCCGTTTATTGTTAATGATGATGTAGCACTGGCGAAGGAAATTGAGGCTGATGGTATACATGTAGGGCAAGATGATAAAGATATCAAATCATTTGCGCATGAGTTTAACGGAAAGATTATTGGTTTAAGTATTAGTGATATTGATGAATACGAAAAGTCAGATTTGACACATGTAGATTATATAGGTGTTGGCCCGATGTATGCAACGACATCAAAAGATGACGCGAATCAACCTGTTGGACCAGAAATGATACCTAAATTAAGAAACTATATTAATGATTTTCCAATAGTTGCGATTGGTGGCATTCATATCGATAACACACCAGCAATTATGGAAGCGGGAGCAGATGGTATTTCTGTGATTTCAGCGATTACTAAGAGTGAATATATTGGCGATACTGTACAAAAATTCTTACAAAATATTGAATAACGCTTAAAAATTACTTTTTTTGTTTTCTACTTCACTTGGAATATGATAGAATGAATTCTATGTGAATATATCATTAGAGGTGGAAAAATGAAAAAGAAAGCGCTACTACCTTTATTATTAGGTGTAATGGTCTTCTTAGCAGGTTGTGACTATTCTAAAGCTGAAAATAGAGACGGATTTTTCTTTAATACGTTCTACGTACCAATGGACAACTTAATTCATTGGTTGGGATCGAGTTTTAATAATGACTATGGCTTAGCAATTGTAGTACTTGTATTGGCAATACGTATTGTATTGTTGCCATTCATGTTATCTAACTATAAGAACAGTCATATGATGCGTGAAAAAATGAAAGTCGCTAAACCGGACATTGATGCAATTCAAGAAAAAGTTAAGCGTTCACGTACGCAAGAAGAGAAAATGGCAGCAAACTCAGAAATGATGGAAGTTTATAAAAAATATGATATGAACCCGATGAAGAGCATGTTAGGTTGTTTACCAATTCTAATTCAAATGCCAGTTATCATGGGATTATTCTTCGTATTGAAATATCCATCAAGTGGTGGTTTTACAGATCATCCTAATTTCCTTTGGTTTAACTTAGCTAAACCAGATATTTGGATTACAGTGATTGCGGGTATCTTATACTTCTTACAAGCTTATGTATCAAGTAAAAGTATGCCAACTGAACAACGTCAAATGGGTTACATGATGATGATTATTTCACCAATTATGATTGTGTGGATTTCATTCACATCTGTTTCGGCATTAGGACTTTATTGGTCAGTCAGTGCCGCATTCTTGATTGTACAAACTCAAGTAGCGAATATGTATTATTCAAAACTTGCACAAAGAGAAGTTGCACCTATGATTGAAGCGATGGAGAAGAAGAAATCTGAAGCTTCAGGTAAAGGTAAAAATACCCAAGTTGTTTCTAAGAAAAGCAAAAAGAAATAACAACCATACGAATTGAATAAACAAAAAGCCCAATCCGGTTAACTCGGATTGGGTTTTTTGTATAGAACTTAATGTTCAAAATACCATTCGTCAAAAAATTGATTAATATAGTGACACATAAATTGATGCCTTTGTTCAGCGAGTTGTTTCGCAGTAGGGGTATGCATTAAGTCTTTTAATTTAAACAATTTTTCATAAAAATGCTTAACAGCTGAAGGCGCCCAATCATCATAATGCGTAATTGTATTATTATCGATGGGTTGTGTATCATTTTCAATCCACATCGGTTCACCGAAATGACCTGCAAATTGAAATGTACGCGCAATTCCTATCGCACCTATTGCGTCTAATCTATCAGCGTCCCTAACTATTTGACCTTCAATAGATAGGTCGATAGCGTTGTTGTTACCATTGCTGTAACTCATATATTGAATAATATGAAGGATGTGTAGTTGTTGCTCCTCTGGCAAGTTTAATTTTTGTAAAAATAATGTTAAACGTTGCATGGCTTGGTCAACATCTGTGAGTTTGTGGTCAACTGTATCATGTAATAAACTAGCCAATTTTATAGTTAGTAAATCAGTAACACCTTCACATTGAGCGATATAAGTTGCTAAATGTAAGACACGATTAACATGTGCAACATCATGTCCCGTGGCATCTTTTTTATGAAAGTCATGCATATAATCATATGCGAGTGATAATCTTTCTTCATTATTCAAAGCGATACACCTCTTATTTAGAAATTATAAAAATAATAGAGCTACGTAATAGAATATTTATCATTACGTAAGGTCTAACATTATTTTAAAGTATTGGAGATAATAATCTCGAGATACCTTCTTTAAATTTAATCCATAAACTTCGTTGCGCATAAAGTTCAGGTGTTAAACGATAAGATACATTGAGGTCTTGTTCAAATGCAGCTCTCAACTCTTTGGCAATATGTGTATCATAGATAAATGCATTAATTTCAAAATTTAACGTAAAACTACGATGATCCATATTTGTAGTACCTACACTTGCGACTTCATCATCAATGACGAGTGTTTTAGAATGTAGGAACCCGTTATTGTATTGGAAGATGTTGACGCCTGCTTCTAATAAAGAGGCGACATTGTTATAAGTCGCCCAATAAACGAAAGGATGATCAGGTTTATTCGGAATCATAATATTAACGTCAACACCACCAAGTGCTGCAATTTTCACGGCATCTAAAAAGGCTTGATCAGGTATAAAGTATGGCGATTGGATGTAAATCGAATGTTTTGCAGAAGCAATCATTTTTAAATAACCATATTTGATTTGTTCCCATGTTTCATCAGGACCACTCGATGCAATTTGGACACCAATCGTACCACCAGAATTCACATCTGGAAAATAGCGTTCAGCGTATTTTAAATTATCACGTGTAGATTGAGAATTCCAATCTATCATAAAACGTAATTGTAATGCATTGACTGCATCACCTCTGATACGAAGGTGAGTATCTCTCCAATAACCAAATTTTTTCTTTAAACCTAAATATTCATCGCCGACATTAAAGCCACCAACATAACCGATATGACCATCAATGATGACTATCTTTCTATGATTACGATTATTCATACGTAAATTGATGAGTGGTAGTTTAGATGGGAAAAATGCTTCGACGTGACCGCCTTTTGTCCTGAATGATTTAAAGTCTTTAAGAGATAAGCTTCTCGACCCCATATCATCATAGAGCATTTTGACTTCGACACCTTCGTCTAATTTTGCTTCAAGTGCGGTTAAGATTTTTTTACCTAAAGTATCATTTCTAAAGATGTAGTATTGAATATGTATATAATCTTTTGCTTCATCGATGTCTTTGAGTAAGGTATTAAATTTTTCTTCACCATCAGTGAAAATATCAATTTTATTATCAGTTGTTAAAAATGCTGCGTTGTTATATAACAACATTTGTACCATATCTTTAAATTTCACAATTTGATGGTTGCCTTTTGAAAAGTCATCATTCTTTAAGGCTTCTAGTTGTTCATTTACAATCATTTCTATGCCAACTTTATCTTCTTCATCCAAAGAAAAAATATGGTCACGCTGAATTTGTCTGCCTATAAAAAGATAAATAATAAAACCTAAAATAGGTATCAGTACTAGTACTAAGAGCCAAGCCCAAATAGAACCAGCTGAGCGACGTTCCATGAAAATAATTGTAAACGCAAAGATTAGGTTTAATATAAACGCACCAATCAATATAATATTAATGACAACGTTTGTGTAATTGAATGTAACTGAAAAAATATCTATCATATTAAACCTCCATGCTAATCCATAATTAAAAACATACTAAATTCCTAACCATTGTAACACGGAAGTTGCTTTTTATCACTTGACTAATACCTACAAGGGGTATATTATGAGCATGAAATATGAAGGGGGTCTTAAGATATGACTGAAACTCAAAAAGCGCATCATTCAGAGCAAATTAAATCAAATTTAAAATCAAGATTAAATAGAATAGAGGGTCAAGTGAGAGCGATAAATCGTATGGTAGATGAAGATGTATATTGCGATGATGTACTCACACAAATTAGAGCGACGAGATCCGCTTTAAATAGTGTAGCCACAAAACTCTTAGATCATCATATGAAAAGCTGTATCATGGACAAAGTTGTGCATGGTCAAGAAGAAGAAGCAATGGAAGAGTTATTAGTAACATTTCAGAAATTAATGAAAGATTAGGGAAGGTATAACACATGAAATCAGAAATCATTTATATAGCTGGTATTGAGTCTGAAACTCAAAAAGCACAAATTGAACAACACTTACATGCATTCCACGGTGTCCAAGAGGTAGTAGTTGATATTTTGCATGGCGAAATAAGAATCAAGTTCGAAACACCAGCAAGTTTAAATAATTTAGAAAAAGAAGTTTATGATCTTGGTTACGAAATTCTATATTAACTATTAATCATCATACAAAGTGATAACGTATTAAACTGTTTTTAATATGTTGTAGATGCATGAAATTCTAATTGTTAAAATAAATTGAAAGATTTGAATATAATTTAGTATTTTACCTATAAATGGGGTAAGATGTAATAGAAGCAAGTATTTAGGGGTGATGATATGAGTAAGGATAACGAAAAGATTCAAAACGTAGTTAAACTATTATCATCATTAGGGGTAAACATAAAGAAAACCAAATCAAGATTAGAAGTTATGCATACTTTACCAACAAATGTAAAAACCGCTAACGAGTTGAAATAGTCAAGTTACCCAATTAAGTGATTAGAGCTAATAGTTCTGGTCGCTTTTTATTTATTTGAAGTTTAATGTTGAATAAAATACAATATGTACATAATACAAAAGAGGTATGCTTCCATTTCGAAGCATACCTCTTATTTTGCATTTAATTTGAAGTTAATTTTTAGAACGAACCAATGTTTTATCTGGTGAATACTGCTTGGATTGATGATAAGTAATAGATAATAAGACGCCAATACCACACATCAAGCTCCATAGTGAACTACCACCATAACTAATAAATGGTAATGGAATACCAGTAATTGGTAAGAGTTGTATCGTCATTCCAACATTTTGTAATACGTGGAATAATATTAATGATGCATAACCAATGATAAACAATTTACTAAATGGCAAATCACTTGTAGTTGCGAGTCGAACTAAATGGAAAATAAATGCTAAAAATATTAAAATGATAAACACTGAACCAATAAAGCCAAATTCTTCACCGATGACAGAAAAAATAAAGTCAGTGTGATTCTCGGGTATATATACTTCGCCATGATTAAATCCTTTACCAAATAGTTGACCAGAACCAATGGCTTTCAGTGACTCTGTTAAATGATATCCGTCTCCATTACTATATGTGTATGGATCTAGCCAAGAGTTAATACGACCGAGTTGATACGTCTTGATGCCTAAAGTGTTTTCAATCAATGATGGTTTATAGATAATAGATAATATAATTGTGGATGCAAATACGATTGCGGCAATAAATAATGGTGCCAATATTTTCCACGAAATACCACTGACAATCATGACACCAACGATGATAGCGCAAATCACAAGTGTCGTTCCTAGGTCATTTTGTAATAAAATTAGTCCCATTGGAATAATTGAAATGCCGATAATTTTAAACAATAGTTTAAAATCAGTTTCCAGTGATTTGTTAAAAGTAAATTGATTATGTCTAGAAATTAATTTGGCTAATGCTAGAATTAAAACAATTTTCATAAATTCTGAAGGTTGTACACTGATTGGGCCAAATTTATACCAACTTTTGGCACCGTTGATAATCGGTGTAATCGGTGTTTCTGGTATGATAATCAGAATAAATAGACCGATACATAGAATAAAATAAAGTAAATATGTATATTTCATTAGTTTTTTAGGAGATACAAGCATAATTAGTAGTGCGATAATGCCACCTAATACATAATATAAAATTTGTCTGATGCTAAAGTTGGCACTATACTGACCGCCGCCCATAGCCGAATTGATAACCGTAACACTTATAATTGCTAACAATACGAGGATACCTATGAGAATCCAGTCTATCCGCTGTACCCAATGATTATTTTTTAATTGACGTGAAGTACTCATTTCTTACTCCTTTAAACTACTTAAATTTCTCTATCTTTGATATTATATATAGATTTTACCGAACTTTAACACATTTTGCTAGAAGTAGGGTGTGGTTTTAGGAAATTCCTATTTAACTACTAAAATTAAAGAATTTACAAACCATTCATGTAATTCAAAAATAAATGTTTTTTATACACTTTACAAATGCAAAATCATATTAAGTCGTGATATGATGTAGTTTAAGAATTGTATATGGAGGCTAAAAAATGGCTAAAGAAAATGTATGTATCGTATACGGAGGAAAAAGTGCAGAACACGATGTTTCTATATTAACGGCACAAAATGTCTTAAACGCAATTGATAAAGAACAGTATCAAATAGACATTATCTACATAACAAATGATGGTGCATGGAAAAAGAAAGAAAACATCGTAGACACTATTAATGATATAGACTCGTTACGATTACCAGAAATTGAAGCGGGTGAAATTTCAACCTTATTAAGTGTTGGAAGCACAGGTCATGCCTATAGTGCAGTATTCCCATTATTACACGGACCTAATGGTGAAGACGGTACGATTCAAGGTTTATTTGAAGTGTTAGATATACCGTATGTAGGTAATGGTGTTTTAGCTGCCTCAAGTTCTATGGATAAATTGGTAATGAAGCAATTATTTGCACATAGAGGTCTACCTCAATTACCATATGTCAGCTTTTTAAGAAGTGAATATCAAAAATATGAAAGCAATATTTTAAAATTAGTACATGACAAATTAGAATATCCAGTATTTGTGAAACCGGCTAACCTAGGTTCAAGTGTGGGTATCAGCAAATGTAATAATGAAGAAGAACTTAAAACAGGGATTGCAGAAGCATTCCAATTTGACCGCAAATTAGTTATCGAACAAGGAATTGTAGCCCGTGAAATTGAAGTTGCAGTACTTGGTAATGATTATCCAGAAACGACTTGGCCTGGCGAAGTTATTAAAGATGTGGCGTTCTATGATTATAAAGCGAAATATAAAGATGGCAAGATTAAATTAGATATACCAGCTGATTTAGATGAAGATGTTCAAATGACATTAAGAAATATGGCTGTTGAAGCATTTAAAGCGACAGATTGTTCAGGCTTATTACGTGCCGATTTCTTTGTTACTGAAGATAATCAAATCTTCATAAATGAAACTAATGCAATGCCTGGTTTTACAGCATTCAGTATGTATCCAAGTCTTTGGGAAAATATGGGTGTTTCTTATTCTGAATTAATTAAAAAATTAATTAAATTAGCTAAAGAAAAGCATAATGATAAAAAGCAAAATAAATACAAAATTGACTGAGGCGAATAAATAATGATCGAAGTAACGTTAGAACAAATTAAAACATGGATTCCGTGCGAAATTGAAAATGAATATATGGATCACGGTATAAAAGGTGTTTCTATTGATTCACGCGAAATTAATAATCAGAATTTATTTATTCCATTTAAAGGTGAACACGTAGATGGACACAAATACGTGGCTCAGGCATTAAAAGATGGTGCAGGCGCAGCATTTTATCAAAAAGGTGTACCTTTAGATGAAGCAGTTTCAGGACCAATCATTTGGGTTGACGATACATTAACAGCGTTACAGCAACTTGCACAAGCTTATTTAGCATTTGTGAATCCGCAAGTGGTAGCAGTTACAGGTTCAAATGGTAAGACAACGACTAAAGATATGATTGAAAGTGTACTAAAACCACAGTTTAAAGTTAAAAAAACACAAGGTAATTATAATAATGAGATTGGTTTGCCATTGACTATTTTGGAGTTAGACATAGATACAGAAATTTCAATTTTAGAAATGGGTATGTCTGGATTTCATGAAATTGAGTTACTTTCAAATTTAGCGCAACCAGATATTGCAGTCATCACTAATATAGGTGAATCTCATATGCAAGATTTGGGTTCAAGAGAAGGTATCGCTAAAGCAAAATCTGAAATAACAATTGGTTTGAAAAAAGGGGGTCTGTTTATTTATGATGGCGATGAACCTTTATTAGAACCACACGTGAATGGATTGCACGATGTCGATTTAGTAAGTATAGGAAAGCATACTGAAAATACGCTCGTCGCTACTATTGATACAATTGCAGATGAAGGCATTTCCTTCTATATAAATGGTGAAGAGCGCTATAAGTTACCGATTCTTGGTGAACATAATATGAAGAATGCCACGATTGCTATAGCGGTAGGCAAGAGATTAAATTTAGCCTATGAGACAATATTTGAAAATTTGCGCCATGTCACATTAACAGGCATGCGAATGGAACAACACCACACACATGATAATCAATTAGTTATTAATGATGCTTATAATGCGAGTCCAACTAGTATGAAAGCAGCAATTGATACGTTAGCTGGTATGCAGGGTAGAAAAATCCTCGTACTCGGAGATGTGCTTGAACTCGGTCCTGACAGTCAAGCGATGCATGAAAGTGTAGGACAATACTTAGCTGATAAAGGCATTGAGGTATTGTTTACCTATGGTGAAGAATCAAAATATATTAGCAAAACTGGTAAAAATTTTGTTAAACAAGCAAATCATTTTGAAGATAAAGATGCATTAATCAACACATTAAAATCCGATTTATTGCCAGAAGATAAGATTCTAATCAAAGGCTCTAGAGGTATGAAATTAGAAGATGTTGTAAATGCACTCATTTAACCAATAAGAACTTAGCTGTATAAAATGAATAAGTTTGATGATAGGGAGTAAGTTTAAGTATCCAAATTAGTTTTGGACTCTAACTTGCTCCTTTTTGGTGATATTTTAACTATGCCAAATTATTGAGAGAATTAGATTACTAAGATTAAATAGTCAATAAGTATTTCATTTAATATAAAAAACGAAATTCGTTACTTTTAAGAAAAACAATCTCAGTAAATAACTGAAAAAGCTAAGTAACAAATTTTTTTCAGATTATATATAGAAGCAGAAGGAAATAAAATTAAACGCTTACAACCTATATGATTCGCTAGTTTAGACATAATGAAATCCGATGATTGCGAGTAAATCACGCCATATAATCTAATTTGGTTTATTGCGATTATACACTTGAGGTGGTACTATAAAGAAGTTGAAGAAACTTAAGTGAACATATATGTATAGAAATACAGATAAATAAAGGAGAATTATATTGCAAAATTTTAAAGAATTAGGGATCTCAGATAAGTTGGCAGAAACCCTACAAGCTATGGGGTTCGATGAGGCCACTCCTATTCAAAAAGAGAGTATCCCTCTTGCCTTAGAAGGTAAAGATGTTCTTGGTCAAGCACAAACAGGTACAGGTAAAACAGGTGCGTTTGGTATACCATTAATAGAAAAAGTCGCTGATAAAGAAGGCGTACAATCACTCATCCTTGCACCAACAAGAGAATTAGCAATGCAAGTTGCTGAATCATTAAAAGCATTTGCTAAAGGACAACGCATTCAAGTTGTTACAGTATTTGGTGGAATGCCGATAGATCGTCAAATCAAGGCACTAAAAAAAGGTCCACAAATTGTTGTAGGTACACCAGGACGTGTCATTGATCACTTGAATCGTCGCACATTGAAAACAAATGATATTCACACGCTTATTTTAGATGAAGCTGATGAAATGATGAACATGGGATTCATCGATGATATGAAATTTATCATGGACAAAATTCCTGCTGAACAACGTCAAACAATGTTGTTCTCTGCTACTATGCCAAAAGCAATTCAATCATTGGTACAACAATTCATGAAATCACCAGTTATTGTTAAAACAATGAACAATGAAATGTCAGATCCACAAATTGAAGAATTTTATACAATCGTTAAAGAATTGGAAAAATTCGATACATTCACAAGCTTTATAGATGTACACCAACCAGAACTTGCTATCGTTTTTGGTCGTACAAAACGTCGTGTTGATGAATTAACAAGCGCGTTAATCTCTAAAGGTTACAAAGCTGAAGGTTTACACGGAGACATTACTCAAGCGAAACGTTTAGAAGTATTGAAAAAATTCAAAAACGATCAACTTGATATCTTAGTTGCAACAGATGTTGCTGCTAGAGGACTTGATATTTCTGGTGTAAGTCATGTTTATAACTTTGACATTCCACAAGATACTGAAAGTTATACTCACAGAATTGGCCGTACAGGACGTGCTGGTAAAAAAGGTGTAGCAATCACATTTGTAAATCCAATTGAAATGGACTATATTCGTCAAATTGAACAAGCAAACAAACGTCAAATGACTGCTTTAAGACCACCGCACCGTAAAGAGGTACTTAAAGCGCGTGAAAACGACATTAAAGGCAAAGTTCAAAACTGGATGTCTAGAGATAACGAACCAAGACTACAACGCATCGCTAAAGAATTAATTGAAGAGTATGATGATGTGAATTTAGTAGCAGCATTATTACAAGAATTGGTTGAATCAAACGATGAAGTTGATGTTCAATTAACATTCGAAAAACCTTTATCTCGTGGTAAAGGACGTCAAGGTAAAGGTGGCAACCATAAACGTGGTGGTAATCACAAACGTGGTGGTGGCAAGTTTGATAACAAAAATCGTCGTTCTGGCAAAGGCGGTTTCAATAAGAAGAAAAATGATAGACCTTCTTCTGATAGAAAAAACAACAAGCAATCAATGAAAGGTCGCACATTCGCAGACCATAAGAAATAAAGTCATTTATCATATATGAAATTTAGGTTTGATCATCCCAATTATTTGGGGTGATTTTTTTATTTCAATTCAATATATATAAAATTAGAATGTACATATGTAGTCTATTAGTAGGGATGTAGTGAATATAATGCCTATGTTATAATTAAAGAAATATTAGTAGAGGAGTGTGTTTATGGAAAACGACCAGCTATTAAAGAAAAGTCCGGTGCAAGCTAAAAAATATTATTATTTAATAGAAGGACTAGAATTTATAGTGAATTTGATCGTTACTATCGTCTTAATATTTTTATGGAGTCACTTTCATTGGTGGCATTTTTTAATTTATATATTTATAGGACTGTTAATAGTTGACTTAATATATGCTTTGATTGGGCCGTGGATTAAATATAATTATACATATTATCGAGTGAATAAAGATTATATCGAAATTAAACGTGATTTTTTCTTCAAAAAACAAGAAATTGTTAAATTTGAAAGAACACAATTTATAGAACAAAAATATAACCCCATACTTAAGAAATTATCTTTGGTTAAGCTATCATTAGTGACTGCTGGTCATCATGTGAGTTTCCCGCTAATACATACGGAAGATGCAAAAACATTTGAAACAACGACATTCGATTATTTGAGAGGAGCTGATTTTGATGTATAGTCCTCAAAAATTACATCCTATTTCTTATGTGACAGGTATTATTGAAGCGATTAAGCAGAATATTGTACTGATTATTATATTCTTTGTATTTAATATTAGAGATTTTGATTTCACTAATATTTATGCTTACATCTTTCCAGGTATTATCACGTTGATCTTTCTATTTTCATTTATTACCCAAGTATTGAAAGTTTATAATACACATTATTGGATTGAAAATGATCACTTTATATTAGCAACAGGTATTTTTACAAAGGAACGTAAAGAGCTAAACATTCGTAGAATACAAACATTAGATACCTCACAAGGCATTGTTAACCAAATTGTTGGTGGTGTGAAGCTACAAATTAAAACACCGAGTGATGGTTTAGAGTTAGATACAGTTTCTAAAAAACAAAGTGATTTTATTCAAAAAGCAATAAAAGAAAAGCAAAGTGAGCTATCAGTTGAACACAACCAAGCAACCAATCAATCGGATATCCACTTAGAAAATCAAAGCGAAGCATCCGATACAGCTACAAATATACAGTCGGAACCACAAGCAGTTTCTTTATACAAACTGAACTTTAAAGAATTACTACTCATGGCATTGACTAGTGGTGCAATTGGTGTTGCCTTTGCCACACTTTCCCCGATTATTGGTGGGCTTTCTGATGTCATACCGTGGCATTGGTTTACGGATGAATTTTCGCAAATATCACAAGCAATTTCTGTGATTGTTCTACTTACAATTTCTGCCATAGTACTCATCAGTTACATTGTAGGGACTCTAATTGTTATTATTCGTAATTTCAACTACACAGTTACTAAAAACGGGAATCAGTTGAATATTAAGTACGGCCTGTTTAATGTTAAAAGTATTACAGTTCCAACAAATCGTGTTCAAGCTGTTGTTGAAAAACAGTCGTTTCTCAGAAAGATTTTTGGCTATACCTCATTACACTTTGTTATAACAAGCGATATGGATGACCTTGATGGAGACGATGTTACATTAAATGGAAATGTAATGATTTTACCGTTTATTAAACGTGGAAAAGCCTATGACATTATTACAGGATTGATGCCTAATATGGCATTTGAAGATGCAAAAACAGGAATGCCTTGGAGTGGATTTCATAGATATTTTTGGCAACCCTCTGCCGTATTGATTATTATTGCACTAGTTATTAATCACTTTTGGAAACCATGGGTTTTTCTAATTGCCGCGATTTTAATTTTACTTTTAATCATCCGGAGTTTTCTAGTGATTAAATATTCTGGATTGAAAATTAAAGCGGACGAACTTGTAGTACGCAACGTAACACTATTCGGCTTTAAAAATTCATACTTTAAGCATGATAAAATTTTAGGAATGGAAGTTAAACGTAATCCATTTTTAATTAATAGCGGGCTAACCAACTTTAATTTTATAATAGCGAAGGCTGCTGGTAGTGAAGCTATAGGTTTGAAATTCAATCCGAATCAGCATGTTGATATGCTTCAATCTTGGTATTTAAGGGGTGATCATCATCAATAATTATAGATATATGCACAATTCTGGAAAGACAGTTATGCGTATTTCAGCAACGATTACAACGGTCATTTTATGTTTAATATTGATTGCGTTTTATGTAGTGAATGCATTATGGCTGGAATTGTTATCTAATGATTCACAAAACTGGGTAATTGTGATAAGCATTGCGATTATCTTGATATATATTGTGATAGGTATCATTGTTATTCCAACATATAAATATAAAATATTTAAGTATAAACTTGAAAATAATGAGATAACAGTTAGAAGTGGCTTGTTTTTCGTGAAAGTAGTACGCATACCATTATTTAGAATTCAAAATGTTGATACACACGAAGGTTTGTTAATGAGGAAATATAAACTTGCAAATTTAACTTTATCTACTGCTGGTGGTAATGCAGATATCAAACTCATTGATAAGGAAATTGCAGCCAGTTTGAAAGTTCATATCAAAAATGGTGGTTCAGAATTTATAAATGAAAATACACATGTTGCTGATTTGAATGATAAATAAGTAATTCACGATTGTTGTAGGATATTGATGAGGTGAAACAAATGATATATGGTATTGGTGTAGATTTGATTGAAATTGAAAGAATAAAGCGACTTTATCAAAGGCAAGGAGAAAAACTTGTCGAGCGCATATTATCCGAGAGAGAACAAGAAACATTTTATCAATTTAAACATGAACAACGTAAAATGGAATTTCTTGCTGGTAGATTTGCAAGTAAAGAAGCATTTAGTAAAGCTTTAGGTACAGGTTTAGGTAAAACAATCGCCTTCAATGATATTGATTGTTGGAATGATGAAAATGGTAAACCTTGTATCCACTTTGAGGGTTACATTGTACATGTTAGTATATCGCACACAGAGCATTATGCTACGTGTCAAGTTGTCTTAGAAGTATAGTTATCGCACAAAAAAGCGATAATTTGGATATCTTTTTAAGAATATTATAAAATTAGGGAGTAGGATAGAAATCAAATGCTTTAATATAGATTTCGTAGTCCAAACTTGGCAAGGATGGCTAGGTTTGAAAAAGTTTACCTGAGCTGAAACTCATGCATAAGTCTCACTAACTTAATGAACTAAGCAGTGAGACTTTACATATTCAATTCAGTCATCTTCTGCCTAAGTGAACAAGAACCTGAGATATCTACTTTTGTCTCAGTCTTGCTTTATTATAGGAGGTATTGCCTTAATGTCCGATAAATATTATAGATATACCTACGTTAACGTAGATTTGAATGCTATTGTGTCAAATTTTCAAGTTTTCCAAAAATTACATCCTCATAAAACAGTTATGCCAGTAGTGAAAGCGAATGGCTATGGATTGGGAAGTATAAAAATTGCACGCCAACTCATGGAATACGGCGCAGAATTTTTTGCAGTTGCAACTTTAGATGAGGCGATTGAACTACGTATGCATGGAATCACTGCCAAAATTTTAGTGCTAGGCGTTATTCCAACTGATAGTATCAGTAAGGCAATTCAGCATCGAATTGCTATTACCGTCCCATCAAAAGAGTGGTTACAACAAGCCATTCAAGAAATATCAGAAGCTAATGAAAAAGATTTATGGTTACATCTTAAATTAGATACTGGTATGGGAAGATTAGGAATCAAATCTGGTGATGAATATAAGGATATCATTGACCTTATTCACCAACATGAGCATCTAATCTTTGAAGGCGTGTTTACACATTTCGCATGTGCAGATGAACCTGGTGATTCTATGAACCAACAACAAGCTCAATTTGAAGCGATGGTGTCACAAGCAGAACAACCTGACTATGTTCATTCTCAGAACTCTGCGGGAGCATTGATGAAAGACACGCAATTTTGTAATGCGGTGCGTGTAGGGATTTCGCTATATGGTTATTATCCGTCTGAGTATGTTCAATCAAACGTCAAAGTTCATTTGAAGCCTAGTGCACAGTGGATTAGTGAAATTGTGCAAACTAAATGGTTACAACCTGGAGAATCTGTGAGTTACGGTAGTGTATATACAGCAGAAGTCACTACTAAAATAGGGATTATACCGGTTGGATATGCAGATGGCTATCCTCGATTAATGAAAGGTTTCTCTGTAAACGTAAATGGTCATCAATGCGAAGTAATTGGAAAAGTGTGTATGGACCAAATTATTATCAAAGTACCTGAATCTATCCAAGCAGGTGATAAAGTTATTATTATGGATCATCATAATGATAGCCCTCAATCAGCAGAAGCATTGGCATATCAACAACAAACAATCAATTATGAAGTGTTATGCAAACTGAGTAGAAGGCTTCCTCGAATTTATCATGGGTCTGAAGACCTAGAAATTCGCAATGAATTACTGAAATAGTATAGTCACTCCTTTGAAAATTTGTTATGATAAGGCTAACAACCAAACTCGACTTATTATATTTTAGTCACATGGAGGTCTTTATTCATGGCAAGTTTTAATCAAAGTAGAAATCATAGCATTGAACAGTTATTAAAAGAAGGCTATTCACAAATGGCCGATTTAAACCTCTCCCTTGCAGCAGAAGCATTTCCTTTTGAGTGTGAAGCTTGTGATTGCAATGAAGGCTACATTAGTTCTAAGAATAATAATGAATGATGAGAAGAGGCGACGTTTATTTAGCTGATTTATCACCAGTTCAAGGGTCTGAACAAGGGGGAATAAGACCTGTCGTTATCATTCAAAATGACACTGGTAATAAATATAGTCCTACCGTGATTGTGGCAGCAATTACCGGTAGGATAAATAAAGCTAAAATTCCTACACATGTAGAAATAGAAAAAAGTAAGTATAAATTAGATAAAGACTCTGTCATATTATTGGAACAGATTAGAACATTGGATAAAAATAGGTTAAAAGAAAAATTAACATATCTTTCAGATGAAAAAATGAAAGAAGTTAACAATGCCATAGATATAAGTTTAGGATTACATAATATTAGAAATCAAAAGTCCTGATTAACCAAGGTTTTACAACATAAGTAAATTAAATAGTGAGTTATAGACATCCATGCTCTATAGCATGCAACAACCATTTAAATTAGTAATTAACACAAGTTGCTTAAAATTTGGATTTTTAGCGATGGTTGCTACCTTGGAAAACAATGTCTAATTTAAAAGCTTTAGGGTCTCCTAAAGCTTTTTTAGATATTTAAGTATTTTAAACATAATTTAAGCAGAGCAGTAGAGAGATTAAAAGTGCATGAACTATAATCATGAAATTAACATACATACAGACATATCAATATGTTATATCAAATGTATGCGATTTATATTTGCATTTTGAGGAGGTATTATTGCGTGGAAGCATTCAAAAATCAATATAAAGCGCTCATTGACGAGAGTTTACACACAGAAGATACAAGCGATTTAATAAAGAAGTGTGAAGGATTTACAGCAGAAGTTATAAAAAAAGATTTATTACCAGAAGACATTGTACAAATACATAAAGACTACATTAAAGTTTTAAATTTAGATGAAACACAAATTTTGAAAACATTTAGTGTATTAAAAGAAATAGTTAAAGGTTTTGGATATAGTTATAAAGACTATAAACACCTTGTAGATCGTATGCAGTATCACGACAAAGAGATAGACTTGGCGTCACGTTTACAACAAACGATGTTAAAGACTGATATTCCTCAATTTGATAGTATTCAAATCGGTGTGATTTCAGTAGCAGCACAGAAAGTAAGTGGAGACTATTTTAACCTTATTGATCACAAAGATGGAACGATGAGTTTTGCTGTAGCAGATGTTATTGGTAAAGGGATACCAGCAGCACTTGCCATGAGTATGATTAAATTTGGTATGGATTCCTATGGGCATTCTCAATTGCCAAGTGATGGATTAAAAAGACTTAATCGCGTTGTGGAAAAAAACGTGAATCAAAATATGTTTGTAACGATGTTCTATGGATTGTATGAAGAACTCAACCACTTACTGTATTGTAGTTCAGCTGGACATGAACCGGGTTATGTTTATAGAGCAGAAACTGAAGACTTTGAAGAAATAAATGTACGTGGCAGAGTACTTGGTGTAAGCCAACAAACGCGATACAAACAACAAGAAATTCCAATATTTATAAATGATTTAGTAATTGTATTTACAGATGGTGTGACAGAAGTCAGAAACGAAGCTGGGGATTTCCTTGATAAACAATATCTGTTGAATATGATTCATAAATATAAACATATGCATCCGCAAGATATCGTCCAATTATTGTATGAAGCGATTTTAAAAATCCAGAATCCTGATAAGAGAGACGACCTTACGATATTGATTATTAAGCGAGTAAATTAATTTTAATAGTTAAGATTTAAATTTAAAATTTAAGGGTATAAAAGTTATTAATGAGACTATAATTAGGAGTGTAATGTTATGAACCTTAATATTGAAACTGTGACTCATGATTCGCATTATGAGGTGAAAGTTGGTGGTGAACTGGATGTTTATACAGTTCCTGAATTAGAAGAAGTCCTAGTTCCAATGAGACAGGAAGGTACGCATGATATCTATGTAAATTTAGAAAATGTGAGTTACATGGACTCAACGGGCTTAGGATTATTTGTAGGTACATTAAAAGCATTAAACCAAAATGATAAAGAATTATATATATTAGGTGTTTCAGATCGCATTGGACGTTTGTTTGATATAACTGGATTAAAAGATTTGATGCATGTTAATGAAGGAACGGAGGTCGAATAACATGCAACATAAACAAGATTATATTGAAATGCGTTTACCAGCATCTGCAGAATACGTGAGTTTAATACGATTGACATTATCTGGAGTATTTTCACGTGCAGGCGCATCATATGATGATATCGAAGATGCAAAAATTGCAGTGAGTGAAGCCGTTACGAATGCCGTAAAACATGCATATAAAGATGATCCAACCGATGTAGGGATGATTAACCTGTGTTTTGAAATATTTGAAGATAGGATTAAAATTATCATTTCAGATCAAGGTGAAAGTTTTGATTATGAAGAAACGAAAGCACAATTGGGGCCATATAAAGAAAATGAAAGCATAGACTTCTTAAGAGAGGGCGGTCTTGGACTGTTTTTAATTGAATCTTTAATGGATGAAGTCACAGTCGACAAACAATCTGGTGTGACAATCAGTATGATAAAGTATATTAAAAAAGAGCAGGTGCGAAATAATGGCGAAAGAGTCGAAATCAGTTAATGATGTATCACCTGAACAAATAAACCAATGGATTATGCAGCATCAGAATAATGAAAATAACGATGCGCAAGATAAACTTGTCAAACATTATAGAAAGTTAATCGAATCCTTGGCGTATAAATATTCTAAAGGTCAATCTCATCATGAAGACCTTGTTCAGGTTGGTATGGTAGGTTTAATCGGTGCAATTAATCGATTTGACTTAGCCTTTGATAGAAAGTTTGAAGCCTTTTTAGTACCAACTGTAATTGGTGAGATAAAACGTTATTTACGTGATAAAACGTGGAGTGTCCATGTACCTAGAAGAATAAAAGAAATCGGGCCACGTATTAAAAAAGTCACAGACGAATTAACAAATGAATTAGAACGATCACCTTCAATCACGGAAATTGCTGAGCGATTAGAAGTGAATGAAGAAGACGTACTTGAGGCTATGGAAATGGGTCAAAGTTATAATGCACTTAGTGTAGATCATTCCATAGAAGCAGACAAAGACGGATCGACAGTTACGTTGCTAGATATCATGGGGCAACAAGATGATAACTATGATCTCACTGAAAAACGAATGATATTGGAGAAGATACTTCCAATATTAACTGAGCGAGAAAGACAAATTATTCAGTGTACGTTTATTGAAGGATTGAGCCAGAAAGAAACTGGTGAACGTATCGGTTTAAGTCAAATGCATGTATCACGTTTGCAACGAACAGCAATTAAAAAATTGCAGGAAGCTGCAAATAAATAGAACATAGATGTAAGCAGAGTTCCATATTTGTGGAATTCTGCTTTTATCATTTAATGAATTCAAAATAGTGAATACGATTAATTATGTTAAAATGAATAAGGTGAAGTTAAAAAATTTACAGATATATGTGAGCGGAGGATTCCATGGATAGTAATTTAATCGAATCAATTAGAAACAAATATAATTTTACAACAAAACAAATTAATGCTGTTCTATCTTTATTAGAAGAGAAAAATACAGTTCCATTTATTGCACGTTATAGAAAAGAACAAACGGGCGGTTTAGATGAAGTTGAAATTAAACAAATTGATGATGAATATCAATATATGGTTAACCTTCAAAAAAGAAAAGAAGAAGTTATACATAACATAGAGGAACAAGGACTGTTAACGGAAGATTTAAAAGCAGATATTCTAAAACAAACGAAATTGCAAAGAGTAGAAGATTTATATAGACCGTTTAAACAGAAAAAGAAAACAAGAGCAACAGAAGCAAAGAGAAAAGGATTAGAACCTTTAGCGAAATGGTTGCAACAAACTACTATTGATGAATCTGTTGAAGTGAAGGCGCAACAATTTTTAACGGATGAAGTTGCAAGTGTTGAAGAAGCAATTAAAGGTGCTCAAGATATCATTGCAGAATTAATTTCGGATGAGCCTAAATATAGAAGTAAAATACTACAAGATACATTCCAACATGGTCAATTGGTGACGCAAAAGAAAAAGAATGCTGAAGATGAAAAAGAAATATTTTCAATGTATTATGATTTTTCAGAGCCAGTGAACAAGGTTGCAAATCATCGAGTATTAGCTGTAAACCGTGGAGAAAAGGAAAAGGTACTTACAGTAAAAATCGAAATGGACACTCAAGGCGTAGAACAATTTATTCGTAAAAAAGAAATTCAATCTCAACATGAGGGTGCGAAGGTTATTGAAGCAGCCATAAAAGATAGTTTGAAAAGATTGATCATGCCATCAATTGAAAGAGAAATCAGAGGCGATTTAACTGAAAAAGCTGAAAATCACGCAATCGATGTCTTTAGTGAAAATTTAAGGAATTTATTATTACAACCACCTATGAAAGGAAAACAAATTCTTGGTGTAGACCCTGCATTTAGAACAGGTTGTAAACTTGCTGTTATAAATCCGTTTGGTACTTTTGTTGCTAAAGGTGTTATGTATCCGCACCCACCGGTTAACAAAAAAGTAGATGCTGAAAATATTTTCGTGAAATTTGTTAAAGATTACGATGTGGCGTTAATAGCTATTGGCAATGGTACTGCTAGTAGAGAAACTGAACAATTTGTTGCTGAGATGATTCAAAAACATAATCTTAATGTACAGTTTATTATAGTGAATGAAGCGGGCGCATCTGTGTACTCAGCATCGGAAGTTGCACGCAGTGAGTTTCCGGATTTTCAAGTTGAAGAACGAAGTGCAGTATCTATAGGGAGAAGAGTTCAAGACCCATTAAGTGAACTCGTAAAAATTGATCCTAAGTCCATTGGTGTAGGTCAATACCAACACGATGTGAATCAGAAAGCGCTAGAAGGCGCATTAACATTTGTCGTTGAAACTGCAGTAAACCAAGTAGGCGTAGATGTAAATACGGCTTCACGTTCATTGTTGCAATATGTAGCTGGGTTAACGCCATCCATTGCTCAAAATATTATTGATTATAGAGTGGAAAATGGTGCAATAACGCATAATAAGGAAATTGCAAAAGTTAAACGCTTAGGAGCTAAGACGTTTGAACAAAGTATAGGGTTTATGAGAATTGTTGATGGTAAAGAACCATTAGACAATACTTCAATTCACCCAGAAAGTTATAAAGTTACTTATGCATTACTCTCTGAGATTGAAAAGACTGCTGCAGATTTACGTACACCTGAATTGAAATTAGCTTTAAACCAAATCGATATTGCTAGCATGGCTGAAAAATTAGACGTAGGACAACCAACATTAGAAGACATAATCAAATCTTTAATTACACCAAATCGAGATCCTCGTGATGAATTTGAAACACCACTTTTAAAATCAGATGTATTATCAATTGAAGATTTAAAGAAAAATATGAAATTAAGTGGTACCGTGCGAAACGTTGTAGATTTTGGGGCCTTTGTTGATATTGGTGTAAAACAAGACGGACTGGTACACGTTTCAAAGTTATCCAAGAAATTTGTAAAAAATCCAATGGACATTGTCAGTGTAGGAGATATTGTTGATGTTTGGATACTAGATATTGACGATAAAAAAGGTAAAGTATCATTAACAATGATTGATCCTAATGAATAATGAAAGCTTACAAAAGTTAACAGAATCAATATCAATCACATATTTCGATAGACCGTTTAAACATAGGGCTTATTTTAATAAGCGTTTAAGAACGACGGGTGGTAGATACTTACTCAATTCTCATGATATTGAAATTAATAATAAACAATTTATGGAGTACGGTGAAACTGCTATTATTGATATTATTAAACACGAATTGTGTCATTACCATCTACACTTACAAGGTAAGGGTTATAAACATAAAGACAAGGATTTTAAACTGCTCAGTCAGCAAACAGGGGCACCTAGATTCTGTTCTGCGATTGAAAAATATGAAGATCGTATAAATTATATATATCAGTGTAGACAATGTGGTAGTGAATTTCCTAGAATTAGGAAAGTGAATACGAGTAAAATGGTTTGTGGTAAATGCAAGGGTAAATTAGCTGAATTTAAAATAGCGTCACAAAAGTAAAATTATAATAGCGTATAAGTTTTGAATGGATCATTCGAAACTCATACGCTATTTTTGATTTGTAAATCATTATAATGAGTATTGCTTCATTAGTAAAAAGGTATAAATGGAATTGGATTGTTAAATTACTCTTTTTTATTAGTTGTTTTTGTTGACGAACAGTTGAATATATTATATGATATTAAACGTTGCGAAATTAATAGCTGCTTTCGTTAAGGCGAAGTTAATTTTGTTAAAATCATTTTAAAAAGTTATTGACATTACGTTAAAAATACATTACAATGTTATATGTTACTTAATGAACGAAGAAGTATATAACCGTTTTGCTAAGCGGCCGTGGCGGAACGGCAGACGCGCTAGGTTGAGGGCCTAGTGGGAGTATTCCCGTGGAGGTTCAAATCCTCTCGGCCGCATCAAAATACTTTAATTATTAAGCGGGTGTAGTTTAATGGCAAAACCTCAGCCTTCCAAGCTGATGTTGTGGGTTCGATTCCCATCACCCGCTCCAATAAGAATTTTAATGAACATTGAAAACTGAATTGCAATATGTCAACGTTAATTCCGAACGCAACATTAAATTGTTGGTTCAAAACAAGTGTTAGAGATAACACAAATTAGTATTTTATGAGCTAATCAAACATCATAATTCATTTATGGAGAGTTTGA
>NZ_JBOIRQ010000012.1:0-81650 GCF_051413795.1 Staphylococcus caeli | reverse complement strand
CATCGACCAAGAAAGTGTCTTAATTGGTGTACACCTTATGAAATTTTCACTGTAAGTCTGTTGCAGTTAAATTGACAATTCATCATATAAAAATAGTAATTGTAAAACCAGATTAATGATAAAGTGAACTGAAAATCATACTTATATATGGAATTGATATTACCAACACGCATAACAACAAAAAAAGAGCGAGACAGAAATCTAATTTTTGTAAAAAGATTTCGGTGTCTCGCTCCGGCAAGAATAACTATTAAAAGTATGCAAAAACTAAAGTTTTGCATAAACGTGACTATACATCACTTACGAAATAGTAACGCTTTAAATATATAATATTAAAAAAATTATGAACTTCATTTTTTATAGCTAAAGTTTTAAGTAAGTTCTAAATCAGCTTGTTTTACTTCTTTAATAATTTCAGCTGTGTCATAACAATTTGTTGAGATATTTGCATATCTTTCAGCCAAACGATAAGCATTGATATACAATTCTAAACTTTCTTTAGCGATATCTTCTGGATCTTCACTTTTTGATGGGTTTGCTGTAACAACTAAGTCAGCAAAATGTTGTGGATCAATATTAATTGACATGTATTCTTTCCAACTCCTATATTTTTGGATTATTACATTTCTATTATTATTTATACCACTAATAATATATTTAAAACTTTGTTGATTTAATAAAATTTAACCAAGAGCCTTTTCAACCTTATTGAATTGCATTAAACTAAGACTATGAGAGGATGAACATATCAATGAGATTACTTTTTATCGGTGATATTGTAGGTAAAGTAGGTCGAGAGGCAATAACTACATATTTATCAAGACTGAAACAAACATATCGCCCAACGGTTACTATTGTAAATGCAGAAAATGCTGCACATGGTAAAGGATTAACTGAAAAAATATATAAAGATTTATTAAGAGAAGGCGTAGACTTTATGACTATGGGGAACCATACATACGGACAACGTCAAATTTATGATTTTATAGATTCTGCAAATCGTATGGTGCGTCCGGCGAACTTTCCAGAAGAAGCGCCAGGTGTAGGTATGCGTTTTATTCAAATAAATGAGGCGAAATTAGCTATTATTAATTTACAGGGTCGTGCTTTTATGCAAGATATCGATGACCCTTTTAAAAAAGCAGATGCTTTAATTGAAGAGGCACAAAAAGAGACAGATTATATATTTGTGGATTTTCACGCAGAAACGACTTCAGAAAAAAATGCAATGGGCTGGTATTTAGATGGTAGAGTAAGTGCTGTTGTAGGCACACATACACATATTCAAACATCAGATGAACGAATATTGCCTGGCGGTACTGGTTATATCACCGATGTAGGTATGACAGGATTTTATGATGGTATTTTAGGCATAAATAGAAATGAAGTGATTACACGATTTATTACGAGTTTGCCACAACGACATGTAGTACCAGATGAAGGACGTAGCGTGTTATCGGGTGTTATAATCGATATTTACAAAGAAGGTAAAACAACACATATTGAACGTGTTTTAATTAATGATGATCACCCATTTTAGAAGTATCGTCCATTAGTATGAATTTAAAAAACTACCACTCTTTACATAGTAATAGAGTGGTTTATTTTGATATGATGAATAATGAATTATTATAACCACTAGGAGGCAAGATGATATGAAATCACAAGTATCATGGAAAGTGGGCGGACAACAAGGTGAAGGTATAGAGTCTACAGGTGAAATCTTTGCTACTGCTATGAATCGTAAAGGATATTATTTATATGGATATCGTCATTTTTCAAGTAGAATCATGGGCGGACATACAAACAACAAAATAAGAGTTTCTACAACGCCTGTACATGCAATAAGCGATGATTTAGATATTTTAATCGCGTTCGATCAAGAAACAATAGAGCTTAATCATCATGAAATGCGTGAAGATAGCGTTATTATTGCTGATAGTAAAGCGAAACCAGAAAAACCTGAAAATTGTCGTGCACAGTTAATAGACTTACCATTTACTGCAACTGCTAAAGAACTAGGCACTGCACTTATGAAAAACATGGTGGCAATTGGTGCAACGTGTGCCGTGATGGATCTTGAAATATCTGATTTTGAGACATTAATTACAAATATGTTTACTAAAAAAGGCGAAAAAGTTGTGAGTTTAAATATAGAAGCATTGAACGAAGGTTATCGTTTAATGAAGGCACAACTTGATTCTGTCGATAGTGACTTTGTTTTAGAAGAGACAGATGGAACACCACATCTATTATATATGATTGGTAATGATGCGATTGGTTTAGGTGCATTATCTGCAGGTTCACGTTTTATGGCAGCTTACCCAATAACGCCAGCATCTGAAATCATGGAATATATGATTGAAAACCTGCCTAAGGTCGGCGGTACTGTTGTACAAACTGAAGATGAGATAGCTGCTGCAAATATGGCGATTGGTTCGAATTACGCTGGTGTACGTGCATTTACTGCGAGTGCGGGTCCAGGTTTGTCACTAATGATGGAAGCAATTGGTTTATCTGGAATGACTGAAACGCCATTTGTTGTTATAAACACTCAACGTG
The DNA here is from genome assembly GCF_051413795.1 of Staphylococcus caeli. GTDB lineage: Bacteria > Bacillota > Bacilli > Staphylococcales > Staphylococcaceae > Staphylococcus > Staphylococcus caeli_A. Next base: position 79,088 of record NZ_JBOIRQ010000012.1, on the reverse strand, counting down.
GTGGACCATCAACAGGTTTACCAACAAAACAAGAACAATCAGATTTAATGCAAATGATTTATGGTACACATGGTGATATTCCTAAAATTGTCGTTGCACCAACAGATGCAGAGGATGCATTCTATTTAACGATGGAAGCTTTTAATTTGGCAGAAATATATCAATGTCCAGTGATTATATTAAGCGATTTACAATTATCATTAGGAAAACAAACTGTTGATCAGTTGGACTACCGTAAAATAGAAATCAATCGTGGTGAAATGATTCAATCAGATATTGAACGTGAAGAAGACGATAAAGCATACTTTAAACGTTATGCTTTAACGGATAGTGGTATTTCACCAAGACCTATTCCAGGTGTAAAAGGTGGCATACATCATGTCACAGGTGTCGAGCATAACGAAGAAGGTAAACCAAGTGAGGTTGCAAATAATAGACAGCAGCAAATGGATAAACGTATGCGTAAAACAGAACACCTATTGATTCAGGATCCTGTGGAAGCAGATGTAACTCATGAATCAGCAGATATTTTATATCTTGGATTTATTTCAACTAAAGGTGCAATTCAAGAAGGTAAATCTAGATTGGAATCGCAAGGTGTGAAAGTGAATCATTTACAGATTAGACAATTACATCCGTTCCCAAGCGAAACGATTCAACAAGCTGTAGATAATGCATCCAAGGTAGTTGTCGTGGAACATAATTATCAGGGGCAACTTGCGAGTATTATAAAAATGAATGTCAACTTGGGTGATAAATTAGTGAAACAAACTAAATATGATGGTACACCATTTTTACCACACGAGATTGAAACTAAAGGTATTGAAATTGCAAAAGCATTAAAGGAGTTGGTGTAAATGGCAACATTTAAAGATTTTAGAAATAATGTTAAACCTAACTGGTGTCCAGGTTGTGGAGACTTCTCAGTACAAGCGGCTATTCAAAAAGCAGCAGCAAACGTTGGTTTAGAGCCAGAAGAAGTGGCAATCATAACAGGAATCGGATGCTCAGGCCGCTTGTCAGGTTATGTTAACTCTTATGGTGTCCATGGTATACATGGTCGTTCATTACCTCTAGCACAAGGCGTTAAAATGGCGAATAAAGATTTAACTGTTATTGCTTCTGGTGGTGACGGCGATGGTTATGCTATAGGTATGGGGCATACGATACACGCATTACGTCGAAATATGAATATGACCTACATTGTTATGGACAACCAAATTTACGGTCTAACTAAAGGTCAAACATCTCCATCTTCGGCACAAGGATTTGTGACTAAATCAACACCAAAAGGTAATATCGAACAAAATGTTGCGCCATTAGAATTGGCATTGTCTTCAGGTGCGACGTTTGTAGCACAAGGATTCTCAAGTGATATTAAAGGCTTAACGAAAATGATTGAAGATGCAATTAACCATGATGGTTTCTCGTTCGTTAATGTATTCTCACCATGTGTCACATACAATAAAGTAAACACGTATGATTGGTTTAAAGAAAACTTAACAAGTATTGAAGATATAGAGGATTATGACGTTGCAGACAAACAAAAAGCAACTCAAAAAGTATTAGAGTATAACTCATTGATTAAAGGTATTGTCTATCAAGATACAGAAACACCATCGTTTGAATCACAAATTGATGAAATGAATGGTACACCATTAGCAAAACAAGATATTCATATCGACGAAGCACAATTTGAAGCATTAACGAAACAATTTGTGTAATTCTGATTTATAAACTATTGATATTTAAAGCTGTTACATTATTGACTGATAAGGCACCATCGCCGTATCATTATAATCGATAATGTAACAGCTTTTTACTTTAACAAGGGCTTTCAGTATGAAGCTACTATTTAAAAAATTGGAGGATATCACCTTGGTCGACCACTATCGCTCAATGACAGCGCTTATAGCTCAAACACTTCCCAGCAAAGATTGGGAAATAATTTCACAAGATAACCAAACAACTGCACTTGTTACAGCAGTTCACGGTGGTGCAATCGAACGTGGTACTTCAGAAATTGCGCAATTAACCAGCGAATATGACGGTTTAAGTTTCTATACTTTTAAAGGAACAAGAAAGAATAAAAATAATGAATTGCATGTAACCTCTAGACATTTTGATGAACCAAATCTAAAATCAATGGTCAAACGGCATGCATATATTATTTCTTTTCATGGATGTATGGGTAACCAAGCAGAGGTCTATATAGGTGGGAAAGATTTAGCACTTGCGAAAAGGATACAACAGCATCTTGAAGCAATCGGAGTTACTGTAAAACCAGCACCAGCTCATATTTCGGGTATGCATGCAGATAACTTTGTAAATGAAGGTACAAGACTGCAAGGTGTTCAATTAGAATTGACGGTTGCGCTCAGGAAAAAATGCTTCAAAAATAATAAATACAACTTACATGATAGAGAAAATCGAGAGAATTGGTCGCAGTTTATGTTTGAGTTTACATCGGCAATTAATACAGCATTACATGAGCTAATAAATGAGGGGTAAAGAAATAATATATTATACAATCTTTACATAATCTTAAGTTAGTCGTCTTTTTCAAAGGGAATATGATGTATATAGTATATTCCCTTTGAAAGGAGCTTATGTATGGCAGATAAATATAAATCAATGACAGAGTTAGAAGCACAAACAACTGAAAACGAGGATTGGGAAATTGAATCAAGAGATTTGGAAGGTGACGTCATAATCACAGCAATTCATGGTGGTGGTATTGAACCGGGTACAACCGAGCTTGCAGATTGGACTGCGCAAAAAGGTCAGTTTGATTATTTTACTTTTAAAGGTATGAAATCTAAAGACAACGAGGAACTTCATGTAACTTCACGTCATTATGACGAACCGAAATTAATGGAAATGATAAAGCCGAAAAGTAAAGCAGTCGCTATACATGGTTGCGTAGGAGAAGCACCAATTGTATATATTGGTGGCAAAGATCAACAGCTTATTCAAGAAATGACTACCCAATTTGAAGAATTAGGTATTAAGGTCGATCAAGCACCAGAACACATTTCAGGCGCGCATGATGACAATATCATTAATTGTTGTCAAACAGGTGAAGGTGTTCAGTTAGAATTAACTGCTGAATTGAGAAAAATGTGTTTTGAAAATCACAAATATAATAAAAAGAGTCGTGAAGATGAATCGAATCGCAGTCAGTTCATGGATGACTTTACTGATGCGATGGTTAATGCCATCCAGAACGTTAAATAATGTTTGATAAAATGACAATGTTACGCTATTATAGATTCATAATATCTACAATAGAAAGTTGATGACGTATGAAATATTCTAAAGCTACGGATTATGCATTACATGTATTATTATATATGATTAACAATGATGGAGATTCCAAAAAAATCCCTGTACAATCACTCGCTTCAGCACTCAATATTTCAACAACGTATTTATCAAAGATTCTGACTCGTCTTGCTAAAGTAGGCATAATTAGCGCAAATAGTGGTGCTAAAGGTGGCTATCAGTTGAAAAGAGGTTGGCAAAATTATTCATTTTATGAAGTGATAACAACGATAGAAGGCAATCAAAAGTTACTAGAAGATAGTTTTAAACATGATAAGCAATGTCCTATAAAATTAGTCATGGATGAAGCGGAGCAGGCGCTAATTAATACATTACGCCAAAAAACTTTAAAAGATTTGTCATAAAGATTAATGCTTATTTTGGTAAAATATTTACAGGACTAAATAAAGGAGTTGGGGCAATATGAATGATACATTGATGAGTATTCAAATTATACCTAAAACGCCTAATGGTGAAGATGTAATTCCATATGTTGATGAGGCGATTAAAATTATCGACGAATCAGGAATGGCTTACAGAGTAGGTGCGCTTGAAACAACAGTTCAAGGTGAAATGAATGAATGTTTGATCTTAATTCAGAAATTAAACGATCGTATGGTTGAACTTGAGATTCCAAGCATTATAAGTCAAGTTAAATTCTATCATGTGCCAGAAGGCATCACGATCGAAACATTGACTGGAAAATACGACGCACAGTAATACTTGTGACAAATCGTGCAAAAATGATAAGTGAAGATATTTTAATATAAAAGGGCGCTTTACAGTTGAACAGTTTCTGTTTGATGTATAAGCGTCGTTTTTTATTTAAGACTTTTTGCACTTTGTACATAAATTTAATATAATGTAGTAATGATTATGGATAAAGTTATAGAACTTTGAACGATAAGGTTATCAGCAGATGATACGCGATATAAACATACGTGTTCTAAGTTGTTATGATATAGAAAGGATTTTGTAAAGTGAATGAAGAACAAAGAAAGCGTACTTCTATAGATGTTTTAGCCGAACGAGATAAAAAAACAAAAGATTATAGTAAATATTTTGAACATGTTTATCAGCCGCCAAGTCTGAAAGAAGCACGTAAACGTGGGAAAGAAGAAATCAACTACAATCGTGATTTTCAAATAGATGAAAAATACAGAAATATGGGACAAGGCAAGACATTCCTCATCAAGACATATGGTTGCCAAATGAATGCACATGATACAGAAGTCATGGCAGGTATTTTAGGAGCTTTAGGCTATACACCAACAGAAGAAATGAATCAAGCAGATGTGATTCTAATTAATACTTGCGCAATTCGTGAAAATGCTGAAAATAAAGTGTTTAGTGAAATTGGGAATTTGAAGCATTTGAAAAAAGAAAAGCCAGAAACGGTCATTGGTGTTTGTGGATGTATGTCGCAAGAAGAGTCCGTTGTTAATAAAATATTAAAATCTTATCAAAATGTAGATATGATATTTGGTACGCATAATATACATCGTTTACCTGAAATTTTAGAAGAAGCTTACTTGTCGAAAGCAATGGTAGTGGAAGTATGGTCTAAAGAAGGCGATGTTATTGAAAACTTACCTAAGGTTAGAGAAGGTAATATTAAAGCGTGGGTAAATATTATGTATGGTTGTGATAAATTCTGTACGTACTGTATCGTTCCATTTACAAGAGGTAAAGAGCGTAGTAGACGTCCGGAAGATATCATTGAAGAAGTTCGAGATTTAGCACGTCAAGGTTACCAAGAAATTACTTTATTAGGCCAAAATGTGAACTCATATGGTAAAGATATCGAAGGTTTGGATTATGGTTTAGGTGATTTACTAGAAGATATATCATGTATCGATATCCCCCGTGTCAGATTTACGACGAGTCATCCATGGGATTTCACAGATAGAATGATTGATGTCATCGCTAAAGGTGGCAATATCGTGCCACATATTCACTTGCCAGTACAATCTGGAAATAATGCTGTATTGAAAATCATGGGGCGTAAATATACGAGAGAAAGCTATTTGGATTTAGTTGCGCGTATTAAAGCTAAAATTCCAAATGTTGCATTGACAACAGATATTATCGTAGGATATCCGAACGAAACGGATGAACAGTTCCAAGAAACACTTTCACTTTATGACGAAGTGGAATTTGAACATGCCTACACATATATTTATTCACAAAGAGATGGCACACCAGCTGCTAAAATGAAAGACAATGTACCTTTAGATGTAAAAAAAGAACGACTACAACAGTTGAATAAAAAAGTGTCGTATTACTCAGAACGTGCGATGCAACAATATGAAGGCCAAGTAATTCAGGTCTTATGTGAAGGTACAAGTAAAAAAGACGATACTGTTTTAGCTGGTTATACTGCTAAAAATAAATTAGTGAATTTTAAAGCACCAAAAGCAATGATAGGAAAAATTGTAGATGTACAAGTTGATGAAGCGAAGCAATATTCACTTAATGGGACATTTTTACGCGCGTCAGAACAAAAGATGGTGACGCAATAATGTATGAAAGTGACGAAATATTAGCTGAAGCAGAGCGGTTAAGTGCACGCATTAAAACTTTAGATACTGTTAAAGATTATCATCAAGTAGAATCGCAAATTCATGATAATAAGCATCTGGAACAACGTATGAAAGAATTGAAAAAAAATCAAAAGCAATCCGTAAATTTACAAAATTATGGAAAAACACATGCGTTACAAGCATCAGAAGATAAAATACAACACATTGAACAAGATATCAATGTGTTGCCAATTGTAGACGAATTTAGAGCTTCCCAAGCTGAAGCGAATGATTTATTGCAAATGATGATTCATACGATGTCTGATAAGTTAAATAATCATCAAGATTAAATGATGTTCAGTACTTAAGGAAAGGAGATGAACACTATGAAAACTAAAAAGTTAACTTTAACAGCAATATTTATTGCACTAAATGTTGAATTGAGTAGTATTATTGTAATACCATTAGGACCAATAAAAGCAGCGCCGATTCAACATCTGATTAATGTGATGTGCGCAGTATTTGTAGGTCCATGGTTTGGTTTGGCTCAAGCATTTATTTCATCAATTTTGCGTATGATTTTTGGTACTGGAAGTTTCTTCGCCTTTCCTGGAAGTATGATAGGTGTGCTGCTTGCAAGTGGTTTCTATTATTATAGAAAACATTTATTTATGGCTGCAGTGGGTGAAGTCATTGGTACTGGTATTATAGGTAGTATCATGTGTGTGCCGTTAGCTTGGATTTTAGGATTATCAAATCTAGCAATTAAACCATTGATGACGGCGTTTATTGTATCAAGTGTAATTGGTGCAATCATAAGTTACATAATTTTGATGGTATTGAAACGAAAAGGCATTTTAAAACGTTATTTATAAAACTTTCTGAAATGAGATTGGGACATATAGTTTAAAGGATAATGTGACTTTAAGTAGTTAACTAAAATAGTTAATGAAGACAGCTGTCACTGAACTTTAAATTTTACATGACCTAATCTCATTTTTTATTGTTAATGGTTGTATGCACTTCGAGTTTCTAAGCAACAGTAATTGAATATATGCAAATGGAATGAATAGGCGAAATGTAAAAACATATGTTAAAATTTAAGAGTTAAAAACTAAATTAATTAAAAAATGAACGTGATGCTGTGAGCCTGTTTCTTAGGTTATAAAATATTCAGTTTCCATGTGATTAGTATATATATCAAATGAATGAAAGATAGCGAAAATACATAACGATAAACAAGTGCTCATTATGCTATTTATGTACAATTTAACATCAGAGCGCCTTAGAACATAAGAAAATTTAAAAAGGATTGTGAAATGAATTTATGACAAATCAAACGCCAATGATGCAACAATATTTAAAAATAAAATCACAATATCAAGATTGTTTATTATTTTTCAGATTAGGTGATTTTTACGAAATGTTTTTTGAAGATGCTAAAACGGCATCTAGAGTTTTAGAGATTACACTGACTAAACGTGACGCTAAGAAAGAGGATCCAATTCCTATGTGTGGGGTGCCTTATCATTCAGCAGATGGCTACATTGAAACATTAATTAATAACGGCTATAAAGTTGCTATTTGTGAACAAATGGAGGATCCTAAACAAACTAAAGGAATGGTTCACCGAGAAGTCGTACGAATTGTGACACCAGGTACGGTTATGGATAAAGGTGGCGTAGATGAAAAACAAAATAATTATATATTAAGTTTCATCCAAGGGTCATCGATGTATGCGCTCAGTTATTGTGACGTATCGACAGGTGAGTTAAAAGTGACGCAATTTGAAGACGAGGCGACGTTAATTAATGAAATTACAACGATTAATCCGAATGAAATTGTTGTAAAAGAAGAGATAAGTGAAACATTAAAACGTCAAATAAGCTTAACAACGGAAACGATTACTGTATCACCTGAAATATCTGACGCAACATATGAAGTGAATACAGTTCGAGAGCCACATTTATTTAACGCGACACAACTCCTTTTAGATTATATTTATCATACGCAAAAACGCGATCTTTCACATATAGAATCGGTAATTAAATATGAAGCGGTAGATTTCATGAAAATGGACTTCTATGCCAAGCGTAATCTAGAATTAACGGAAAGTATTCGCCTGAAAACTAAAAAAGGTACGTTACTTTGGCTCATGGATGAAACAAAAACGCCAATGGGTGCGAGACGTTTAAAACAATGGATTGATAGACCACTCATTCAAAAGCAACAAATAGAATCACGATTGGATACAGTGGATCAATTTATTAATCATTTTATAGAACGAGATACATTACGTAACTATTTAAATCAAGTCTATGATATAGAACGATTAGTTGGTCGTGTAAGTTACGGTAATGTGAATGCACGAGACTTAATTCAGTTAAAACATTCAATTTCAGAAATACCTAATATTAAAAATCTGTTATCCAATTTTGATGAACAAATGACTGCGCAGTTCGATGCATTAGAGCCTTTAGATGAACTATTGACTTTATTAGAAGAAAGTTTGAAAGAAGAACCGCCAATTTCAGTCAAAGAAGGTGGGCTATTTAAGACTGGGTTTAATGATACGCTAGATGGCTATTTAGAAGCATCGAAAAATGGTAAAAGTTGGTTAGCAGAATTACAAACAAAAGAACGACAACGCACAGGAATCAAGTCATTAAAAATAAGTTTCAATAAAGTGTTTGGTTATTTTATTGAAATAACACGTGCGAACTTACAAGGGTTTGACCCCACTGCATTTGGTTATCACAGAAAACAAACGCTCTCGAATGCAGAACGCTTTATCACAGATGAGTTGAAAGAAAAAGAAGACGTTATTCTAGGTGCAGAAGATAAAGCAATTGAGTTAGAGTACCAATTATTTGTGCAACTTAGAGAACAAATTAAGACATATACGACACGTTTACAGCAACAAGCTAAAGTCATTTCTGAGATCGATTGTTTACAAAGCTTTGCTGAAATTGCACAAAAATACAATTATGCTAGGCCAATGTTTAGCGATGACAAGACGCTAGAATTGACGAATTCTAGACATCCAGTTGTTGAACGTGTGATGGACCATAATGATTATGTCCCTAATGATTGTGCACTAGATAATGAGACATTTATTTATTTAATTACAGGACCAAATATGTCGGGTAAATCTACTTATATGCGACAAGTTGCAATTATAAGTATAATGGCACAAATGGGTGCTTATATACCGTGTGAATCTGCGACTTTACCTATTTTCGACCAAATATTTACACGAATTGGTGCAGCTGATGATTTAGTTTCAGGAAAAAGTACATTCATGGTGGAAATGTTAGAAGCTCAAAAAGCATTAGCACATGCAACTGAAGATAGTTTAATCATATTTGATGAAATTGGTAGAGGTACATCGACATATGATGGTTTGGCATTAGCTCAAGCAATGATAGAATACGTTGCACATACGTCGCATGCCAAAACTTTATTCTCAACGCACTATCATGAATTAACAACTTTAGATCAATCACTTAAGTGTTTGAAAAACGTTCATGTTGCTGCAAATGAATATAAAGGAGAACTCATTTTCTTACACAAAGTAAAAAATGGCGCGGTTGATGATAGTTATGGTATTCAAGTTGCAAAATTGGCGCACTTACCGGACGATGTTATCCAACGCGCACAAGTGATACTGAATGCATTTGAGCAAAAAGATAAACAAAGTACTCAAGTATCGATCAACGCAATTGAAACGGAACATAGTCCAGTGGAATCAGACGTCCGTAATCAACAAATATCTGACAATAGTGATGCAATATCATACAACACTGAACAAAATGACAAACACTCAGTTTCTGATTCGGCAGAACATACAAATGCTAAAAATCAACATCAGTTTGAACAACCTACTTTTGATTTGTTTGACTCAACAGAGATAGAAAGTGAAGTAGAAAATGAAATCAAAACGTTGAATTTATCAAATATGACACCAATAGAAGCACTTGTGAAACTGAGTGAATTACAAAATCAATTGAAATAGAGGTGATGTCAAATGGGTAAGATTAAAGAATTACAAACCTCATTAGCCAATAAAATAGCAGCCGGTGAAGTTGTAGAACGTCCAGGCTCAGTAGTTAAAGAATTATTAGAGAATGCAATTGATGCCCAAGCGACTGAAATCAATATTGAAGTGGAACAATCTGGTGTTGCATCTATACGTGTAGTCGATAATGGTACAGGCATACACATAGATGATTTAGGTCTCGTCTTCCATAGACATGCGACTAGTAAATTAGATGCGGACGATGATTTGTTCCATATTCGTACACTTGGATTTCGAGGCGAGGCATTAGCCAGTATTTCTTCAGTGTCAAAAGTCACATTGAAAACATGTACTGATAATGAAGAAGGTCAACAGATTTATGTTGAAAACGGCGAAATACTTGATCACAAACCAGCGAAAGCCAAAAGAGGTACAGATATATTAGTTGAATCGCTCTTTTATAATACGCCAGCTAGATTAAAATATATTAAAAGTTTATATACTGAACTTGGTAAAATTACTGACATTGTGAATCGTATGGCGATGAGTCATCCTGACATTCGTATTTCACTTGTTTCTGACGGTAAGACAATTTTAAAAACAAATGGCTCAGGTCGTACAAACGAAGTAATGGCAGAAATTTACGGTATGAAAGTTGCAAAAGATTTAGTGCATATTTCCGGTGATACCAGTGACTATCATTTAGAAGGATATGTTGCAAAGCCAGAACATTCGAGAAGTAATAATCACTATATTTCGGTATTTATAAATGGAAGGTATATTAAGAACTTTTTATTAAATAAAGCAATTTTAGAAGGTTACCATACGCTATTAATGATTGGACGTTTTCCAATTTGTTATATCAATATCGAAATGGATCCGATTTTAGTTGACGTTAATGTGCATCCAACTAAGTTAGAAGTTAGATTGTCGAAAGAGGACCAATTGTTTAGTTTGATTGTCGAGAAAATTCGTGAGGCCTTTAAAGACCGCATCCTAATTCCTCAAAATGATATGGATAAGCTGACGAAAAAGAATAAAGTGTTAGATCAATTTAAACAGCAAAAATTAGATTTTGAGCAGAAACAACAAGGGAATTTATTTGAATCGAAGCAAAGTGAAGTAGAAAATAAAGGTCATAATATGCTCGAATCATCAGACGAAACGAACGGTGTGTCATATCCATTGTATGGAGATGAAAATGCTGAGACCATACGAGACAATACAAATGCTGACCAAGCATACTTAAATGCGCAACGAGAGCTCCTACAAGACATGACAGCGAATGATACTTCTGAGTCTCAAACAGAATTTACGAATGAACTTGAAGTAGAGGCAGATTCAGAAGATGATATTAAAGGTAGTGTCAGTGAAGACCCAGCGCGCAGAGTACCATATATGGAAGTAGTTGGCCAAGTACATGGGACATATATCATTGCACAAAATGAAAATGGTATGTTTATGATTGACCAACATGCTGCGCAAGAACGCATCAAATATGAATATTTCAGAGAAAAAATTGGGGAAGTATCAAACGAGGTCCAAAATTTATTGATACCACTTACATTCCACTTTTCAACTGATGAGTTAATGATTATTAACCAGCATAAAGACGAGTTAGATAAAGTAGGAGTACATTTAGAACCATTTGGTGGTAACGATTATATTGTAGACAGTTATCCTGTTTGGTTCCCGTCAGCTGAAGCGGAAGAAATTATCAAAGATATGATTGAATATGTCTTAGAGCATAAAAAAGTAAATGTTAAAAAGATACGTGAAGACGCCGCGATTATGATGAGTTGTAAAAAATCAATTAAGGCAAATCATTTTTTAAAAAATGACGAAATGGCGGATTTAGTTAACCAGTTACGAGAAACAGAAGATCCATTTACCTGCCCACATGGTAGACCAATTATGATTAACTTTTCAAATTACGAATTAGAAAGACTGTTTAAACGGATTATCTAGGAGGTTCGTGGATGAAACCACATATTTTACCAGCAATTCGCTCAATGAAAGACTTAGAAAAAATGACGCAAACAGATTATAAAGAATGTGTGTTATTAGATACGCATATTGGCCATATTAAAAGTATTATGGAGCTATTAAAGAAAAATCAAATCGAAACATATATGCATATCGATTTAATTAAAGGTATGAGTCACGATGAATTTGCTTGTGAATATGTTATACAGAATTACCACCCTAAAGGTATTGTGTCAACAAAAACGAAGGTCATCAATAAAGCTAAAGCATTAAATACAACCACTGTATTTCGTGTATTCATATTAGATAGTCATGCCTTGGCAAGAAGCATTGAATTAATAAAACGTGTTGAACCAGATTATGTAGAAGTATTGCCAGGTATTGCTACCAAAGCAATCCAAATAATCAATGAACAGACAAATACTTCTGTAATTGCTGGTGGATTAATCAATACTGAAGATGAAGTAAATATTGCAGTTAGTAATGGTGCAAAATACATTACCACAAGTGATCGACAGTTGTGGTAATTTGTAGTGGCAATGTTTTAAATAATTAATAAACGGAGTAGTGTTGAATGTTAAAATGTATTTAACTTCAGTACTACTCCTTTTTCATCATAGTAAAAATTGATTATGATATGGAGTATAGATAAAAATATAAACTGGTCATGTTTTTGCAAAGGGGAGAATAATATGGTCAATGCAATGATTAAACCTAAAAGGTTACGACATGGAGATACCGTAGCAATCGTATCATTATCTTCTGGTCTTGCAGGGGAATCGGCAATATTATGGCGTACTTATCAAGGAATAGAACGTTTGAAATCAGTATTCGGTTTGAAAGTGAAAGTGATGCCTCATGCATTAAAAGGACGTCAGTTCGTACATAATCATCCTGATCTTCGTGCAGCAGATTTAAATGAAGCTATCAAAGATGATGAGATTAACGGCATAATCAGTTGTATCGGTGGTGATGATGCAATTCGTATATTACCTTATGTTGATCTTGAAGCAATACGCAAAAATCCTAAAATTTTTATAGGTTATTCAGATTCGACTACAGTGCACATGATGTTTTATTGTATGGGGATAGTTAGTTTTTATGGTCCTGCGCTTTTAACTGATTTTGCAGAAAATATAGCAATGGATACATATACGGTTAACAATATTGAAAAGAGTTTGTTTTGTAGTGAGCCAATCGGTAATATATCAGCATCAAAGTATATTCGCCCATATGGATTGAGTTGGAATATTGAAAATAAAAATAAAGAAAGGCCTATGCTTTATCAACAAGGTTATGAGTTATTGCAAGGGGATACGATAATTCAAGGGCATTTAATTGGTGGCAATGTTGAAACATTTGTCAGTTTACTAACCACTTCATTATGTCCAGAGAAAGAAGTGTTCGACGAGGCAATACTCTTTCTTGAAACGTCCGAAGACATTCCTACGCCAAGTGATTTGAAAACGCAGTTAGAAAAGTTAATCCAATTTGACATACTGACAACATGTAAAGGTTTAATAATTGGTAAACCATTTAATAATGTCTACTATGAAGAATATAAAGAAATTTTTTTGAAAGTAATGGAGCAACATCGACTTCAAGATAAACCTATTCTTTATAATGCATCCTTTGGTCATAACGAACCAAAATTTATAATCCCCTATGGTGTCAAAGGTGAAATAAATAGTGATACACAACAATTTAGAATATTAGAAAATGGAGTTGCTTCAATTTAAATTGTGACAAATTTTTTACGAAAATTATTGACAACGCTTACAGAAGCGTTGTAAGATGATTATAAGTTAATAAATAGAACAGAGATGGGAGATTTCTACAGTACTTAAACCGGTGGTTCGAAACTGGCTATATTGTAGGAATCTCTTTATCTTTTTAGGAGGAGTCTCTATGAATGTGTATTTTGCTGAATTTTTGGGAACAGCAATACTGATTTTATTTGGGGGTGGCGTTTGCGCCAACGTTAATTTGAAAAAAAGTGCAGGTAACGGTGCAGATTGGATTGTTATTGCATTAGGCTGGGGTCTTGCAGTTTCTATGGGTGTATATGCAGTAGGAAATATTTCTGGTGCGCATTTAAACCCCGCAGTTACTTTAGCATTTGCGATGGATGGTGCTCTAAATTGGAACATGGTACCTGGTTACATTATTTGCCAAATTCTAGGTGGTACTTTTGGTGGTATCTTAGTTTGGTTAATGTATTTAGCACATTGGAAACAAACAGAAGACCCAGCTGCAAAATTAGGTGTATTCTCAACAGCACCTGCAATCAAAAATTATTTTGCTAACTTTTTAAGTGAGATTATTGGTACTGCAACTTTAACATTTGGTTTAATGTTTATTGGTATGAATAAAATTGCAGATGGTTTAAATCCATTAATAGTGGGCGGTTTAATTGTTGCAATTGGTTTAAGTTTAGGTGGACCAACAGGTTACGCCATTAACCCTGCTCGTGATTTAGGTCCTCGTATTGCGCATGCAATTTTACCTATTGCAGGCAAAGGTAAGTCAAATTGGAGTTATGCAATCGTTCCAATTTTAGGGCCTATTACAGGAGGAATGATTGGCGCTGTAATTTATAGATTGTTGTATAAAGGTACGTTTGACACTTTATCTGTAGTCACAATTGTATTATTGATTGTAACGTTAGTACTTGGTGTTACATTAAATAAAGCGAAAAGTGCAAAAGGTATCGAATCTGTATACTAATTAAGTTACAACTATCCTGTTTATACGTTAAACTATAAGCAGGATTTGTAATATATAAATTTAAATGATTTAAGCATGTTTGTTAAGCTAAATTATAGGCAATGAGTATAGTAGGATTTAAGCCTTATAATTTACTTACATACGATATATACGACAAAGTGATAAAAGGGAGATTATAATTATGGAAAAATATATTTTATCTATTGACCAAGGTACAACAAGTTCTAGAGCAATCTTATTTAATAAAGACGGTGAAATTAAAGGTGTCGCTCAACGTGAATTCAAACAATTCTTTCCTAAATCAGGTTGGGTCGAACATGATGCCAACGAAATTTGGACTTCTGTTCTAGCTGTTATGGCGGAAGTATTAAATGAAAGTAACGTTGGTGCGGATCAAATTGCAAGTATTGGTATTACAAACCAACGTGAAACTACTGTTGTATGGGATAAAAATACATCACGCCCAATCTATCATGCAATTGTATGGCAATCTCGCCAAACACAAGGTATTTGTCAACAATTAAAAGAACAAGGTTTAGAAGATAAGTTCCGTGAAAAAACAGGCTTATTATTAGATCCATATTTCGCTGGTACAAAAGTTAAGTGGATCTTAGATAATGTTGATGGAGCAAAAGAAAAAGCTGAAAACGGTGATTTACGTTTCGGTACAATTGATTCTTGGTTAGTATGGAAATTATCTGGTGGTAAAGCACATATTACAGATTATACGAATGCAAGTCGTACATTAATTTATAATATTCATGATTTAGAGTGGGATAAAGAATTATTGGACATTTTAGATATTCCTGAATCATTACTTCCAGAAGTAAAACCTTCTAGTGAAGTATATGCAAACACGATTGATTATCACTTCTTTGGTAAAGAAGTTCCAATTTCTGGTATTGCCGGTGACCAACAAGCAGCTTTATTTGGTCAAGCTTGTTTCAACCGTGGTGATGTGAAAAACACATACGGTACTGGTGGCTTCATGTTAATGAACACTGGTGAAGAAGCGGTCACTTCGAAGAGTGGATTATTAACTACTATTGCATATGGTCTAGATGGAAAAGTTAACTATGCGTTAGAAGGTTCTATCTTCGTATCGGGTTCTGCTATTCAATGGTTACGAGATGGATTAAGAATGATTAATTCAGCACCACAATCAGAAAATTATGCAGAACGTGTTGAATCTACTGAAGGTGTATACGTTGTACCTGCATTTGTAGGTTTAGGTACACCATATTGGGATGCGGATGCACGTGGTGCTATCTTCGGTTTAACGCGTGGTACTGAAAAAGAACATTTCATCCGTGCTACGTTAGAATCACTATGTTATCAAACACGTGACGTGCTAGAAGCAATGGAAAAAGACTCTGGTATTAAAGTAAATAATTTACGTGTCGATGGTGGTGCAGTTAAAAATAACTTTATCATGCAATTCCAATCAGACTTATTAAATGTAGGCGTAGAACGTCCTGAAATAAATGAAACAACAGCATTAGGTGCAGCATATTTAGCTGGTCTTGCGGTTGGATTCTGGGATAGCAAAGATGAAATTGCTAACCGTTGGAAACTTGAAAAATCATTTGAACCAGACATGATTGATAAAGATAGAGAAAAACTATACAAAGGCTGGAAAAAAGCTGTAGAAGCTACTCAAGTTTTTAAATTAGAAGAAGAGTAAAAAATTAGACTAAAAGTTGTTATTTATGATACAATACGGGTAAGTTAATAATATCGAGATGAGAAACGAGAGATTCAGTTCGTACAATAATATATGTATGGGATGAATCTCTCGTTTTTTAATATTTTAGGAGGCGCTAGTTTATTATGAGTTTATCAACGTTGAAAAGAGAACAGGTCAAAAAAGATTTAAAAAATAATGAATTTGATGTTGTAATTATCGGTGGAGGTATCACTGGTGCAGGGATAGCTTTAGATGCAAGTGAAAGAGGTATGAAAGTTGCACTTGTTGAAATGCAAGACTTTGCACAAGGTACAAGTTCACGTTCTACTAAATTAGTACATGGCGGACTTCGCTACTTGAAACAATTACAAGTTGGTGTTGTAGCTGAAACTGGTCGCGAACGTGCGATTGTTTATGAAAATGGCCCACATGTAACTACACCAGAACGTATGCTATTACCAATGCATAAAGGTGGATCAATGGGTAAATTCACGACATCAATTGGTTTAGCAATGTATGATAGATTAGCAGGTGTTAAAAAAGCAGAGCGCAAAACAATGTTAAATGCTAAAGAAACATTAGAAAAAGAACCACTTGTTAAAAAAGCAGGCCTTAAAGGTGGCGGTTCTTATGTTGAATATCGTACTGACGATGCGCGTTTAACAATTGAAGTTATGAAACGTGCCGAAGAAAAAGGTGCAACAATCATCAACCATACGAAATCAGTGCATTTCACATACGATTCTAATGAAAAAGTAAATGGTATTCATGTTGAAGACCAAATTTCAAAAGAAACGTACCCAATTAAAGCTAAAAAAGTAATCAATGCGAGTGGTCCATGGGTAGATGAAGTACGTAGTGGCGACTATGCACGTAATAATAAACAATTACGTTTAACAAAAGGTGTTCACATCGTTATCGACCAATCTAAATTCCCATTAGGCCAAGCAGTATACTTTGATACTGAAAAAGATGGACGTATGATTTTCGCTATTCCTCGTGAAGGAAAAGCATATGTTGGTACAACTGATACGTTCTATGACAATGACAAAACAACACCATTAGCAACACAAGAAGATAGAGACTATTTAGTTGATGCTATTAACTATATGTTCCCAGATGTAAATGTTTCTGATGAAGATATCGAATCATCATGGGCAGGTATTAGACCTCTTATTTTAGAAGAAGGTAAAGATCCATCTGAAATTTCACGTAAAGATGAAGTTTGGGAAGGTAAATCAGGTCTATTAACAATTGCTGGTGGTAAATTAACTGGTTATCGTCACATGGCATTAGAAATTGTTGATTTATTATCAAAACGCTTAAAATCAGAATACAACCTTAAATTTGATAAATGTGCTACAAAACACTTAACTATTTCTGGCGGAGATGTCGGCGGTAGTAAAAACTTTGATAAATTTATCGAACAAAAAGTTGAAGAAGCGAAATCTTATCAAATTGATGAAGCGACAGCACGTCACTTTGCTTCAAAATACGGTTCAAACGCTGAAGAATTATTCAAAATTGCACAAACAGCACAATACCAAGAAACTGGTTTACCATTAGATATTTATACAGAATTAGTATATTCAATTCAAAATGAAATGGTTTATCGTCCAACAGATTTCTTTATCCGTCGTACAGGTAAACTTTACTTCAAGATTGATGATGTCTTAAATTATAAAGATCAAGTAATTGATGTTATGGCTGGTCTTTTAGGTTACACAGACATTCAAAAAGAAGCATACGGTAAAGAATTACAAATTGCGATTAATGAAGCACAAACAGGTAATGCACAACCAGCTGTAAAAGAGTAATTTATTTATATTTTACAAACTGATATTAAACTGTCACTAATCATAGCTATCAACATTAATTTGTTGATAGCTATTTTTATGAAAAAGCAGAGATTTGTAACTAGTAATACATGAATTCGACAGATTATAGGTTAATCGTGTGCTTTTATCTATCACTTTGCGTACGATTTGATAACCTTTAAAATTGAAGGTATATTGTATAATATATAGAATGAAAGTTGCAGGGTTGGAGGCTATTACATGAGTAAATATGAATTTAAAATCACAGTTGCAGATGGCACAATGTTAGAAGCCAAATTAAATAAAGCTAAAAAAGAAACCATTGGTGTCGTGCATTTACTTCATGGTATGGCAGAACATATGGATAGATATGATAACCTTGTTGAATCGCTCAACCAACAAGGTTATGATGTTTTGCGCCATAATCATAGAGGACATGGCAAAGACATAGATGAACGTACAAGAGGACATATAGACGACTTGTCACAAGTGGCCGAAGATACATATGAAATCGCACAAACAATGTGTGCACATTATCGTCATATTCCTTATATTGTCATTGGTCATTCAATGGGTTCAATTGTTGCACGTATTTTTACGCAAAAATATCCAACAGCAGCACAGGGTGTCATTTTATCAGGCACTATGCAATATCCTAGATATTTAGGTATTCCAATGACTATATTACTAAAATTAATTACCCTGATTTTCGGTAAAAAGCGTCGTATGGTCTGGTTGAATCGTATAATGTATCGCTCTTTTAATAAAAATATTAATCATCAAAAAACATCGAGCGATTGGTTGTCCGGTGATGCACATGAGGTAGAACAATTTATCAAAGATCCATATACAGGTTTTTTAGTATCAAATCAATTGATTTACCAAACTGTGAAACATATGCTGCAAACAAGTCGCTCACAAAATATTAAGAAAATGAATCCTTATTTACCGATTTTATTAATTTCAGGGAAAGAAGATCCTTTAGGTGAATATGGTAAAGGTATTAGAAAGTTAGGCAAATTATATAAAAAATCAGGTATTCAGCACATTACTGTACATTTATATAAACATAAAAGACATGAAGTATTATTTGAACAAGGGTTTCTTGAAACTTGGGAGCATATGTATGAGTGGATAAAAAAACAGATTTTAAAAAAACAAAAGCATGAAGATAAAAATAAAGAGAGTTGATACACGTGCCAAAAGATAAACCATTTTTAGTTGTGATAGTAGGACCTACAGCAGTAGGAAAAACAGAATTTAGTATTGAACTGGCCAAAAAATATAATGGTGAAATTATTAGTGGTGACTCTATGCAAGTTTATAAATATATGGATATTGGAACAGCTAAAATTACTCATGATGAAATGTCAGGTGTCCCACATCATATGATAGATATTTTAGAGCCAGACGAGAACTTTTCAGCGTATGATTTTAAAAATAGAGCACAGCAATTGATTACAGACATTACTGCAAGAGGACACATTCCTATCGTTGTAGGAGGAACTGGGCTCTATATTCAATCTTTGATTCATGATTATGCATTTGAAGATGAAACTATTTCTGAAGCACATGAGCAAAAAGTAGAAGCTGAATTAGCCAAACTAGACCAATTATCGAATGAGGAATTGCATCACTATTTAGCGACATTTGATGAAGTTTCTGCAAAAGACATTCATCCCAATAATAGAAAAAGAGTACGAAGAGCAATACAATATTATTTAAAAACGAAAAAACTTTTAAGTTCAAGAAAGAAAATGCAACAATTCACAGAAAATTATGATACATTATTAATAGGGATAGAAATGTCGCGGGACATATTATATCAAAGGATTAATAAACGCGTAGATATAATGTTGGAACGCGGATTACTAAGTGAAGTGCAGCAACTCGTTGAACGTGGATATGCTTCGAGTCAAAGTATGCAAGCCATTGGATATAAAGAAATGGTACCTGTCGTTGAGCAAGATATGAATTTAGAAGAAGCGACAAATAAATTAAAACAGCATTCTAGAAATTATGCGAAACGTCAAATGACTTGGTTTAAAAACAAATTAGACGTGTTGTGGTTAGATAGAGAGAACAAGTCACTTTCATTGATGTTAGATGAAGTTTCAGTCCAAATACAGAAAAGGAGAACATAACATGAATACACCAGAAAACATCCAAGACAAATTCCTAGGACAATTTAAGGCTGATCAAACTAAAATCATTGTATTTTTAGTGAATGGTTTTCAAATGAAAGGAATTATTGAAGATTATGACAAGTACATCGTTTGCTTATTATCTCAAGGCAAACAGCATTTAATTTATAAACATGCTATCAGTACATTTACTATCGATGATTCCGTTGCTAATGAAGAAGTGTAAAATCATTAAAACCAAATGTGAAATTCTAATTTGAAAAAACAAGAAGGTACTACCTATTATATTTGATAGGTGGTACCTTTTTATTTAAATACAATTGTTATAATCAGATCAAGTATGTTCTAGATCTATTAACTGTTGTTTTAATTTTAATCCAGCACGATACCCTTTTAAATCACCGTTTTCTCCAATTACTCTATGGCAGGGAATGACAATAAGGCATGGATTTTTAGCGATTGCATTCGATACAGCCCTAATTCCATTAGGCTTGTTAATGCGTTGTGCAATATGTTTATAGCTAACAGTTTGTCCATATCGAATTTCATTCAATACGTTTCAAACAGTTTTTTGAAATTCAGTTGTATTATCTAAATCTAAGCTCATATTGAAGTCTGTTTCTCCATGATATAAATAATCTTCAAGCGCCTTCAAATATGGTTTAATTCGTATTTGATTTCGTTCGACGATAATGTTTGAAACAAAATCATAGACTTCTTCAGGTTTGTCCAAGCTGCTAACGAATACTAATCCTTTGTCACTGGCATATACATACATTAGTTTCCCATCGTATTGCAAATAGTCATAGTAAACTTTTTTCACCTCAATCACCTCAAATTCAGATTAACAAAACATAATACATAAAGCTATATTGATGGGTGTTGTAGGAATTAGAAAGCAATAACATTTCATTTTTATATGTTATAGTTTACATAGAAGGAGTTGATATTTATCAAAAAATATATGACTCAAAAACGTTGGGAAAGCATAGTTAAAAATGATAAAAAAGCAGACGATGATTTTATTTATGCAGTAAAAACGACGCAAATTTTTTTTAAACCTTCATGTAAAGCAAGATTGCCGAAAAAGGAAAATGTCGTCATTTATGAAAATGCGCAAGGGGCTCTCGCTGATGGTTATAGGCCATGTAAGAAGTGTAATCCATTTGAACCTTTAAATCACGCAGAGGAATGGTCGTTGCAAATTAAAAATATTGTTCAAAAATATTATAAGGATAACTTGTCACTATCTGAGATTACGTCACTTTGTCATGGTAGTAAATTTCATTTGTCACGCTTGTTCAAACAGGAGAATGGTATGTCGATTATGGAGTATCAATTACAGGTGAAAATGGAAAAGGCATTGGAGTTAATTCATAATGAGCAATTAGCCATTAACCAGGTAGCAGAACAGGTTGGTTACAAGTCGACGAGTCATTTTATTAAACATTTTAAAGCATATTATGGACAAACACCGAAAAAATTTATAAATAGTGAAAGGTTGATGGTGCAAAAATCACAATGACTTAATGTATCAAGTATAGAAAAAGCAAGCAAATCCTAAATACGGACTTGCTTGCTTCGTTTTAAATATTAATAGTGTTCATATTATTCGCAATACAATGCTTTAATCAAGATATAGGGCTTCATATTTTTGAAATTATAGTAATGCTTCAATCTCTGATTTTATTTGATTTGGTTTCTTTTGTGGTGAAAAACGTTGGACAACATTACCTTGTTTATCGACTAAAAATTTAGTGAAGTTCCATTTGATTTTTTCATTTAAGAAACCATTTTGTGCTTCTGTTAAAAATTTGAATAATGGATGTTGATTGTCACCTTTGACGTTAACTTTTTCATGCATTGGAAATGACACGCCATAATTAATTTTACAGTTTTGTGTTGCTTCCTCACCCGTTCCAGGTTCTTGTCCACCAAATTGATTACAAGGGAAACCTAACACTACAAATTCTTGATTTTTATATGTTTCATATAATTCTTGTAATCCTTCAAATTGTGGCGTAAAACCACATTCACTTGCGGTATTTACGATTAGCATTACTTTATTTTTATAATAATCTAACTTATAAGATTCACCATTCGACTTTTGTACTTCAATATCATATATGCTCATTTTAGTCACCTCTTGTTAATAATTTAACATAAAAGAAGGATATAGTCTTTATATTGGCACTGTGATAGAATGGCTAAGAAAACTTTGAAAAGAGGTGCATGTTATGACTCAACACGAAACACATACAACTGAGCAACAATTAGAGAAAGCGGTCCTCATCGGTGTAAATGCTCAGTCAGATGACGGCTTTAATTTTGAGTCTACGATGAAAGAGCTCGCATCCTTGTCTATGACGTGTCAGTTAAATGTGCAAGAACAATTTACTCAAAATAGAACGCGTTTTGATAATAAATATTATGTTGGTAAGGGTAAATTAGATGAAATTAAAGATTATGTTGAATTTCATGATATTGATGTCGTAGTTGCAAATGACGAATTGACAACGGCACAATCAAAAACATTAAATGGTAACTTGAATGTGAAAATTATTGACCGGACGCAATTAATTTTAGAAATCTTCGCTTTGCGTGCACGTAGCAAAGAAGGTAAATTACAAGTAGAATTAGCACAGCTAGACTACTTAATGCCAAGATTGCAAGGCCATGGACGTAGCTTATCACGTTTAGGTGGGGGCATAGGGACTAGAGGTCCAGGTGAAACGAAATTAGAGATGGACCGTCGTCATATTAGAACGAGAATGAACGAAATTAAACATCAATTAGAAACAGTGGTTGAACATAGAGAAAGATATCGAATTAAGCGTGAGCAGAATCATGTCTTTCAAGTGGCGTTAGTTGGTTATACCAACGCTGGAAAATCATCATGGTTTAATGCTTTGGCAAAAGAAACGACATACGAAAAGAATTTATTATTTGCTACGCTTGATCCAAAAACAAGACAAATTCAAATTAATGATGGCTTTAATTTAATTATTTCAGATACGGTAGGTTTTATTCAAAAATTACCAACTACATTAATTGCTGCATTTAAATCGACTTTAGAAGAAGCGAAAAATGCAGATTTATTATTACATGTTGTAGATAGTAATCATCCTGAACATAGAGCACAATATGATACGGTGAATCAGATTATTAATGATTTGGATATGGCGCATATACCCCAAGCAATCATTTTTAATAAAAAAGATTTACACGAGGGCAGTTTACCAGCTACGAATAAGCCACATGTATTTGTATCAAGTAAAAGCGAAGATGATATTACTAAAGTGAAGCAATTATTATTTGATCAAGTAAAACAAGTACTCACTTATTACGAAGAAACTGTACCGAGTTCGGATGCTGATCGACTATACTTTCTAAAGCAACATACGCTCGTTTCAGATTTGAATTTTGACGAAACAACGGCTATGTATGAAGTTAAAGGATACAAAAAAGAATAAAGGAAGTAATGAAATATGGAAACGATGAAACAACGTGTTGCAGAAACAGAGGCAACATTAGTACCATTTTTTAAGAAAATAGAAGAAGTTGCATATGTCAATCAAGAAAAGGTATTGGATGCGTTTCATGCAGTAAAGGTATCAGAAAGTGATTTACAAGGTACTACTGGATATGGGTATGATGATTTTGGAAGAGATCATTTAGAGGCAATCTATGCGCATACGTTTAAAGCTGAAGATGCAATCGTAAGACCGCAAATCATTTCCGGAACACATGCAATCACATTGGCGTTACAAAGTACATTGAAATATGGAGACGAGTTACTCTACATAACTGGTGATCCTTACGATACTTTACTAGAAGTGATTGGTATTAATGGGAACGGTATTGAAAGCCTTAAAGAACACGGTGTAAGGTACAATAAAGTGGATTTAAAAGATGAAGACATCGATATTGAAGAGGTATTGCGCCAAATCAATCCTCAAACAAAAGTCATCGCTATTCAACGGTCTAAGGGTTATGATCAACGACCATCACTTGGACTGCATTTAATTGAAAAAGCTATTCAACAAATCAAAGCACAACATCCAGATATTATTATTTTTGTCGATAATTGTTATGGTGAATTTGTGGAAACGCGAGAACCTATTGAGTGTGGTGCGGATTTAATCGCAGGTTCATTAATTAAAAATCCCGGTGGAGGTTTAGCAAAAATTGGGGGCTATATTGCAGGAAAGGCAGACTTAATTGCACGCTGTGGTTACCGATTAACAGCTCCAGGTATTGGAAAAGAAGCGGGGGCATCGTTAAATTCATTGCAAGAAATGTATCAAGGATTCTTTTTAGCACCTCATGTAGTTAGCCAAAGTTTAAAAGGTGCATTATTCACGAGTTTATTGTTAGAGAAAATGAATATGCGTACATATCCACGTTACGATGTGCCTAGAACAGATTTGATACAAACTGTAGCGTTTGAGACTAAAGAGCAAATGATACAATTTTGTCAAAGCATCCAACAAGCATCTCCGATTAATGCGCATTTCAGTCCAGAACCAGCCTATATGCCTGGATATGAAGATGACGTTATTATGGCTGCAGGTACGTTTGTTCAAGGGTCTTCGATAGAGTTGACCGCAGATGGACCTATCCGTCCGCCATTTGAAGCTTATGTTCAAGGTGGTTTGACGTATGAGCATGTTAAGTTAGCTGTGACGAGAGCAGCACAAAGTTTACAAAATTAATTTCAGTATTTTTAGTTTAATAATATAAAATGACCTTCAACACTTTCGCTACATATGAGTATGTCACGGAAGTGTTTTTTTGAAAAGAAATTTCAGAAAATTAAAAATTAAAATCTGTACATATCCATTAAACTCAGTGATACCAATAGGTTCAGTTATCATGTCAGAAAACCTGACATATTTTTGTAATTCATCGAAGTTTATGCTAAATTTATATCAAGTTCAAAAGTAGAGGTGATCGGAGTGCAGTCAAATGATACATTACGACGAAATATGCCGGTTTTCCCTATGAGTGTTGTCACTAAGTTAAGCGAATTAACTGCAAGACAGATTCGTTATTATGAAACACATGAACTCATTAAACCACAACGATCAGAAGGTAATAAACGATTATTTTCATTAAATGATTTGGAACGCTTGCTTGAAATTAAGAAATTAATTGAAAAGGGCTTTAATATTAAAGGTATTAAACAAATTATTAGAAATGAACAAGATCACCTTACTGATGATGAACAAGAAACTAGAAAACAAATGATAGTTGAAGCGACTCAGAAACCACAACGAGAAGCAATACCAATAAACCGTGGCGATTTATCACGATTTATTAAATAAAAATACGGGGGACCTATATTATGCCAAAACGTTCATTTACAAAAGAAGATATTCATAAGTTTGCTAAAGAAGAAAATGTTAGATATTTAAGATTACAATTTACAGATATATTAGGTGTTATTAAAAACGTAGAAGTACCAGTAAGTCAATTAGAAAAAGTATTAGACAACGAAATGATGTTCGATGGATCATCTATCGAAGGTTTCGTACGTATTGAAGAATCTGATATGTATCTATATCCTGACTTAGATACATGGGTAATCTTCCCATGGACAGCTGGACAAGGTAAAGTTGCACGTTTGATTTGTGATATTTATAAAACAGATGGTACGCCATTCGAAGGTGACCCACGTGCAAACTTAAAACGCGTTTTAAAAGACATGCAAGAACTTGGATTCTCTGATTTGAATTTAGGGCCTGAGCCAGAATTCTTCTTATTCAAATTAGATGATAAAGGCGAACCTACGCTAGAATTAAATGATGACGGTGGATACTTTGACCTTGCACCAACAGATTTAGGTGAGAATTGCCGCCGTGATATCGTATTAGAATTAGAAGATATGGGCTTCGATATTGAAGCGAGTCACCATGAAGTTGCACCTGGTCAACATGAAATTGATTTCAAATACGCAGATGCAATTACGGCTTGTGATAATATTCAAACATTCAAACTTGTTGTTAAAACAATTGCACGTCAACATAATTTACATGCAACGTTTATGCCAAAACCATTATTCGGTGTGAATGGTAGCGGTATGCACTTTAACATGTCACTTTTCAAAGGCAAAGAAAATGCATTCTTTGATCCAGATGGCGACATGCAAATGACTAAAGACGCGTATCACTTTATCGCTGGTATCTTGAAAAATGCACGCGGATTCACAGGCGTATGTAATCCACTTGTAAACTCTTATAAACGTTTAGTTCCTGGTTATGAAGCACCTTGTTACATCGCTTGGAGTGGTAAAAACCGTTCACCATTAATCCGTGTACCATCTTCTCGTGGATTGTCTACACGTGTCGAAGTACGTTCAGTTGACCCAGCAGCTAACCCTTACTTAGCTTTAGCAGCTATTTTACAAGCTGGATTAGACGGTATTAAGAACAAATTAGAGGTACCAGAACCAGTTAACCAAAATATTTATGAGATGAATCGTGAAGAACGTGAAGCGGTTGGTATTGAAGACCTTCCTTCAACGTTATATACTGCAATCAAAGCAATGAAAGACAACGAACCTATCAAGAAAGCTTTAGGTAATCACATTTATAATCAATTTATAAACTCTAAATCAATTGAGTGGGATTACTACAGAACACAAGTTTCTGAATGGGAAAGAGAACAATATATTAAACAATACTAGGTGCTGAACAAAGGGGTTAAACACTAGGTATATAAGCAATCCGAGTTATTCTAAATGAATGATTCGGGTTGTTTTTTTGCACCCGCTCATTGTGTAATTTATAAAATGGGTGCAATTTGGGTGCAGAATATTTTTGAACAATTTCATAAGATAAACGATTGAGGAATATACAGGCAAAATGATATGTGAAGCAGACCAAAATAGTAATAAGCATAAAATTTAAATTAAAGAGAACAACTAATCATATTGAAAAAGAAAGAGATTAGAACATCGATGTGTCCCAATCTCTAGACGATTACTAACTAATTATTATCGGAATGATTTATCCGAATATTGCGTGCGAAAAGGGTATTAAATATAAGACAATTAATGTAAAGCTAACTAAAAAGTAAATAATAAACGCACGCAATTCTTTTGATTTTAAGAAGATAATCACCTCACTATTATAGAGTGAATATTAATAGTAAAATAATATCAACTGAAATTCAACTTAGACCAATGATTTCAATTTAATATGGATATTACAATAATAAATAGCAAAATTATTTGTCTACAATATAAACACATAGTATAATAACGCTAATAAAATAAACTTTTAAGGGGATAGAATGATGCAAGAAGTAAAATTAAAAACATTAAAAGCTGGATCATTGAGTGAATTAGAAACAAGTATTAATGATTATTTAAAGAGCGATGAAGTATCAAACTACAAACTACTGAATTCAACCGTTCGCGAAGTAGAAGAACGTACTTTTTCTGCAAATGAGCAAGAATTTCACGCTTTTTTAACTTTTACAAAAGAAGTTTAAATTGCATATTAAAAAATACTGTGAGGCGATATGCTTCACAGTATTTTTTTGTGTTTTAAAACCATAATCTTATTATGTAAACCTGTTATATAATGTATCTCCCAAAATAATGACATTTGTCATAAGTAATCTATGACATAACGCACTACTTCAATGAAAGCTATGCAGTCATAATGATATTAAGATATTAAGGGAGTGATTATATGATTAAAATCAATCATTTAACTAAAACGTATAACAGAAAGCAAGTCGTTGATAATGCGACATTTAGTATTTTAGAGGGGAAATGTACGGCATTAATTGGTCCAAATGGAGCGGGTAAGTCAACACTTATCGATATGATTATTGGAGATCGTCATCCAACCTCCGGCAATATTCAAGATGAACAAGGGCTGTTACAATCACAAAATTTAGGGATTATGTTTCAAAAAACAAATTTTCCAGATTTGATAAAAGTAAAAGAATTGTACCAACTATTTGCAAATTTATATAAAGATACGATTTCTTTAGAAAGATTTTGTATGATTACGCGATTTGATGATAATCAATTAAATCAATATGCCAATAAACTATCAGGCGGGCAAAAACGAATTCTTGATTTTGCGTTATCACTTATAGGGAAACCACAATGTGTATTTTTAGACGAACCAACAAGCGCAATGGATGTTCAGATGAGAAAACATTTTTGGAATATTGTTACAGAACTTAAAAATGAAGGTGTCACTCTATTTTATACTTCGCACTATATTGAAGAAGTAGAACGTATGGCCGATCATGTAATTGTATTAGAAAAAGGCAAAGTGATATTAAATGATAAACCTGAAACAATCAAAGATCGTCAACAAACCTCAATTATATACCTACCTTCAAAGTATCAGGCGGTAGTTGATTCAGCCGAAGAGTTAGCATATACAAGTGAGAACAATAAATTGCGTATATCAACAGATAATGTTCAAGCAATTATAGAAACATTTATAGCACATCAAATAGATTTAAATGAAATTGAAATCACTAAGGCGAGTCTGTTAGAAACGATTTTTACTGATAACGATACGGAAGGGATGAAGTAATATGATGAATTATTATTTGAAAACAGAAATTAAATTATTATTTCGAAAAAAAGTGTATTTGGTACTGTCTATATTATTATCGCTAGCTTTTTATATACTATTTACTTCAATACTTGATTTACCAGAAGCAGCCAAAAAGCCATTTTATAAAGAATATATGTATAGTATGACAGCATTTAGTTTAACTAGCTTTTGTTTAATGCAATTTCCTATAGATTTAATCAATGATAAAACAACGGGTTGGTATAAGAATTTGATGCGTACACCACTTCAATCCTACCAATATTATATGGTGAAAATCTTAAAAATGATGTTTCAATTTATCTTGGCAATTGTACTTATTTTTATTGTAGCGCACGTAATGAAAGGTGTTACAATGTCAACGTATGATTGGATGCTCTCAGGGTTTGTTTTATGGATAGGCGCAAGCACTTTTTTATCAGTAGGGGTGTTATTATCTCAGCTTAATGAAATTCAAAAAGCGAGTAGTATCGGCAATATTTTGTATTTAGGATTAGCTATTTTAGGTGGCTTGTGGTTCCCTGTGAGTCAATTTCCGGAATGGATGCGTAAAATTGCTTATGTCACACCAACATATCATTTAAAACAAATTGCATATGATATTGGAAAAGGGGACGCACTGAACTATATCTCTCTGTTCGTCTTACTTATTTATAGTATACTGTTTTTAACTGCTGCACTAATTATTCAAAAAAGAAGAGATGTGGATATATGATCAAAAAACTAAACTTAAGTATATTAGATGTATCAAGTTTAGTATATTTAATTTTTATAGTAATTCCTTTATTTACATTTGATATCAAGGGCAGCTATTGGGCATATGTTGCTATATTTATAATATTTACAATTTCCTATGTTTCTTTAGCAATATTTTCAAAAATGTTATCAACACAGTGGATATATATATGCTTAGTTATTCATTATCTAGGCATTATGTATTTTGTCTATTCACTTGGTCCTGCTACGAGCTTATATTTATTTTTCAGCTCATTTTTATTGCCATTTATATTGAAGGTAACTATGAAATCTGCAGTATTTATCATGTTTTTAATTGTGTTGCTATTGAATTTACTGATAACCTATTTAGTTGATCCGATGAGTGTAGGCTTTTTATGTATCATGTACCTTGCGATACTGTTAATTACGATTGGTAATTTTAAACAACGAGAGAATATAAAAATCAAACAAGCTTTAGAAGAAAAAAATAAACATATTAATGTATTGATTGCAGAACAAGAACGTAATCGAATTGGTCAAGATTTACATGATACGTTGGGTCATGTGTTTGCGAGTTTGAGTTTGAAATCCGAACTTGCTATTAAATTGCTTGATAGTGATCCAGAAAAAGCAAAGGCGCAGATGTTGGAAGTTAATACGATGTCGAAAGAAGCATTAAATAAAGTTCGTGCTATTGTGAATGATTTAAAAATCCAATCTTTCGAAGATGAAGTGAAATCTATGCACGCCTTATTAAACAATGCAAATTTAAATTTTAAATTTCAAAATGTTGAACTTGCGAACGGCATAAATCCTTCAAAGCAGTCTTTACTAGCGATGCTCTTAAGAGAAGCTATAAACAATATATTGAAACATGCGCAAGCAACGTGCGTGGAAGGGCGTTTAATCGACTCATCACAAGATATTACTCTTGTAATTGAAGATAATGGTGTGGGCATCGATCATCTCAAGTCTGATGATTTAAAGAGTATTAAAACACGGGTGGCCTTAATGCATGGCACATTAGATGTAAAATCAGATAATGGGTTATGTCTTACAGTAAAAATTCCAAGAGGTGAAACGCAATGATTACAATTACTTTAGCAGAAGACCAAACAATGTTAAGAGAAGCTATGGTTCAACTACTGAATTTAAATGAAAAATTAGAAGTTGTAGCGAGTACAGGTAATGGTAAGGAAGCATTAGATATAATTAAATCGGAGCAACCTCAAGTAGCTATATTAGATATTGAAATGCCTGGTATGAATGGTTTAGAAATATTACGTGAGATTAGAGATAATCACCTCAATGTCAAGGTGATTATTGTTACAACATTTAAACGTCCTGGCTATTTTGAATCTGCTGTGGCGAATGACGTTGATGCGTACGTATTAAAAGAGCGCTCAATTGATGAATTGGTAGGCACTATAGAAAAAGTTCTCAACAATGAGAAAGAGTACAGTAAATCATTGATGACTTCATTATTTACAGAAAAAAATCCACTGACACCTAAAGAACAACTCGTGTTAAAAGAAATTGGAAAGGGACTTACGAGTAAAGAAATTGCTAAAAACCTTTTCTTATCAGATGGGACAATAAGAAATTATACATCTAACATCATTGATAAACTAGAAGCTGAAAATCGCTTTGAAGCATGGAATATTGCGGAAAATAAAGGGTGGTTATAATCGTAATTCATGTTGTGAATACGAGGGATCTTAAGATAAATAAAAAACTTCTCGCTGATATATCGGTGAGAAGTTTTTTAGATTCAATATATTATTTACGCTTATTTTTTGTGATTATCGTTTGAATAATAAATACAATAAATCCGATGAAAAGCCCTAAGAAAATTGCTACTACGGCAGAAACTATTAGTGGTAAATCGAATTGATATTGTAATGTCAGTCCTATGATAATCGCGATGATGACAGCAATAATTGTAACCATGTTTTCTTTGAAAGTACTCAAATTGTTCACTCCTATCCATTTCATATTATATCATGACTTAATTCTTTAAATAAATAGATACAAAGAGAAGGTTTTTATGTTTTAGTAAAGCAATGTGTATAATGTTGTCTTGACGGTAACATTAATCTTCTATATGATGATTTGGACAATAAAATGAAGTAGGTGCAACTGTGCAATCAAAGAAAACGATGACTAGCATCGTCGTCATCATTGTTGTATTAGGCGTATTAGCATTTCAATATATCAATCATAGTGGTCCTTTTCAAAATAGTACTACAGATACTTCGTCTGGACCAGATGATACTGAAAAGGTACATGTCGAACGAGTCGTAGATGGTGATACATTGGTTGCTAAAAATACGCAAAATGAACAACTTAAAGTAAGGCTAATAGGTGTAGATACTCCTGAAACGGTGAAACCTAATACACCAGTGCAACCATATGGAAAAGAAGCTTCAGATTATTCCAAAAAACACCTTACCAATAAAGATGTATATTTAGAATATGATAAAGAAAAAGAAGATAGATATGGTAGGACACTAGCTTATGTGTGGATTGATGATAAGACGATGTTTAATGAACAATTAGTAAAAAATGGTTTGGCAAAAGAAAAATATTTTTCACCAAATGGCAAATATAGAGAAGCTTTTAAGCAAGCAGAACAAAATGCTAAAAATAAGCATCTTAATATTTGGAGTTAAAAGGTGAACATAAAAAAGGAATCCGTAATATTAGCGGATTCCTTTTTTGCTTATATAATTTGTTCGTTTGTTTAATTAAAGCGTGCAACGAGTTGTTCATATTGCGCATCAGTTAAACATTTATCTGTTGATTCAATAGTTTCTCCAATAATTTGTTGCAATGATGATTTTGAAGAAACAGTTTCAACATATTTACTTCTTGTCGCCGGTCCATCAATAATATTCACACTACCATCTGTGAAATAAACAAGCCCTACATTTTTAATGTGCTGATTTAATTTTTCATGAATTTTGGCTTCTAAAGCTTGTGTATTGGTAGATGACTGCTCAAATGGATCATGATTATAAAAATCATAAGTCACTGAATTATTCTTAATTCGTTCAATAAAGGTATAAGTCGTTGAACGTGTAGATTGAAATTGGCTATGAAATTGATTTACAATGTAGCGTCCAATCGTTTGATTAAGCGAATCGCTACTAACATTACTATCTGATTCCGTATCGTTAGCAGTAAAGTGATAAAACGTTTTTTGCTTCCAATTTTTAACATTAATATTAAAAATCCCTTTATCAGTGATGGCTATATAATCAAAAGTTCTAGCATATTCGAAAAGAGGGTGCTTCACCGCAAGATTACTTGTAGCAATGATTTCGAAATTTTGTATATGACCTTCATTTTTATATTGAGTTAAGATACTATTTAAGTCATGTTTGGCCTTTCTTAAGCCATGATGATGCGTATCATTGCTCGAATGCATGTCTAACATTTGATTCTTTAAATACGTGTTTTCGCGCGTAATTGTGCTGATTTTTGTAACTAATTGATCTTTAGCGTAGGTTTCAGTCTCCAATTTATGTTGCATTACGCGATGATTGATAATCATTATAACTACTAAAAGAATTATTATGATTATTAATATGAGTGGGAAAAACATTGATTATCATCCTAATCTTATTAAAGTTTTATTTATATCTTATTCTACGACTTTATTTAACTTTGTACAAATTATATAAATCGAGATTCTTTAGAATATGTGAATATATATAATAAAGAATGATTATTGGTAACATGTATTTTTTACCCATAAATAATTTGGAAAAACATATAAAGGGTATGTAGATTTATATTGGTTTAACTTAGTAGGAGTTACGGATATAATAATGGTATGTAAAATAAAAGATACGAGAAGGTGGCAGTCCAATTTGAGCGCTATAAGATCTTACTTTAAACAAATTATAAATACAATTCATTGGGATGATACAATCGCATTTGATAATCATCCTTTTGCTTATAGAGTAATTGATGATTTATATAAATTGAAAATCAAAATATCTGTAATTAGCTATTCAACCGATATTATTAGATATGTTTCAAAAAACACGGATTTTAATATTATTATTCCTAACGGGGTTGTTGATAGTGCGAATCATAATATTATAGGGCCTGATGTGACACAAACTTTTGCTAAATATCAAATTCAATACTATTTTGCTACGGCATCTCACATGACTGAAGACAAATTATTTCAAGACAATCAAACGATAGCTGATATGCAGCTTACATTAAATGAACGTGCTGAACAAATACTTTTAATGAATAGGCCAGAAATAATATCATCAGAATTACAACACAATTATAATGAAATTGGTTGTTTTTAACATATTTTGTGTTTTGTTTCACATTTTTATAATTAATGCATTGAAAAAAGCACCTACAAATTATATAATATGAATTATTGGAAACGCTTACTTTATCTAGGAGGTGCTTATTTGAATAATAAAAGTATTGATAATGTGAAGAATATTGTAAAGACATTAAATGAAAAAGTACCTAACTTAATTAAATTTAATGGTGAAGTTGCTAAGCAATTATTTTTGAAAGATGAGTTCAATTTAAATGGTAAAGTCGATATTAGTGTTGAAAGAAAGTTCTTAGGTGAAGTATTAAAATATATTCCTAGCGTGCATCAAATCATTTTACATGACACTGAACGGGCTTCATCTCAATATGATGAGTTAGATTTTTCTAAGATTACACATGCAGAAATTTTTGATGATGAAAAATTAATTATGACTATCATTGTTTATGATGTGAAGAATGAAGAATGGATGTTTAGATGGAATCATAATATTAGATTACCAGAAAAAAATATTTATTTTCATTCGATAAAATGGAATGTTGATTATATCAAGCCAGAAATTGTGTTAATGTATGAACTTTTAGATCCAATTGATTATCATCAATTACCTAATTATAGAAGTGTTATCGATTCATTAAGTTACTATCAATTTGTTATTTTAAGACTAGTTGTGGGTGATGAAAGAATTAATCAGGCACTTATTTCAGAGAAAAAAGCAATATAAAATCCTTCAAATCATTGAACTGTTTGTAAGAATAACAACAATGAATTTGAAGGATTTTTACTTTGTGTTAAAGCTCGTTTCAAAGTATATCAAAACTAGTTGAATTTATTTTGAAGATTAACGAATATATTACTTTTCTTGATTATATTGAATTACTATTGGAATTTTAAACACTTGCCATTATAACAATATTCATAAGTAGACTTAACTGCTTTATCAGCATCTGCAACATCTATACCAAACATGATAGATATTTCGGACGCACCTTGGTTCATCATCTTTAAATTAATCTTAGACTCAGCTAATGCATGTGTAATCGTATTGGCTGTACCAATTATTCGGTGCATACCTTCGCCTACAATCATTAATATTGCCAAATCATGCTCCACACTCAATTCATCCACGTCACATTTTGAACGTATATCACTCAACACTTGTTCTTCTTTATTCTGTATTTCTTTAGATCTCATGATAATGCTTATGTTATCAATTCCAGAAGGCATATGATCGAAAGAAATATTATAATCTTCTAAAATAGCAAGAATTTTTCTAGTGAAACCAACTTGTCTATTCATTAAATATTTTTTGATATTTAATACAGTAAACCCTTTATCACAGCTAATCCCACTAATAATATTATTGGAATTGATTTCTCTATCATGACGAATAAATGTACCAGTATCGTTTGGTTTATTTGTATTCTTAATGACAACAGGAATTCTGTCTTTGTGAAGTGGTTGTAGTGCTTCATCGTGGAAAACACCAAATCCTGCGTATGATAATTCACGCATTTCTCGATATGTAATTTCATCAATCACTTCAGGATTTTTAACAATAGTTGGATTCGCTCTAAAAATGCCAGATACATCAGTGAAATTTTCGTATAAATCAGCTCTTACACCACGTGCGACTATCGCACCAGTAATATCTGATCCCCCTCGAGGAAAAGTGACGATATAATTTTGTCTTGAGACACCAAAGAATCCAGGGATAATCAATTTTTCTTTGTAGTCTCTCAATTTATATAATGCTTCATAAGATTGATCTAAAATTTGTGCATTTTGAGGTAAGTCTGTAACTTGAATACCTGCATCTCCTGGTGAAATGTAACGGGTAGGTATGCCTTGACTATTATTATATTCAGCAATTAATTGAGCATTAAAATTTTCGCCACATGATAATAATGCGTCTAATAAACGATTAGGCTTGTCTTTTAAAGTAGAAATATAATTTTCTAATGTTTGGTCAATCTTGGCTAATAATCCATCGTGCATATGTAATGATTCAATAATATCGGCATATCGTTGGATAATTTCTTGTTTTTTAGAAGCATAGTCTAAATCTTGAATTACTTTTTCATATAAACGAATGAGTAAATCTGTTGTTTTTACGTCTTCCGCATGTCTTTTTCCGGGTGCAGATACGATAATTATCTTTCTGTTATCGTCCGAATTTACAATATTGAGTACTTTTTTAATTTGTTCTGCATTTGATACAGAACTACCTCCAAATTTGGCAACTTTCATAGTAGATACCAACCTTTCTAAAAAATCAGAAAATTTTGTTTAGTTTTTATCACTGGAGTGATAGGATAGATATAAGATTAGTAGTTTCGAACTTTACAAAAAGAATGAATGAACTTATACTATACCATATTCAAGTATTTTTCAACTGTACAATTGTATTTTTAAGAAGAACAATCGGAGGAATGAAAACATGAAAGAATTAAACGTCGCTTTACTCGGTTTAGGAACTGTAGGGTCTGGTGTAGTCAAAATTATAGAAGAAAATCGAGCACAGATTAAAGAAACAATGAATAAAGATATTAATATTCGACACATTTTAGTCAGAGATAAATCAAGAAAACGCTCAATAAATGTGTCGAATTATCATTTAACTGAAGATATCGATGAAATTTTAAATGACGAGAGTATTGATATCATCGTTGAAGTAATGGGTGGTATTGAACCAACAGTAGATTGGTTGAAACGTGCATTGAGTCAAAAGAAACATGTTGTAACAGCTAATAAAGATTTATTGGCAGTACATTTAAACGTCTTAGAGGATTTAGCGCAAAAAAATGATGTTGCGCTTAAATACGAAGCAAGTGTTGCAGGTGGAATTCCAATTGTTAATGCAATTAACAATGGTTTGAACGCGAATAATATAAGCAAATTTATGGGTATTCTAAACGGAACATCTAACTTTATTCTAAGTAAAATGACGAGAGAATCGTCATCATTTGAAGATGCATTAGACGAAGCTAAAGCCTTAGGGTTTGCAGAAGCAGATCCTACTGATGATGTAGAAGGTATCGATGCTGCGAGGAAAGTTGTTATTACTTCCTATTTATCATTTAACCAAGTGATTAATTTAAATGATGTAGATAGACATGGCATAAGTGATGTAGAACCTTCAGACATACAGGTTGCAGATAAATTAGGCTATAAGATTAAATTAATCGGTAAAGGTACTTATGAGAACGGTCAAGTACAAGCGTCGGTTGCCCCAACTTTAATACATAAATCACATCAACTTGCTGCAGTAGAAGACGAATTTAATGCTATTTATGTAATCGGTGATGCAGTAGGTGAAACGATGTTTTATGGTAAGGGTGCGGGAAGTTTAGCAACGGGCAGTGCAGTTGTTAGTGACTTATTAAATGTAACGTTACATTTTGAATCAAATTTACACACACTGCCACCACATTTTGAATTAAAAACTGAGAAGACCAAAGCAATAATGGAAGATGCTGATACGGTTTCATTAAAAGATAAAGCAAGTTACTATTTTGTTGTGCAAACGGATGGACAAGATGCTAATAAAGTTGAAACTGCATTAAAAGGTAACTTACCATTCCATAAATCGTTAAATATTACTGAACGAGATGCACATACTGCCGGTATCGTAATTATTGGTATTGATGAAGATCCTGAATCAGCAATTACAGAAGCAGGATATATCGTTAAGAAAATTTATCCAGTTGAAGGGGTTTAATTATTATGAAAAATTGGCAAGGTTTAGTAGAAGAATTCAAGTCATATTTACCAGTAAATGAAGCAACACCATCATTATCATTGAACGAAGGGCATACGCCGTTAATTTATTGTGAAGCTATGTCTAAAATGCTTGGCATCGAATTACATGTGAAATATGAAGGTGCAAATCCTACAGGTTCATTTAAAGATAGAGGTATGGTCATGGCGATGGCGAAAGCCAAAGAAGAAGGAAAGAAAATAGTGATTTGCGCTTCAACAGGTAATACATCAGCGTCTGCTGCTGCATATGCAGCGCGTGCTGGTTTGAAAGCAATTGTAGTTATTCCAGAAGGGAAAATTGCCCTAGGTAAATTATCTCAAGCAGTAATGTATGGTGCAGAAATTGTTTCAATCGAAGGAAACTTTGATGAAGCATTGGAAATTGTTCAAGAAGTGGCAAAAAATGGAGAAATTGCATTGGTCAATTCTGTTAATCCTTACCGTATTGAGGGACAAAAAACAGGTGCTTTCGAAGTTATCGAGCAATTAGGTGGTGCTGCCCCAGATATTTTATCTATTCCAGTGGGAAATGCTGGTAATATTTCAGCATACTGGAAAGGCTTTAAAGAATATCATGAAAAAAATGATACTCAGTTGCCGAATATGTATGGGTTTCAAGCTGAAGGTGCATCGCCTATCGTTCAAAATAAAGTTGTAGCGCAACCTGAAACAGTTGCTACAGCGATTAGAATAGGTAATCCTGCAAGTTGGGATAAAGCTACACGTGCACTTGAAGAATCCAACGGGTATATCGATAGTGTGACAGACGATGAAATTTTAGAAGCTTATCAATTAATGGCACGTAAAGAAGGTATCTTTAGTGAACCAGCTAGTAATGCCTCCATTGCAGGACTAATTAAATTACATCGTGCAGGTAAATTACCTCAAGGTAAAAAAGTTGTTTCTGTGTTAACAGGAAATGGACTCAAAGATCCTGACACGGCTATTTCATTATTAGATAATCCAATTAAACCATTGCCAAATGATAGACAAAGTATTTTGGATTACATCAAAGGGGCTCTATAGCATGAAAGAAGGTTTATTTTTAAAAATACCGGCATCTACTGCAAATTTAGGTGTCGGTTTTGATTCTATTGGTATGGCTTTGAATAAATATTTATATTTGACGGTCACAATAAATGAAGACAACAAGTGGTCATTTCACCATATTGGGCCCAATGTTGATGGCTTACCAACGGATGAAAGCCATTATATTTTTCAAATTGCTCAAATGGTTGCGCAAAAACATGATGTAAATTTGCCAAATTTAAAAATAGAAATGCGGAGCGAAATTCCATTGGCACGCGGTTTAGGATCTTCAGCATCTGCCCTGGTTGGCGCATTATATATCGCGAATTATTTTGGTGATATTGAATTGTCGAAATATGAATTACTGCAACTTGCGACTGAATTTGAAGGACATCCAGACAATGTTGCACCGACAATTTATGGTGGTTTGGTATTAGGATATTATAATCCTGAAACGAAAGTAACAGATATTTCATATATTGATACACCTAAAGTAGATATCATTATTACAGTGCCACCTTATAAACTAAAAACGAGTGATGCTAGACAAGCGTTACCTGATACATTTTCACATACAAAAGCTGTACAAAATAGCGCGATTAGTAACACAATGATTAGTGCTTTAATTCAACATAACTATCAACTAGCGGGTAAAATGATGGAGCAAGACGGATTCCATGAACCTTACAGACAACATTTAATTCCAGAATTCAAGGAAATTAAACGCATTGCTAAAGACTATGCAGCTTATGCAACAGTAATTAGTGGTGCAGGTCCGGCTGTACTTACTATGATTGCGCCTGAACGAAGTGGTGAATTGGTACGTACTTTAAAATCAGAATTTAAACATTGCCGTTCTGAACTAGTAACAATTAACGAAAGCGGTGTTTCAACAAAAGTGTTGTACGAATCTCTTTAATTTGTTGTAATATAAAGTGAAGATGTTGAAGGGAGAAGGACTGCATGAGTAAGTATAAAATGATTGTAATGGATATGGATGATACATTGATGAATGAAGTGAATCAGATGAGTCCAGAAACAGAATCCTATTTATTAGAAGTACAAGAAAAAGGCTACAGAGTAGTATTGGCTTCAGGTAGACCTACAGAAGGTATGTTACCGACAGCTAAGTTATTAAAATTAGACGGTTTCCAAAGTTATGTCATTAGCTATAATGGTGGGAAAACTGTTAATGTTGCCACTGAAATAGTGGAAAAGAGTCGTGGTATCACTAAAACAGATTTTGATGCTATAGTCGATTTTTGTAGAGAACATCAATTATTTGTATTAACTTATCATGAAGGTCAAATCATATTTGAAGGTGACCATGAATACATGAATATTGAATCAGAACTAACGGGATTACCGATGAAGCGTGTTGGTGATATGAAAGCCTATATTCAAAATGATGTACCAAAAGTAATGGGTGTTGATTATGTGCCAACAATATCTAAATTACAGACAGAGCTAGGTGGTCATTTTAATGAAACGGTTGATGTGACAACAAGTAAACCCTATTTCTTAGAATTTATGGCAAAAGGCGTTTCAAAAGGAAATGCTGTTACAGCACTATGTGAACAACTAGATATTCAATTGTCGGAAGTTATTGCCTTTGGTGACAGTTCAAATGATATTTCAATGTTAAATGTAGTTGGACATGCAGTTGCCATGGGGAATGCAAACGATAAAGTGAAAGCTGTTGCAGATGAAGTTACTTTAAGTAATAGTGACAATGGGATTCCACACACACTTAAACAAATATTAAAATAGTATCTAAAAAAGGTTCAGACATTAACGATGTCTGAACCTATTTTGCATAAAAGTTATTTAGCAGTATGTGTCCACTCATTTTTGCCACGATGTCTTTTCACATGTGCATAAACATTGTCAGCTGCATAATCTAGATTTGTATAAACAGTGATGGAAAAAGCCGATTGATTCTCTTCAAATGCTTCTTCTAAAAATAAATCCTTGAGATGATCAAATAAGCGTTCCATTTGAGCATGATCTAAACTACTATATTCCCGTAAAGTACGTTTGATTAAGCGTTGGTTACGATCTTCAAGTGATTGTACAACAATAACGAAACGTTCTTCTGTTTCTAAAATGTCATCGAATAAATTCGTTTGTCCAATCATAATTTCCACCTCTAGGTAAGTTCATTATTTATGTGTATTATACTATATTTCTTTCGACCTGAAAATATTAGTGACTGAAGTTATATATAATTTTGAAACTATAAGGCTATAGATATTAAATTTAGAATTTGTTGTTGATTTTTCACTAAGAAAAAAGCATTGAAACAGTTTTCAAAATCAAACTGCTTCAATGCTAATAGTTAATTAAAATCATGTCGTTTTAAATCTATTTCTTCAAGTTTAACTATTTTTGTTTTCTTAATCCATTTATGTGTTAAATAAATAATTAATAAGATAAACATAGGCGCTAAGTTTCTAAATAATGCTGCAAAATCACCAGACATTATCGATCCTAGTGAATTACCGACAAATAAGAATAATAGTGCCACAATAACAATAATCGGACCTAGTGGATAAAATGGTGCTTTGTATGGTAATACAAGATTCGGATCTTTATTTTGCTTTTTGATTGCTAAGCGAAGTCTTATTTGAGCTAATATACTCGCTCCCCAAATCACAATAATAAGTGATCCAATAATGTTAAGTAACGTAAACACAATATCTGATTTAAATTGAGCTAATACAATAATACTTAAGACGATTACAAAAGTTGCTATAAGTGCAACTATCGGCAATCTAGTTGCTTTGTTTAACTTCGCTAAGAATCTTGGTGCTTGTTTATCTTCAGCCATTGAAAATAGCATACGACTCGTTGTATAAATACCGGAATTTGCAGCAGATAACAGTGAAGTCAGTATGACTGCATTGATAACTGAAGCTGCAAAAGCAATACCAACACGGTCAAATACAATTGTGAAAGGACTTTGTGAAACAGATTCATCCTTATTTAATAACATTGGATCTGTATATGGAATAATAGCTGAAATTACGGCAATAGATAACACGTAAAATAACAATATTCTCCAAAAAACTTGCTTAATTGCTTTTGGCATTGATTTGTCAGGGTTAGATGATTCACCTGCTGTAACCGCAACTACTTCTGTGCCACCAACTGAGAACCCAGCTACTAGTAATACAGCTAGGAATCCAGAAATACCGCCTACAAACGGAGCTTCACCTGTTGTATAGTTTGTTAAACCATATGTTTTGCCACCGAGAATACCAGCAATAGTCAATATGCCTATAACGATGAAAGCGATAATAGTGATAACTTTAATCAGTGATAACCAAAATTCCGTTTCTCCAAAGGCTTTGACGGAAAAGATGTTAAGTAAAAATAGTATAACTAAAAAAATAATACTCCATGTTACTGGACTGAAAAATTGAAAAGCATCCCAATAGTAAAGTACGCTTGAAGCAATGATGATATCAACACTTGTTACTAGTAACCAAATTGCCCAATATAACCATCCCATAGTAAAACCTAAAGATTTATCTACAAAACGTGTAGAATAAGAACTAAAAGAACCTGAAACTGGATAGAATGTTGCTAATTCGCCAATGGATGACATTAAGAAATATAACATTATTCCTATAATTAAATAGGCGAGTATAGCACCACCAGGTCCTGCTTGTGAAATCACATTTCCTGTTGCAACAAATAGGCCTGTACCAATTGCGCCACCAATTGCAATCATTGAAATATGACGAGAGTTAAGACCACGATTCATATTATTTTGTGCCATAATAAAGTCTCCTGTAATTGATTAAAAATTTATATACACTCCATTCTAATGCTTTTATATAGCACAATCAATGCTTTTATTGAGCAATTGACACAAAATGTTTAAATATTTCGAAAATTGTCTATGAAATTAATAAGTCATAAGTTGCTTTTGTAATAACTATACATTAAAATAAGTGTTAGATAATAATAATTATTATTTAGACCATGTTAGGGGGAAATATAATGAGTAATAATAAAAAATTAACAAGCCTATTTGGTGCGCCTGTTTCAGATAGAGAGAATAGTATGACTGCAGGTCCTAGAGGCCCACTATTAATGCAAGATTGGTACTTTTTAGAGCAAATGGCTCACTTTGATAGAGAAGTTATACCAGAACGCCGTATGCATGCTAAAGGATCTGGTGCATTTGGTACTTTCACAGTAACTAATGACATTACACAATATACATCAGCTAGTATTTTTTCTGAAGTTGGTAAACAAACTGAAATGTTTGCGCGTTTTTCAACAGTAGCAGGTGAACGTGGTGCTGCAGATGCAGAACGTGACATCCGTGGTTTCGCATTAAAATTTTATACAGATGAAGGAAATTGGGATTTAGTAGGTAACAATACGCCTGTTTTCTTCTTTAGAGACCCTAAATTATTTGCAAGCTTAAACCACGCAGTTAAACGTGATCCAAGAACAAATATGCGTAGTGCACAAAATAACTGGGACTTTTGGACATCATTACCAGAGGCATTGCATCAAGTTACTATTTTGATGTCTGATCGTGGTATTCCAAAAGGTTTTAGAAATATGCATGGTTTTGGTTCACATACGTATTCAATGTATAACGATAAAGGCGAACGAGTTTGGGTAAAATTCCATCACAGAACTCAACAAGGTATTGAAAATTTACAGCCTGATGAAGCGGCAAAAGTTATTGCAGAAGATAGAGAATCGTCGCAACGTGATCTATTCGAAG
This sequence comes from Staphylococcus caeli, assembly GCF_051413795.1. Lineage (GTDB taxonomy): Bacteria > Bacillota > Bacilli > Staphylococcales > Staphylococcaceae > Staphylococcus > Staphylococcus caeli_A. The sequence goes on along the minus strand of NZ_JBOIRQ010000012.1, from coordinate 35,705 downwards.
CAATTGAAAATAAAGATTATCCAAAATGGAAAATGTACATCCAAGTTATGACAGAAGAACAAGCAAGAAATCATAAAGATAATCCATTTGATTTAACTAAAGTTTGGTATAAAGGGGACTATCCATTAATCGAAGTTGGTGAGTGGGAACTTAACCGTAACCCAGATAACTACTTCCAAGATGTAGAGCAAGCGGCATTCGCTCCAACAAACATAGTTCCTGGTATTGATTTCTCACCAGATAAAATGTTACAAGGACGTATCTTCTCATATGGTGATGCACAACGTTATAGATTAGGCGTTAACCATTGGCAAATTCCAGTCAACCAACCTAAAGGTGTAGGTGTTGAAAATATTTGTCCGTTTAGTAGAGACGGTCAAATGAGAATTCTAGACAATAATCAAGGTGGTAGCACACATTATTATCCAAATAGTAACGGCGCATTTGAGGATCAACCAGAATTTAAAAAACCTGGTCTAAAAGTTGAAGGAGAAGCTTATGAATATGATTATCGTCAAGATGATGACAACTACTTCGAACAACCAGGTCGTTTATTTAGATTACAGTCTAAAGAACAACAAGAACGTATCTTCCAGAACACAGCGAATGAAATGCAAGGAACAACATTAGAAGTACAACATCGTCATATTCGTCATTGTTACAAAGCAGATAGTGAATATGGTAAAGGTGTAGCTAAAGCACTAGGCATTGATATTAATGACGTTGACTTAGAAATTAAAGATTAATTCGATAATTCAAATTTAAAAAAGTGATATATGTTTAATGCAAAAAGCCAGCGAAAACAATTAGTTTCGTTGGCTTTTTTGGGTATATATAGGGTCGCTTAATTAGTGTCATTTCATTTTATATAATTCTTTTAAAGCTTTAGTAGGGACTTCTTTTTCATTAACTTCTTCATATGTTTTAACATAATCTTTTTTGTGTGTCACTTTCAAATAGCGATTTGGTTTTAACTTTTCAATTGCTGTAAATGTTAGTTGAGTTACATTTCCTTGTTCATCAACAGCATTTTGAGTATAGCTTACTCTGCCATGTTCTAATAATTGATCCGGGTTTTGTTTAGTGATGAGGTACGAGTGTTGTTTTTTTACTAGTGGATTATACTGATCGATGATTTGCGATATTTCGCTTTCACTATTGGATTTGGAAAACGCTAACACTGATAAGGCTATTAAAGACAATAAAATTATAAAACAGAAACCAGTTAATAATAAAAAGACTTTTTTCATTTTGTTCATCTCCTTTAGTTGTTGCATATATTATATAGGGATAATAATTAATAAAACAACGAACAGAAATGTCATGTCATGTAAGATGAATTTCACTTTGACGATAATGAGAAGAGCTTTGTAGGTAGATAAAATTATATAGGTGAATATTTTTAAAGTATTTAATATAAGTACATAAAAAGAGACCAGTACTTAATTGTACTGGTCTAAAAAACAATGCTATTCATTAATTTCTAAATTTGTCGTATTTAAAAGATAAGATTTGCATTATATTATTTTGTTTCGCGATGTAATGTATATTTATTTAATCTTGGACAGAACTTTTTAAGTTCAATACGTTCAGGATTATTTCTTTTGTTTTTCGTAGAAATATAATTACGATCGCCACATTCTGTACATGCTAATGTAATATTTACGCGCAAATTGCACACCTCTTTCTTAACAGTAATGATTACGTTTTATAATTTTAGCACATAGATTTGAGCTTTTCAATCAAATTTTAAAGGTATTTAATTTTCTATTTAAAATGAAAAAATTACTGTATATAAAAATAAGAGTTGAACTGAGAAGTATTTATGTTATGATATAAAACGTAATTATTACGATTTAAAAGTAAGGAGAGAATTATAATGGCTAAAAAATCTAAAATAGCAAAAGAACAAAAAAGAGAACGCATGGTAGCAAAATATTTTGAATTGCGTCAAGAATTAAAAGCAAAGGGAGATTACGAAGCGTTAAGAAAGTTACCTAGAGATTCATCGCCAACTAGGTTAACCCGTCGCTGTAAGGTCACAGGACGACCAAGAGGTGTATATCGCAAGTTTGGAATGTCACGAATTGCATTACGGGAATATGCACACAAAGGGCAAATTCCAGGTGTTAAAAAATCAAGTTGGTAATTTCAGACTCAAGTCCATTTACATTTAGTTTAAAACAATGTATATTATCTATTGGTTAAGATAATATAAATATTATTGTTCGGGAATTATAGCGAATCAATTGATTATTTCTACAGTAATTATCATATTTATAATGAAAATCTTACCATTATATAAATGTTTTATTAAAAATGTTAGGGGTTTGTTAAATAATGAAAATTTTTGATTACGAAGATATCCAACTTATACCGAATAAATGTATTGTAAATAGTCGTTCTGAGTGTGATACAACTGTTGAATTTGGACCAAGAAGCTTTAAATTACCAGTTGTTCCAGCGAATATGCAAACTGTTATGAACGAAACATTAGCTGAGTGGTTTGCGGAAAATGATTATTTCTATATTATGCATAGATTTGATGAAGAAGGCCGAATTCCATTTACTAAAAAAATGCAAGATAAAGGTTTGTTTGCTTCTATTTCTGTAGGTGTGAAAGACCGTGAATTTGATTTTGTTGAAAAATTAGCAGCTGAAAATGTAATTCCTGAGTATATTACGATTGATATTGCACATGGTCATTCTGATTCTGTTATCAATATGATTAAACATATCAAACAACACATTCCAGAAGTCTTTGTAATTGCTGGTAATGTAGGTACGCCTGAAGGTGTTCGCGAATTAGAAAATGCTGGAGCTGATGCAACTAAAGTAGGTATTGGTCCGGGTAGAGTTTGTATTACTAAAATTAAAACTGGATTCGGTACGGGTGGATGGCAGTTATCTGCATTAAATCACTGTAGTAAAGCGGCACGTAAACCAATCATTGCTGATGGTGGTATTAGAACTCATGGAGACATAGCAAAATCTATTCGCTTTGGCGCATCAATGGTTATGGTTGGATCATTATTTGCTGCACATGAAGAATCACCAGGTGAAACTGTTGAATTAGATGGCAAAATGTATAAAGAGTATTTCGGTAGTGCATCAGAGTTCCAAAAGGGTGAACATAAGAATGTAGAAGGTAAAAAAATGTTTGTTGAACACAAAGGTTCTTTATTTAATACATTAATTGAGATGCAACAGGATCTACAAAGTTCAATTTCATATGCAGGTGGCAAAGATTTAAATTCATTAAGAAAAGTGGATTATGTTATTGTTAGAAATTCAATTTTTAATGGTGATAGAGACTAAATTTTAGTAGGTGTATAAAATTAGAAAATTTTTATTATACGTAGTAATTTTCTTGGCGATTGTCCTAATAGCTCCTATTAAAGAAGCAGCACCAATGGTTTCATTACAGCAAACTTTTAAATCTAAAGTGAATAGTTGGACTACGGATAAATCAATGACAACCGATACATTAAAAGTACCTAGTAAACAAGATTTTGCTGTAAACAATATTCAAATGAATATGTCGAAACAAGATGTTGAAGATAAACTTGGTACGCCTCAAAGAGTAACATCAAACGAATATGGTACAAAATGGTATACGTACTTCTCTAACAATTATAAATCATTTGTAATGGTAAGTTACATTGATCATAAAGTACATGCTTTATATAGTAATCAAAATGTTATTTCTTCTAAATCAAAGATAAAGTATGGCTCGCCTAAATCAGTTGTGCGAGAACGATTAGGTCAGCCTATTACTGAAAAGCAAAAAGGACGAGTAAAATTCGACGTTCAAGATGATGGTTTTGATAATTTTCATAAAGATCAAATATATACAACTGTGTTCTATGATAAGCATAGAGATAATAATTTAACGGCACTTCTACAAGTAAGTGATAAGATGGAGAACCGCTTGCAAGAACAGTATGGCGCACCTTCAGATGGATTGGCTAAAAGTTTTGAATTGCAAAATTTTGATTTAGTCAATGCTGAACGTGTTCAACATCAATTAGAGCCTTTAAATTATTCAGAAAGTATATCCAATACTGCAAGAAAACACAGTAAGGATATGGCTGATAATCGTTATTTTGATCACAATAACTTATCAGGGGAGTCTCCATTTGACAGGTTAAAAGCTGATGGTCATGATTTTAATACCGCTGGCGAAAATTTAGCTTATGGACAAACAAGCAGTATTTATGCACACGAAGGATTAATGAATTCGTTAGGACACAGAAAAAATATATTAAAACAAGACTTTAAAACACTTGGTGTGGGTGTTGATTTCAATGAAGATAGACAACCATATTGGACAGAAAATTATTCTGGTTAATGTTTATTTTGTGTTGCATAAGGGTATCCTTAAACGTGTGAGGATGAATAATTTATGACAACTAATAAAGAAGATCGAACAGAAGATATACTTGAAAAAGTGAAAGATATTTTAGAGAAAAAGAATGAAAAATAAGAGGTTGCGCAAAATGCGCAACCTCTTATTTTTTTGAGAGTGTCTTTGATTTGTTGATTCAGTTAATTACATTTCTCTAAATAATCCTACTACTTTACCTAGTACAGCAACTTGATCTAAATATATTGGCTCCATTGAGCTGTTCTCAGGTTGTAAGCGATATTGCGTTTTCTCTTTGAAAAAACGTTTAACAGTAGCTTCGTTTTCTTCGGTCATAGCAACAATAATATCGCCATTTTCAGCAATTGTTTGGCTTCTAACAATTACTTTATCACCATCAAGTATCCCAGCTTCAATCATACTATCCCCAACAACATTTAATATGAATATATCGCTATTATGTGTCGAAGTAAAATGCTCTGGTAAAGGAAAATATTCTTCGACATTTTCCACAGCTGTTATAGGTATTCCTGCAGTTACTTTACCTATAACAGGAACATGGATAGTTTCTTCCATGTTAATTGGTTCACCTAATTGTTCGTTTACAATTTCGATAGCACGTGGCTTAGTTGGATCTCTTCTTATATAGCCTTTTTCTTCTAATCTAGATAAATGTCCGTGCACAGTTGAACTAGAAGCTAAGCCAACAGCTTCGCCAATCTCTCTTACACTTGGTGGATATCCCTTCGAATGAACAGTTTGTTTTATATATTCAAATATTTCATTTTGTCTTTTTGTTAACTCTCTCATAATAGGCACTCCCTAATTTAATTTGACTTAATTATAGCATGTGTAACTATAAATTACAAACGTTTGTTCGTTTCGGTGTTGACACAGAACAAGCGTTCTGATAAAGTATTATTACAAACAAATGTTCTAGGAGTGACCTTAAATGATAAAAATAAATAAATCTCAAATAAAAGCTTATATGGTAGTATTAGTTGTAACAATGGTACTATGCGCACTATTTATATTAAGTGCACATAACAATGCGAATTCAGAACAAACGTACGAAATGACAGATCATCAAATGGTGCAACAATCAAGTGACAACGAACAAAAAAATGTTGAAACAGAGCAAAAAAGCGAACATGAAGCTCAACCTGTTTTTGCTTCAGTACATTAGTAACAGCGTATATATAAATAGAATAGAGGTGTATGAAGAGACTGGGGATAATGAGCGAAACGATTTTGTTTCGCTCAATTTTTTGTTATATTTTTCTATATGAAAAAATAACGGAGGTATGTCATGACTAATGTAGATGGCGTAGATTTAGAACGAATTAATGAATTGGCAAAAAAGAAAAAAGAACAAGGATTGACAGAAAAAGAAGCTAAAGAGCAATCTAAATTAAGAGAAGCGTATTTAAAATCGTTCAGAAAAAAATTCAAACAACAAATAGAGAGTACAAGAGTTATTGACCCAGAAGGAAATGATGTTACTCCTGACAAAGTAAAAAATATTTTAGATGCAAAAGAACAAGAAGGAAAAGACTAAATCAATTTTTTGTTAAATGAATAATAAATAAGGTATAATAGGTTAGAATCTTGCTAGAAGAAAGGAAGTCATATAGATGAATAAAGAAAAAGATCAATTAGCAGTCGATACGATTAGAGCGTTAAGTATCGATGCAGTTGAACAGGCTAATTCAGGACACCCAGGATTACCTATGGGTGCTGCTCCGATGGCTTATACATTATGGACGCGTCATTTGAACTTTAACCCCCAATCGAAAAATTTCTTTGATAGAGATCGTTTTGTGTTATCAGCAGGTCATGGTTCAGCTCTCTTATATAGTTTGTTACATGTATCAGGAAGCTTAGAATTAGAAGAATTAAAACAATTCAGACAATGGGGTTCAAAAACTCCTGGTCATCCTGAGTTTAAACATACAGATGGTGTTGAAGTGACTACAGGTCCACTTGGACAAGGGTTTGCAATGTCTGTTGGTATGGCTATGGCTGAAAAACATTTAGCTGGTAAATTTAATAAACAAGATGCTAAAGTTGTTGATCATTACACATATGTGTTAGCGTCTGATGGAGATTTAATGGAAGGAATATCACATGAAGCAGCTTCATTAGCTGGTCATAATCAATTAGATAAACTAATTGTACTATATGATTCAAATGATATTTCATTAGATGGTGACTTGGATAAAGCATTTTCTGAAGACATTAAAGGGCGTTTTGAAGCATATGGTTGGAAACACATACTTGTTAAAGATGGTAATGATTTAGACGCAATTGATAAAGCGATTGAAGAAGCTAAATCTCAAGATGTGCCAACTATTATTGAAATTAAAACAATTATAGGTTTTGGTGCACCAAACAAAGAAGGTACGCATGGTGTTCATGGAGCGCCATTAGGAGAAGATGAAAGAAAATTAGCGTTAGAAAAATATGGATTAGATCCTGAAAAACGTTTCAATGTACCTGAAGAAGTATATGAAATATTCCAACAAAGTATGTTAAAACGTGCAAATGAAAAAGAAGAATCATGGAATAAACTTATCGAAGAATATACTACTAAGTATCCAGAACTTGCAGAAGAATTCAAATTAGCAATTAGTGGGAAATTACCAGTAGATTATAGTGAGGCATTACCGCATTTTGAAGCTGGACATAGTGGTGCATCTCGTGCAGATTCAGGTGAAGTAATACAAGCGCTAAGCAAGACGGTACCTTCATTCTTTGGTGGTTCAGCAGACTTAGCTGGTTCAAATAAATCTAACGTAAAAGAAGCGCCAGATTTTGATAAAGCGACACCAGAAGGTAAAAATATCTGGTTTGGTGTACGTGAATTTGCAATGGGTGCTGCAGTGAATGGTATGGCTGCACACGGTGGATTACACCCATATGGAGCAACTTTCTTCGTATTTAGCGATTATTTAAAACCAGCTTTACGATTATCATCAATTATGGGACTTAATTCTACATTCATATTTACACATGATTCAATTGCTGTTGGTGAAGATGGACCTACACATGAACCTATTGAACAATTAGCAGGTTTAAGAGCAATTCCAAACATGAATGTAATTCGTCCAGCTGATGGTAACGAAACAAGAGTAGCGTGGGAAGTAGCATTAGAATCAGAATCAACACCAACTTCATTAGTATTAACACGTCAAAACTTAACTACAATGGATCTTGACAAAAAGACCGTAGAAGAAGGTGTGCGTAAAGGTGCATATGTAGTATTTGAATCGGATAAAGCTGCAGAGTTCTTATTATTAGCTACAGGCTCTGAAGTTAATTTAGCAATAGAAGCTGCTAAAGATTTAGAAGCACAAGGTAAAGGCGTACGTGTTGTATCTATGCCAAACTGGAATGCTTTTGATCAACAATCAGATGAATATAAAGAATCTGTATTACCAGCATCAATCACTAAACGTGTAGCTATCGAAATGGCATCACCGCTTGGTTGGCATAAATATGTAGGCACTGAAGGTAAAGTTATCGGTATCGATGGTTTTGGAGCAAGTGCGCCTGGTGATTTAGTTGTTGAAAAATATGGTTTTACAAAAGAAAATATTTTGAATCAAATTCAAACATTTTAATTTGAAATAGGTACTAAGTTAAATGGTATGAGAATTAAACGCTCATACCATTTTTCTGTGATATAAAAGCTAATATTTACAAAATGATTTTCGAGTTGATATAATACATAAGTCGAAAGTAATATAAATATTATTGCTCTTGAAATGGAGCACTTATTTTAGTAAAATTCATTAGGATAGGAAAGTGGGTGAAACAATGGCAACTTGGTTAGCAATTGTATTAATCGTGTTAGCATTAATTTTAGGTTTAGTAGGTGGATTTTTACTTGCAAGAAAATATATGATGGATTATCTTAAAAAGAACCCACCAATCAATGAAGAAATGCTACGTATGATGATGATGCAAATGGGTCAAAAACCTTCTCAAAAGAAAATAAATCAAATGATGTCTATGATGAATAAAAATCAACAAGACCAAATGAAAAAGTCTAAATAACGCATCATTAAAGGGCTGAGAGCTACTTCCAAGAAGTAGTTGTCAGCCCTTATTTTTGTCTGTGGCGGGGTTATGGTGATAAGAACATTTAGTTATCTAAAAATTATATAGAATTCGATTTATAATTACTGATTATTACTTTGTTAAATGATATACTAACGAAAGTAAATATCACTTTTAGAGACGTAAAGAAGGTGTAAGCATGTTGTATTTAATTTTTTCGATTGCTTTTGCATTTATAATGGGTATTGGCGTAATCATTATAAGAATGAAGGCACAGCAATTTCCGGTTAATGAAAAGAAAATTATACTTCCACCCTTTTTCATGGCGACAGGTGCATTAATGTATGTCGTACCATATTTTAGGTTAACAGGATTAGAAATAATAGAATGTATTATACTAGGAGTCTTATTTTCTACAATTTTAATTTGGACTTCTAGGTTTGAAACGCAAGGTAGTGAAATATATATGAAACGATCTAAAGCTTTTCCAATCATTTTAATTTCACTATTGTTAATACGTACGGTAATTAAAATTTTTATTAGTAATCAAATAGATCCTGGAGAAATAGCTGGTATGTTTTTCTTACTCGCTTTTTGCATGATTGTTCCTTGGCGTTTAGCTATGCTATATAAATATAAGAAAGTTAAAAAAACGTTAATAAAATAATGTAATATATTCAAAATTAACTTAGCAATTTGAATACGTACTAGGATAGATTTAATAAATAGATTAGAGTAGATTAATATCTTTTGTTTTCAATCAGTCATTGATTGTTAAAACTATAACTTAGAGACTGTGACAAAATTGTCCAGCCTTATTTTTTTTAGTTGATAAGAAGGGAAAATTGAGCTAAAATTATATACGAACAAATGTTCTGTGGAGGGTGATTATATGAAAATTATACATACGGCTGATTGGCATTTGGGAAGAATTTTAAATGGTAAATCTCTATTAGAAGATCAACAGTATATACTAGATAAATTTATATTGGCAATGGAAGAAGAACAACCAGATGTCATTGTAGTTGCAGGAGATTTATATGATACGAGTTATCCAAATAAAGATGCGATACAATTATTAGAATCTGTCATTGATACTTTGAATTTGAAGATGAATATACCTTTAATAATGACAAATGGTAACCATGATAGTAGAGAGCGGTTAAACTATGGTGCAAAATGGTTTGAAAAGTCTAGAATGTATATTCGTACGAACCTTCAAGATATTAACAATCCAATTTCGATTGGGAATGTTGATTTTTATACGCTGCCATTTGCAACTATTAATGAGGTACAATCTTTTTTTGATGATAAATCTATAGAGACACATCAACAGGCTCTAAAAAAATCCTTGGAAAAAATGTCAGAAGTTATGGATAAAGAAAAAATTAACATTTTAATTGGCCATTTAACTGTGCAAGGCGGGATACGATCAGAATCGGAAAGGCCACTCACAATTGGTACAGTGGAATCTGTGTCTGAGGACGCTTTTCATCAATTTGATAGAGTCATGCTAGGGCATTTGCACCATCCTTTTAGTATCAAATCAAATTTTATTAATTATAGTGGATCAATTTTACAGTATTCTTTTTCAGAAGCGAATCAACCTAAAGGATATAAGAAATTAGAAATTATAGAAAACAAGATTACTGATAAATTTATTCAATTACAACCATTACGACAATTGGAAGTTATTGAAGGAGATTATGAAGATGCCATTCAAGAAAAATTAGCCGTTAAGCATAAGGATAATTATTTTCATTTTAAATTAAAGCATATGTCTCATGTGAATGATCCAATGATGCATTTAAAACAAATATATCCAAATACATTGGCGCTTACTAATCAGACATTTGATTTTAATACACCATTACATCATGAAAATATTGAAATACAAAAACTAGATGATACGACGATAATAGAAAATTTTTATCAAAGTATTACAGATGAACAACTTACTAAAAGTCAAAATGAAAAAGTAAGAAAAATTATGTCTCAATTACTAGAAGGAGATACTAACTAAATGAGACCTATTAAATTGGAATTAAATAATTTTGGACCATTTTTGAATGAAACGATAGATTTTACTTATGTGAATAACAATCAACTATTTTTAATTAGTGGTAAAACAGGTTCCGGTAAAACTATGATTTTCGATGCAATAGTATATGCATTATTTGGTGAAGCTTCAACCAAAGACAGAAAAGAAGGAGATTTAAGAAGTCATTTTGCGGAAAATAACATGCCTATGAAAGTTGAATTTGAATTCAACTTACGTAATCATGTTTTTAAAATTCAACGGCAAGGTGCTTTTATAAAAGAAGGAAATAAAAATAAAACACTGGGTCAACTAGCAGTATATCAACTAGAAAATGATCAATTTATACTTAGAGAAAGTAAAATAAACAATGGAAATCAATATATCAAACAATTATTAGGTGTAAATGCAGAACAATTTAGACAGTTATTTATTTTACCTCAAGGAGAGTTTAAAAGATTTCTGTTATCAAAAAGTTCAGAAAAACAAGAGATTTTAAGAACTTTGTTTAATAGCCAAAGGTTTGAAGAAATACAAAAACAACTCACAGATGATGTGAAAGAGGTTAGACAACACATTGAACAACAATTTAATACGTTAGAAAATTTTTGGCAAGAAATCGAAACATTTGATGATGACAATTTATATGAATACAAAATGATTAATGCTAGACAAATGAATCATTTGCTCGAAGTATTACCAGAATTTGAACAGCAAGCGATAGCAATTCAAAAGGATTTGAAGCAACAAAAGGAATCCAATCAAGAACTATTAAACCAAGCAGAAATTAAATTAAATGATAATGTGAAATTAAAAGAATCATTAAAACAATTAGAGGCTAAACGAAAAGAATATAATTTATTGTTGCTAAATGAAGATGAAATCAAAAATAAAATGAAACGTATTAAAGAAATTAATGAAGTACGACCAATTGCAAATCTATTAGACTCAAAAGAAAATTTAATTTCAAAAAACGAGAAAATAAATATTGAAATACAGCAAAAAAAGCAGTATTTAAAAGAGCTTGAAGAAAAAATTAAAAAAAGTATTAATGAATTAGATTTGTATAAAATAAATGCAGATAAAATAAAACAATATCGTGAATTTATTGATAAAACGAAGGTTTTTTATGATAAATCTTCAAAATATAGCCAAGCATATAATCATTACACGTTATATAAAGTGGAACTTTCGAAATTGGGTGACCAATTAGAAAGCGAAAAAAATAAAATAATAGATATACAAAATCAATTAAAACAACGGCAACCAAATTATAAAAAATTAGAATATATAAATGAAGAAATATATGATTTAAAAAACGAAATTAAAACGTTAAAACAAAACGAACAAGATAAAAGAGATTATGATGAATTGTCAAAAAGGAAGGCACAAAAGCAAGCGGTTTTGAAAGAAACGGAATGTGAATTAGCTGAATTAATAGATAAATATCAAACTATCGATAAGACAAATATTCATTTGAATGATAAGAGAGAAATAATCCTGCAAATACAATCCTCAATCCAATTAGGAGATACTTGTCCCATTTGTGGAAGTCATATCGATACTATAGAAGAACATATTAATTTTGAAGAATTAATCAAAAGAGAAAAGCAACTCACAGAACTCGAAACACAAAGAAATAAATTAAAGGAAAGTAAAATAAAATATGAGAGTGAATTGCAATATATTGACGAACAATTACTTAAATATGATTTGAAATCGATTGAATTAACTGATTACAAAACACTTGAATTAGAGGTTTCTAATAAACAAGAAGAAAAAATTATAGTTGAAAAAGAAAATGAAGCTATCGAAAAATTGAACTTAAATCAGCAGAAATTAGAAAAAAATTATCATGAATTGCAGATAGTTATACAAAATAAAGAGCATAAATTAACACATAATGAAACGATTATTAACGATTTTGAGAACACAACAGGCTATAAGGTTGTAAGTCAATTCGTTGACATTTTTAACCACTATTTTAATAAAGTGAGTGAATTTGACAATAAAACAACTGAATTAGAACAAAAAATTCAAAATTTAAATGGTACGCTAGCAGTGGAACGTAATAGTAAAAGTTATTTAGATAAAAATAAAAATGAGTTACAAAATGATATTGAAAAAAATGACAGTAAAATCCAAGAAGAAATGCAGAGTATCGGATTTACATCACTTGACCAAGTTTATCAAGCAACAGCTCAATCATCAGAAAAAGAAACACTAGAAAACGAAGTAGAATCATTTAAAAAATCGAAACAATCATTTGAATTAATAATTAACCAATTAAATGAAGAAACTAGGGGAAGAAAACCAGAAGATATAGAAAAGTTAACTGAAGACTATAAAAATAAGCAAATAAACCTAGAAACGATATCCACAACATTAAATCAACATGATTATAAAATGGCATTTAACCAGAAAAAAATAAACGAAATAAAAACTATAATAGAAACACTAAACAATGCGTTGCAAACGCAACAAGAAATTTTCCAGTTAGCAGAGATTTTAGCAGGAAAAAATGATCAAAAATTAACACTTGAGAACTATGTATTAATTTACTACTTAGAAAGAATTCTAGCTCAAGCTAATCAAAGATTAGCACTAATGACTGGTCAAAGATATCAATTAACGAGAAGATCACAAATTTCACAAGGCTACAGTGGACTTGAAATTGACGTGTTTGATTCTCACTCAAATCAATCACGACATATTACATCTTTATCTGGTGGTGAAACTTTCCAAGCTTCATTAGCTTTAGCCCTAGGATTAAGTGAGATTGTTCAACAAGAGTCGGGTGGAATAGCATTAGATTCAATGTTCGTCGATGAAGGTTTTGGTACGCTAGATCAAGAAACTTTAGAAACGGCATTAGATACACTTTTAAGTTTGAAATCTAGTGGACGAATGGTAGGTATTATTTCACATGTAAGTGAGTTGAAACAGAGAATTCCAATAATTTTAGAAGTTATAACAGAACAATATCAAAGTTCAGCACAATTTAAGAAACAATAACTGTACCTTCATTATTTGTAATTGAATATAAGAAAAGACCAATCAAATGCATCCATCTGATTGGTCTTTTAAAAATATTTAGTTCTTCTCACGTAATAAATCGCGAATTTCAGTTAACAATACTGTATTTTCTTCGATTTCTTCTTCTTCTTCTTCTTTTTTCATTAAAGTATTTGCTATTTTTACAAAGATAAATAATGCAAATGCAATGATAATAAAGTCTATGATTGATTGAACGAACATACCATATTTGATCCCCATAAATGACCAACTTTTAGCAAAATCAACTGTTCCGAATATTAAACCAATTAATGGCATAATAATGTAAGAAACTAAGGCTGTAACAATTTTATTGAATGCTGCACCCATAACTACAGCTACTGCTAAATCTAATACGTTGCCTTTAAGTGCAAACTCTTTAAATTCCTTAAACATATAATTAACTCCTCTTAAATTGAATTTAAAGATTAGTATACATTAAATTGAAATTTAAGAAAATAGTTTTTTTAACGAAATTTGAAATTAACTCATTGTTTTGTTATCGTAATACGTGGCTATTACATAAAATAGAGATATTTAGAAAAGCTAAAATTTCTATTTTGGAGTTCGAAAATTTAATATGATAAGAAAGGGAGTAATTAATTATGAATTCTTCTAGTAACCAACCTAATGGTAAGAAGATATCTCCGGTTTTTATCTATAGTGCAATATTAGTAGCAATTGTAGTCATAATTGGTGCGATTATGCCAGCACAATTTGATTCAGTTACTAATAACATAAAACTATGGATAACGGATAAACTTGGATGGTATTACTTAATTCTTACAACATTTATTGTCTTCTTCTGTATTTTCCTAATCTTTAGCCCGATTGGTAAATTGAAATTAGGAAAACCGAATGACAAGCCAGAATTCAACACGGTTTCTTGGTTTGCAATGTTATTCAGTGCTGGAATGGGGATTGGGTTAGTATTCTATGGTGCAGCAGAGCCAATGGCTCATTTTGCGTCACCACCTAATGCAGATCCAAAAACTACTGCCGCATATACAGAAGCTCTACGTTCAACATTTTTCCATTGGGGATTCCATGCTTGGGCAATTTATGGCGTAGTTGCATTAGCACTTGCATATGCCCAATTTAGAAAAGGCGAACCAGGTTTGATTTCAAGAACATTACGTCCTATCTTAGGAAATAAAGTTGAAGGCCCAATTGGGACAATCATTGATGTACTTGCTGTATTCGCTACAGTAGTAGGTGTTGCTGTATCACTTGGTATGGGAGCATTACAAATCAATGGTGGGCTACATTACTTATTCGGTATACCAAATAATGTTTGGGTACAAGCGATAATCATAGTTGTAGTAACTGTGTTATTTATTATGAGTGCTTGGTCAGGCTTAAGTAAAGGTATCCAATACTTAAGTAACTTAAACATTAGCTTAGGTGCAATATTGATGATTGCAGTATTAATCATTGGACCAACTGTTTTAATATTAAACATGATGACAAGTTCAACAGGTAGCTTGTTAAATTCATTCTTATTAAATACTTTTGATACTGCAGCGCAAAACCCTCAAAAACGTGAATGGATGTCTAGTTGGACACTTTACTATTGGGGTTGGTGGTTAAGTTGGAGCCCATTCGTAGGTATATTCATTGCACGTGTTTCTAAAGGACGTTCAATTCGTGAATTTATCGGAGGCGTACTTTTAGTACCAGTTATTATTAGCTTTATCTGGTTTAGTGTATTTGGTGTCTTAGGCATTGAAACAGGTAAAAAACATCCAGAGCTATTCAACATGACTGCTGAAACACAATTATTTGGTGTGTTTAACCATCTTCCATTAGGAATGATATTATCCATTATCGCATTAGTGCTAATCGCTTCATTCTTTATCACATCAGCAGACTCAGCTACATTCGTACTAGGTATGCAAACGACATATGGTTCTTTAGAGCCTTCAAATGTTGTTAAAGTAACATGGGGTGTGTCACAATCATTAATCGCATTCGTATTATTATTTGCTGGTGGCGGTGACGGTGCAAAAGCACTCAATGCAATTCAGAGTGCCGCTATCATAAGTGCCTTGCCGTTCTCCTTTGTAGTAATAATGATGATGATTTCATTCTATAAAGATGCGAACCAAGAACGTAAATTCTTAGGTCTAACATTGACACCGAATAAACATAGATTACAAGATTATGTTCAACATCAACAAGAAGATTATGAAGAAGATATTATTGAAAAACGTACACCTTTAAGAAACGCTGAAAAATCAGAAAAGTAATAGTTTTGTTCATTTTTAAAAGCTAAGGATCATTGAGGTCCTTAGCTTTTTTATGTTATTCAATGCATAATTTAACTTTAAAATAAGTATGATTAGAGATTTTAAAGAAAATAGAAGTGATAATGATTCTCAATTGATAATAATAACTTATTACACAGTTAGCTAATGATAAGTATTTCTTATACATACCGATTGAAAATTCGAAACTAAATTGCAGAGGTTTCTAACGCTATCTAGTTGTTTTAAACTACATATAATTATACAATTTAATTAACGGCATATATAACAAAAATTTCAAGGGGGATTTATATGGCTTCTAATATTAAGCAGCAAGCGAAAAAATCGTTTGATTTAAACGGGAAATCATACACTTACTATGATTTGAATACTTTAGAAGAACAAGGTTTAACTAAGGTATCGCAATTGCCATATTCAATTAGAGTACTACTAGAATCAGTGTTAAGACAAGAAGATGGTTTTGTAATTACTGACGAGCACATTAAAGCATTGTCTGATTTTACTAAAGGTTCAGAAGGTGAAGTGCCTTTCAAACCATCACGTGTTATTTTACAAGACTTTACAGGTGTACCTGCAGTCGTAGATTTAGCTTCATTACGTAAAGCGATGAACGATGTAGGTGGCGATTTAAATAAAATTAATCCAGAAGTACCTGTGGATTTAGTCATTGACCACTCTGTTCAAGTAGATAGTTATGCAAATCCAGATGCATTAGAACGTAATATGAAATTAGAATTTGAAAGAAACTATGAACGTTACCAATTTTTAAACTGGGCGACAAAAGCATTTAATAACTATAGTGCTGTACCACCAGCAACTGGTATTGTTCACCAAGTAAACTTAGAATATTTAGCGAATGTAGTTCATGCTCGTGAAGTTGACGGTGAAACAGTTACATTCCCAGATACATTAGTAGGAACGGACTCTCATACAACAATGATCAATGGTCTTGGTGTATTAGGTTGGGGTGTAGGTGGTATTGAAGCCGAAGCAGGTATGTTAGGACAACCTTCATACTTCCCAATTCCAGAAGTTATAGGCGTTAGATTATCTAATGCTTTACCACAAGGTGCTACTGCAACAGACTTAGCATTACGCGTTACTCAAGAATTACGTAAAAAAGGCGTTGTAGGTAAATTTGTTGAATTCTTCGGTCCTGGTGTACAACACTTACCATTAGCTGACCGTGCAACAATCGCTAACATGGCTCCTGAATACGGTGCAACATGTGGTTTCTTCCCAGTTGATGAAGAAGCATTAAAATATTTACGTTTAACTGGTCGTTCAGAAGAACAAATTGAACTTGTTAAAACATATTTAGAAGAAAATAGCATGTTCTTTACAGTAGATAAAGATGAGCCAGACTACACTGATGTTGTAGAGTTAGATTTATCTACAGTTGAAGCTTCATTATCAGGACCAAAACGTCCTCAAGACTTAATTTTCTTAAGTGATATGAAGAAAGAATTTGAAAAATCTGTTACTGCTCCAGCTGGTAACCAAGGTCATGGATTCGACGAAAGCGAATTTGATAAGACTGCAACAATCGAATTTAAAGATGGCACTTCAACAACGATGAAGACTGGTGATTTAGCGATTGCTGCTATTACATCATGTACAAATACATCTAACCCATATGTAATGTTAGGTGCTGGACTTGTTGCTAAAAAAGCAGTTGAAAAAGGGCTTGAAGTACCAGAATATGTTAAGACTTCATTAGCGCCAGGTTCTAAAGTTGTAACAGGTTATTTAAGAGATTCAGGATTAGATAAATATCTTGATGATTTAGGCTTTAACCTTGTTGGTTATGGTTGTACAACATGTATTGGTAACTCTGGTCCATTATTAGAAGAAATCGAAAAAGCGATTGCTAAAGAAGATTTACTAGTTACGTCTGTATTATCAGGTAACCGTAACTTTGAAGGTCGTATTCATCCATTAGTTAAAGCAAACTATTTAGCATCACCACAATTAGTTGTTGCTTATGCATTAGCAGGTACGGTTGATATTGACTTGCAAAATGAACCACTTGGTAAAGGTAAAGATGGCGAAGATGTATATCTAAAAGATATTTGGCCATCAATCAAAGAAGTTTCAGACACTGTAGATACAGTTGTAACACCAGCTTTATTCAAAGAAGAATATGAAACTGTATATAACAACAATGAAATGTGGAATGAAATTGATGTTACGGATCAGCCATTATATGATTTTGATCCAGAATCAACATATATTCAAAATCCATCATTCTTCCAAGGTTTATCTAAAGAACCTGGAACAATTGATGCATTAAATAACTTACGTGTAATGGGCAAATTTGGTGACTCTGTAACGACTGACCATATTTCTCCAGCAGGTGCAATCGGTAAAGATACACCAGCAGGTAAATATTTAATCGAACATGGCGTACCAATTCGTCAATTTAACTCATATGGTTCTCGTCGTGGTAACCATGAAGTTATGGTACGTGGTACATTTGCCAATATTCGTATTAAAAACCAATTAGCGCCAGGTACAGAAGGTGGTTATACTACTTATTGGCCAACAGGCGAACAAATGTCTATATTTGACGCAGCTATGAAATACAAAGAAGACGGTACTGGATTAGTTGTATTAGCAGGTAATGACTATGGTATGGGTTCTTCACGTGACTGGGCAGCTAAAGGTACAAACTTATTAGGTGTTAAAACGGTTATTGCTCAAAGTTATGAACGTATTCACCGTTCAAACTTAGTAATGATGGGCGTATTACCGTTACAATTCCAAGAAGGTGAATCAGCTGATAGTTTAGGTATCGATGGTACTGAAGTTATCTCTGTTGACATTGATGAAAATGTTAAGCCGCATGACTTAGTAAAAGTACAAGCTAAGAAAGAAAATGGCGAAGTTATTGAATTTAAAGCAATTGCTCGTTTCGATTCAAATGTTGAAATGGATTACTATCGTCATGGTGGTATCTTACAACTTGTATTAAGAAATAAACTTGCAGGCCAAAATTAATTAAATTATTAACTTACAGAGGTTGGGGCGATATTGCTTCAACCTCTTTTTATAATGCAGTGAATACAGATAGATTTTTGAAGCAGGCATTTTATCCCGAAAATTTCTCGTTTTTAAGAATTGGTATATTAGATTTTTCTATTTAAAATAATGGGGTTTCTGTATCAGGACGTGATTTATGTTAATATTTAAATAGTAAAAGTGTATGAAATGAAAGATTGAAAAGAGGGCAATAAGATGATTTATAGTTTAACAACAATTGAGGCACGTTATTCAGAAACGGATCAGATGGGTGTTATTTATCATGGTAATTATCCTACATGGTTTGAAGTAGCAAGAACGGATTACATATCAAAGTTAGGTTTTAGTTACAAAGATATGGAAGATTCAGGTGTTATTTCACCAGTAGTAGATTTAGATATCAAATATATTAAATCTATTTTTTATCCAGAAAAAGTAACGATAAAGACGTGGGTGGATAAATATTCAAGACTGCGTTCGATTTATAAATATGAGGTTTATAATGAATCAGGTGAACTTGCGACAACGGGTTCTACTACATTGACATGTATAAAAAAAGAAGACTTTAAGCCCATTCGGTTAGATAAGTATTTTCCAGAGTGGCATAAAGTATACGCAGAAGTTGATAAACGTAATAAGATGGAAGAAGATTTTGAAATAACAGAGGGTATTTCATTGTAGAGATTGGTATCAATAAAACAATTCATATAGTATATGTAAAAAAATAGCGACACGCAAATATCAATGCGTGCCGCTATTTTTTAAAATTTGTTTCAAGTCGAATTATCAATTCCACAAAAGAAAACATATTCACTTGAAACTATTCATATTAAAAATGATTATTTTGCAGTATATGAAATTTCATCGATGCCATCATTCACATCAATAAATAAATCACTATCCTCAAAATACCATAAGTCTTTTTCTGAAATTACAACGTCTAGACCGTCATAATGATTTTCGTAACCAATTTCTATATCTTCTTTCTTATCTACGCTGAATGCTGGGCTAAAGCCTTGTTTAAGCTGGAATTCTCCACCATATCGAACAAAAAATTGTAACACTTTGTCATCTTCAGGTAACTCAAGCTCTTGTTTGAACCAAGACACAGCCTTATCTGAAAGTTCTATTTTCACTATAAAAATCTCCTTTCGATTCACAAGTAATAAACTTGTGCGCGTTGGTTACTAATATAAATTAGTGTGTATATATATTACCCATTTTCAGTAATATTAAAGATAGTATAACATAATTTTGCAATAAATTATGTTATTGTTTTCTACAAAACTGTGAATTAGACAGTCATAGGTTTATCGCAATGACTTTTAATTATTATAAATATATTATGATATAAATGATAAACTATTTATATCTAAAAATGCAAAAAGCCGGAGTTTTTAAGACTCCGGCTCAACTTTAAATTTTATAAGTATTTAACTTTATTCAGTGATCTTTGTAATAGCTACATCCATTTTATTTTAGGTTCTTCACCTTTGAATATTCTAACAATATTAGTTCGGTGTCTAATTATAAGCAGTACACCTACGCCAATACTCACAATAAACAAGATATAATCCCGAATTAATAGTGCGCCAATGACACAACAAATCGAAGCAATAATGCTTGAAAGGGATACATACTTTGTTAAATATAATATTCCAAAGAAAATTGCTGCTAATATTAATAATAAGACTGGATTAACGCCAAGTATGACACCCGCACTTGTTGCAACGGCTTTACCACCTTTAAACCCGAGGTAAACTGGGTACACATGTCCAAGTATAGCAAAAGCACCAACGATGAGACCATTTGTGAAAAATGTACTTATCGGACCTTCTGCATGTACTGGCAACCAAAGTGGGAAGAATACGACAATAAATCCTTTGAAAATATCTAGGAAAGTTACAATGAAACCAGCAGGCTTTCCTAATACTCTAAAACTATTTGTTGCCCCCGTATTACCACTACCGAATTGACGAATATCTTTTTTGAAAAATAATTTACCTATTACATAGCCACTTGGAAAAGCACCAATAAGGTAACTTAGTATTAACATGATTACTATCATCATATATAATCCACATCCTTTAATGACATTAAAATTATTCTACCATATAAGACCATGAAAAGACGAATAAAAATTTGAAAGAGATTATGATTTATTAGTTGAAAATGGATTTGATACTTGCAATTTGTCGTGAAATATATAAGAATAACTAATGTATAGTTTTAAAAACGAACGTACGTTTGTAGGAGGGCGAAACGATTGACAATGAATAAGAAAAATAATTATTCGGATGATTCCATCCAGGTACTTGAGGGATTAGAGGCCGTTAGAAAGAGACCTGGGATGTATATTGGTTCTACCGATAAACGTGGATTACATCATCTAGTATATGAAATTGTCGATAATTCCGTCGATGAAGTATTAAATGGTTATGGAAATGAAATATCAGTGACTATTAATAAGGATGAAAGTATTACGATAGAAGATGATGGACGTGGGATGCCTACAGGTATTCATACATCAGGGAAACCTACTGTACAAGTCATCTTCACAGTACTTCATGCAGGTGGGAAATTTGGACAAGGTGGCTATAAAACATCAGGTGGATTACACGGTGTTGGTGCGTCTGTAGTAAACGCATTAAGTGAATGGGTAGAAGTTGAAATACATAGAGATGGCAATATTTATACACAAAGTTTTGCTGATGGTGGCAAACCAACAACTGGTCTAGAAAAACATGGTAAAACAAAGAGAACAGGTACAAAAGTTACATTTAAACCAGATCCTGAAATATTTACTGCCTCTACATCATTTAATTACGATGTTTTAAGTGAACGTTTACAAGAATCAGCATTTTTATTGAAAAGCCTAAGAATCACATTAAAAGATTTAAGAGCTGGAAAAGAACGTGAAGATGTATTCCATTATGAAGATGGTATTAAAGAATTCGTAGCTTATGTAAACGAAGGAAAAGAAGTATTGCATGATGTAGCAGACTTTACTGGAGAAGCAAATAATATTGAAGTAGAAGTTGCGTTTCAATATAACGATCAATATTCAGAAGGAATATTGAGTTTTGTTAATAATGTGCGTACTAAAGATGGTGGTACCCATGAAGTCGGATTTAAGACTGCAATGACAAGAGTGTTCAATGATTATGCGCGTCGTATCAATGAATTAAAAGAAAAAGATAAGAATTTAGATGGAAACGATATCAGAGAAGGACTTACTGCAATCATTTCGATTCGTATTCCAGAAGAATTATTACAATTTGAAGGACAGACAAAGTCTAAATTAGGTACACCTGAAGCAAGAAGTGCTGTCGATGCTGTCGTAGCAGATAAATTACCTTATTATCTAGAAGAAAAAGGACAATTATCAAAATCCCTTGTTAAAAAGGCACTAAAAGCACAACAAGCACGTGAAGCTGCACGTAAAGCGCGTGAAGACGCTCGTTCAGGTAAAAAGAATAAGCGCAAAGATACATTGCTTTCAGGGAAATTAACACCCGCACAAAGTAAAAATACTGAGAAGAAAGAATTATACTTAGTTGAGGGTGATTCTGCGGGTGGTTCAGCAAAATTAGGAAGAGATCGTAAATATCAAGCAATTTTACCGCTTAGAGGTAAAGTAATTAATACTGAAAAAGCACGTTTAGACGATATTTTCAAAAACGAAGAAATCAATACGATCATCCATACTATAGGTGCAGGTGTGGGTAATGAATTTAAAATCGAAGATAGTAATTATAATAGAATTATTATTATGACAGATGCCGATACAGATGGTGCCCATATCCAAGTGTTGTTATTAACATTCTTTTTCAAATATATGAAACCGCTTGTTGAAGCTGGAAGAGTGTTTATTGCACTGCCACCACTTTATAAATTAGAAAAAGGTAAAGGTGCATCTAGAAAAATAGAGTATGCTTGGACTGACGAAGAACTTGAAAAGCTACAAAAACAATTAGGTAAAGGTTTTTCATTGCAACGTTATAAAGGTTTAGGTGAAATGAACGCCGACCAATTATGGGAAACTACGATGAATCCAGATACTAGAACATTAATCAGAGTTCAGGTTGAAGATGAATTACGTTCGTCTAAGCGTGTAACAACGTTGATGGGTGACAAGGTTGCTCCAAGACGTGAATGGATTGAAAAGCACGTTGAATTTGGTCTACAAGAAGAGCAAAGTATTTTAGATAATAATGAAATTCAAATATTGGAACAGGATCATCCGAATGAGGAGGAAGTAAATTGAGTGAAATAATTCAAGATTTATCGCTAGAAGATGTTATTGGCGATCGTTTTGGTAGATACAGTAAATACATCATTCAAGAGCGTGCATTGCCAGACGTTCGTGATGGGCTCAAACCTGTTCAAAGACGTATTTTATATGCAATGTATTCAAGCGGGAATACATATGATAAAAATTTCCGTAAAAGTGCTAAAACAGTCGGTGACGTGATTGGACAGTACCACCCTCATGGGGATTCGTCTGTCTATGATGCTATGGTTCGACTCAGTCAAGACTGGAAATTGCGCCATGTACTTATTGAAATGCAAGGGAATAACGGTAGTATTGATAATGATCCAGCCGCAGCAATGCGTTATACAGAGGCGAAATTAAGCCGTATATCAGAAGAATTGCTACGTGACATTAATAAAGAAACTGTACCGTTTATGCCTAACTATGATGATACGACAATGGAACCAATGGTATTGCCAGCTAGATTGCCGAACCTATTAATAAATGGTAGTACAGGTATTTCAGCTGGTTATGCTACAGATATTCCACCGCATAATCTTGGTGAAGTCATACAAGCCACATTGAAATATATTGATAATCCGGATATCACTGTTAGTCAATTAATGAAATATATTAAAGGTCCTGACTTTCCAACTGGTGGTATTATTCAGGGCGTTGATGGAATCAAAAAAGCTTATGAAAGCGGTAAAGGTAAAATTATCGTTCGTTCAAAAGTTGAAGTCGAAGAATTACGTAATGGCAGAAAACAATTAATAGTGACTGAAGTACCTTATGAAGTCAATAAGAGTGCACTTGTTAAGAAAATGGACGAACTACGAGCAGATAAGAAAGTTGAAGGTATTGTTGAAGTCAGAGATGAAACAGACCGAACTGGATTACGTATTGCGATTGAATTGAAAAAAGATGTAAATAGTGAAGCTGTGCTAAATTTCTTATACAAAAATACAGATTTACAAGTTGCTTATAACTTTAATATGGTCGCAATTAGTGATGGTCGTCCTGTATTAATGGGGCTGCGCCAATTTATTGATAGCTATTTAAATCATCAAATTGATGTAGTGACGAAACGTACGCGCTATGAGTTAGAGCATGCAGAAAGTAGAATGCATATTGTTGAAGGTCTAATGAAAGCTTTATCTATTCTAGATGAAGTTATTAAATTAATCAGAGCTTCTAAAAATAAAAAAGATGCAAAAGATAACTTAGTCGCTGAATTTGATTTTACAGAAGCACAGGCTGAAGCGATAGTAACTTTACAATTATATCGTTTAACAAATACAGATATTGTGCAATTACAACAAGAACACGACGAGTTAAAAGCACTTATTGAAAGTCTAAGAAATATTTTAGATAATCATGATGCGCTACTTAATGTTATCAAAGAAGAATTAACAGACATTCGCAATCGATTTAAACAAGGGCGCTTGTCTGCGATTGAAGCAGAAATTACTGAAATTAAAATTGATAAAGAAGTAATGATACCTAGTGAAACTGTTATCATGAGCATAACTAAACATGGATATATTAAACGTACATCTGTGCGTAGTTTCAATGCAAGTGGTGTGGAAGAAATTGGTGTTAAAGATGGCGACGCGATGATGAAATATCAAGAAGTTAATACGCTAGATACAGCACTCGTATTTACTAATAAAGGACGCTATCTCTTTATACCTGTCCATAAATTAGCTGAAATTAAGTGGAAGGATTTAGGACAACATGTTTCGCAAATTGTGCCACTTGACGAGGGTGAGTTTGTTGTAGACGCGTATTGTGAAAGTGATTTTAAACCTGAAGCATTTTATGTGTTAGCTACACGAAATGGTATGATTAAACGTAGTAATGTGTCTATGTTTAAAACTTCCCGTTATAATAAACCCCTTGTTGCTATGAAAGTGAAAAGTGAGGATGAGATTATTGACGTTATGCGTATTGATACACCAGAATTGATTACTGTTCTTACGAATAAAGGAATGTCGCTCACATATAGCAGTGACGAATTGTCAGATACTGGCTTAAGAGCTGCAGGTGTGAAATCGATTAATTTAAAAGATGGCGATTTTGTTGTGTTATCACAAGTAGTTAACGAAGCGCATACAATATTAATGGCGACACAAAGAGGCGCGTTAAAACGTATTGCCTTTAAAGTACTGCAAACAGCGAAACGTGCACAACGAGGTATTACGTTATTGAAAGAACTTAAAAAGACACCTCATCGTATTGTAGCAGCCAAAGTTGTACAGCCTCATCAAGTAAGCTATACAATTTATTCAGAAAAGAAACATGAATCTGGTGCAGTTAAAGATATCCATTTATCTGAACAATACACGAATGGTAGCTTTATTGTTGATACCAATGAGTTTGGTGAAATTATAGATTTAGAGGTTTACTAATACAGCTTTTAAAAAATTATTAGTAAATACAACTATATAGTGATAAAATACCAATTAGGTGCAATAAATATTTAAAAAGAGAGATTTATAGCAGTCAAAAAAGCGTTGTACTAGGCCTTAGCCTGGTACACACTTTTTCTTATTTTACTGGCTATAAGTCTCTTACTCTAATTTGATATTGAAAATTACATAGATGAGAGGGATTAAATTGAAAGATTTTGATAGTTTAATTCCGGATTGGTTCAAAGCATTTGTTCAAGTCGGGAATGATTTAATCTGGTCGCAATATTTGATTGGACTGTTAATTACAGCCGGTATATTCTTTACAATCGGCTCTAAGTTTGTTCAATTAAGATGGATACCAGAAATGTTTCGTGCAATTGGTGAGAAACCAGAAACATTAGATAGTGGTAAAAAAGGAATCTCACCATTCCAAGCATTTGCTATCAGCGCAGGATCAAGAGTTGGAACGGGTAATATTGCTGGTGTTGCTACGGCAATAGTCCTTGGAGGACCTGGTGCCGTGTTCTGGATGTGGCTTATTGCTTTTATTGGTGCAGCCAGTGCATTTATTGAGGCAACACTTGCACAGGTATATAAAGTACCTGATGAAGAAGGTGGCTTCCGTGGAGGACCGGCGTATTACATTACAAAAGGTTTAAATCAAAAATGGCTAGGTATTGTATTTGCCATATTGATCACAGTTACATTTGCATTTGTATTTAATACCGTTCAATCTAACACAATTGCAGAATCATTAAAAACGCAATACAATGTTAGTCCATTTATTACAGGTATTATATTGGCAATTTTAACTGCAGTTATTATATTCGGTGGTGTGCGTAGCATTGCTAAACTATCATCGATTATAGTTCCAGTTATGGCACTTATATACATTGGCTTAGTAGTTGTAATTTTGATTATAAATTATGATCAAATTATTCCAATGATTACAACAATCATTAAAAGTGCATTTGGATTTGAGCAAGCAGCCGGTGGGGCTGTAGGTGCAGCTATACTTCAAGGTGTAAAACGTGGCCTCTTCTCCAATGAAGCTGGTATGGGGTCAGCGCCAAATGCAGCTGCTACAGCAGCTGCGCCTCACCCAGTGAAGCAGGGGCTTATTCAGTCACTTGGTGTATTCTTTGATACGATGTTAGTGTGTACTGCTACTGCAATTATGATTTTACTTTATTCAGGATTAGAATTTGGTGAAAATGCAGCGCAAGGGGTTGCAGTAACACAATCAGCATTAAATGAACACCTTGGTAGTGCAGGTGGTATTTTCTTAACTATTGCCATTACACTATTCGCATTCTCTTCTGTAGTGGGTAATTACTACTACGGACAATCCAATATTGAGTTTTTATCTAAAAACAAATCAATTTTATTTATTTTTAGATGTTTAGTTGTCGTACTTGTATTTGTAGGTGCAGTTATTAAAACTGAGACAGTTTGGAGCACTGCAGATGTATTTATGGGACTAATGGCAATCGTCAACTTAGTTGCAATTATTGGCTTATCGAATATTGCTTTTGCAGTAATGAACGATTATCAGCGTCAACGTAAAGCAGGTAAAAAACCTGTGTTCAGACCAGAAGAATTGGAAATCAATTTATTTGGTATTGAAAGTTGGGGCATGAAAAAGTAAAGCGTAATAAATTAATTGAATATGACTTACGATAAAAACTGTAAGCGTCTTTCGAAGCGAGCACGAAAATGTGTTCATTTGAAAGACGCTTTATTTAATTATTAAAAAAGTATATTTAGGAATTCAGAATTATATATCACATGGGATTATTTCTTTCAATTTTTAATCATTCGCTATATAATATCTATTGACATAAAAAGAAGGATGATTGATGTGAATGCATACCTAATAACTAAGGTGTTAAATAATAATGTTATTATTTGTACTAAAGCTCAACAGGAATTTGTACTAATTGCTAAAGGCATTGGATTTAATAAGAAAAGTGGAATGATACTACAGGACAATCAGACCATTGAAAAAGTATATATTTTGGATCAAAAACCGCAACAAGATCACTATAAAACATTGATGGAATTGGCAGATGATACATTAATTCAAGCTGTCATTGATGCAGTTAATATCATTACAAACGCTGTGATGAAAGTAGATAATCAAAAGTTAGTCATTTCTTTAACAGATCATATTATTTTTGCGTATAAACGATTAAAACAGAATCAATTGATTAATAATCCGTTTGTGGAGGAAACAAAACAATTATATAGCGAAGCTTATGAAATAGCAGAAAAAGTAATTGAACGTTTAAATCATGTACTTGACGTACAGTTTCCAGAAGATGAAATTGGCTTTATCGCATTACATATTGCATCTAATACAGAATCATTATCGATGAGAGAAATGGATTTAATTAATAGATTAATTAATAAAAGTATTTTTATTTTAGAACATGATTTAAAACATAAAATAGATAAGGAATCAATTCAATATCAGAGGTTTATTAGGCACATACAATTTTTGATTAAAAGATTGAGAAACGGTGAATCATTGCAAAAAAAGAATGCGTTTGAAGCGTTATTAAAAACGCAATATCCAGTTGCATTTAATATTGCATTGAAAATCATGAAGTTTTTACAACAGGAATTAAATGTTAAAGTATATGAAGCTGAAGTAATTTATCTAACTTTACATGTTTATCACTTTATGGAGAATCAAAAGGTTGAATGAGATCCTGAATAAATTGTAATTACACTTAAATTACGAACTAATTCGAATTTATAACCAACAAAAAACCGAATGCCATTAGTCGCATTCGGTTTTTTGTGTGTTTTCATATAAACAAACTATTTGATGAAAGTGCATCCTTAATTGGTTTATTTTTTGTGTTTATCATAAAGTGTTATTTCAACTTTTTCACTATAATCTTGTTGGTGATATGTATCTAATGGTTTGTTAATTTCAATTTCTATATGTTTGAGTTGCTTTTTAGAATCTAATTTAGTAAGTGCATATCCACGTTTTTTAGTACCTACATCTAATTCATCTACTAATGAAGTAGGTTTGGGCATATCTAGAACAGTATTTTTTCCTATTATTATTTTTACATCGCCAGTAAATTTTATAGGGTTTGGTGTTTCATTAATGATGTCACCAAAGTAACCTAAGTAACGTTCATGGGTTTTTGTATTTTCAACAACTAAATAACTGAACTTTGTTTTAAAATTTTTATTATCTGTTGAAGTGATACCGTCTGGAGTTGTGTTATTATTTGTGAATTTCTGAATTGATTTATAAGTTGTGTTGTCGTTTTTAGAATAGAATGTACTACCTAATCTTGCCTTTGCAAATGACATAGGGTCACTTATTTGCTTTTTAGAACTTCCAGTGTAACTACAACCAGCTACACTGATTAAAAAAATGAATAAAATGATAATTGTCTTTTTCAATGAAATACTCCTGTATTTAAGTTGTGTGATATATGTATTGATACATTATACAATTTTATTTATGTTAAATAAAGTGATTTTAATGAAAATAAAATATTTATTGGTATGGAACTTAAAGGTAACTATTGGAAATATGAATTGCACGTAATAAAGTTGTTAACTTTATTTTTTAATTGTAAAAACAGTTTACCGTAAAGTTGGATTATATTATACTTAATATTCTGTCTAATTTGAGATTAGGAGGATTTATACAGATGAAGTATTACGATGAGATACCTATAATAAGATCTGTAGCTGCCATGTTAGTTGTTGCTATACATACAGTTAATAGCATTGCCTTATCGGGAAGTGCCTTTGCATCAGATGGTTTGGGTTACGTTAATCAAATAGCAAGATTAGGTACACCTATTTTCGCAGTAATTAGTGCCTTTTTACTAACAATTTCAGTAGTTAACAGAGGATTTAATTTTGATTATTTTGTTAAATCGCGTTTTAGTAAAATATTTATTCCTTATATCATTTGGACTGTATTTTACTTAATATACAGAGCTTTCTACTTACATAACCTTGAAGAAGATGGAAAATTATTGAATTACTTTATATATGGAAAAGCTAATTTCCACCTTTATTTTATTTTGACAGTTATCCAATTTTATTTTTTATTTCCAATTTTACAAAAATTCAAAAAAGGTTGGCCAGTTATTGGAATCTATATTTTAGCTACTATCGCCAATATTATTTGGATTAGAATGGGACCTGTTTCTCTAGGTGGCGGTGGTATTGAGCGTTTTGTAAATGATAAATTATTTATTATGAATTGGATATCGTTCTTTATGCTAGGTATTGTATATGCTAAATTTTATAATGAAATTAGAAAACTAATATTTAAATATAAGGCCATTTTATCAATTATTATAGGGTTCTTATTGATTGATTTATTATTAAGCATCGATTTAAACAATTTACAAAGCTCTATTACGATATCGAATATGATATATATTCCATTCTTTATTGTTTTTCTAAATTATTTATATGAGCATGTCAAAAAAATGAAATAATTCTAAAAACATTAACTTTAATTGGCAATTACTCTATGGGTATTTATTTAGTACATTACGTAGCAATTCAATTTGTAAAGCGTCTACCAGTGATAGAAAGCATTGCGCCTAAAAGTAAATTTGTTGGTGTGTTTATATTAACAGTTGCGCTCTCAGTACTGATTGTTTACCTTATTGGTAAATTACCATATGGTAATTATATTGTTCCTATTCCAAAGAAAAAAGCGGCTAAAACAACAAATACAAGCGTATAGTACGCTAAAAAAATATAATTACAATTAAAAATAGAAGGTAAAAAAACAGGAGTCTGAGACAAAAATAGTTGTTTCGGACTCCTGTTCAATTAGTCGGTAAATAATTGAAGTGAAAATGTGCTTATATCAAACTTTTTATTCCGAATTTCCTTCGACATTAATGGTTATGAAAACGTCTTAGTTAACACCAGCTTCTGTTCGATTTAATTTTAAAATAAAAATTAATATAGAAATATTATTATATGTGTTTGTTTTTATGGAAATTACATACTTTAAAGTAATTGTTAAGGTATAGAATAAATATGTGTAATAGTATGTATGTGATATGATAGAATCGAAGTAATTAAGACGATTAAGCCATTCTATGATATAATTTTGTACAGTATATTATCGAATAGAATATATAATTGCAAATTCAAAGCATTAAGTTAAGGTATGGTGAGTTATATATGTCGAATGAAGACAATGTAAGACAAGAAGAAAAAAAGAAAAAAGAAAAATTAAGACTTAGTTTTCCTGAAACCCGCTTCATGAAATTTATGGGCGGTAAAGATTTATTATTTGGTTTGTTTTTGCTGATACTTTTAGGTATTGCAATATTTATATTTGATCAAGTATCTTATATATTCAAACCATTTATAATCGTATTTAACACAATTGCAGCACCGATTGTTGTATCGATTATTTTGTATTATTTGTTAAATCCATTAGTCAACTTAATGGAACGCTATAATATATCACGTTTATGGGGCGTTATCATTTTATTCTTGGTTATCATTGGCGTGATTGCCTTAGCAATTAACTTATTGATTCCAGTTATTGGGACTCAGTTTAAAACTTTTGGCAACAATTTCCCATATTATGTAGATAAAGTAAATCAATTTATCGATAATGTTACCAAGAATTCCTTGATTTCTAATTTTTATGGACAAATTCAAACACAATTGGATGATTTAGCTAAAAAGTTACCATCTATGGTTTCTGACTATTTTAATGGTTTTGGTTCAAAAGTAAGAAACTTTGCTGAGGCGATTGTTAATGTAGGTGTTGTCATCGCAACGACACCATTTGTATTATTCTTTATGCTTAAAGATGGCCATCGTTTCAAAGATTTTTCAACAAAATTAATGCCACCAAAATTCAGAAAAGATTTTCATGATTTATTAGATAAAATGAGTGTTCAAGTAGGTTCGTATATACAAGGACAAATTATTGTGTCATTTTGTATCGGTATTCTACTATTCATAGGTTATAGTATTATTGGATTAGATTATAGCTTGATTTTAGCTTGTATTGCGGCAGTAACAAGTGTTGTGCCATACATTGGACCAACGATTGCTATATCACCAGCGATTATTATCGCGCTTATCACATCACCAATTATGCTATTAAAGTTGATTGTTGTGTGGACGGCTGTTCAATTTATTGAAGGACATTTCATATCACCGAATATCATGGGTAAAACACTAAAAATTCATCCATTAACAATTATCTTTATCTTGTTGAGTGCTGGAAACCTATTAGGTGTAGTAGGTGTGATACTAGGTATCCCTGCATATGCGATATTAAAAGTACTAGTGTCGCATTTATACTCTATGTATAAACGTAGATATAACAAATACTATGGTGAGGATGCTGGTGAATATGAAATTACATCTGAAGAAGACGCGCGATAAAGCGTTAATATTATATTATTGAAATTTCGAGGATAGCTATTAACTGCTATTGATAGTGATTCTATAAGTACAGTATATATGATCGAATTCTAGTGTTGATCGTATATTACTGTACTTTTTTATTTATATAATTCATCTAACAATTATGTTAGAATATATTCTTAAAAATTCATTTCTTATATATTATTATTGTGCTATATTTTTATTGAAGATTAGATTAACAAAAAGCGAAGTGAAAACATGTCTAAGGAAATGAGAAGTAGATTATTCTCTATATTGAAAATAGTTTTTGCGGTAGCACTATTTATTATTGTTGTATTTACACTATATAAAGAGTTATCGCATATAAATTTAAAAGAAACTTTACATTCATTTGGAAAAATAAATAGAGTGTCACTTGTGTTGTTATTTTTAGCTGGTGGAGCCTCTATTATTGTACTTTCCATGTATGATGTCATATTAGCAAAAACGCTAAATTTAAAAATATCGTTATTAAAAACGGTTCGTGTCGGTTACATTGTGAATGCTTTGAATGCTGTTGTAGGCTTCGGTGGTTTCATAGGTGCAAGTGTCCGTTTCTTATTTTATAAAAATGCAACTGAAGATAAAAAAGCACTCATTCATACGATATCTATCGTATTAATTTCAATGTTAACGGGGCTAAGTTTGCTATCAATTTTAGTAGTGTTGCATATATTTGATGTATCACATATTTTTAGTCCTTATCCATGGATAAAATGGTTGATGTATGTGGTTGCGTTATTTTTACCAGCTTTTGTAATTATGACAATTTTAAAGCCAGTACAAAAAGCGCATAGACTGCTAGGTGTTTACTGCACGATCGTTTCAGGTGTAGAGTGGTTTGTGGCCGCATTAGTATTATATATGGCTTTAATGATGGTTGGAGTACAATTGCCATTCTCAACATTCATGGGGATATTTATAATTGCAGCGTTATCAGGCTTAATTAGTTTTATTCCAGGCGGATTTGGTACGTTTGACCTTGTTTTACTCTTAGGACTAAAACATATAAATGTTCCTGAAGAAGAGATTGTTTTAGCATTATTATTATATCGTTTTGCATATTATCTATTCCCTGTGTTGGTTGCATTGATTTTATCAACATTCGAATTCCGTGGTACTGCTAAACGCTATTGGGAAGATTCAAGAATATCAGTGCCTGTTAAAGATATGACATCGCTATTAGCCTCATATCAAAAAGACATTATTGCGCGTGCACCTTCATTTTCAATTGCAGTACTTCTGTTATTTACAAGTTTAGTATTCTTCCTGAACAATTTAACAATTATCTACGATGGTTTGTATGATCCGAATCATTATATTTACTATATCATCGTGTCAGTACATACTTGCGCGTGTTTGTTATTGCTATTGAATGTTGTAGGCGTATATCGCTTGTCTAAACGTGCGATTTTATTTTCTATTATTTCGATAGTTTTAATATTTGTTGCGACTGCTTACACTTATGCATCATTTATGTTGTTAAGTTGGCTTATTGTCATGCTAATATTGTTGTTAGTATTTTATAGAAGGGCTCGTGTAATAAAACGACCATTTAGATATAATAAACTATTCTTAAGTTTTGTTATTAGCGCCATTATTTTATATATTAATCATTTAGTTATTTCTACTACTTTCTATACATTAGATATTTATCACATAGAAGTAGATACTTCTATCCTAAGATATTATTTCTGGTTTACAGTTTTGCTAGTTGCTATTATCGTAGGTGTTATTGTTTGGTGGTTTGAATATCGTTATAGATCATCAAATACGCGTGACGATATTGAGGCGTGTGCCGCTATTGTAGAACAATATGGTGGTAATTATTTAAGTCATTTGATGTATAGTGGAGATAAGAAATTTTTTATTAATGAAAAACAAGATGCATTTTTAATGTATCGCTATCAACATAATGCATATATCGTGTTAGGTGACCCAATTGGAAACCCTGATGCATTCCACCATTTGTTAGAGGTGTTTTATCGTGAAGCAGAGTATTTGGGTTACGATATCATTTTCTATCAAGTAACGGACCGTAATATGTCTTTATACCATAGTTTTGGTAATCAATTTTTCAAATTGGGCGAAGAGTCTGTGATAGACTTAACAACATTTACAACTTCTGGTAAGAAGAAACGTGGGCTTCGTGCAACGCTTAATAAACTAGATGATTTGAATATTAGTTTTGAAGTGTTAGAGCCACCATTCTCACAAGCGTTGATTAGTGAGTTGAAACATATCAGTGATGAATGGTTAGCAGATAAAGAAGAAATGCATTTTTCAGTGGGAAGTTTTGATGAAAATTATTTATCAAAAGCACCGATTGCAATTTTAAAAGACGGAAATCAATCTATTATTGCATTTTGCTCGTTGATGCCTACGTATTATAGAAGTACGATGTCGGTAGATTTGATTAGATGGAATCCTGAGATAGAATTACCATTGATGGATGCACTATATTTAAATATGCTGCTCTGGTCACAAGCCAATGACTATGAACGATTTAATATGGGGATGGCTACGTTGTCCAATGTTGGACAGATTCCTTACTCATTTTATGGTGAACGTATAGCAGGACGTGTATTTGAACACTTTAATGGCTTGTATAGATTCCAAGGATTAAGGAAATATAAAGAAAAATTCAATCCAAATTGGGAACCAAGATTTCTTGTATATCGTAAACGTCATTCATTATGGGTGAGTATGTTAAAAGTAATGCGTGTTATTAGAAAAAGTAAATAAATAGACGAAACACCCCACATGCTATATGTATGTGGGGTGTTTTAAGGAGTTATTAGTGCTTAATGGTTTTTGTAGTTAATTGCTGGAGAAGTCATTAACTACGTAATAAACTAACGATGATATTGACTAAATACCATTTTGACTCTAACGTTTGAATTTCTAATTACCTCTTATTTAGGTATGCACATAATATATCATCAATAGAAAACGCTTTCAATGATGAAATGCAATATTAATTTATTTATAGTAGTTATTTTATCTTTATCATTTCTTTTTGGAATATAAGTGTATTAGTATACTTATAGCGTGTTAAGGAGTAATGCGTTTTCAATGTTTATCTTTTAAAATATTGAAAACCTGGTCGACAGTTTGATCACTATAGGCGATTAAACCTACTTCTCTTACATAATGTGCTAAAGGTTTATATATTAGATTCATATGTTCTACTTTGTTTGCTAATGATTGAGGCATGATGGTTATACCTTGATTATTTTTAATACTAGCGAATATGGACTCTAAATCAGATTTATATTCTAAGTTTAGCCTATGTTCAGAAAAAGCATTTTTAATAAACGTTAACGTATCGCAAGGTGAATTTAGCACAAAAATATTTTGCATTAATATGTCATTTAATTTAATTGAGTTCATACCATTTAATAGATTATGTTGCGAGAAAACAACCATAAAAGGTTCTTTATACAATGATTTTGTAAATAACTGATGGTGCTTTATTGAGGTTGTATCACCAATGAGTAAATCAATATCACCATTATATAAGTATTCTAATAAGTTATGTGTATTACTTTCTATTTTAATTGATATCCCTTTGCCGAACGTTTGTTGGATATTTTTATCTAATTTATATAAAGAAAAGCTAGGGAGTAATCCAATTCTTATATCCGTTCCGTTTGATGCTGTGGTTAATTCTTTCAAAGATTCTAATTCTTTTTTCATTGATGAATTGTCAATTTAACTGCAACAGACTTACAGTGAAAATTTCATAAGGTGTACACCAATTAAGACACTTTCTTGGTCGATGATTTAT
>NZ_JBOIRQ010000011.1:0-83131 GCF_051413795.1 Staphylococcus caeli | reverse complement strand
TATAAATCATCGACCAAGAAAGTGTCTTAATTGGTGTACACCTTATGAAATTTTCACTGTAAGTCTGTTGCAGTTAAATTGACAATTCATCGTTTAAAAAAGGGGTATACATATAAAAACACTCTAAACATACAGGAGCTGAACTTATGAAAAATCAGAAAATCGTTCCACATTTATGGTTTGATACTGAAGCAGAACAAGCAGCAAATTTTTATACCAACATATTTCCAGATACGGAAATCATTAAAAAAGTTACGTTAGAAGATACACCTTCCGGAGATGCTCAACAACTTATTTTTAGTATTTTTGATTTCCGTTTTATGGCCATTAGTGCTGGTCCATATTTCGTTAAAAATCCTTCTGTTTCATTTACAGTCCTTTTCAAGGAATCCGAAGTCGAATTATTAGAAGAAATTTATCATAAATTAATAGAAAATGGAAAAGCAATTATGCCATTAAATCAATATGAATTCAGCACACGTTATGGATGGGTCCAAGACCAATACGACGTGTCATGGCAATTACTTGTTACTGATGAACCGATTGAACACCGTATTGAACCAACCCTCATGTTTATGAATCAAAATGTAGGTCGTGCTGAAGAAGCAATAAATTTCTATACTGATATTTTTAAAAATAGCAAACAAGGTGGAAAATTTTATTATCCTGAAGGTCTCGAACCAAACAAGACATCTCACCTTGCGCATGCCCGCTTTAAAATCGAAAATCAATGGTTTACATGTATGGATAGTGCCTACGACTATGATTATCAATTTAATGAGGGTATCTCATTGCTCGTAACCGTTGAGGATCAAACAGAATTAGATGCTTATTGGGAGCAGTTGTCTGCAGTACCAGAAGCTGAACAATGTGGCTGGTTAAAAGATAAATTCGGCGTTTCTTGGCAAATTGCTCCAAGGCAACTCAATGAAATGATGGTCAATGGTTCTCCTGAACAAATCAAACGTGTTACAGAAGCTTTTCTAAAAATGAAAAAATTTGATATAGCTACATTAGAAAAAGCATATTATGGTGAATAAATAATAATAGTACGTAATTTAAGCACGTGTTTCCATAAGTAAAGGGAGCGGTCTACATAACCACTCCCCTTTTTTACTATTTTATTGTTTGATAAGTTAAGCCAAGTGCTCCAGATTCGAATACTTGATGCGTGTTTAATGTGAGATCTGTTTGTTCTTTAATATTTTTAAATAACGGGAGACCCTCACCAATAAGCGTTGGGGATACAGTTATTTTAAATTCATCTACTAAATTCAACGCCATTAATTGATGTGCAAATCTAGGGCTACCTAGAACTACAATATCGCCATCTTCTTGTTGCTTCAAATGATTAATTTCCGCTTCAACATTGTCTTGTACCAATTTTGAATTATGCCAGTCAACTTTACTTAATGTTGTTGAAAATACAACTTTCTCTACATTTTCAATCCATTTTGCATGATTCAACTCATGCTCATTTGCATTTTCATCAGATGGTACCGTTGGCCAATAATCATACATCATTTCATAGGTTTTACATCCCCATACAATCGTATCAGCAGTACCCAACACTTTATCTGCAAAATCTTCTAATTCGCTATTATAAGCTACCCAACCAATGTCCATAGCACCTTGTGGCCCCTCTACAAAGCCATCTAAAGAGCTATGTAAAAACACTACTAGTTTTCTCATAAACAGTCTCTCCTTTTCACTACAATAATACCTTATACCCAAAATTCAATATTACATACATAAAAAAATTATTAACCATGTCATTTGCACCTATTTTTCCTCAAAAAAACTCCAAAGTATTTAAAATACTTTGGAGCTAAATATATTGAAGTATACAATTTCAAATTTTAATTATGCAGTTACCCATTGTGAAGCGCCTGCAGTGTTGTAAAGTTTTACAGCTGCTGCGTCTTGTACTGCTTCAGGAGCTTCTGTTGGAGAAACACCTTTATATTCTGCTGGTGCTACTGAATCCCAAGTGCTTTGTAAGAATTGGTATTTACCTGCTGCACCTGATGATGGGTTTACAGCTTTAAGGTCGCCACCTGATTCACGTTGCGCGATTGCTTGTAAATGAGCGTTAACATTTACTGAAGAACCTTCGCTTGCACTTGATTCATTTGAACTTGAAGAAGCTTGTGTAGTTGCTTCTTGTTGTGGTTGTTGTGTTGCTTCAGTTTGTGGAGCTTCTGTTTGTTGTACTGGCTCTTGCTCAGTTTGTTGCGCTTGTTGTGGTTGTTCAACTTGTTGCGCTGAAGCGTTTGATCCTTCACCATAGCTCCAAGTCCAATATTCACCATTTGATTCAAAGTTATAGTTTAAACCTTCATAGTTAAAGTTAATGTTATAAGCACCGTCTTGTACTGGTGCTGCATTTAATGATTCTGGATTTGTTTGTGCTTGTTGTGCTAATTGTGCTTTATCAATACCTTGTTCTGAAGCGTCTGCTGAGTTTCCTGCTGCGAAACCTGTTACGCCTAAACCTACTGCTAACGTTGATGCTACTACTGTTTTTTTCATTATTAATAATCCTCCCAGAAGATAATTTTTAGATTTTATTATTTTTAAAATTTGAATGTCGAACTTCAATCACCTTACTCGAAAGATGATTTACTACTTCATTCAACTCACAAATAGTACTATAACATCCATAAAAAGCGTGTAGGTTACAGTGAAATTAAAATCCCTCCCGCTTTTTTACAGCCAAATTACAATAAAACCAGTATTTTTTCATCATTATTTCTCTCCTCAATACTGCCATGAAAGTCTATAACAGTTTGAAAACACGAATCCTCTTTGTAATATTCATGTAATTAGTGTGACAATAATACTGAAAAAATAGATAAAATAGTAACTTAAAAACTATTTTCTGTTATGGATTATTTAAAATCATCAATTTTTAAGGTTAATTTCTAAAAACTTCTATAATTAATATTATGAAATTCAGTTTTTCGGGAAAAACAATGTCATATTAGTCCCTTTTCCAAAAGTGCTATCAACTGTAATTACACCATTGATTTGTTGTGATAAAGAATTCGCAATATATAAACCTAATCCAGACCCACCTGTTTGTTGATTTCTAGAATTTTCTACACGATACGTTCGTTTAAATATATGATTTAAATGCTCTTCTTTTATGCCAATACCTTCATCTTTCACAGAAATTGCTAATATATGCTCATTTTCTTCATATACATTAATAGTGATTACAGATGAGGGGCCAGAAAATTTAAGCGCATTATCTATAAAATTAGTAATAATACGTTCTAAAGCTATTTTATCTTGTTTAAATGGTTGTATTTCAGGGTCGATATTAACCTCGAAATGTCTGTTTTCTTTAAGAATTAGTTGTTGATAAGATTCTAAAATAGGCATTAACAATTGATCCATACTCATTTTTGTTTTTTTACGTTGAACATTTAATGACATAACTCCTGTTAAATCATCAAACATTTGGTTAAGTCTGTCAGCTTGTCTAATTAGCACTTGATACGCTTCTTGTTGAGCGGCCTCTGTATGAATCATATCGTCCTTTAGGCCTTCTGAATATGACTTAATACTTGCTAATGGCGTCTTTAAATCATGTGCTAAATTCTGTATCATGCATAACTTTTCCTCTTGTTCAGCCTTAATTACATTCATCTGTGTCTCAACTTTACTCGTCATTTGATTAAATGACTCGCTCAGCGCCTTTAACTCTTTAGGTGATTTAATATTTAAATCATTAACTGTGTAATTCCCCTTGGCAATTTCTGTAGTTTGTTCATTTAACTTCTCTATTTTATGGATTGTTGGCACAGAAAAAAATAAGGCAATTGTCATTGTCATCAAGCTTGCAATAAAAGAACTAACTGTTAATAATATGGTTTGATGCGCATCAAACCACATTAATTTATATAAAACAAAGACTAAAATTGTAGTTAAACACAAAGAACCAATAAAAGAATATATTAACTGTTTACGAATCGTCATTTAGACACTCCTTTGAAACTTGTAACCAAGTCCCCAAACCGTAGAAATTGTATAATCTTGATACTGATACGTTTCGAATTTTTCTCTAATGCGGTGAATATGAACATTTAATGTATTTACATCCTCATAGAATTCATAA
Organism: Staphylococcus caeli; assembly: GCF_051413795.1. GTDB lineage: Bacteria > Bacillota > Bacilli > Staphylococcales > Staphylococcaceae > Staphylococcus > Staphylococcus caeli_A. The sequence continues at coordinate 79,008 of NZ_JBOIRQ010000011.1, read as the reverse complement.
CCCCATACTTCTTCTATTAAATCAGTTTTGGAAATTGCTTCATTCTCATGCGTCACAAAATACCACAAAAGTTCAAATTCTTTTATACGAAACGGTACTGTCTGTCCGTTTATTTCTACGGTTTTTGTAACATTATTTAAATTTAATGCACCACAACTCATGTATCCTTCATTTTTAGGTTCTTGTGATACTCTATTCAATAAATTTTTAGCACGAATTACGACCTCTCTTGGACTGAATGGCTTTTTGACATAGTCATCTGCCTCTAACATAAGACCATAAATCGTGTCCGTTTCACTTGTCTTTGCAGTCAAATAAATGTACGGAATGTTTAGATGTTGTGCTTTCATTTCCTGCACTACTTCATAACCATCCATTTCAGGCATCATAATATCAAGAATCATTAAATCTATATTTTGATTTAATAATGCGATAGCTTCTTTCCCATTTTCAACAAGTGTTACTTCATAACCTTCAAATTCAAAGTACGTTTTACAAATTTCTCGGATATCCTTTTCATCATCCGCTATAAGCACGTGAGTCATCTTTATCATTCCTTAATTGTTTTCTTTTTATAAAATGATTCAAACTGATTGTTTTTAACGTGTTTTTATTCATTAATAATATTATAAAGAAAAACAATTGGATTGGATACGTAAATATCATATCTGCCAGAATATAATTCAACATGATAAACACACCAAAAAAGCTTGCCGTATACGAAAACACACCTAAAATTAATCCTAGCCCTATAGCTATTTCACCCAGTTGTACCATCCATTTAAATAGCTCTAGATGATTTGCAACAATTACATCGAAAAATGTTTTAAACCACTCTGGTGAATCTTGGTTTTCTTTTATCACAGAAACTAATCCATCAATTGCAAAACCACCCGTCAATTTTTCATATCCTTGGAATAACATATAAAATCCTGATCCTAAACGAATCATCAATAATACAATTTTAGCTATCATTTGAAATCTACTCCTTATATATAAAAGGATGAAACAGAAATCAACATTTCACCATGTGATTTTTCAGTCTCATCCCATTTATGATTTATTTAATTAATTGGATTTTACTATTTCAACATCGCTGAGCCGAAAGTCACATGCGCTTTATCACAATAGATTGTTACAGTGTTATAACCTTTTACGTTAACACCTTTTAAATCAAATGATTGTTCGGATTTATCATAATCCACCATATCTATTTTTTTACCTTTTTTAATATCGCCATCTTTAGTCAAGTACACATGTAAATCTGGACCTTTCGATGAACTAAAGTCTTTCAACATTAATTTACCGTCTTTAATCATCGCCTTACCTTCTACTTTTTCTTTGTTTTCACCTTTAAACATGCCTTCTTTCATAACTTTTGCATTATCCATATCTTTATTTTCCATTTTCGATTCTGATTTTGTTTCTTCTTTCATACTGTCTTTTTTATCGTCCATGTTGTTACATGCGCCAAGTAATAAAGAAGTTGCAATTGTACCTGAAAGTAATAGTGTCTTGATATTCATAATGAATTCCTTTTTCGTTTTAAGTTTTATAATTTACAACTCTTATATTACTGTCTGCGCAGCTGATATAACATTAACTGACTATTAACAATTCTTAACTAAGTCTTAACTTCCAATTGCTAATAGCGTTATATCAATCACATTAGGTGAAATTTGCTCAAACACACTACTTATTAGGTTTTACATCTAAACATTTTTATGTAATGTTTTATTTAACCTGATTTTAAGGAGTATTCATATGAAAAAACAAAAAAGAACTTGGAAATTATATGAAAAAATATTCTTTGCTATTTCAGTCATTTCTATCATCTTACTTTTCATGATAGTCGTTGATTTGATTCCTTCTACAACGTTATTCCAAGCCATTGTACAAACCGTTTTGCCCTTTTCAACTGTGGTTTGGATAATTCGAGAACATAAAGTAGTGGGCATCTTATTCATTATTGCTGGTGTCTTGAATTTAATCAGCTGTATTCAATTACTTTAGTGTGCCGGCACACTAATTTAATACTTATTTCATCTTCATAAAGCATAAAAAACACAGTTCAATTAATTAAAAATTGAACTGTGCGTCTCTTTTATTTTGATAATGCTATTTTTATATGTTCCAAATGATGATTTTCGTGCCATGATAATTTAGCTATTTTAGTAGCTACACTAATCTCACCACTATCTTTAAGCGTAAAGGTTCTTGCCAATTGATCTTCATTAAGGCTTTCACCTATCGCAACAATACGTTCATTGATACCTTCTAAAAGCCTAATAGAACTTTCAATAGGAAGTTCACTATCTGGAAGCTTTGCCCATTCATCTTGAATAAACGCTGGAACCGTAGGATTGTTATCTGTTAATGCGAGTTTTAATCTTTGAAACATATTAAGCTGTGAATCTGCAATATGATGAACAAGTTGGCGGATATTCCAACTACCTTCACGGTATGTCTTAGCCAGCTCCTCCTCATTTAGACCCTCTACTGTACTTCTTAAACATTCAGTATACTGAGCAATATCTGAAGTCCATTTATGAATATCATCTAGCGTTACCTCATTAGGAACTGACAACTCACCAATTGGAAATCTTACATCCATATTTATCACCTTACTTTTATTTATTCACTAGCACTTTATGTTTAATTACATAATTATTATTCTCGTTTTCTAAGTCTAGTAAACATATCCAGATTAACTATTATTCAGGTATAACCAACATATCTTGATCGTCAAATTCCCACATATCACCGTATGCTACTTCCCAGTAATATCCATCTAAATCTGTAAAATACCCACCATAGCCGCCCCAGTCTAATGTTTGTGCTGGTTTGACTATTGTTGCGCCGTAACTTTCAACATTGCTCAAAATGTCATCCACTTCTGATTTAGATTTAGCGTTATATGCAAGTGTAATACCAATGAAACCACCCGTCGTAATTGTTGGCGGATTTTCAGGATCAATATCTCTTGCGAGTTCAGTTATTGGAAACAATTCTAATTTTGTGCCGTTATTATTAAAAAAGACTATTGCTAAATTGTCATCTGTTTCTTCACTAGTCGTCTTAAAACCAATATTTTTATAAAACTGCAACGATGCTTTCAAATCTTTAACACCTAATGTAATTAAATTAATTCTATTCATAGCATTTCCCACCCTTATTAAAGTATCATTCTCCGATTAATGAAGTTTATCTATCTTTACATAATTGATTATATACTTCTCAATATTCAATTCCTAATTCTAAGTATAATTTTGCACTTCGTATTTTATGTCAATTTTTTCTATATTTACTTTTAAAATAACATCAAAAAAATTCATTAAATTAAACATCATATGTTGAATGAATTACTATGTTATCTACTACTTTAATCATAAACACAAAATAATTTTACAATAGTTTTAGAGGCCAGTAATATTTTTGTAATTTAAAAATAATTAAATAATTGTTGCATAATTCAAAATAAAGTAATAAGATTTGTATACTAACTAACGAAAGGTAGGTAGGTAAATTGAAAATATTCAGTCTTTTACTAATGTACCCTCTGTTCATGTCCATTTTTTGGGTTATTGGGACTATTTTCTATGCACTATTTATCGAATTACGGTTAAAAAAACAACCTAACAAAGACATTGGAGACCAAGGCATCTCATTTTTAATTCCTTGCTTCAATGAAGAAGAAACCATTAAAGAAACCATAGAAAGTGTTTTGAAATTAGAATTTCCAAACAAAGAAGTCATTGTAATCAACGATGGTAGTTCGGATCGTTCTGCAGAAGTTATTGAAGCATTAAAAGAAAAATTAGAATTTACTTTTGTCAATTTAAGTGTCAATCAAGGCAAAGCAAATGCACTTAATGAGGGGATTAAACATGCTAGTTTTGAGTATATCATGGGTATTGATGCTGATACTGTCGTTGACAATGATGCGCCGTATTACATGATTGAAAATTTCTTAAATGACCCTGACCTTGCAGCAGTTACTGGAAATCCTAGAATAAGAAATAAAGGTTCAATTTTAGGCAAAATACAAGCTGTAGAATATGCGAGCATGGTCGGCAGTATTAAAAGAGCACAATCTATTACTGGCAAAATAAATACAATTTCAGGTGTATTTACTTTATTTAGAAAATCGGCAATAACAGAAGTTAATAAATGGGATATAGATATGATTACTGAAGACATTGCGATATCGTGGAAATTTCATCTTTCAAATTTAAAAATCAAGTATGAACCGCGTGCACTTTGTTGGATGTTAGTTCCTGAAACTGTAGGTGGTCTTTGGAAACAACGCATTCGTTGGGCTCAGGGGGGACAAGAAGTACTCATTCGAGATTTTAAAAAAGCTGTAAAATCTAAACATCCCGCAATCTATTTATTACTTTTCGAACAAATATTTTCATTAGTATGGGTCTATTTAATTCTGTCTATTCTTATACTTTCGGTTATCAACATGAACTTTTTTGATTACTACTATATGGAATATCAATTCACGATTGTCATATTATCTGCCTTAATTTTAACTTTTATTAATATCATACAGTTTACTATTTCACTTTTTATAGACAGTCGATATGAAAAAATTAATGTTCTAACAGTATTTTTCTTAAGTTGGTACCCCACTATTTATTGGATTATCAACGCATTGGTTGCAATTATCGCTTTTCCAAAAGCATTAAAGAGAAAGAAAGGAGTTTTTGCTACATGGTCCAGTCCAGACAGGGGCAATATCAAACGCTAAAGTCACATCTTAATATTATTCGAGAAGGTATCATACTAATTTTCAGTTTTATGTTTTGGTCTTATTGCAGTATTTCGTTTGTAGTAATTGGCGGCTCGCTACTTCAAATCAACAGTTACCCAGTATTACTCATACGTACCATTCTCAATATTGAACTTGCGAGTATGCATCATTTATTTGAAATTATGTTTATTTTTACGATAATCTCATTATTTATATTTACAAGTAGTTTATTGATTTATAAATATAAAAACAAGGATGCTCATCATGCCAACTAATATTAAAAAAATTTGTTTCATAATTACCTTGTTATTATTTGTTACGCTACTTTCGTCTAAAAATGAATCACATGCTAAAGCAAAGCAACTTAAATTCGAAAAAAATAGCGCACTTGCTTTAAATTATCACCGTGTTCGAAGTGATAGCATTTTAGATAAAATTCTCTACTATGGTTCAAATAGTAAAGAATTAAAAATGTATAGTGTTAGTGAAAAGAAATTCGAGCAACAAATTAAATGGCTTAAAGCAAAAAATGCCCGATTTTTAACAGAAAAAGAATTTTTGTATTATAAAGCCAAAGGTAAATTCCCTGCAAGAAGTGTTTGGATTAATTTTGATGATATGGATTCTACTATTTATCAAAATGCCTTTCCTATATTAAAAAAATATAATGTACCTGCAACAGGTTTCGTAATTACTAGTAAAGTCGGTGCAAATAACTATCATAATCTAAATTTGATTACACTCAAACAGTTAAAAACTATGAAAGACTCAGGTTTGTGGGAATTTAGATCACACACTTCAAATCTACATCGTTTAGATAAGGACAAATCTATGATGGTCAAATCCTCACCTAAAAAATTAACTCAAGATATTAAACAGAGCAATCAATATTTAAAGAAACATTTTGATGAAAACAATCAATCTATAGCCTATCCCTATGGCCAAATAACACCTCAGAATATCCCACCTATCAAGAAAGCGGGCATTAAACATGGTTATATTTTAGAAGATGCAGCAGTTAAACCAAATGCTAATAATTACTTAATTCCGAGAATACTCATAAATGATGACTCATTCGATGAATTAATACGCAATTGGAAAGGATTTAAAGATGAATAAATCTAAAACTGAACTCATTTACTTTAGAGCCATCATTTGTATGCTCATTATTTTGACTCATATTATTACACAATATATGAACAATATTGATGATACTGACCTGAATGCATTAAAATTAGTCTACTTTGTTCAAAATATTTTTATTTTTGGTACGCCTAGTTTCATTATATTGTCCCAATTATTGACAACATTAAATTACAAAGCAGTAACACTTAATTATTTATGGACACGATTTAAATATATTTTTATACCCTATTTACTTATTGGATCATTTTATTGTTATAGTGAAGCATTGAATACGAATACTAGTTTTGTTCACCAATTTATGGAGAACGTAGTTTTAGGGTATTGGTACGGATACTTCATTATTGTTATTATGCAGTTTTTTATCTTAAGTTATATTATATATAAAATTTCTAACAAACTATTTAATAGTAAATTGGTGTTATTTATCTCGTTAATAGTGCAAATCTCATTTTTATATTTGCTAAATCATTCTGAATCATTTGCTCATTATTTTCATATTTTTTATCCATTAAGCGAAAATACTTTTATTCTTGGATGGGTGTTCTTCTTTTTCTTAGGTGGGTACATTGGTGCGAATTATAATCAAGTAACTAACTTTTTGACAAATTATTTATTTATTATTTTATCTCTCGCAATTATTGCTTATACATCATTTGTGATTCTTACACATCATGATTATTGGAATGTAACTAGTTTCACGTACACACTCGTTTTTTATCATACATTTATGTTTTTATTATTACTTGGTATCTGCCTTCATTTTAAAACACTTATGTATGGATCTATTAATTTAATAAGTACTTTTTCATTTTTCATTTATTTACTTCATCCATTTATTTTGGATGCACTTTATAGCTATACCTCTATTTTTGAAAAATCAACAGTTGTTTTTATAGCCATTTCACTATTATTCATTATTGGTTTATGTGTAGGTGTCGGCATATTCCTGCGTGAATTTTATATTTTTCGATTTCTCATAGGAAAGCAACCATATAAACTAAAAATATTTTTAAGTGAGTAAATATACATCACTCATATATCATAACTTCTAAGATAGTATGAACTATTTCGTTCATACTATCTTTTTTATTCGTCTTTAGTCCTCCAAACATTTTCACACTCTCTTAATTTTCTTCACAAAAATTTTGCTTTTATTTCTTCATGCTTTATGGAATACTTTAAATAAGTTAATTAAATACATAAACATCAAATATTATGAAATATTTATTATAATCAATATCAACTCAAGTGAAATTCCATGCATCAGAACAATGTAGAATGTACATTTCAATACATTACGATTCATTTAATCTCGAATAAAAAAAATCCAAATGTTTTACTATTCAAAATTTAATATGAAAATTTAGCACGAATTAACCATATAAACTAATTTTTCCCGAAACACATATTACACTACATTAATACAAATGCTTTCATTTTGTAAATGATTACTGTTATACTGGAAACAATTTATGTTTTGAATTAATTTTGATTTTGACAATATTTGATATAGATGGAGGCTCAAACCTAAATTGACACTAGGAGTAAAAGAACAAATTATTGAAAATGCCATCTCCTTATTTTCAGAAAATGGCTATGAAGGAACTACACTAAACCAAATTGCGAGTAGCGTTGACATTAAAAAAGCAAGTTTATACTATCATTATGCGAGTAAGGAAGAAATTTATCGATCTTGTGTTAATACATGCATCAAGTATTTTATTAATTTCATTGAACAATCACATAATCATTCAATTTATAACGTCCAAACTTTGCATAGATTCCTTTTTGATTTTATTTTCAATATTGATGAAAAATACATTCGACTTTACTTACAACTTTCTTATGCACCATATCAATTTAAAGATGAATTTTTAGAACAGATTAAAAATATACATCTAATTTTAGATGCTAAAATTGCTGAATACTATAATAATATTGATTTCGTTGTAAATAAGGAAGAATTCATAACAGTTATATCAATGTTTTTAGAAAGCTGGTACCTCAAGTGCTGTTTCATTCAAAGATATAGTATTTTAGAAAAATTCAAGCCTTCTTTTGAAAGTGAACTTTCCGCACTATTCAAAATGATACATGCCAAACCAGAAATTTAGACCCCCTTTAGACATACGACCGTCTTCACAGAAAACACTCTTATTAATATAAAAAGCAGATTCATTTCAAAATGAATCTGCTTTTTATTACGAGCGTACTCTCATGTATCTTTACCTGAAATAGAATTTTTGATTAACCTACAGGTCTCGGTCCATTGTCATGCATGCACTAATAATAAAATCTGCATCTTAAACATTAATAAATATACTATTTCTGCAATTCTTCCAATTAACTCATTCGATAGCTATCGTTCTCGTCATTGAAAGCACTTCAACTCTGGCTTCAACCTTTCCGTATCACTGCCACCACCAGTTACAATAAACACTTTATCTTTTATAAGCATAACCTTTGAAACAAAACCTATAGTAAGCAATTGTATTTGAGTATATCAAAACTCTTAAAAATTTATAATCAATTAGTTGTTAAAAGTTTTTAATACAGAAAAAGTCACTCCTTCAAGTAAATATTGAGGAATAACTTTATAAACATAAGATGCTATATTTTAATTTTAACATTACATCGTTCGTATCACATGAATAATTTAACTAAGCTACCTAACATTAATAGCACTAAAATAAGCATACAAACAAATTTAATTGTCAAATACTGTTTCTTTTCTTTTTCAAATAATTTATTAGAATCTGCATTATTTAGTTCATTTTCTATCTCTTTGTTAATTTTTTCTAATTCATCATTGTTATAATCTTCTTTATTCATTACAATACCTTCTCAACTCATATTTTATGTGAACTATTATATCAAATAAGTATATCTCTCTTAAATTAAATAGTGAACTAGGATGTGTCAGTTTTAATATAAAATGATTAGTGTTATTCAGCTTGTGTTCCAAAAGGTACATATTTTATTTTTACATTTTTTGGTATAACCTCATATTGATTAAATAACATTTGGTATTTTGAACTTGTTGGCGTTGCATGATGAAGATAATTTTCAAACGGTAATTTTTCCATGGTATATACTTTGGATTTTGGATGAGCTTTTATTTCCGCTTTTACTTGTGCAATTCTTGACTCATTCACATGATGGATAAAGTAGAATGCGCCTAAATACATCATTGCCAATAGAATCGTTGCCCCAATTAACCATTTTATATTTGAACGATTAAATAACTCTAATCTTGAAATTAAAATAACTGATATAACGACATAAATCACATAAATTGTATAAAAATTGCGCGGTCCAATTGGTGAAACAATGATTAATGGTGCACTCACACATAGAATTGCCCCAATTAAAAAGAATAATGTATACCTTACCTCTTTATCAAAAATCACAGCATGAATTGCAGCAATTAAAGCACATAAAAATACGAAACAAACCAATGTATTTAAAGCATTTGTAATTGTAATCATGTGTGCATTTTGTAATTCAAACTGGCGGTATATTAAGAAATAATAAACTGGTAACAGTATCAATCCACTCACTATAAAATATTTTTTAACACCTTGTACATTGGCATTGCGATAAATCATATATAGTAATATTCCAATTATCAACATAATGATTACAATTTGATTGAAAAATAACCAATCTGGCATCGTTGTAGTTAGTGTTCGATAAACTTTATCTATTAAACCTGTGTCACTTGAAACGTTTTGATAATCGCTACCTTCAAAAAATATCTTTCGATAATTTGGATTTAAAAACATAATAATGGTACCTGATAATGAAATGAGTATGCCAACTACAAACTTCGGATTCATTTTTTTATGCAAAATTACGTGAAGTATAATCGCAATAAATAGAATCATAGTGTTAAATAGCGTAGTATTTTCCATAAAAAATTGTCCTATAAAACAGACAACGTAAAAAATAATATTTAAAATCAGTGATAACCTAGAATTTTTAAAAAGCACACTTACAATGTACCAAATGATAAATAATGCACAGAAAGTTGCTGGTACATAATTGTAAAATCCGGCAAACCAACCATACGTTTGCTTATAAATTTCACTAGGTATCGTCAGCATTAATATGAATGCTAACATGTAATTAACCTTGTCATTAGAATGCTGTGCAAAACGACTAATGACCCATAATATCAAAATACTCATTACTGCATAGGTCAACCATCTAAACAAGTCAATACGTACAGCGACTATTTCTAACATATTACCTAAATAGCGCCCATTTAAATTAGCAAATCGCTCTTGCAACATTTGAATACCATATTGACTATACCAATCCCAATCATCATGAGTTAAAGGTGTGAAGAAAGCCATCAATATATAAAATATAAATAAACCAGCTATAATTAAATACGTTTTATTAATATTTAATATTCTCATATGAAGAAACCTCACGATCTTGTAAATTGGTTTGGCGTACAATATACAGTGGACGGTGCTTCACTTCATAATAAATTCTGCCAATATATTCACCAATAACTCCTAGCGAAGTCAATTGCACCCCACCTAAAAACAGCACTGCAAAGATGGTCGTAAAGTAACCTGGAGTTGCTACGCCATAAGTCACTGTGTATATAAAGTTATATAAAATATAGATAAAACTTATGCCGCATACCAACAAACCAAGGTATAAAATAGCTCGAAGTGGTTTATTATTAAAAGAAATCAGTCCATCTATTCCATAATTCAATAACGAGCTAAATGACCACTTAGACTCACCTTCAACACGTGCAACATTTTGATATTCGATAATTTTAGGTTCGTATCCAATCCAAGCAAACAAACCTTTAGAAAAGCGGTTGTATTCTCCAAGCCTCACTATTTCTTTTACTGCACGTTGACTTAATAATCTAAAGTCGCCTACGCCATCAACTAAATCAACATCCACAATTCTATTTATCAATTTATAATACAATTTAGAAATTGCCTTTCTTGCGATGTTTTCACCTGTTCTATCTCTTTTGGCCACAACCTGATCTTCACCATTTCTATAATGTGCAATCATTTGTGGAATTAATGTCGGCGGATGTTGAAGGTCTCCGTCTAGAATAACAGTTGCTTCTGCTTCTATACTCGCCTGTAATCCTGCATACATTGCAGATTCTTTCCCAAAATTTCGCGAAAACGAAATATACTTTACTGCTGTGTCTTTCATTGCCATTTGTTGAATCATAGATAACGTACCATCTTTACTACCATCATCCACAAATAATAATTCGTATTTATAATTATTGATGTTACTATCTTGTTGCATAATTTCTGTTAACTTAGCATATGTTTGTTCAATAACGGATGCTTCATTAAAACATGGAATTAATAATCTAATCATAAATCAGAGTACTCCTCTTTTTTTATTATATATATAAGTATTTTCATAATTTATATTATACAATATGAATGGGTGGATGTAGTATATTTTTATACTCTATTCACAAAATAATTTTATTACTTAGAAAAGTTATTATTATATTTTTGGGTTTACATATACTTGAATAGTTTAAAAACTTTATTCCCCAAATTAACTACCAACTTTTTTACTGATTCAACAATGTTGCTATCTTTCCCTTTTATCACATCACTAACTACCATATAAACAAAGAGCCTTTGACATATAAATCCATGCCTCAGACTCTTTGATTGTTAAAATAATTTTATTTAGATGCTGCTTCTTTTTTGTTCTCAGCTAGTTTCTTTTCATCTGCTTTTGGTGAGTAATCTACATTTGTTGTATAATCATTGCCAGCATTCCACAGTAAGAATTCATTGATACCATGGTCTTTTAATGCTTTAATTTGCGCTTCAACTGCTTGACTATCATACGTCATATAATTACCTTCATCAAGGTATTGTGCTGTGAAATCTTGTAACCACGGACGTGATTTAGGTTTTTGCTTACCTAGTTTATTCAATACTTCAGTTTCTTTATCTAAATATTTGTCCACAGCACCATACGGCTCTTTGTCAGGTGCATCATATCCAAAGTCACCAGGGCTCCAGTGCGATGGATAAATCATTGAAGAAATTGCATCTGTATTTTGCGCAATTTTAGGGAAACTTTGTCCAATACCTGGTGCTTCTTCCACCATTGCTGAATAACCAAATACATCAGCTGAAATTTCTACCCCATACGGTTTTAATTCTTTACGTGCTGTTTTCAAAAATTGAGTAATTGTATCTACACGTTGATCAACATCACTTAATTTACTATTTTTATAATCGCCCTTATCATACGACAAACTGCTTTCTACATTTTCAAAAGCTTCAGGAAATCTTACATAATCATATTGTATATCTTTAAAGCCTGCTTTTGCTGCTTCTTTAGAAACATCAATATTATATTTCCATACTTTTTTATTAAATGGATTCACAAATTTATCGCCGCCATCGCTTTCCCATACAGAACCATCTGATTCTTTAAAAGACCATTCTGGGTGATTTTCTGCTAAATTTTTATCTTTAAAAGTAACAATTCTAGCAATTGGATAGATATTTTTCTCTTTCATTTTCTTAAGCAAAGGTTTCGCATCTACTAAATCTAAAGTGTTTTTATCAATTTCTTTATTTCCAGTATTAAAATTAACAGTGATATTTCCGCTGTCATCTTTTACATCAATAACCATTGCATTCAAATCAGTATCATCAATGAATTGTGTGAGCTCATTAAATTTGTCACCTTTTGTCGAATTTGCACTTACATAGATACCCTTCACGCCATCTTTAGGATACTTAATAGATTTATTGTTTTTTGTTGCTTGCTCTGCCTGTTTATTGTGACTTTCTTCTTTATTGCTTTTTCTTCCGTCGTTATTAGAACAAGCAGTTATAACTAACATACTCGCGAGTATGGTTGATACAACCCATTTCCCCTTCATTTGCATTGCCCCCTAGGCTTTTTCATCCTTTATTTTTAATATTTCTATATCAAGTGTACGTCACACAATTAATATTGCAAGCATTGTTTTGTGTATATAATTTTGTTTGTACAATATTTAAAAGAATACATATATAATTTCTGGAATTGTTCCATCAACCATATTTTATCAATATTTATGACTTCTTCATTCGCGCATAGTGCCCTCAGACAACCCGATGACTGACCTGACTTCAAAATGCTTGTAATCTATCTACGCTACACTAAATTTAGCAAAGTACTGTTAACGTTTAATTAAATAGACGTAAATATTTTAACTAAAAAAGTTGGGAATTAACCCTCCCAATTTAAATCGTCTATACTTTCTATTAACCTTACACAGCTAACCACCCAAAAAGAAATCTACAACATCACTTGTGGTGTTTTTTCGTGCTTTATATAATTCAGTATAACCACAGCTTTTGTAAGTAATTGTTGTAAAATTATTATGCTGCACATCAAACATTTTAGACAATCCTGATCCATTAGCAGATAATGTACCTTCTTCAATTTCTGTGTAACCATATTTGATACATCCCTTTTCCATAATCTTTTCCCATCTTTTCAAATGAATTATTTATCTTTATCACTCGTCCAACAAGATTAAAACTTATTGTAGTTATATTCACCAAAACCAAAGTACTGTAAAATATATATAACTATTTACTTTCATTTTTAGATTAAAGAGGTGATTAAAATCGTATTCGGCGCCGAAATAATTTTGTTAAAACAGAACAAAGTTATACGCAATTTTTATCAACATCAAGCATTAACTGAAGATTCTGCACTAAGTTACCAAACACTTCAAATTACAAACCATCGCACATTCACCAATCTTTTAAAGGTAGGTGTCATCGTTGAAGTCAATCAAACTTACTACCTTTCAGAAAGTAAGTGGCATGATTTTAAACGTTCAGTAATACGCTTTTTCTTAATTTAAATCTAAAATTTTAAATGAGGCTGGAACTAATAACATTGTTCCAGCCTCACACTATGTTGTATGTCACATATTAATGCTTCTATAACTTACTTTTTATTTAAATACTACTGCCATCTTAAACTATTTTCTTTCTAATTTTCCCAGAAATAAAATCAATAACTGCCACCATAATTACTAAACCGATTAATATGATGCCTACTCTATCCCAAGATCTTGTTTGAAGTGCAAAAATCAATGGCGTACCAATACCACCTGCACCAATCAGCCCTAATATAGATGCCGAACGTAAATTTAATTCAAATCGATATAATACCAATGATAAGAATGATGGTAATATTTGTGGAATAACTGCGAATACTAATGTTGTAATTTTGTTTGCACCACTCGCTTTTAATGATTCTGTCGCGGTTAAATCCAAATTTTCAATGTCTTCAGCGAACAATTTACCCAACATACCAACAGAATGAATACCTAGGGCTAACACACCTGAGAACGACCCTGGACCCACAGCTTTGATAAAAATTAATGCCATTACAATTTCAGGAAACACACGAATGACACTGAGCAAAAACTTACTTGTTCCAGAAACTGGCTTAAATTTCACAATGTTTTTGGCACCTAAAAATGCAAAAGGAATACACACAATTGCAGCGATGAACGTACCAATCACTGCGATGGCAAAGGTTTCTAATAAACCACGAAGTAAATCTTCTCCACCCTTAATGTACACAAATCCAAAATCCGGATGAATCAACCCACTAAAAATAGAACCTAATATCTCCATAGATTTCGATTTAATCTCTAGTGCTGGCATGCCAGCAAATGCCCAAATGAGTATCACTAACACAACTACAGAGATAACGGCACGCTTAATCACTTGCTTATTCTGCTTATTGCTTTTCAATGCATCATATTTTGTCATATCTGTCATGTTAATTTCTCCCTCACTTTCGAGCTGATTAAATCAATCACTACCACAATGACTAATGTGAAGATAATAATCATAGCAGTACGGTCATATTGAAACAGCCCTAGTGTTTGGTCGTAATACAAACCAATACCACCTGCACCAACTAATCCTAATACGGCAGCTGCCCTTATATTGATTTCAAATGCGAATAGTACGTAAGAAAAGAACGAGGCTAATGCTTGTGGCACAACGCCAAAGATAATCCACTTAATTCGATTTGCTCCAACAGCAGTCATCGCTTCCAATGGGCCACGTTCAATACTTTCTAAAGATTCATAGAGTAACTTACCAACAATACTAATCGTGAGAATCATTACTGCTAAAACACCAGGAATTTGACCAATGCCAAATACCGCAACGAATACGGCCGCAATCAATAATTCAGGAATAGTACGTACAATATTTAAAATTAATCGCATAGGTACAGATATCCATTTAGACTGTGCAATATTATGTGCACACAGTAACGCTACAGGAACTGCGATAATCGACCCGATAAACGTACCTACAATCGCCATGCGAATTGTATCAATCATAGGTTGTAATATATCACTTAGGTATGACCAATCTGGTGGAAACATAGCTGTAAACAATTCCCCGATTTGTGGAATACCTATAAACAAATCAGTGATACTGAAACCTGTGTAAATAAAGCTCCAAATAACCAAAAATAGAATTAATAACATTGAAAAGAGTGTCTTTTGGGATAACTTTCGTGTTAAATATTGATCAAATGATTTTTCTGGTGCTGCCATTTAATCCACCCCTAACTTCTCATCCGCACTGATAGAACGTCCATAAATTTCACTAAATGCTTCATCTGTCGCTTCTTCAACTGGACCATCAAATACAAGTTTACCGGCGCGTAATCCAATAATTCTTGTCCCATATTCACGTGCTAAATCCACGAAATGGAGATTGATAATAATCGTAATCCCTAATTCTTTATTAATTCTCTTTAAATCATCCATAACTTGTTTGGTTGTAAGTGGATCTAAGGAAGCTACTGGTTCATCGGCTAATATAATAGATGATTCTTGGCACAACGCACGTGCGATTGAAATACGTTGTTGTTGTCCACCAGATAGTTCATCTGAACGTGCATTATGTTTTTCTAAAATATTCACACGTTCTAATGCTTCTAATGCTTTAATTTTGTCTTCTTTTGGAAATAATCCCAGGACCATTTTCCAAGTTGGATGATAACCAACACGCCCACTTAAGACATTACGCATGACGGAAGACCGCTTCACTAGGTTAAAATGTTGGAAAATCATGCCTATATTACGTCTCATTTCCAATAACTTTTTACCACTCGCTTTTGTAATCGATTCACCTTCAATAGTAATATCTCCAGATGTGATATCATGCAATCTATTCACAGAACGCAATAACGTTGATTTCCCAGCACCGGATAAACCTACAATTACTGCAAAATCACCCTTCTCAATATTTAAATTAATATCATCTAAACCAACATGCCCGTTATCATAAACTTTCTTCACATTTTTGAATTCAATTTGGCTCATTTTCTAACACCCTTCTCATACAAAGAAAAGCTAGCTCAAGTTGAGCGTAGCTTTTAATTTTTTAAATATACTTACGAATCTTGTTCAATATCACATATTATGTGATTATTTTAGGTCTTTAACTTTTTTATCGTATTCTCTTACTTGATCAAAGTTAGAATCTTTACTATCTGTATATCCTTCATGTGAGTAAACTTCACTGATGATCTTGTGACCTTTTTTAGTTTTTGAAATGTCTTTAAATGCTTTTTTCAGTTTATCTCTCCACTTGTTATCCATGTCAGATCTTACAGAGATTGTGTCATTCGGAATTTTTTCAGTAAGTTTTAAAATTTTAGTTTCATCAAAAACTTTAGGTTCATCTTTTTTAACAATATTACGCGCATCTTGGAATACTGCTGCTGCATCAACGTCACCATTCATTAATGAAATAATTGCTTGGTCATGTCCTTTAACATTAACAACTTTCATATCTTTATTAGGGTTAATGCCTTCTTTATCCATATCAACAACTGGATACGTGTAACCTGCAGTAGATGTTACATCTTGTAATGCAATTTTTTTATCTTTTAAATCTTTAATACTCTTGATACCTGAATCTTTTTTCACAAGAATTTCTGATTTATAATTGTCTACTAATTTATCACTGTTAGAACCGTCTTTATTTACACCAAAACGTTGTGCTTGTAATAACACGTCTGCTGCTTTTTGGTCATGCGCTAATGTATATGCAGTTGGTGGTAAGAAACCAACATCTACTTTTTTAGATTTCATTGCTTCTACAATTGTATTGTAGTTTGTAGATACTGATACTTTAACTGGAATATCTAATTCTTTTGATAATAATTTCTCTAAAGGTTTCGCTTTTGCTTCTAACTTATCTGCATTTTGAGAAGGTACAAATTGTACTTTTAACTCTTCTGGTTTATAATCTTTCTTCTTACTATCGCCATCTTTACCACTATCTAACGAACTTCCTTTGCCCCCACATGCTGCTAACAATAACGTCACTGCAACAACTAACACCATTATTGATTTAATTGACTTAAATCTTTTCATAAAAATAATAGCCCCTTCCAATATATGTATAAATTTCACATGTTACTTACAAAATTAATGCTATCATATAATTCTTATATAAATTATTTAATTAAAGTAAAAATAGTAAGCGTTTTGTTAAACTTTATTCATTTTTTAAGTCACTCTTAAGTTTGTGTAAATATTCACTGTTAACCTATGCAATATTTAATTTTAAATTATAATGGAAAAGAAACTGTTTCCATCTTTATTTTCCAAATGATTGATACATAAATAAAAATCAAATTTAGAGGAGTTACTTTAATGAAAAAATCATATCGACTATTATCTAGCCTTTTAATTACTTCAGCCATTACTTTAACAAGTGTCAGTACAATGCAAGCTGCAGAGGAATCTGCACCAACCATCGGACAAAATCAAAACGGTGAAGTACTATTTGACAATACACATGGCCAAACAGCTGGCGCAGCGGACTGGGTCATTGATGGTGGCTTCTCAGACTATGCCAACAGTATTGCGCAACAAGGCTATCAAGTGAAAGAATTACGTGGTGAGTCTAATATTACTCCCGAAGCATTAAGTGGTAAAAAAATGCTCGTTATTCCTGAAGCGAACATTCCTTTCAAACAAACCGAGCAACAAGCAATGGTAGATTACGTTAAACAAGGTGGTAATATTGTATTTATCGCAGACCATTACAATGCAGACAGAAATTTAAATCGTATAGATTCATCAGAAGCAATGAATGGTTATCGTCGTGGTGCTTTTGCAGATATTACAAAAGATATGTCTAAAGATGAAAAATCCTCTAAAGCGATGCAGGGTGTGCAAAGCTCAGATTGGTTATCGGACAATTTCGGTATCCGTTTCAGATATAATGCCTTAGGAGATATGAATACAACGAATCTTGTTAAAGGAAAAGACGGTCTCGGCATCACTGATAATGTGTCATCATTATCTATTCACGCAGGATCAACACTTGCGATTACCAATCCAGAACTTGCTAAAGGGATTGCCTATGCACCAGATAACCTAGATCAGTCTAAAAAATGGTCACACGCTGTTGACCAAGGTGTCTATGCTGGCGGCGGAAAAGACGAAGGTCCTTATGCTGCTGTTTCTAAAGTCGGTAAAGGGAAAGCTGCATTTATCGGTGATTCTTCATTAGTAGAAGATAGTTCTCCTAAATACAAACGTGAAGATACTGGACAATCGAAGAAAACATATGATGGTTTTAAAGAAGAAAATAACGGGCAATTTTTACAAAATTTAACAAAATGGTTAAATAAATCCGATGACAGTCAATCTATCAAAGACATGGGCGTTACATTAGATAATAAGACACCATTAAAAGATTTCGAAGCACCTGCAAATTCAACAGAAACACAAGCAGAGCCATGGAGCCAACCAAGCCCAAATTATAAATGGTATGACCGTTCAACATTTGCTGCAGGTAGCTATGGTTCGGACAAACAAGGTAACACAGGCGGTAGCGGTGACGGAAATACAGGTGGCGATACAAACCCTCCAACTGACCAAGGGGATAGCTCAAGCACCATTCAAAACGCTACTTTCGAACTTCCTGAACATGTGAAATCTGGTGAAACTTTCAAAGTAAATGTAAACATTAAATCAAATCAGCCTAATAGCACACTGAAAGATTTAAAATTAGGTATTTATACTGAAAACGGTACACAAATCGGTCAATTTTCTGCAGATGGTAAAAACTTTACTCAAGCAGGCTATAGTGATAGTCAAACAGTGAAGACAGATGGATCTGGTAACGCGACTTTAACACTTTCTGCTAAAATTATTAAAGATCAACACGGCCAAGCCAATATTAGATTAAAACAAGGTAAAAAAGCACTCAATACACAAACAATTACAATTGACTAAGGAGGACCCATATGACTGAGCTCGTATTCTATGTCGTCAGCGATGTACATGGCTATATTTTTCCAACAGATTACCAACAAGCACACCAGTCATTACCTATGGGACTATTGCAAGCCAAGCAAACTATTGATCAAGACCGTTTACAGCATGACCACACTTTATTAATAGATAATGGGGATTTCTTACAAGGATCTCCATTCTGTTCATATTTATCTTCACATTTAAATAGTAGTCAACCACTTACCAACATTTATAACAATATGGGGTTTGATGTAGGTATTATCGGTAATCACGAGTTTAATTTCGGTATGCGCTACCTAAAAGACACGCTACAGCAATTGAATTATCCTGTACTTTGTGAAAATATTTTAAAAAATGACCAACCATTTACGGGTGAAGGTGTCACTTATATCAAAAAAGCCGGCGTACAAATTGGAGTTATTGGTTTAACCACACAATTTATACCAAATTGGGAACAACCGCAACACATTAAAGATCTTACCTTTGAAAGTGCGAAACAAGGGTTACAACGTGTTCTGCCTAAAGTCAGACAGCAAGCCGATATTGTCGTTGTTTGTTATCATGGTGGCTTTGAGAAAGATATCCATACAGGAGCAACAACCGAATTACTTACAGGGGAAAATGAAGGCTATGATCTTCTTACTGAATTTGAAGGCATCGATGTACTCATTACTGGCCATCAACATCAAACGATTGCTGAAGTGATAAACGGTGTTCCTGTCATTCAACCCGGTACTAAAGGTCAACATGTTGGGAAGATTACTCTGAATATCGAGGAAACGTTAGCGACTAATGTGGATGAAATTAGTGTTCAAAACGCTACGAATAAGCATATTCGTCATGTAAAAAGTGAATTACTGCCAGTAACTGGCGAGCGTCCTTTAATTTTAACTGATTCACAAAAATCATTAGAAAGTGACGTCGAAACTTGGTTAGATACGAATATTGCTACATTAAACCAACCAATGCGTATCGATGACCATTTTGAAGCACGCAAGCAGCCTCACCCGTTTATCAATTTATTGAATTATATTTTATTAGAAGCATCGGGGGCAGATATTTCAAGCACAGCATTATTTGACACAGCCACTGGTTTCGATAGAACTGTGACAATGCGAGATGTGATTAATAACTATCCATTCCCTAATACATTTAACGTATTAGCTATGTCCGGTCATGAGATAAAAGCATCTTTAGAAAAATCCGCAGCTTATTTCGATATTGAAAATGGTGAAGTTGTAGTCAGTCCGACTTCAATTAAACCTAAACCACAGCATTTCAATTATGATATGTATGGTGGTATTTATTATGAAATTCATGTTAATGCGCCCGTTGGTGATCGTGTTAAGAATATCCTGTTTAAGGGTGAACCTATGGACATGTCAGCAACTTATACTATCGTACTTAATAACTATCGTGCTGTTGGTGGTGGTGGTTATACAATGTTCAGTTCCGACAAAATCGTCAAAGATATTCAAACAGAAGGTGCACAACTCATTATTGATTACTTAACACAACACCCAGATGTCAATGTGCCGACCGTTACAGATTTCAAAGTACTGAAATAAACTTGGACAATTTTCGAGAAACAAGACATCCCGCAGTATTAAAAAGACATCAATTTTCGATGAGCCTCGAAAATTGATGTCTTTTTTGTTTCTAAGTTAATTTTTATTTTTCACTTTTAGTCCACGGTAACGACTCAGCGTTGCACAAAACTCCTGTTTTCTTGGTAACGCGAGATTTCCTGGATGACCTTTAAACGATGAAATTACGTCTAATCCTTGTTTTTCAACAACGTCATACAGTTTGTTTGTAGCTTCAAATAATGTATCGTGCTCATTCAGTAAATTCTGTTGATAGTAGTCCAACATTTCCGCCAAACATTGTGTCTGGCTACGATCAACAAGTTGTTCTAAACCTGAAATATCAATAAGTTCTTTTCCATATAAAATCGAAAATTGACCTTTTACTTTAAAACGTGCATCCTTCCCTTTTTTAGCAAAACTAGATTTCAAAGGTACTCTAGCTGGCAATGCACCGAATGTCTGATTTGTCTTCATATTACTCTGACTAGCATCTGCACGTACAATAGATTTAGCATTTTCTGTAACATCCTTGAGCACATATTCATCCATCATCAACACATGATCTGCCGCATCAAAGTAATTTCCAGAACCACCAACGATTAATATTGTAGAAACATCATAATCTTTATAAAGTGCACCCACTTTACTCGCAAACGGCGTAATTGGTTCCTTTTCAGGTGCAATCAACTGCTGCATACGACTGTCACGAATCATGAAATTTGTCGCAGACGTATCTTCATCGATGAGTAATAATGACGTATTAGCTTCTAATGCTTCCATAACATTAGTCGCTTGTGACGTACTACCACTCGCATTTTCAGTTGAAAATTGATGTGTATTTTTATTTCCTGGTAAATTATTAATAAATGGACTAATATCTACCTTCTCAATATTACGACCATCTTCCGCACGTATTTTCATAGCATCATGACAAGTGATAACATATTCTCTACCATCACCAGCAATATGGTTATATACGCCACGTTCTAATGCCTCAAGTATGGTTGATTTCCCGTGAAAACCACCGCCGACAATTAATGTAATACCTTTAGGCACACCCATGCCAGAAATATTTTTACCACTCGGAAGTGACAATGTGACCTCTACACTTTTCGGACTTTGAAAGCTTACAGCCCCTGATAATTGTTTATCTGAAACGCCACTTTTACGAGGTAATATCGAACCATTTGCAACAAATGATACAAGCTGTTTATGTTCAAGCGCTTCACGAATATAAACTTGATCTAACATTAAAGTAACTTGCTGCTCAAGTTCAATTTGATCTATATTTTTATACAATAGTGCCTCTTCCACTATTTTAGGTAACATTTCTATTAATATATTAGAAGCAATATTTCCTAAAATTTTCCTACCAGCAGCCGGTAATCCAATTTCTACTCGAACTTCTATATCTTGCTTATTGATTACAACGGCAGTACGTTCTAGCATTTCTTGACCACAATGATCAATGGAAATATTTCTCACACTTTTAGAATATTTATTACTCTGTTTGAAAGTTTCAATCTTTTCTTTAAATGCTCGCGTTAGAAAATCAGAAGTTGCAACAATTTTTTCTTGTGAATCTAAGAAGTTGTTTGGAATATTTGCAGTTTCACGTTTCATTATGACTCTCATTTTAGAAGGTGGTGCATACGGATCCACTTGTGCATGATCTACTGCTAGACGAAATTGTTCAAATTGATACTCACCCTTAAGCCGTTTGTATGCCCCATATTTCTGACCATCTAATGATTTTAAAAGTTGTGCCAAATCTGTAGCCTGTTTCAATAGAATGCCTCCTAGAATAACTTTGATTTATTATTATTTATTCAATTGACCATTATAGAACAATGAATTCAACGTGTACAACAAAAGTAAATGCATTAATTGTCTTAACAAAAAAAGTACCAATCTCAATGAGACTGATACTTTTTAAAAAATAAAACTATACAGGATAAACATTCTTAATTGCATCATTTAACGCCGTTGCAAAATCATACATCGTTGTTGTCCAATTATCTATATTTTTACGGGCAGCTGTGCTTGAGTTTCCATCTTTAAAGAAAGCTTTTCTTAAAGCCGTCGTTAACTCTAATTGAACACCCGTACTTCCATCTACTTTATTTATAAAATTATTACTATTTGCACCTCCGAGATATTCTGGTGGTACTTTTACGACAAACCCTTTATTTTCTAATTGGCTTTGAATCGCATCTCTTAATGGAGACTTAGCCCCACCTAAATATACGCTTGGTTCGTCTCCCTGAGCTCCATGTATTGAAATCGTAGCAGTACGATCTTCTATCATTTCATGTAATGTCGCATCGTCATAATGTGTAGATGTGACGTGCAATTGTGTATTATTAGACGGTCGGATAGCTTCAAAAGAAAAATAATCATAATTCCCATCATCAGCAACTAATTTTGTTAACTCTGTAGTACCCTGTTCAATATTTCCGCCATGTGGTGCTACAATCAGCACTCGACTTCCTGAATCACGCGTATCTTTTTTCCAATCTATACCTTCTTTAGTA
This sequence comes from Staphylococcus caeli, assembly GCF_051413795.1. Classification (GTDB taxonomy): domain Bacteria; phylum Bacillota; class Bacilli; order Staphylococcales; family Staphylococcaceae; genus Staphylococcus; species Staphylococcus caeli_A. The sequence continues at coordinate 55,632 of NZ_JBOIRQ010000011.1, read as the reverse complement.
TCATTATATAAATCAGTCATTGATTTATAATAGTCTGGTTTACTTGTTTCAACTGGCATATCTAGAGCAAGATTCGTGATTGCTGGTACTGCGGCCGGTTGTTGAGTATGCGTATTATCCGATTTTGACGGTTCTGTTGCTGTTTGCACTTCACTTGGTTTCGTAGGTTCTATTGGTGCCGTCGGTTTCTTCGTTTCTGTACTTGGTTCTTTCACTGATGTTGTTGGTTTCGTAGGTGTTGTGCTCGGTTCTTTCACTGACGTTGTTGGTTTTGCCGGTGTTGTACTCGGCTTCTTCACTGATGTTGTTGGATTCTTCGTTGTCGTGCTCGGCTTCTTCACTGACGTTGTTGGTTTCGTAGGCGTTGTGCTTGGTTTCTTCACTGACGTTGTTGGTTTCGTAGGTGTTGTGCTCGGTTTCTTCACTGACGTTGTTGGTTTCGTAGGTGTCGTGATCGGCTTCTTCACTGATGTTGTTGGATTCGTAGGAGTTGTGCTCGGCTTCTTCACTGATGTTGTTGGTTTCGTAGGCGTTGTACTTGGTTTCTTCACTGATGTTGATGGTTTCTTTGGCGTTGCGCTCGGTTTCTTCACTGTTGTTGTCGATTTAGCAGGCACAACTTTAGAAGTTGTAGGTGCTTTGGTTGTTACCGCCTTAGCTTTGGCTGTTGATTTTGTTGTAGTCGTTGGCTTAATTGACTTAGCTTTAACCGTTGTAGTATTCACATTTTTTAATGTAGTTTTATTAGTTGATGTACTCGTTTTTGGTGTCTTAGTTACAGTATGCGTTTGCGTTGATACAGTACTAGCATGTGCCTGTCCACTCGCTAATATAATAGAGCTTATCCCAATGACAGTTGTTACAATTCCCAATGCCGCTTTTTTATTTGAAAAGGTGCGGACTTGTTTAATCAATTTCATTTAATTTCCCCTTAAAAATTCATCTGTAATTTTAATGATACACAATATTTTGGTTAAAGCAATCATTCAAATAATCTTTTACTAAAGATTCAAATAGCGGTAAAATAATAAACTAATTTGTCATGAAATCTTAATTTAAAAAGACTATTCAATCATTTGAAATTGAATAGTCCTTATGTTTAAAATCTTTATTTTGTTTTTCGATCAATATCTAATTTCGTTACATAATTGGGTCTTTCTTTTCTAAATAAAAACTCACTATTTCTAATAGAAGCAAGACAATCTACCCTACGACGTTGAGCTTCAAATATATCCGGTGCGTCTAACACAATAAAATTTGCTGGTTTCCCTTTTTCTAAACCATATTCATCTTCAATTTGCATCAATTTGGCACCATTGTACGTGATCAAATCAAAATTACGTGGGAAGTCCTCCTCACGCATTAATTGTGTCGCATGAAGGCCGTTGTCTAAAATATTCATTAAGTTCCCTGAACCTGCCGGATACCACAAATCTACAATAGAATCTTGACCAAAGGCAATATTAATATTATTATCTACAAATTCTTTTACACGTGTTAAACCACGGCGTTTAGGATAAGTGTCTTGGCGTCCTTGTAAATATAAATTTTCAGTCGGACATGCCACAAAATTCAAACCAGATTGTTGGAATAATCCCATCATGCGGAATGCATAAGCATCGTCAGCCGAACCGAATGAGCATGTATGTGAGGCAGTTGTTAATTGACCATAACCTTGTTTCATTGCCTCAGCATTCAATTTTTCTAAAAACCTTGCTTGTGAATCATCTGTTTCGTCACAATGTACATCAATCAACTTGTTGTATTTAATTGCGAGACGGACAATCTCTCTTATTGATTCAGCACCTTCTTCTGGCGACCACTCGTTGTGTGGAATACCTCCAACACAATCTGCTCCTAATTGTAGCGCTTCTTCTACCAAGTCTCGTCCGGTTTTACCTTTTTCTTTAAATGAATACATACCATTTTGAGGAAAAGCTACTACTTGAATCATAATATTATCTTTTAATTCATCTCTTACTTCAATCGCTGCCTTAATCCCTGTTAAATTAGGGTCTGTGCAATCTGTTTGTGCACGGATATACTGCGTACCATAACCTGCGACATCATTCACAGCTTGACGCATACGTGATTTCATTTCTGCTTTAGTCGTTCCTTTTTTATAATCATTCCATAAATCAATAGCTTCAAATAGTGTTCCAGATTCATTTTTTATCTTAGGATCTTGACCTGTAAAATAATAATCTAAATGCAAGTGCGCGTCGACATAAGGGGGTAAGACTAACCCACCTTCTAAATCTACAACTTCATCCGCTTCGCCAAGATTGTTACCAAATTCTACAAAGTATCCATCTTCTGTTAAGATCTCGGAAGCCGCATCATGTTTATAAATCGATACATTTTTAAATTTTTTACGCATTTAATAACCTCCTAAAATGACTATTACACTTCATATTATAAAAGTTTGGCCATTGCTTTGCTTAATAAACGCATTACTACTTTTGATAATAAACTTTTATTTTATGTGTTTTTCTATAATTTATGCCATAAACGCCTATTCTATGCTTACTATTTTTAAAAATTAGAACTAAAAAAGACAATTATACTTATCATTTTGACTAATATAGTTGTCAAAATGACATATATGTTATATATTGTATGCAAGGAGTTGATACCATTTGCGAAATCGCGTTAAAGAATTACGTGCTCGTGATGGCTACAATCAAACGCAACTAGCTAAGAAAGCTGGTGTCTCTCGACAAACCATTTCTTTAATAGAGCGTAATGATTTCATGCCTTCCATATTAACTGCAGTTAAAATCGCACGTATATTTAATGAACCTGTAGAACATATCTTTATTGTAGAGGAGACTGATTTATGAAAGTAGGACGTTATTTACTGCTTATAGTATTAGGTGGAATTATTGGTGGCATTATTGGTGCACTGATTGGCGCTTTTGATAGTGTTTCTCGATACACTGATATATTATCACATATTATTCTCTCATTTAATGGTTTAATCATACTGTGTGTTATGGCTTCAATCATTAATATAGTACTTACTTTAGTACTCTATAAAGTACAGCAACAGGCAATTACTTACAAACAACAAACAGAACAAGTAATCGATGAACAACAAGCTGATCATTATGAAAAAAAGGCCAATATAAAATTTATTAACTCGAATTTTATATATTATATTCAAATTTCAGTAAGTTTAGTGACTATGTTAATCATTATTCTCACACATAGTTCTGACGATGCAATTTTATTTTCAATTATTCCATATTTAATTACCATGGTTCCATCAATTATAATTGGCTTTTTTGTACGCAAGTTTGATTCAAGATATCCAAAACAAGGTGAAGAACAATATACCGAAAAGATCCTAGCCATAATGGATGAAGGTGAACGACATATCACGCTCGTATCTATGTTCAAAATATATCATTATAATTTAGTTATCGTTATAACTGGCGGCATTATACTTGGTTTATTCTCACTTAGTACTGGCATCAATCAATCTGCCGGCCTATTCATATTAATCATTCTTTTCATATACAATGCATTCGGATATACATTGAAAGTACGCAAATTCTATAAATAAATTAAATTTTGAAAGTGGGGCAATTATGGAACAGTTATTAAAAGTACAAAATCTCAATAAATCATATAAAAAATCAGAATTTCATCTAGCTAATATCTCACTCACACTTAATTCAAATGAAGTCATCGGTGTCATTGGTAAAAATGGTTCTGGAAAATCCACATTATTTAACACCTTAGTCGGCAATCGTTTTAAGGATTCTGGAGAAATTGTATATTTCGGAGATGCCATTACTGAAAAAGACAATACATTTAAGGAACATATTGGTGTTGTGTTTGACGATTTACGTGTTCCTAATAAGCTTACAATGAATGATATCAATAAGATTTTCTCTAATATTTATAGTACATGGAATTCTGATAAATTCTTTTCACTTATCAAAGGATTTGAGTTACCTACCAAAAATGAAATCAAGTCATTTTCTCGAGGTATGCGTATGAAAGCTGCGCTATCTATTGCGTTAGGTCACGATAGTAAGATTCTCATTCTAGATGAAGCAACTGCTGGCATGGATGCCTCTGGACGTGAGGAAGTCGCAGAGATACTAGAAGATTATGTTGCTGAAGGAAACGGTATTTTAATTTCATCACATATTTCTGAAGATATTGAACAATTAGCAACTAAGCTCATTTTTATGAAAGATGGACAAATCATCCTCGAAGAAAACAAACAATATTTGTTAGACCATTACGGTATTTTAGAACAACCTGAAGCCGAATTTAATGTACCTAACGATATCATTGTTGCTTCAAGATCTCGTAAAGATATGAGAATCACACTGGTTAATCAACGAGATGCAGTAGCTGGTGCACGTCCTCTATACAGCATTGATGATGCTACAAAATTAATTATGAGAGGTGAACACTAATGAAAGGTTTAATATTAAGCAGCTTTTACACTGCAAAAAAATCACTTTACACGTATCTTGTAGTCGCAATTTTTGCCAGTATCGCTTTTTCATTTCTGAATCCAATTATGGCATGTTTTTTACCTATGATTTTCCTTATTTCACCAGTCACAGATAATATCAAACATGAAAAAGACTCCAAATGGATGTACTATATTTCTACTTTGCCAAGCGGTAGAAAGGCATATGTAAACGGCTATTTCACTTTTTATGGTGTGCTAATTCTTATCGGTTTAATACTTGGTACTGTCTCCGTATCAATTGTCACTCAAGATATTGCAATGATTATGACGGCTATATTGGTTGGCATTGGTGGCGCTGGTACTTATGCGATGATGTTTCCACTAACGTTTAAATTCGGTCCTGAAAACTCTAACGTTATTCTTATAACAACATCTATCATCGTAATCGCTCTATTTTTCATTGTCTTTTACGGTGTGATTTTCACAAATTTAGATTCTTCAGTGTCATCGTTAGATACATCAAATATGGGCATCACTTTCATATTTGTTGGTATTTATGCAGCGATTGGTCTGTTATGTTTAATCATTTCTTACATTACATCCATGCGTATTTTCAGTAAACAAGAATTATAATAACTTATTGTTCTATACTAATAAACTATAGTCTTACTTTTCATCACTAAAGCTTGAGGTATATACCCTAGGCTTTAGTTTTTTATTAAAATTTTATTTAGATATAGTAAATTTCAAAAATTACATAATTATATTTGTTATATTCAATACATCAAATGAAGTGAGGTATATCAAGATGTCTTTGAATTGGCAACGCAAGAGTACAATAACAATTTTTTTATTATTAAGCAGTTTAATTTTAGTATTTTCAACAATAGCCCAAGCTGATGAACAAAGTAATAAAGATAGTCTAAAGATTACAACACATAATGTTTATTTTATGCCTACAGCAATATATCCGAATTGGGGACAATCGCAACGTGCTGATTTAATTCCACAAGCTGACTATATCCAAAATCAAGATGTTGTTATTTTAAATGAATTATTTGACCAAAAAGCATCAAATCAACTTTTAACAAATTTACAAGCACAATATCCTTATCAAACTCCGATTGTTGGTCAAGGTACAGAAGGTTGGCAAAATACATCAGGTACTTATAGAAAAATAAAACAAGTAAATGGTGGCGTTGGTATCGTGAGTAAATGGCCAATTGCCCAACAAGAGCAGCACATTTTTAAAAATGGTTGTGGTGCTGATAAGTTAGGTAATAAAGGCTTCGCTTACATTAAAATAAATAAAAATGGCAAATTCCAACATATTATCGGAACTCACCTTCAATCCGAAGATTCAATGTGTATCAAAGGCAAAGATCAAACGATTAGGCAAAGTCAGATGGAAGAAATCAAACAATTTATTAAAGACAAAAACATTCCTCAAAATGAACCTGTATATATTGGCGGTGATTTAAATGTCATTAAAGGATCAGATGAGTATCAACAAATGCCTGATAACTTGAATGTTACAATGCCTACAAAATATGAAGGCCATACTTATAGCTGGGATACACAAAGTAATGGTATAGCAAATTATAATTATCCTAAATTAAACCCACAGCATTTAGATTATATTTTAGTAGACCGAGACCATGCACAACCAAGTTCATGGCACAATTATACACACAAAGCGAAATCGCCAATGTGGTCTGTGAAATCTTGGGGCAAGACTTATCAATATGATGACTATTCTGATCACTATCCAGTTTCTGCATATAGTTCGAAATAGCATGACTTTATTTACATCAAAACTTTAAATACAGATACTTAAAATGGGAGCTATACGGAAATCAAAGTTTTATAACTGATTTCTCATATAGCTCCCTTATTGTTGTAATTTTATTTCAGCATTTTAGTACTATAATAGCTTTTTCTTCGTGAATTTGTTCTGTATCCATCTAATAAAGAGTGCTGCCGTGATGAATAAACCGAGGTAACCAACTACTTTAAATACAAAGTTAACAAGATCAACAAAGCCTACAAAACTTAATATATATGCTAAGATCAAAGTTACTGATAAAAGCAATACATAAGATTTAGACCCAGGTTTTGTAAATCTATTTAAAAATGGATATAACATTCCAATACAACTATTAAAAATAACACCAAACATAACCACTGACATTAAAATACCAATCATTGGATGTATATCATTCGCCAATATTAAGGTCGGAATATCCACTTTGTTTGCATTTTCAATATTCGCCATTAAACCTGCTACCATAATTAATAATAATGCACTAAAAGCAAGTCCACCAAAGTATGCTCCTCTGCCGGCAGTCTTATGACTATGTGCATCATTACCAACAATTGTTAAAAAACTAAAGCTATTACCAATGATTAAACCACCATAAATCATCGCATCCCACCACCAAGACGGACTTGATGATTTAGAAGGTTCAACATGTTGTTGTACTTCCGAAAATGGAATCGTTGGATTTAAAATATTCGTACCTGCAATAATTAATACGGCAATCACTAAAAATGGTGTCACTGCACCCAAAACTGTTAATATCTTATCAAATTTAAGCTGGAGCACAATGAATAGCAGTATCACTATTGCGAGTGACCCTATCCACATAGGTATGTTAAATCCTTGGTTAAGTGCTGATCCGCCACCTGCAACCATAACGACGGTTAAACCAAAAAGGAAAAAGATAATTAAGAAGTCTATAATTTTTCCCATAATTTGACCAAATAAATTATATAACGATATATCGTATGATTCAGCATCAACACGATATCCTAATTTTGAAATTTGACGCGTCCCAAATGTGACAATAATCCCCGTAATAATTGCCGCAAGATAAGCATAATTACCGTGATTCACGAAAAACTGTAATAATTCTTGTCCAGTAGTGAAACCCGCACCCACTATAAAACTGAGATATGCAAGTGCAATTCCAATCGATGCTTTATTATCTTTACTCAACATGATGTAAACTCACCTCAAAAATTATGTATTTCACAACAATCAGTTTAACATATATTTATTTTTTGTAATTTTGCTTTAATTGCGCAAAGTATAATTGCGGTTTACGAATTCTTTATTTTTAAGTAATAATCACCAAACATAACAATGAGATAATTAAAAAGTAAGGGATTTTAACTATTTAGGGGGATTTTATGTTTAAACATATTAAAAAAAACACGAGATATTCTATACGTACAAGTGCAATGGGAGCCGCTTCAATCGTTATCGGTACTTGTCTATTCGTAAGTGCACACAACGACGCATCTGCTGATGAAATTAGTTCAACTCAAAAGCAGCAATCAACAAATACAATTGAAACATCAAATAATGAAAATGCGGTCGACCAAACCGCTGAAGTATCTAGTACAGAACAACAACACGATAATCAAAGTCAAAATCAAAATAAACAAAATATTAGTGATAACCAACTTGAACAACAAGAGACTAAAGTAGCTAATACACCAAAAGAAGAAATTGTTAGCGACAGTAAAAATGTACAGCAAGAAACTGATACGCAAGCTACTGCCAACACAAACAACACTAAAAACATTTCTGATAAAAATAAAGAAACAAATAAATCAAATGAAACAAAAAATAATGATGCAAATTTAACTAATGAACCTAGTATTGATCCAAAATTTTCGGTAGATAAACAAAAAGAGAAACAGCTTGTTGAAAGTACGCCAAAAAAACAAGCTATACCTGAACAATCTAATAATGAAAAGTCGCAATTACATAAACAGGCTAACTCAAATGCAGCTGAAACAACTCAAGTAGATGATAATGTTACTTCTAACCAACATAAGCAAACAACTAAAACAACCAATGATACTAACCAACCATCTAACTCAGTAAAAATACGTACTAAAAACGAAGCTATCCAAGCAGAAACACCTACTTCAGAACAAGCTGTTGCAAGTGCACCTGCAAGTAAACCTAGTGAAAGTCAAAATAATAAAAATGAAGAAATCCATACAAATAAGACATCTTTCAACAAAAACACAAATACTAAAAAAATCGAAACATTAACTACGAAAGAATGCAAACAGCTTTATAACAAAATTCAGAAAGATGCAGCGAAGCAAGATAAGGCACCTAAAGCTACATTAAGTAATGTTTCATCAAACTCAACTACGAGTAACAAAACGCGTAAGACATCAGACAAGTCTTCTTTAAGTATTAATCACTCAGGTCGTTACGAAAGTGGTTCGGATTTTGGAAAAGGCGGCACTGAAATTGTAAAATATAACCCAAAAAACGGTTATGCTTATTCAATAAATGGAGATAAAGAATCATTAGATATTTTAGATATCAAAAACACCAAAAACAAGAATATCAAACATATCAAACGCATTTACTTACAAGATGCTGGTATAGCATCAGGTGATTTAACAAGTGTAGCCATTCATCCAAGTGGTAAATATATTGCACTCTCCGCACCTGCAAAAGACAAAACGCAACCCGGACACGTTGTGTTTTATACTGAAGATGGAAAATATATAAATAATTTGACTGTAGGCAGTCTACCAGACATGCTTACGTTTACAAAAGATGGCTCTTATTTACTCGTAGCCAACGAAGGTGAACCTTCAGATGATTATAAGACTAACCCGGAAGGTTCTGTCTCAATTATTGATACATCTGGTGACCCGGCACACTTAAAATCTAAAAATGTGCGTACCGCTTCCCTGACTAAAGCACATATGAATGATTCAATCCGCAAATTAGGTCCAAACAAAGATGATGCTTACTTAAACTTAGAACCAGAATTCATCGCCGTTGATAAAAGTGGTAAGTATGCATATATCACAATCCAAGAATCAAGTGCGATTGCGAAATTAGATATTAAAAAAGGTGAATTTACAAAAGTTCAAGGATTACCATATAAGGATCATTCTTTACCTGAAAATGCAATGGACCCTTCAGACAAAGATGAAAAAAAAGAATTACGTACTGTACCAGTATTAGGTATGTTACAACCAGATACAATCACGTCTTATGAACATAATGGTGAGACTTATCTATTGATTGCTAACGAAGGTGACTCTCAAGATTATGATGGCTATTCAGAAGAAGTTCGTGTCAAAGATATCAAAAATGATATTGAACTAGACGCTAAATATTATAAAGGCTACACACAAGCTGAATTAGATGAACTTGTAGCAAATGGACTATTCGACGATGACCAGTTAGGTCGACTTAAAGTCACGACTTCTCATAAATTTAGAGATGAAAATGGAAAATATAAAGCGCTTGTCTCATTCGGTGGAAGATCATTTTCAATAGTAAAAGGATCTGATTTATCCCTAGTCTACGATAGTGGCAAAGATATTGAAGAACGCATCAAAGACATCCTACCAGAAAGATTCAATGCCAATTATGAAGATTACAATGACATTGAAGTCGATGGCCGAAGCGATGATAAGGGACCTGAAGTAGAGTCTATTGAAGTGGGTGCAGTCGGTGACAAAACTTATGCCTTCGTTGGATTAGAACGTACAGGTGGTATTATGATTTATAATATTACAGACCCTACCCATCCTGAATTTGTAAAATATGTTTATGACCCAGAAAATAAAGACATTTCACCTGAGGGTGTTACATTTATCCCAGCAGAGGATAGTCCTAATGGAAAAGCAATGTTAATGGTTTCTTACGAATTATCCGGTACAACGTCGACTTATACATTAGATGACCTTTCTGAAACAGACCAGCCAGATTCTAATAATCCGAATGGTGATAATGGCGAAAATGAAGGGCATAACGATAACGGCAATCATAGTGAAAATGGTTCGAATAATTCAAATAATGGGCATCACGAAAACAATCCTGATATGCCAAATTCTGGACAAGATACAGATTCAGAAACTCCTCACAATGCTAATAACAACCATGGTCAAATGACTGATGCTGAATTCAACAATTGGGTGAACCAAACTGACGATGTGCATGGGCAAAGTGAACAACCCATTGATGCAGAATTTAATAATTGGGTGAATCAAGCACACACAGATTCAAATATCGCGCAATCTAGTACAACAGCATCAACAAATATGACACATCAAAATGCGATTCAACACCAAGCAGCTATGACTTCAAATGCAGCTTCAGATAACACTAGCAATTCGAAGTCTGATCAACAATCAAATACTGCAAGTCAATTACCGGATACGGGTAAAACACCAAATCAAGCACCAATATGGAGCGCATTGATTTTAGGTGCTTGCTTGTTATTAATAGGTAGAAAACAAAAAACGAAAACAAAATAACACAGTCATTTCAATTTTCTAACATTTAAGTGAACATGACATCAAAAAATAAAGCGGAGACACTTCTATATGAAATGTCTCCACTTCTATTGTGGTTAAAATTCAAAAAAATATCATACTGATCTTTGATTCCATTTAAATCATTATTGCGTATTTATTCGTAAGAAATATTTTCGGCTTGATCAGCTTGATCACCGATATCATCTGAGCCATCTTTCTCCGTCTGTCTAATATAGTGATACAAAGCAACATATGAAGTATTCCCAAAGTCTTTAGCTGCTTCTGTAAATGGTATGGCACCCACATTCATAAGTAAGTGTTTATCGTCATCATTATATACAATAGGCGACATAGTAAAATAAGCCATAACCGCTGAATCTAGCGCACTTTCTTTACTTCCATCATTTGTTAAAACAGATACATTTGTTAATGGGAACCCTTCGTACTCCATTTGAACTACACCATATGACATCGGTTTAGGATTTTTAATATTCAGTAAATCATCTATCGTTTTTGCATCCTCAAATTCACTTTGTTTAATTATATTTTCAGGTTTCACTGTATAAGCACCTGGTTCTACTGATACTGAAATTAATTTATCGTCTTTAAATTTTGTTAAAATCTCAGCATAGAACACTGGTATATCGGATTTCCCTTGCTTCTTCCCACTCTTGTCGACATACCAATAATCTATCTGTTTGACACCTTTCTCTCCGGAATTCATTTCTTTACGTTGAACACCTTTTTTATCTTTGAAAAACGCGTCTACTTCTTTTACGGAAGATCCTTCTGATTCTTCGACAAATTTACTATCTGCCAATTTGACCTCATCCATTAATTTTTTATAATCTTCCCAACCTCTCATACCTATTTCATTAGTGAATGCTTTTTTAGTCATTAAAGGATCTAATTTTTCTAAAATAGGTAATCGATCAGCAGTACCAACATCTTCTTGAACTTTCTTATATTGTTCCTCTTTACTAGTAGCACCATCTTCTACTTTTGCACTATCGCTATTTTTTTTAACTGTTGTATGTTGTTTTTTCTCAGGTTTATCCGCCAATTCATCATAAAAGTCTTTCATAGAAGAATAACCCGCTAAACCTAACACCATTGATACAATCATATAACCAATTAAAATTCTCATTTTGTTATCCCCTTATTTAGTTTTAAATGACATCACTGCCACTTCTCATACCTCACTTCTTTAACTGCATATGTTGCATTTTAAACACTAAGATAGTGCCAACAATATACAATATACAATATGAATCCCAATACCAACATTATTAAATTAAAACTGTGGAATATATTTCCATAAATCTGTGCACCAATGCTATTAAAGCCCTGGTTCATGGTCAACAGAAATACGACTCCCATAAATGTTATTACTGAAAATGTACCTATAATTGATATGTATATTGTGGGTTTTGCCACCATTTCAAATATACGTGTATTACGTTGCGGAGTGTACACGACAAGCCACATTGCATTCAATGCAATCATTGCCAAACATCCAAATCCTAAAATAAATCCTTTGACACTCAACATGCATAAAATAATGCCACTTGCTAAGACAATCCACCAACTACGATTCATATCTCATATCCTGAGCATCATGGCCCACTTGTTTTTTATTTTGTTGAATCAATAAAATGCCACAAATTAACCAAGCAATAAAGGTAATCATGTTAAAACTTAATACTGCACCAATAATATAAATTATCCCACTTGCTTTTGGCGAAGTTTTCATTTTTTTCAAACCGACGATACCTAATATGTCTACAATAATTGCTCCAATAAAAAACGCACCAAACATAATCGCAAATGTTAATTGCGCTGTTGATTCATCTTGCACAGTCACTTCACCATTTACTGTTGTAGTTAAATCTGGGCTAAGTACCCCTGTCATCGTTAAAATCAATAATAATAATAAAATCAATGCTAAAAAGCTTTGTAATATAATCCCAATCAGCGATGTCACTTTAATCATTTTTCCCATTTAATCCCCTACTTATCTCTTATTTGAAAATCTTCCAAAAAGCTTCATTAAAGCAAAGTCGAACTATTTTATTTATCAAACTTATTATAATCATAATAATATATTGCCTGTCATATTTCTATGCTTTCTAACAATATTCTTCTATTTATTTGAATTAAACAATATATTTAATTACTTAGTTTATTGCTTTTCAGTGAATACACAAATAAAGTCAACGCATCATCTAATACGCTGACTTTATTATTCAAATCTATATACAGTTTAATTTCTTTGTAATAACTGGGACATTTCTTTAATTAAAGGATAGATAGATTTTCCTCTTTCGGTTAATGAATAACAAACTTTTTTTGGATAATCCTTCGTTTCTTCTCTTTTAACTATTTGTAAATCGATGAGTTCATTCAATTGTTCTGTCAGTATTTTCCTACTAATTCCTGAAATATCTCTGTGTAAGGAATTATAAAAATGCGATTCATCATTTAATGTATTTATGATAATCCCTTTCCATTTGCCACCTAGTAACCTTAGCGTTTGTTCTATAGGACATCCTCGCTGAATGATATAGTTACATGTTCCGTATTTAATATTACTTTTAATCGTCATTACTTCCTCCTTATGAAACGAGTTACTTATTTGTGCCTTCTTGTGACTCTGTTTTTAATCATCTACCCTTTATTTATAACACAAATTGAAAGGAAGCGATTGTATTGCAATTCACTCAGATTTCATCACATATTTACAAATTAAGTATCGAAATGACAGTAGGGGTGCCGATAATAATCAACACTTGGTATGTCGTTGAAAATAACGAAGTCTATATTATTGATACTGGTATGGCATCCTATGCTGATTTGCAAATTAAAGCAGCTCAATCTCTCGGTGAACCTAAAGCAATTTTTTTAACGCATGGACATTTAGATCATATAGACGGTGCACAAATCATTTCAGAAACATTAAACATACCTATATTTGCTCATGAAAATGAACTTCCCTTTATAAACGGTGAAGTGCCGTATCCAAATAAAAATAGCGTTGAAAAGACAAAAGTAAGTCAAAAAGTATTGCCTTTCGAACGCGCTGATACTGTACCCTTGGAATATTTTTTAACGCCTGGTCATGCACCTGGACACGTCGTATTTTTCCATAAGCAAGATGAAGTACTTATCTGTGGTGACTTGTTTATTTCAGATTCTAAACATTTACATCCACCAGTTTATCAATTCACCTATAACATGCTAGAAAATATTGATAGCGGTCAAATTATTGATGACATTTGTCCTTCCCTAATCACCACTTCACATGGCCATGATTTAAACTATTCAAAAGACATCTATTCCATTTATAACTTTAAATATAAGGAGCACTCCCAATGAAAATACAAATGTTTCAATTTGAAATTACGGAAGCCAATTTTGAACAAAACAAAGTAAAAATAAGTACCATGTTAGAAAAAAATTATACCGATGCAGATGTAATTGTCATTCCAGAAATGTGGAATAATGGTTATGCTTTACCTCAATTATCTCAAAAAGCTGATAATAACCTACAACAATCACTACCTTTTATCCAGGAATTGGCACAAAAATATAACACGCATATTATTGCTGGTTCTGTTTCAAATAAAAAAGCACAGGCTATTTACAATACTGCGTTTGCTGTATCTAATTATGCATCGCTCATCAATGTTACTGATAAAATTCATTTAGTACCTATGCTTGATGAACACCATTATCTTGAATCTGGTGAAAATGTCCCGAATACTTTTTATATAAATAATGTTAAATCATCACAAATTATTTGTTATGACTTAAGATATCCAGAAATTGCGCGTGCATCTGTCAGAGAAGGTGCAGAAATTCTATTTGTTGTCGCTCAATGGACGACAAAAAACTTACACCACTGGCGTACATTGTTGCAAGCACGCGCAATTGAAAACAACTGTTTTGTTGTTGCTTGTAATAGCATTGGACAAGTACACCACGCAAATCATAAAGGTAATACTTACGCTGGTCATTCAATGATCATCCATCCAAATGGTCAAATTCTCATTGAAGCTGATGCATCGGAAACGGTGTTAGAATTAGAAATTCAAACGGAAGATGTCGCTTCACAACGCACCGCCATACCTACTTTAGATGATCTCTACTAAGATCTTATGTTTTATAGAAATGCTTCAAAATAAAAAAGTCTATCTCCTAATAATAAGGAAATAGACTTTTAGCTCTAAACATGTACCTTCTAGTTCAATTTAATTTCTTTTTTACCGATGTCTTTTCTTTCATAATTTGATGGGTCTTTGGCTTGGACTGTAACAGGTGTTTTTGTATCTTTCAATTTATAGAATTGAACAGATTCAACTTCTCCATCTTTATTTATTTTATCAGTGCTAGTATCTTCATATTTTTCATATAGATCACTTTGATAGCCACCACCAGTTCTCAAATCTCTCTTTGTATCTTTAGAGTTTTGATAAACTTCAAATGCGTCATAGAATGCAGAATTAGCAGTAACTTCTTTATCGCTCTTATTTTTAACTTTAAATATTAATGCAATACTTGGTTTGTCATCCTCATCATATTCTGAAGCTTTAACAATTTTAGTATCTTTCAATTCAATATCGAAGTCTTTACTTTCAAGTTTGTCATTTTTAAATGTTGCATCTGACTTACTGGATTCATCTGATGAATCAGAGTCAACATCTACTGAATCAGTTTCTCCACTTTCATCTTTTGAAGCAGTATCTGATGATTCTTCGCTTTTATTTTCAGAATCCTTTTTAGAAGAATCATCTTTTGCAGCACACGCTGTCAATACAAGCAATGATGCAAATAATAAAGCTAGTAATTTTTTCATTTAAATATCCCCCTATATTATAATTAAATAAATATGTATACCTTAAAATAGTATATCACTATCTTTTTGAAATAGTAACTTGTTTTTTAGGAATATTTTCAAAAATTTAAATAGGTTTTGCATATATTTAACACTCATAAAATTTGACCTACTATAAGTAAATTAGCATGACATTTCAA
This sequence comes from Staphylococcus caeli, assembly GCF_051413795.1. Taxonomy (GTDB): domain Bacteria; phylum Bacillota; class Bacilli; order Staphylococcales; family Staphylococcaceae; genus Staphylococcus; species Staphylococcus caeli_A. The sequence goes on along the minus strand of NZ_JBOIRQ010000011.1, from coordinate 39,851 downwards.
AAATACAGTTCCCTACTTTGTTCGTTTAATATATAATTGTATACATAATTAATGTAGCTTTAAACAAATGGGGGGCTTTTATATGCAATTTAAGTTAAAAGAAGAGGAAATTATAGATTTTCTAGAATTGAATTTTCCTGAGGAACAGTTTGAAAAAGGGAGATTATTAGTAGGTCAAAACAAACAAAACGAGTTACATATTTTTTACTTAGGGGAAACGTTCAAAGCATGTGTCTTCACTAGCTTTAAGACTTTTGAACACCGCCTTGCAGAATCTATCACAGAGGGTGCCTTACAACGCATTACATTGAAAGACGGATTGCTATATAGAAAAATGTACATTGAATTTGTAGCAGATAATTTCAAATATGGCACTTCTAAATTATTATTATCTGATTTTCAAAACGATAACTATAATGCGTTTATTAATGGAGAAAAAGAACGCGTTATCTTTGAAAATGGTAAGTTCGTATAGCACACAATTTAACTACAACAACCAGCGTCGTTAGTATCTAATATTCTATAATACAAAAAGCAGAACCCTAAATTTGGATTCTGCTTGTCTCGTTTATCAACTATTATTGGAGCGCTTGATTAAAGGCTTCAACAGTTATTTCATTAGCATGCGTGTGTTGCGTTTTTAATGCTTTTTCAAAATTTGAATCTTGTTGATAAATTTCTTGCATATACAGTTTCAGTTTTTCAGAATCATTGGATTTATCAAATCGATGTTGCTGTGCAGTCACAGTGTGATTATGCGTAACATCTGTATAACTTAAAATCAATAAATCGTAATCAAAGGCTTTTCTCACTGCATTTTCAATTTCGTTGCCTTCATTAATATCTAAATATATGTCACATAATGCATATAGCGTTTCAATTGTTTCCTTATCAATTGCTGGGAACAATTTAACATTTTGATATTGTCCTAGATCTAACAGTTTTGATGACATCTCTGTAATCGCACCAATATAGAAATCAATATCTTCGTTTGCTTTCACGATGGCCTCAAGATTGATGATTTGATCAGAATTAGTCATAATCAGTGCCTGCTTTTGATGTTTATTTTCTTTTTTGTACTGATAAATGTAACCAGCAGAAGCGACTAAACGCTGACTATGTTCATCAAGCTGACCGTATATCGAATGAAATTCTTCTTTATCTGGAATAAGCACGCGTGTCTTACGATTCGTCCGTCCATTCAGAATAAGTTGCATGTTACCTGGAATTTCACCATTACTATGTTCTTGCCAGAATAATAAATCGCGCCCTGGCGAATCTAAATTGTAAGTCACTGAGAACGGCGTTGCTAGTGAATTAATAACAATTTCTGTTAAGTCTACTTCAATTTGTTTTAAATAGAATATTAAAAATGCAACTTGTGATTCAAATAGATATGTTCTGCCCTTCCAATCCAACACAATGGTTTGTGTTTTATAATTTTCATAAAACACTTCTTGTCCTTGTTGGTTCATATATTTTTTTAGAATCGGTTCGCCTTGGGCATCCAAAGTCATTTGTGCGAATTTGACACCGTGCTTTGTATAATAGTCGATAAAACGAACTGTGCCATGTTGATCAAGCCACTCTACATGATTTACTATTCTATTTTCATAGTGTTTTTTATAAAAAATTTTACCGCGAATGACGCCCATATCTAAAATTAGAGCCTGATCATTATTTCCTTCAATTTCCCAATATTGTGGAATTTCTACATCATTAAAAAATTTGGCGTTGGCGTTGTCATTTTCAACGTTATAACCAGCGAAAAATTTATATGGTGAATGAATCTCGTCTGGCAGGAAACCATCCTCATGAATGACAATCGTTTCGTTATCATGACCAGCTAGTTTCAAGGTTTGATGCAACTGTTCCGTCTTTTGATTATAATGTTCAAATAAATTAATCATGTAGCACCTCTTCTATCAGATTTTGCCATTTCTGCTCAATTTTTTGGGTTAAAAAGTCAGTTGCAATGTCATAAGAAGTGCGATGTGGATTTGCCATATTACTTTCAAAATAGGCAATGATATACTGTGCGATGCGTTCCACAATGTCATCAGTGCTATCTTCTTTCAACGAGATAGGTACTAGGTACCCATTTTCATTATGCTCAATAAATGTAGGATTACCATAATTGACATCAAAACCTATCATACTTAATCCAGAGCCAACTGCTTCCATAAGTGTCAACCCAAATCCTTCACTTGTTGATGCCGATACAAACAGCTCATACTGACTGTAAACTTCATCTAATTTCACATGACCTAAAAGTCGAATATAAGATTCAGCTTCATGTTGTTGGATTATATTTGAGATATTCTTTTTCTCTCCACCTTCACCGTAAATATCAAACGTAAGTTCCGGCACTGTTTGTTTCGCTTTAATGACTGCACGAACAAGCCAATCAATGTGTTTTTCGCTAGCAAGTCTTGAAGCCGTAATGATAGTGTATGGTTGTCGTCCACTTTGCGGCTGTTGTAATGACGCTAAGCTGCCAACTGGTATCGTGTAGATATTAGGTTGAAACCCTTTATATCTTTGAAATTGTGCACTCAAGATTTTATTTTGTAAGTCTGTTGCTGTGATAAAGAAATCAATATCTTTTGCATTTGAAAATTGATATTCATAATAATTATTCCATAAAATATGTGAGTCATTCATTATGTTATTACTGAAATGTTCCGCGTGCACAACAACGCCTATCTTACTTGGACCTTTATGCTGAAGTACAGCTTGTCCTATTTTTGTCGCTCGGTCTAAAATAATCATATCTTTCGATGTTAACTGTAATCGACGTATGAAATAGCCAACAAACTCTGCCTTGCTATATAACTTGGCATCATCAAATGCAAATGAACTCTCGTCTCCATCCACATATTCATTATATGCAATAGAACCATCCTCATTATAAAATTGTCGCATATAAATTTTTGCACGATTTTCAAAAGGTGCATAATACTCAGAAAATATGCGTACATAGCTATAAAAATCTTTTCTCACTAAGATACCATTAATAACAAACTCAGCACGATCGACATAGGATTCATCATGATTTTTTAAATAACACGTCACGAATGTTTGTTCGTTATTCAAAAACAATCTTACTTTCTTATCAATTTGCTCAGTACGAATGACAGTGTCACCCAATGTATTTTTCAAATCATCTATCGTAAAAGTTGTGGGTGCAATTTTAATATCTGTAAAATATTGATACAACCAAATAATCTCATTGTCATGAAAACCCATATTACTCGTAAGTGTTTGTATGTTCTCATTTTGTATAAAATCTAAATAGACAAATTTTATATTTTGATTCGACTGTCTTAACAACTTTGCACGGTACGCTTGAGCATACTCTACTCCACTACTTGCCCAACCAATTCCAAAATTTATATTATATATAGTCATGCATACTCACCTCATTTTATGGAAAATGTATAACTAAATCATCGTATTCATCATAGGTAATCATACTTTGACATAGATTTCTAATCATGTTGCGTTTAATTTTTATAATCATTTCATCATAAGCGTCCAACGCAACTTTATGATATTCAAAAATAGCATTTCGTTGACCATTTTGACGATTGCCTACACTTGCTTTCAACTGTTGCAAGTTGTCAACTTGGTCAATCCAACCACTATCCACAGCTTTCAATATTGCTTTGCGAACAAAGTTTACATAAAAGTAATCATTTTTAAGTTTTTGTTTGTTCTCTGCCATTTGTTCATGGAATTGATGCATCAAACTTTGTATTGCTGTTTCTTTACTTTGCGTTTGAATACTTGTCATTTTACCTTCAAATTTAAAACTAATATTATTATAAATATAATGCATCAGGCTTTCTTGTGTTAAACGTACCTCTTTGTTCAATGCATATTCAAATACATCTTGTGCCAATCTATCTAAATTGAAATCATCACTTTGAATCATTTCCAAGATTCTGTCGCGTTCTGCGTATACAAGTTCCCTTTGTATACTAATACTTTTTTCATATTCATTTGCCATTTCGCGCATTCTAACACCTTGCTCTTCTGAAACACGTTGCGCTTTATTAACACTGTGCTTTACTCTGTGTTGAAAGACGCGGCTATTTTCAAGACTGTCTGAATCATAACGGTTGAGTCTGAAGTTATGTTTAAGTTTAGCATCTCCCCATCTTTGAACAAGGTAATCATCTAATGAAATATAGATTTGAGAGCTCCCAGGGTCACCTTGACGCCCTGCTCTTCCACGCAATTGCCTATCTACACGGCTATTTTCCATATGTTCACTAATTATTACAGCAAGCCCCCCAAATCATGAACGCCTTTGTCCAACTTAATATCAGTTCCTCGACCTGCCATACTCGTCGCAACGGTAACTGCTGATAAATAGCCCGCTTCTGCAATCATTTGAGCTTCTTTCGCAACATTTTGTGCAATGAGTAAATTGTTGGGGATATCCATTTGAAAGAGTGCTGCTGAAAATGCTTCTGCTGCTTCTGCAGTACGTGTGATCAAAAGTACTGGACGTTGTTCATTGTGGTAGGCAACGACTGCATCTAAAATAGCACTATTTTTATCTTCTATATTGATAAAAACTTTATCTTCATAGTCCTTACGTTGAACAACTTTATCTGTTGGGATTTGAACGACAATTTTTGAGTACAATTCAAAAAATTCTTGTTCTCCTAATTTACCAGTTGCTGTCATTCCTGAAAAATTATCAAATTGCTTAAACAAATTTTGGAAAGTAATCGTAGCCATGACACTTAAATCTTTGGAAATTTCTACATCTTCCTTAGCTTCTACCGCTTGATGTAATCCGGCTTGCATTTTCGTGCCTGGTAGCATTCGTCCTGTGATACGATCAATTAGTATGATTTCACCATTCTGAATAAAATAATCTAAATTTATATCAAATAAATATTGTGCACGTATGGCCAAGTTGATATTGCGTACTAAATCAAAATAAGGCGCATCATAAATATTCGATACGTTGAAATATTTATTTGCCGCTTGTATTCCTTTATCTGTTAACCAAACTTCTTTCTTAGATTTATTAAGTTTAAAATCTTGCTCATCCATTGTTTCGACAAAACGTTTAACGATATGAAACAAGTTAGATTGTACTCTTGGTGCCCCAGAAATAACTAATGGCGTTTGGGCTGCATCTAATATAATGGAATCCACTTCATCTATAATTGCAAAATTTAAATTGGGTAAAAATTTATTTTCTAGATTATCTGCTAAGTTATCAATCAAATAATCAAAACCAAGTCTACCATTCGTTGTATAAATAATATCATGCTCAAATATTGCTCGCTTTTCACCTGGTCCATATTCATAATCCACAATATCAACAAAACCTAATGAGGAAGATAAACCTAGCCATTCGTAAAGTGGTTGCATTTCTAAAAAGTCTCTCTTTGCAAGATAATCGTTTGTAGTGATTAGATAAGCACCTTTCCCCGTTAAAGCATTCAAATAAAGTGGCATGGTTGCTGTCAATGTCTTACCTTCACCGGTCTGCATCTCAGCTATATTGCCTTGATGAAGCACAATAGCCCCCATCACTTGTACATCTTTAGGATACATACCTAAAACACGGCGACTTGCTTCTCTTACTACAGCATACGCTTCTGGCAATAATTGATCTAAAGTCATCTTACCTTCTGACAACATCACTTTGAACGACTCCGTCTTAGCTTGTAGCTCTATATCGCTACATAACTGAAATTGTTCGCTATAAACATTTACTTTCTTAAGTACTCGTTGGACTTTATTTAATCGAATACGATTGACTGTCGAATTAATTTTTTGTTTCATGACTAACCTCACTATTAATAAGACTGCGTTCTAAATATTTTAAGTAACGTGCATGGTTGAGTATATTTCTGAAAATATTCAATTCATCACTTTGCGTTTCATGATTGAAATATATATAAGGTGTGTGGCCATTTATATTGCTTGCATTATTTAATTCAGTCTTTAAGTATTGTGCCAATTGTAAATCTCTATGTGACGTTATATAGACTTTACTTTGAACAATCCGATTTAGCGCTTTCGCTAATTCGTTTGATTGAGCGCCATACCCTATAAGCCTAATCTGTTTGTTTGTATTTTGCTTTTTTAAATAGTCTATTAAAATTTGTAAATTGCTATGAAGACTTTCTGTATTCCAATTGCGTACGACTATAACATTTTGAATATGTTGAATAGCTTGATTCGATAAAGGTAGTACTTCGTCCGTTGATGGTTCTTCAATTACTAAATTTAATACATTTAACAAAATGTTTGTATTTTTCAAATCACTTATTTCAATATCTGTGTGATTTGCTTTTAATACCTGATCATCTTCTATACTAATTTTTTTGAATTTCAAGTGCGTCGCTGCTGCGTTAATCATCTGAATTTTATATGCATAGGCATCTTTAGGATAAGCAACACTTTCCCGTTTTTGCTTGATAATTTGATGACGAATCACTGTTCCATTTTTACGATAAAAAATAATTTTAAAGTAAATGGCTGCTTCAGGCGTCACATCGTAATCAAAATTGAATTGATAATCTTGACCCTTTTCTAAGATTGGTAACTGAGGCGTTGTTTTATCACTATCATAGGTACTTAACATTTTCCATTCTTGAATTATAATTCCTGAAGGCATCAATACATTTTCAAAAATTGTTTCTCTAGGTTTAAATTTTATTTTTGTACCATATAAAAATGTAGATTTATCTGTGTGATTCCATCTTATTGTGAATTGTTTATTTACTTTCATTTTTAACTCTCCCAAATCTACTTTCTAAAATAATATGATAAAAATTTACAAACCAACTTGTAATCGTTGGTGAGTCATCATTGTGTCGCCCTGGTACTGCACGACTCATAACTCTAGCTTGTTGACTGCTCAATAAGGGTAACAATTCTGCAAATGCCTTTGTATCATAGTCATCATGTTTCATGTACGCAATAGCAAATGTCGTATCTGTCAATGTCGCTTGTTGCATGACATCCCAAAATTTCCTATTCAATTTATTAATATCACTCTGAGTTAAATCGCCTTCATTTTTCATCAAAACATCTAATGCCGTACCGAAGTCTTCCGGGCGCTTCAATGTCATATTATCTGCGACTGTACCCACGTTAATTAACGGTTTCCCTATCACAACGCCTGCTGGGTTCAAACGTGCACCATAATAAAGTGCGCCAAAAGATCCCATAGATAAACCTGATAGAATTAAATCCTGTGACTCAAAGCCTAACCATGCTAACTTTTCCTGAATAATATTTTGAATCTCATTTTCATATGCTTCAGACCCCAGATAAAATGCGCCACCTTCAATTCTTGGATCACTGATTAATAAAAACGGTGCATCGAGACCATTCATCATAAAGTATCCTTCAAATCCTTCTTGAGAACGGTAACCACTAAAATACACATTCAGTGGTGGTTTCATATCACCTGGATTGAAATAGTGGAAAAACTCTTCTCTATTTTCATCAACGAAACGCTTTCCACCTAAAATAAATTGACCCAATTCTTTACGTGACCATCGTTTATGAATCGCACCAATATATAATTTCCCTTCACCACTTGCCTTTACAGAAACGCTCACATACGCTGCCTTAGGTCTCGCTTTAATTTCTATAGGATATTGTAATGCTTGCTCATCAACAATATGTTCTTCAATTACGGTATCAACGGTACCACTTTGAATGACTCTGAATATATATTCAACTTTAACAGTGCCTTCCGTCTTAAATTCCGGCCAAATTTGAGTACCTTTCTCTTTGTCACAAACCACGGTATTTCTCCATGAAGCGACAGGAGTGTTAATTTCTCCAAAATCACCAGACAACACTAAATATTTATTACCAATATATTCCATTTCCCCTCTAAAATTGGGATTAACGGTACAATATTTTGGATATATCTTATCTCCATATTGACCTGAAAATGTAATAGCCTGTAACTTTTCTTCAAGCACAGTCTGTGATTCATATGACAACGGTCTTATGAAATTATTCCTTGCAATTAATGACTGTTCAAAATCCGTTCCCCAGTAATATTCGTCAATATACGTGTTATATGGTGTAGTCACTAAATTCAAAACTTCTAGTAACGCATGAGAATACGGTGTTTGAACAAAAACAAAATCAAATTTACCGTTCATTTCTAATACATCTTTAACACTTTGTAAATAGTCTTGATTACTTTGAAATAGCGACGCATCTAAATAATCCCATACTACTTGTTGCTTATGCTCAACGACATATTCTAAGTCAGTTCCACCTATCTGTAATACATTAAATTGTCGCGCCATTATAAATCACCTTCTATAAAATGGTTTAAACGTTCAATAATTTTCTCAGAGGCAAAGGCTTCAACTAATTTTATAGAATAAGCATAAGCATAGTTCCAATTTTTTAAATGCCCTAAAAAATAATCTAAAGCCGGAAGAACGCTGTTAATATCTGAAATAACTAATCCATTCACTTTATCTTTCACGTAGTCTGTGTGTCTTATATTAATTTGTGGAATACATGCACTGATGCTACTAATTTGTAAAAATAAATTGGGTTCTTGATTCAAATCAATAATTATTCGTAATTTCGAAACTGTTTCAATGATGTCTGTTTCAAATGGTACATGTTCGAGTTCCATTACAGTAATATATTCCTCTTCTTCAGCTAATAAAGCTGCGATACCATCCTCAGTTTCACCAATAGTGTTACGACTATCATTAATCTCTTTAATTTGTTCTTTCAACCATGCTGGGATATCTTTGGCTTCTTTTTGACTTAATAAAATGATTCTCATATCAGCATTCTGACCTATATAAGTAATCATCTGGTTTAATAATATCTGTAGTGATTCATCTGTCAAACCGTCTATCCACATTCCGATATAAGTTTCATATAGTTGACTACTAATATTTGGAAGGACTTGAGCATTAAATGGTGTGATACGCATTATTTTGGAGGTAAGATCCTGTTGTACTTTATATTTTTCTAGCATCTGCTTACTATCTACTAAGTCAACTAACCAATAATCACTATTTTTAATTGATGAAAGTTGCATTTCTGACATTGGATAATTCCTATTTTTAAAGATTGAAAAACATATTTTGAATGACTCCAGTGTAGTAGATAAAAAGTTATTATGGCGCTCATCAGCTGCAATAATAACTGAATTCACACCTTTTTTTTCGGTTACATATGTTTCTAATTTTTCTTGTATTAATAAATCCATTCGCTCATAACTCGGCGCATTAAATTCTTGCAAATACGACTCTGTAACCGTGACTTTACCAGTCTTAATATTTTCAGTCAGAATACAATCCCCATTAATTGTCATATATTCTTGTTTAACAGATTGTCCATTAGAATCAAAGTAACGAATTGCAGATAAAAAACCTCTATCGTCTAATATATAACGCTTCGTACGCACCTTCTGTTCAAATACTTCAATCCAAACTATATAACCATCTTGGTTAAAATAAACATTCGAATATTCATGTTTATTCGTGATACATTGTACAAGATACGGTGTATACACAAACTCGGTGCCTTCTGGCCAATTTAATGCTTTAAAATCAATAGGTTTTGGTGTTTGATGTTGAAACCCTTGTATATCATCAAATAAAGACCAATAATTTATTTCAAATAAATCGTGTCTGTGAAGAAATGTTCTTAAATCTGGTTGATAATTCAATACTAAGGTTTGAAAGTTCACATGGTTCTGATGATGCATATTCATCAAACTAATCATTTCATCAAATTCAGAAACTTTACGCTGATGATAAAACGGTACAGACTGATTTCGCCACCATGTCTCTTTGTCATACCACGCTGGAATAAAATATTTCATAAATAGCTCCTCACCAATACTTGTTCAAAAATCTCTTATATTTATCAAAATATAAATACGTTTTAATCGTTTCTGCAATATTAATACTAATATACACTAAAACTATCAACTGTATTGCAAAGTAAATTTGTTGTGCTAATTGTGGCACAAACAATGTACTATACAATGGTACTGCAATAATGCACGCGACAACAATTGATCCAATCCAACATATTTTTCGTGCTTTCTGATTTAAAAATCTCTCAGTTTCTTCACCTGGTTGAATCCCTACAAAATAATTACCGGACCGTAGAAAGTCTTTCGCTTTGTTTTTAGTGTTTAATATGAATCTAGATAACAAGTAACCTAATATAATTTGTAAAAACATATAAAGTGTGATACCCGTTGCATTATTAAAAGTAAGTAACTGCATGGGTGATTTGTCGTGATCCATAAACATAGCTAATACCAGATTAATTACATTATTAAGTATGATAAATACAGATACACTTATCATGATTGAAATACTACCTGCTGGGTTTACTTTCCATGCAAGGTATTTTTTTATTTCCTGATTTTCAAAATTCATAATATCTCGATAATTCATTCGATATTCAATGAGTTCCATCAATAGCAAAACAAATAACGCTATAACAATAGCCACAATAATAAAACTTAAGATGATAGTACTTGTATGTAGCGCTGCTAGTTTTTGTTGAAATAATGATTTCACAATACTCATTAATACAATTGGCATTGGTCCTGCTATGCCATACCTTATATTCTGATCTGCCATCCAAACCAATAACATCGTTCCTGTCACTATGACTAAAAGTAATATAAATATATTTTCCGAATGAATTTTATCTTTTATAACATATTCATGAATTACAAAGTATCCCTGGATAATACTAAGAACTAACGTTAATATTTTTTCTTTATAATGTTTTTCCTTACGTGTTTGTCTAGATGCCTTATCCATGTTTCTATACGCCAACAAACTAAAAAATATTAAGGCAGTCAGCCACGGCCCTAGCCCTAACGAGAAAATATTCAGTGTATGAATGTCTCCTCCCATATTTGAAACTGCTATTTTGTAAAATGAATCATCATGTTTCTGTACCCCATTTTCTGCAACCAATGAGATATTACTTCCTAATATATATATAAATAAAATCAAACAAGTGAATAACAGTCTTTTATAAAGTACTTTATACTCATTTTGCTTAAAAATATGTTTTGTAAATTTATTTTTCACAATACACCTCTTTTTTGAATCATTATATCAAAAAGGCTAAGGATATTATCATTTTATAGCCATAAATTATATGGACTTTAAAATGATTTATCTCTTAGCCTCTTTTTTAACTGAAAATCTTAATTAAGATTTTTCTTTGTTGTCTTTTCGATTCTTTTTAGATTTTCTAACTAATCCAAGACCTGCAAGCATTGCTAATACTGCACCAATCAATCCTGATTGATTATCATAAGACTGGCCTGTTTCTGGTAATGCTTCAGTTTGCTTCGCATGATGACTTGCTTCAGATCCTCTATTAATTTGTGAATCTGTTGATTGCCCCACAGTTGTCTCAGAAGTGCTTAATGATGTTAACTCACTAGCAAAATGACTATTTGATGTTGAAGTATTATCACTTCCACTATTTGACTCTGAGTGTATCACTGATGTACTCATTGATGTCGACGCACTATCTGATCCTGACACTGATGTACTCATTGATGTCGACGCACTGTCTGAATCACTTACTGATGTACTTAATGATGTCGACGCACTGTCTGAATCACTCACTGACGTACTCAATGATGTTGAGGCGCTATCTGAATCACTCACTGATGTACTCAACGATGTTGAGGCACTATCTGAGTCACTCACTGACGTACTTAATGATGTCGACGCACTGTCTGAATCACTCACCGACGTACTCAACGACGTTGACGCACTGTCTGAATCACTCACTGACGTACTCAACGACGTTGACGCACTGTCTGAATCACTCACTGACGTACTTAATGATGTCGACGCACTGTCCGAATCACTTACTGATGTACTCAACGATGTTGAGGCACTATCTGAGTCACTCACTGACGTGCTCAATGATGTTGAGGCACTGTCTGATCCTGACACTGATGTACTTAATGATGTCGACGCACTGTCTGAATCACTCACTGATGTACTCAACGATGTTGACGCACTGTCTGAATCACTCACTGATGTACTTAATGATGTCGATGCACTATCTGAATCACTCACTGACGTACTCAATGACGTCGATGCACTATCTGAGTCACTTACTGACGTACTCAACGACGTTGAGGCGCTGTCTGAATCACTTACTGATGTACTTAGTGACGTTGACTCGCTGTCTGAATCGCTTACTGACGTGCTTAGTGATGTCGACGCACTATCTGATCCTGACACTGACGTACTTAATGACGTTGACTCGCTGTCTGAATCACTTACTGATGTACTTAATGATGTCGATGCACTATCTGAATCCGACACTGACGTACTCAATGACGTCGATGCACTATCTGAATCCGACACTGACGTACTCAATGATGTTGATGCACTATCTGAGTCACTCACTGATGTACTTAATGATGTTGAGGCACTTGCTGAATTACTTAACGATGTACTTGTTGACGTTGATGTACTCGCCGAATTACTTAACGATGTACTTGTTGACGTTGATGTACTCGCCGAATTACTTAACGATGTACTCGTTGACGTTGATGTACTCGCCGAATTACTTAACGATGTACTTGTTGACGTTGATGTACTCGCCGAATTACTTAACGATGTACTTGTTGACGTTGATGTACTCGCTACTTTTGATAATGAGGTGCTCGTTGATGTACTTGCACTTGCTACTGTTGATGTACTCAACGATACAGATGCAACTGGGTCCAAACCTGTTATAGTATTTTTAAAATAATTCGTAGTACCAGATGTTAATCCAGAATATGGCGTGAATGTCCAAGTTGTATCACCGCTACTATTAACTGGGACTGTAAATACGGTTGTTAGTCCATAACCCATTTTTGCATAGTATCCATTCATCCCTACATCTGCAGACCATGAGTATCCACCATTATTGGCAGTAACCGGTACACTGTTATTTGCCGGAATTTGTGTTATAAAGTTACCATTTGTATCTGTTACACCCATCTTCGCAGTTGTAGTTGGTGCACTTAAACCATTACCAATTTTAATCATTGGTGCCCTACTTGTTGATGTATTATAAATTGATACACTATTTGAATAGTTTGTAGGCGCTGTTTCTATTGTTGAAGTATTAGGGTTATCATAAGTGATAGTATAGGTAAATGTAATATTTTTACCATCACTCGTTGCTACTAACTTGTAATAAATTGGAATGTTATAGGTTGTATCTATACCAGAACCAGTATATGTGCTAGTCTGAGTTGTTGTAGCTGCTGCAGCTAACATGTTTGTACTAACTAGCCTTAAACTTCTAAATTTAACAGGAGCTGTACTAGTAGAATCAGATGTGGACATGCTTATAGAATTAGATCCTAAGTCTTTTTCTGATGTACTTAAACTTGTTGTTTCTTTACCTGTACTACTTTCTTTTATAGTTTCAGAATTTGAACTTGTACTTTTTTCAGATGTTGTTTTGTCAGAAGTTGAGATACTACTATTTTCTGATGTTAATTTTTGGCTACTACTATTGTTTATTGACTCTGAATCTGATTTTATGTTGTTACTCTCAGTAGAAGTTGATTTTTCACTTGTGTTACTCTCAGAATTTCCAGCTTCACTTTGTGTATTTCCAGAGTTAGCAGATGTACTTTCACTATTAGCCTTTTCTGAAGAACTACTTGTACTTCCACTATCAGTTTTCTCTGATGTCGAGATGACGCTTTCACTATTTGTTGACTCCGATGATGTTTCAGAATTCACTGACGTTGAATCCTCAGTTTCAGATTGGCTTATCGTTGTCGAATTTTGGTTACCAACAGTTCCACTTAGAGAACTTATTTCTGAAATTACTGGCAATTCCGAAGCTGCCATTGCTTGTTGGTCATGTAACATTGCTATAGTAAAGGTTCCAGTGAGCACACTTGCTGTTTGAATCGATCTTTTCTTTTTGACAGAATTCAAGTTTCTCGCTTCATCTTCAGTTTCGACACTTTCCTTATTGAATACATGCATTCCTATAACGCCTAGTAATTTAATCTCTTTTATTCCCGCTTTAATCCAGTTCTTTCCAGATTTATACATTTTGACACGTGCTGTTTCTTGATTCAAGCTACTTTTAAAATCTCTTTCCCTTTTCGACATCATTTTCCTCTTTTCATTTTTTTCAAAAATAAAATAATACAACAAAATAAAAATTGCACTCTTAATTTCAATTTATCATTAGATTATGCGACATTGAAAAAACTTTTACAATAATTAAACGCATTTTTATGTAAATATTAATAAATATTTCACTCTCATGTAATGAAAAAGTAATATAGCTTACCATTTAGATGTGCTTTATCTTTTTTATCTAAACTAATGTAACAACTGATAAAGTAGCGATTCTACACTACTTAAACAACTTACAACTCCCTTTATTTCATAAAAAAAGACAAGTGATATCACATCACTCATCCTTAAAACTTAAAGCATATTTGATGATAATCTAAATCAAATCTATTAATATTGTAAATTAAATTATCATAATTGCATTCAATTGTATAGTTTTTTTTTAAAATAATTACATACTAAAAATTTAAATTATTAAATTAAGCTCAACCTCTATTAATCACCCAGCCATATGGATCTGCTAACTGACTCCAATCTGCATCAATTTCATTATGCTTCAACAGACATGTGTCAAGTTCACGTTCAATCTTTTCTGTATCTATATCTGTACCAATAATTACAAACTGCGTATTTCGATTTCCATATTCAATGTCCCACGATTCTGCAACATCTGTTCGCTCTTGAAGAATCTATCGTTGTTGTTTTTGTGGCATTGCAGCAACCCAATAAGTCACTGGGCTAATGTTACACGAGGAACCTGCTTGAGATAACAGACATGCAACGCGATTGTATTGCGCGAGCCACACAATTCCTTTAGAACGAACAATATTTCTCGGGGTATTTTCTAGCCATGTATGGAAGCGTTCTGTGTGAAATGGCAACCTTCTTGAATATACGAATGAATCAATATCATATTTTTCAGTTTCTGGTGTGTGATGTGCATGACCACCTTCTGTTAACTCTTTAATCCATCCCGCAGCAGTAACTAAATCTGTTTTATTCAATATTAAAACATCACAGAATTCAACTTGGTCAATCAATAAATCTGCAATTGAACGTTCATCTGCGTTATCTACACCTTGGTCACGATCATTTAATAAATCTTCCGAATTGATATCATGAGTAAAGCGATGCGCATCGACAACTGTCACCATCGTGTCTAATTGACAGATAGATGTTAAATCAATCCCTAGTTCGTCATCAATATAAGAAAAAGTCTGCGCTAATGGTACAGGTTCTGAAATACCAGTAGATTCAATCACAATATTATCAATATTGCCTTTTCGCACTAACTGTTCAACTTCTTTCAATAAATCCTCTCTCAACGTGCAACAAATACAGCCATTTGATAATTCTACAAGCTTCTCGTCAGTTCTTGATATACCGCCATCATCAGCTATTAAATCTTTATCAATATTCACTTCACTCATATCATTAACAATAACTGCAATTTTTCGATTATCTCTATTTTTTTAAATGTGATTAAGTAATGTTGTCTTGCCCGCCCCTAGATAACCACTTAGTACTGTAACTGGAATTTTATGCATTGAAATAGCTCTTATTTACAAATCGTAATTATTACGTTTTGTAATTTAGCCTTAATTACTTAAGATGTCAACTAGGGAATCTGTACATTTCTATTTTAATATCATCACTTTTTTAACAAACAAACTCATAAATATCATACAAATTGCCAAACAACCACAGATAACGTACATCCAGGTAAATCCAAGCCAGTCCGAAATCGGTCCCATCACCGTGCCTCCTAGTGAAATACCTAAATCTGCACAGGCAATAAATAGACCGAGTAACATATTTCTACCATTTTTAGGTAACGTAAAACTTAAATACGCAGTTAATGTAGGATAGACGAGTGCTTGTGTCATTCCAATCATTATAGCTGCACCGTAAAAGAGTAGTATGGGCAAGTGTGGCCCTGCAGCAACTATATAGGATGCCACTGCGAGTAAAGATAATACAATAATCATAAATTTTGAGTGCCACTGCCCATCAGAAGGTATACATTTTCTCAAATAAAATCGTGCAACGACAACCGCAATTGCTTGAATTGTTAAAAATAGACCTGCATTAGCAAAACTACCTTGAATGGTATATAGAGGGATAAATACACTTACTGCACCAAACACCATCGATGCACCTATCATTATCGTTCCACAAACCAATAATTCTCGATTTTTGAAAAATTGTGTAAAAACCGTAATTCCATTAAAAGGTGGGGGTTCAACATCAGTTGTATCCTCTGAATTTGGTGTATTTCGCGTAATTCGATAACCGAAAAATGTAGTAGACAGTGCAATCACTATCATTATAATCGCAAATATACTGATATGATTCATTTGCCAAATACCTACTGCAATAAATGGCCCAATCAAATTAGGTATCGTAGAAAATAGAGAATATAATGAAACTCCCTCAGCGCGTTGTTCTTCAGGTAACGCGTTGATAATACCTATTTGCAATGACATAGAAAAGAATGCCGTACAAACTCCTTGCATCACACGTGCAATGAAATAGCCTTCTAAACCAGTGAAACCATAAATAATTAAAGCAATCGCATTAATCACTAATATCAGTCTAAGTACTTGAAGTGCACCCACTTTAGCAATAATTTGCCCTGCCCATGGACGAAATAGCATTGCAGTCAGCATATATGCACCCATAACGATACCGATAACAGTGTTCGTTGCCCCAAGATCATGACCTCTAAGTGGAATAAACACATTTAGAATGGCATTGGCACTGAAGAACATTAACGTCAATACATATAACCTTAAAAATTGCCACGACAGTGCCGTTTTGACAAGAGGTTTTTGTACGTTGTCCACTTTATCACCTGTTCCTTTCCTAACTTTCTTGTTCAAATGGTTCAACTCCTTCTTCTTAAAGTGATAATTGTTTGTCTAACAGTGCCCGTGTATATGTATTTTCTGTTCTGTATAATTCATGTGGTGTCATTTGTGCTTCAATCGTGCCATTTTTAAAAATAATTAGGTCGTCGCAAATATAGGTCGCAACCTGTATATCGTGTGTGATAAAAATAAAACTAAGTGCTCGGGTCTCGCGCAGTCTTATGAGTAAATCTAGAATCTGTGTCTGAATTGACATATCTAATGAACTAATTGCTTCATCTAAAACAATATATTGGGGATTTAAAGCAATTGCACGTGCAATTGCCACGCGTTGTGCTTCACCCCCAGACAACATATGTGTATATTTGTCTAAATATATTTCGGATAACCCAACTTCTTGTAATAGCTGTATACTTGTTTCTTTAATACTTCCCCTAGACACCTCTCCACTAAAAGTCAAAACTTCATAAAGTAATTTTTGTACTGTGTGAAATGGGTGTAATGACGAAATGTAGTCCTGAAACACTGCACTTATTTTATTTTCTCGAGCATTTCGTCGATGAATAGGTGTACCGTCTAATGTAATGCTTCCCTTATCTGGCTTCTCAATACCCAGTATCATACGCGCCAAGGTTGATTTCCCGCTACCACTCTCACCAATGATTCCAAGTGTTGTGTTAGATGGACAATCAAAATAAACATCATGAATAATCTGTTTCCTTTGTGAACCGAAGAAATGTGTGCGTTTATAACTTTTATATATCACAGATACTTCAAGCATGATTCTCACCTCTCATAATCGTCTTAAAATGGTGATTAATTTTTTGCTTTGTCGATAATAGATACTTTGTATAATCATGTTGTGGGTTAAATAACACCGCTTCTTTTGGGCCCGACTCTACACATACGCCCGCTTTCATCACCATGATTTTGTCCGCAACCTTATTAATGACTGCTAAATCATGCGAAATAAAGATAATCGCACAATCAATTTGTTTTTTTATATCTGAAAATGCCTCAAGCACATCATATTGCGTAATCGTATCTAGTGCTGTCGTCGGTTCATCAGCAATAATAAGTTTTGGCTTTAGCGCTAATGCGAGCACAATCATCAGTCTCTGTAACATACCGCCAGACAGCATATGAGGATAAGACTGCAGGATTTGTTCAGGGTCCTTCAATTTCATAAAATGCATATATTTAATAAGCACCGCTTCAATACTTTTTTTAGAAAGGTCTGTATGCATGACCATCGTTTCAAACATTTGCTTACCTACTTTTGAAGATGGATCAAATGCACGACTACCTTGTTGCATAATCATTGCAATATCACCACCACGACGCTGACGCAACAATTGATTAGGTAATTTCAATAAATCTACATCATCAAAATAAATATTTCCTTCAACCTGTAAACGCGGGTCATTTAACCCCATCAGTGCTCGACATGTAATTGTCTTACCACTGCCACTTTCACCAATTATGCCTAGTGTTTCTCCTTTTTCTAGTTGGAAATGAATGTCATATACCAGTTGTTGGTGTGTTTGTATATCCGTAATATTCAATTGTTTTACTGTTAATAAACTCATGATGTCATCACACCCTTTTTCGTTGGATTCACACTTTTCTTCGATTCAATACGCGGATCAAGCGCAACTTGTAGCGCATCTGATAAGAAGTTGAAAGACATGACTATAATGACAATCGCAATGCCTGGTGCAAACATCATTTCTGGATGCGTAAACATGACTTTTCGAGCTTCATTAAGCATCATGCCCCATTCAGCTGTAGGTGCCTTCACTCCTAATCCTAAAAATGAAAACCCTGATATTTGTAGAATCATTGAACACATTGAACTGCTCGCAATGATAGCAATGTCTGCTAAAGTTAAAGGTAATATGTGCTTTCTGATAATGCTTGAGTCTTTCATACCAATGACCTTGGTAAATTTAACGTGATCAGCAGCAGTATATTGCATCACACTTGTTCGAATTACCCGACAGAACCATGCCCAACGTGTCAGTATAAATGCAAGCATAATATTTTCAGCACCTGCCCCTAACAATGCGATAAGCGCAAGTGCTACAACATAGCTAGGAAAAGCTAGCATGATATCGCAAAGATGCATAATGACAACATCAACATAACCTTTTATATAACCCGACATGAAACCTAATGTTGCACCTATACTTACCGATGCAAACAAAGCTACAAATACATACAATAAACTCGGTCGAATTGCATAAATCAAACGCGTTAAAATATCTCTACCTAAATGATCTGTACCTAATAAATGTTGTAAACTCACATTTGCATACTTATTGGACACATTAATACTGTTAGGGTGATAAGGCGTTATTATTGGTGCCGCAATACCTAACACAATATATAGCGCTATAATTACAATTGCCACCACTGCCATTTTGTTATTTATTAAACGTTTCATCATTATTCATGCACCTCCCTCAACCTAGGATTGAGCCATGCATTAATGACATCAGCTAATGTATTAAAGACGATAAATAATACAGCTACAATGAGTACATATGCTTGAATTACTGGAAAATCTTGTTCAAGAATTGCTTTTAAACTGAGTTGACCTAGCCCAGGCCATGCAAAAATATACTCAATCACGACCATGCCAGCCATAATCATTGGTATAGACATGCAGAATATGGATACTGCAACTTGTAACGCATTCCTCAAGACATGCCACATCACCGTTGATGACTTTACGCCACATGCTTTTAAATACAAAACATAGTCCTTGTTGAGTTGTTCAACCATGGAACTTCTCACATTTCTAAAATAAATCCCAGCATAGGATAACGTTACTACGGTTACTGGTAAAATATAACTTTCTACACCATTTAACCCAGACGTTGGTAACAAATTCAGCTTGACTGAAAAGTAAATAATGAACATCGATGCCACCCAATACGAAGGTAACGCTGTCAGGAAGAAAGCCAGTGAACGTATAATACGGTCGGGTAGTCTACCCGCTGTATAAGCACTCACCACTCCTAAAGTAATCGATGTGATGATAATCGCTGTACTCGCAACAACTGTAAGTTTAAGTGTATTGAAAAATGCAGGCGCAATCCTTCCCGCAACAGAGTCTCCTGTGATATAACTTGTTCCAAAATCAAGGTGAACGGCTTGTACGAGCCATTGCCAATACTGAATTAACAACGGTTGATCAAAACCATATTGTGCATTAACATCATCGATAAGTTGTGACGTTATATTCGGTGCACCTTGCGCATGTAGAATTGCCACAGCCGGATTTTCATTCGTAAGATACGTGAGTCCAAATGTGATAAAGCTGACCGCTAATAACAGTGGAAACATAAACAGAACTCGCTTTAATATAAATTTGAACATTATTATGAAATCGCTCCTTATTTATATTGCATTTCATTGAATGGTAATTCATATTGTGATTGCGTAAATGTCACACCGCTCAAGTCTTTCGGCGCTACAACTGTCATACGGCCATGAGAAATCGGTATAAAGATACTTTCATCATCTAATTCTTTCAAAATATTTTTGTAAGCATTTGAGCGTTCCTGCTGATCTTGAATTTTAAAGGCTTCATCAATGTTGTTATACAATGCTTTTTTGTTTTCTATACCTGATGTTGCACTTGCATAGCCATTTTTAGACTTAAATGCTGCCATTGTACTTTGTGGATCATACAATAATCCCCATGTTTGGTTGAACATTAAATCGTAATCTCCTGAACTACGGCGCTCAGCCACTTTTTCAGATGTTTCTCCATTAATATTTAACGTTACACCTAATTTTTTAAATGCTTCCTGTAAAAACTCAGCTTGTTCTTTCTGACTTGCAGACGCTTTATCATAATACATTGTGAGCGTTAAATCCTTGCCATCTTTTTGGCGTACACCCGCTTTATCAGACATTTTCCAACCTGCTTGATCTAATAATGTTGCTGCTTTCTTCGTATTAAATTTTCTTGTTGGTAAATCAAAGTCAACATCTGTTACATTTTTTGAAAATAACTGAGTTGCCGGTTTTTCCTGATTATCTAAAATGTCTTTAGCAATCTTATCGAGATCGACCATGTGACCAATTGCTTGTCGTACCGATTTATCACTTACAGCACTGTCTTTTTTACCAGAATTCGCGACAATCATTTTTGTGTTCATTGGCTGACTACGTAATGTTCTATAGTCACCACTTTCCTTTAGTTGTTTTAAAGCATCTTTATCTAAACTATCCGTACCTCTATCGTCCGTAAATGCGAAGTTTGCTTCGCCTTTTTTCATCGCTAGAAATGATGTCTCACCTGCTGGCATAACTTTAGCGATAACTTTGTTTAGTTTAGCTTTCTCGCCCCAATACTTATCATTTTTCACAAATTCAGCTGACTCATCTTTTTTATGTTCACCCGATTTAAATGGTCCAGTCCCGTCAAAACCTTTTACGCCGTCTTTTGTCGTATTATTCTTAAAATCTTTAGGCGAAACAAACACATATGGTCGTGGCATTGCTAATTCGGCTAAAGCAGGTTGATATGCTTCTGTTAAATTGAGTTCTACCGTGTGCTTATCCTTCACTTTCACATTATCAATTAATGTCGAAATTTTAAGCCATGAATGCAAATCTTTATTTTGTTGCACTGCATCGATATTTTGTTTTACTGCATTAGCATCAAAAGGTGTGCCATCATGGAATTTAACATCGTCACGCAAATGGAATGTATATGTTTTCCCGTCATTCGTAACATCCCATTTTTTGGCTAATAATGGTTTAATACCGTCCTTTGTATTTTTAACGAGTGGCTCATAAATCATACTTTCTGCAGACATTGAACCACCATATACGTGCGGGTTCATATCACCAATATCTTTCACAGTCGTGTATGTTAATTGCTTTTTATCCCTTTGTTCTTCTGCGCCGTTATTACCACATCCCGCTAAAATTAAGCCAGATGCGATAACAATTGCGCTCATTTTTGAAATTTTGTTCATATCGTTACCTCTTTCTTTTATTTTTTGTTTAATGTGAAACATTTTTTAGATAGCTTTTTATCAAATCGACATCCGCTTCAAAATATTGTTGTTGAAACTGCTCTGAATATTCGAATTCCGTATGTCCTTCCACAAACTTTGATATATGCAATGCATATCGCTGCAAAAATCGATTTATCATAGGTGTCTCAATACCTACTAACGCACCAATTTGTTGAATAATCGTTGTACGATAATAATCTTCATAAGGCATACGTGGTATTTGCATCATGCCTTGTTCATTTTGATAAATTTGTTTAAATGGCACCGCAGAAAAATCAAAATATTTACCATTTATATCTGGCTTTGAAAATGGATCAATTAGAATCGCACTATAACGCACATATAATAAATACTCTTGATGAATAGCTGCTAATTTTTGAAATTCTGTAATTTCATGATTACTTAATGTTTCATTTCGTACTGGGTAGTTTTCTTTCACCATAAATTCCAATAAATTTAGGGAGGGCACATTCAATTTTTCTAAAATCAAAGTTATCTCTTGCCACAACACGCGCATTTCATGAATTAATGCCATTGTAATTGGACCTTCTGGAAATAGTTTATAAACATATACAGGAACATCACTTCCATTCAGAATGACATCCAATGAAAAGTCATTCATAAATAACGGAGGATGCACATATAAAGAACTATTTCGCGATTCTGCAAATAGCGGCGTATCTAACGCTATTAAACGCACACCAACATCTTCAAATAACCTTTGCATCTTCAGCATAAAGTCTGACTCTTTTTTGTTACTTGTGGATCCCATATATACATGCTTCTTAACACCTGTAGTCATAACTTGATTCGGTGTTGTCTCATTCATTACTCGTGTATCTCCGATATAAGTTGAAAAAGAAATAACTTCAACTTGTTTATTTAGTTCAACTAATAGTTGTTTAACAATCATATGCGAACCGATTGTTGGCGATACTAATACGATGTGGTTTAAATTTTTAATTATGCGTTGTGATAGTTGTTGAATAACTGAAATATATGCATCCGCATTGCACGCCAACACCAATGTGTCATAGTGATTCATAGTTGCCGTCTGAGTTATATCGCCGTAATCTGCGTACAAGTGATGGATGCGAAAGCGCCCCGAGAGTGCTTGATGCTGATTATTTTGCACTGTGACTTCTAATTGCTGTTGCTGTTGGTGATAAGCCTGACAAAATCTTTTAGACCTTTGTGAGTACTTTGCACGCCCGACCATATCCACTTGATTATGCCGTTCAGTCGTAAAAATATAGGCGAGTTGAACTGCTACAGGTCCCGTCCCTGCGATTAAGATATTAGACATCCTTTACACCGACCTTCGAGGGTACTTTTCGATAAAGTGCAATATCAAATATTTGATTAGAACGTAATTGTTTATGCGCGCACTTCCATTTTTCAAAATTAGTTTTCTCAGTTGGATAATTAAACAGTGCTTTAAATCCATTTCCATAACGCATCGAAACTACAACTTGTTCATTCGTTAATTCATATAATTGATCCAAAATTTTATATTTTACCGGTACCGTAGAACTGAAAATGATATGTGTTACTGCTGAAATATCTTCAAGTTGGTCCACTGTTTGATTTGTTATATGTATATTTGCTTCTGGAGCGAACATATTAATCACTTTTCGCCCTAAATCTACTGCTGTTTCATCAATATCGATACCAATCACTTTGGCACCAGTTTCCTTTGCCACTTGAATTAATGTCATTGGATATGCACCTGACCCTACAAGTAACAACGTGTCATTTGCCGTTACTTTGCATTGTCCAAATTCTTCGTTGATACAATGTTCAATATTTTCAAAATATTGCGATGTAGACATCTTTCCGTCTAATAAACGTTGCGCTCTTAATATCTCCATCTGTTTCACACTTTTTGCAGTAATATCCGCAAGACGACACGTTAGACGATTTTTTTCTTGCCTGTCTAACCATGCAGAATATGCTTGTTGATAACTTTGATTCAAAATGAAGTCACTATATGATTCAATAAGTGCTTCTAATTTATGTATATTTTTACTATTTGCTACTACTTCCTCATATTGAATTTCAAATTCACTGAGATAGGCTTCTAATTTTTCTCTAATATTTATCTTAGAATTTATTTCAGTCATTTCTGTCTCCTATTCTATGTATGCTATTCCAGTTGCTACCGATGCAACTTTGCCTTTGATTGTTGTATCGTACGTGTTCTCGTTAAAATATGTTGAAACTATAATATGTCCACCTGGTTGATTTACCACTAGTGATTCACAAGGGCTTTTGGTATGAAAGGCTTCAAAAATACCAATCGAAGCTGTCCCTGACCCACAACTATTTTCCCAAATGATGCTTTGAATTTCTGGTAAATAAATCAATGGCGTTAAGAATTGTTCCGCTCTATTAAAAAGCATAATACCAACCGTCTTAAATGACTGATTCCATTGCGTCGTTCTTACAAAATGCTCTATTTCTTGTTGCAACTCTTGGGAAGTGTAATCGATTGGAATAACGTAGTGAAGGTAACTTTCGTAGTTAATTCGTGTGACTGTGATACTTTGAGTACGAAGTGTTAATTGAACTTGATTCACACATTGAGGCTGTGGCATGGATACTTCATAATAACCGTCATTGTGAACTTTACAATCTACTAAATCCGAACATCCCGATACTTGAATTTGCAGTGTCTGCTTATTTGATGAAGCTTGTTTATGAAATTCTTTGATTAAGCGCTGTTCATTTAAATAATGTAAAAATGATATCGTCGCATTTCCACAAAACTCATTACCACTCATTACTAATTTGAAATTTTGATTATTTTCAGATCGCGCTGATTCAATAAAACCAACTTGTTCACAACAAATATGTGATGTCTGCATCATTTGATTCGCTATTTCTGCATATTCGGTTCTATCATGTTTAGAATGTACAAGTACGGTCATGTTGCCTGTGGGATTATATTTTGAAAACTGTACACGCCTCTTACACATATATGACTCCTTTCTTTTGTATTAAAATTTTTTGTCGTTTTTTAATTGATAATAAGAATCGTTTCGATTTGTTATATATAGTATAACGTTAAAAATATAAAGTCAATTACCAAAATAAAATTAAATAAGAATAAATAATGAGTTTTTTTAATATTTACGAAATCTATCGTGAAAATTATAGTTCAATTATAAAAATATATATGTTAAATATGGCAACATAGGTTTATAATTAAATGCCCTCAAATATTCATTTTAGACTTTGAATTTTGAGGGCTTTCTTTATATTATTTCATATAACAATTACGACGCATTGCTAGTATGACATTTTTTATGTTGTATAATACAAGTCACTAAATAACTATTATATGGGTGCTGGTTATATGGCATTTGTATGGTCAGTAATTATTTGAACATTAATCGTATCGCTCATTTTATCTTTTGTTTTATATAAAATTAATTTGTATAAAGATGGATTCATAAATTTAAGTCTATTTTTATTTATGTTTGTATTTTATATTCTAATAATAGATACCAATAATCAATGGCTAAGACTTCTTTTCGTATTCATTGCCGCATTTATTATTTTAATTTTTCCACTATTCTTCTTATTAGTTATAGGAATCTAAATTTATTTAGGATGGCAACTCATGACTAAAGGAGGTACTCGCTTAACAAATTTTCTATCATTTGAATTAGCTTTAATTATGATTACTTTAATGACCCAAAAGCATTATGCTATATCGTTACGAATAATTCTCACACTTTAAGAGCTGGTCAATTTGCAAATCAATTCAATCTACATTATGAAGTCTTTGGATCCTCGGTAAAATTATATTTTTGGACAAATGCTGCAATCATTAGAGAATACGTCGCAACACTAGAACTACACAAATGTCGACACCTTAGCCTCATTTCGCTTATTACATTGGTCTACCTTGCAATCAGTATCATTGGCTATATATTTCAATAATTGTATTCAATAGCTATTTTTACGTAAAACATTGCTATTTAAGTATGTCCACTATAATTATCGTAACCCCTTTTATATCGGGGTCTAAAACACTGCCATTATGCTTACCGAAGACAAGCCGAAGACTTCTATCAATATTGGAGTCTTTACATATTCTGCCATCTTATTTTGTTAACTCACTTAGAAATAAGGTATTGTCAAAATAATTTCGTTCACGTATTATTCGAAAGTTTCT
The DNA here is from genome assembly GCF_051413795.1 of Staphylococcus caeli. GTDB lineage: Bacteria > Bacillota > Bacilli > Staphylococcales > Staphylococcaceae > Staphylococcus > Staphylococcus caeli_A. The sequence goes on along the minus strand of NZ_JBOIRQ010000011.1, from coordinate 13,627 downwards.
GATCATGAAGCGCAATTACTTCGCGACAGAATTGATCAAAAGATTAAAAATAATTAAATATACATTTAAAAACGCTAATACTCATTTCCGAAATACTTTTCAGAAGATGAATATTAGCGTTATTTTTACACATTGCTTATCTTAATTTTTCAGTAATGATATGTAACTGCGATGGTCCAAAAACTCTTAATGATTTTTGAAATGCTAACAATTTGAGATTATCTGTAGCATGAACCTCCAAGCAATAATTGTAAGTACCCGCCATTCGATAACAGTGTAACGTTTCTACACTTTGACTCACATAATTTTCCAATTCCTGACAATTTGTAGTTTTAATATAAATAAACGCGATGACTTCATCAGTATGCACTGGTGTTTCTATTGTGAATTTGGTGATTGCATTTCGTTCAATCAATTTCAATATACGTTCCTTAACTGCAGGTTGTGATAAGTGAACATCTTGCGCAATATGCTTGTAAGACTGCCTACTATCTTCCCTCAATAATTCAATAATCCTTTTATCTGTTTGGTCCATTTAAGCGAACTCCTTATAAAATAAACTTTTTTGATCTATAGCCTTATTTATCCAATGTTCCCTCGCAACTTCTTACCTTATATTGTACCTAGGAGGCGATAATAATGAAAATATATGGGTTAGCACACATTGCCATAATGGCTGAGCACTATGATGAAACAATTGAATTTTACACATCTCTTTTAGATTTTACTAAAGCACATAGTTGGTCATTACCAGCGTATACAATAAAAGAAGCTTGCATGTTAACATCTCGAGATCAACGCACATATATTGAAGTATTTGATAAAAATGCTGATGTCCCAAGAGAAGGAAATGTACTAAAGTCACTTCACGAAACCGTACACGGTCATATTTTACATTTTGCATTAACTGTAGATTCCGTAACTGAAGTCGTAGAACATTTACAACGCAACGGTGTAACCATAATCAATCCAGAAGAATCTCTTGCATTAGGAAACCCAGCAGTCAATGTCAAAAATGCTATTATCAAAGGACCGAACGGTGAAATTATTGAACTCTTGGAACCTGTTGAATTTTAATTAATTCACCGATTACCCACAACTTTCTAAGTTATATATTCAAAAAAGCTACTCATCTTCTGCATAATACAGAAAATAAGTAGCTCATTTTATACATATTCAATTTCTTGAACCTACTGATCTATTTTTTTGTATACTTCAATTAATTCTTTTGCCATATCTTTGAATGTAATTGCAGTCATTAAGTGGTCTTGACTATGCACCATCAACAAGCTCACTTCATTTTTAACACCCTGTGCTTCTTGAGTTAAAAGTTCAGTTTGTGCGTTATGTGCTTCCACAAGTGATTGTTCAGCTTGTACTATTTTATTATCCGCTTCACTAAAGTTACCTTTTTTCACTTCTTGTATTGCTTCCATAGCACTACTTTTAGCATCTCCACCAAAAGTAATAAGTTTCATTGCAATTTCCATCATTTCAGCCATTACTCTTCCTCCTAATTTGTTAACGATTCCGCTAATTTTAGTACATTTGCACCGTTCATTGTTCCGTAATCCATATTAGGGATGACTTCAACTGGAATATTTTGGTCACTCACTTTTGATTCAAACTCATTTTTCAAGAATCTCACTTGTGGTCCAAGTAATAACACGTTAATATTGTCCTCTTTCAACTTCGTGTCCACTTCTGAACTTGCAATTGCGTAAATTTCTCTATCTAATCCTTGCTCTGTTGCTGCATCTTGCATTTTTTTTACTAACATACTTGTACTCATACCTGCCGCACATACTAATACGATTGTTTTTTCTGCCATTTTCAATTCCTCCTATTTATTTCACTTCTAAAGTTACTGCTTTACGATCAATTTGTGTTTTAATATCTGATGGTGACGCATCTTTATTATACGCACTGTAATACAAACTATATTTACCTGGTTTAAGATTTGCAATTCTATCTTTATTGGCAACGCCATCAACTAATAATTTAACTTCTGTATTTCCACCTGCTGATTGGAACATTGGCGCATCATTAATTGAATAATCTACTTTGTTACCGTCTTGTGTTTTAATATTTTTCAGTAAATCAGGCACTTCGCCTTGATTTATAACCACATTTTGAGCCCCTTCAATCTTAGGTGCTTTAGAATAATAAGCATTCGCATCAGCTTGTTGTGTACTGTTTCTTGAATATTTTACATAGTCAATATCAAACTCTTTATTATTCAAGTTGTCACCAGCCGGACCAGGCCAAGCACCACCTGTTGCTAAATTCAATTGCATGTATTGCGGTTTGTTGAAAATTGTTTTCGCAGTTGGATCATCCGCGTAATTAACCGTACGAACCACTTTACCATCTACAAGCCATTTCATAGAATCTTTATTCCATTCTAGCGCAAATGTATGATAAGCGTCGTTAAATACACCTTTATCTAATTTAAACTCTGTACCGTTACCTGCATATTTACCGTTGTCATCTACACCTGTGCCATAGTGTAGCGTTTGATAAACACCATTATTTCCGTTCACTTCAGTTTCAGGTTTACCGATCAACTCTGTAATGTCGATTTCACCTGTTGATGGCCATCCATGGCCTTGATTATTCGCTATCTTGCCATCTAATGTAAAGTCACTACCTAAAGTCCAAAATGCTGGAAATACACCTTGCCCTTTAGGTAATTTCGCTCGTATTTCTAATTTACCGTATAAGAATTCTCGTTTGCCATTTGTATGAATACTACCTGAATTGTACTTCACAATTTCACTTGTATCACGTGGATTGCCGTATTGGTCTGCTTTAGGACGATCCGTTGCTTTTAAAACCAAATTACCATCTTTTTGGTACACATTTTCCGGATTATTAACATAATGTTGCTGCTCAATCCCTCTAATAGAACCTAACTCATAGTTCCAGTTAGCAGTATTTAAATTAGCACCATTAAAATCGTCTTTCCAAACTTCTGTATAACTCGTGTCGGTACTACCTCCAGCAGCTTTAGCTTCATTTTTATTCAAACCCACTGTCGACACCAACATTACACTCGCAACACTTACAGTCAAAACTTGTTTAAATTTCGTATTCATCAAATGCCCCCTATTTATCTATTTATAGAACGTGCAATCATAGACATTGTATGTCTCTGACCTCTGATTGCTTTACTCATGGCAACAATATTCTCAACTGGCGCAACGCCACCGTATCCAGAATCACCGATATGTTGAATATCTACACCACAGATTTTGTTCTGAATACTGATTTGTTTAATTGTATCTGCATCTGAACTCTCTTGGCTCGTACCAATTGCTGATAACACTAACGCACCATGACTATGCACTGTTGTTGTAATTTTTGTCAGTTGTTCTGCTGTAAATCCTGGCACAGTACCAACTGCTGGTACTAAGATAATGTCAGCGCCTGCTTCGATAAAGCGAGCAACTGTTTCGTCATCAATAATTGGACCACTTACACCAGCACCATGCATTTTACCTGCAATAATTAACCCAGAAAATCTTGATTTCGCTAATTTAATCGCATTTTCAATTTCTTTGTTGGTAACGCCTGTCCCAGGATTACCTGTGAAACATACAAAATCTACATTTAGCTTCTCAATTGCTTCAATTGTTTCAATATGAGCTTCTCTACCTTTAGAAATGTTTAATTTATTTTCTGCCATATCCGCATTGTTATCAACAGGCTCTAAATTCACTCCGATAGGTCTTCCTACTAAATGGTGTAATGTCTCAACAAAATTCTCACTGTTTTCTAAACCATGTACTTTAGGTTCAAGCATATCGATACCATTCAGTAAAATTAAATCTGCACCGAATGCACGTGCAATTTCTGCGTTTGTAATATCATCAATATAAGTCTCTCTTGGTGCTACATTTTCAGATAAAATTGTTCTACCTTCACTTGCTTTAATACTTTGTTTAAGTTCTTGAGCATTCATTTTTAAAATATCTGATGCGTTACTACTAATGAGTCGTTTGACCATGATCCTAGTCCCCTTTTAAATTATTCAGCTACCTTAGCATTTTCATTTGATTCTGCTTCGTGTTCAAGTTGTGCATTATACTTGTCCATTGCTTTATAGAATGGGTAGTACAACGCCATATCTATGATAATTAAGACAATTTGTAAGATGGACCCACTAATGTGGTTTGTTGATAAGAATCCACTAATAATCGGTGGTGTTGTCCATGCCGGTAAGTTCATTGTTAAATGTACTAATCCTGTAGCCATCGCATAATATGAAATGATTGCGTTGAGCATTGGTGCAATAATAAACGGTGCTATTAGTCTGATGTTTAAGACAATTGGTAAACCGAACATTGCAGGTTCGTTAATATTGAACAGACCTGGTGTTAATGTTAATGGTGAAATAACTTTCGTTTGCTTACTTGAACCTTTTTTAAGGGCCAAAATCGCAATAACGATTACTAAACCTAAAGTCGCACCACCACCACCGATATATACAAAGTTTTCCATAAATGGTTGTGTCACAATATGTGGTAAATCTGCTGAATGATCTTTCTGATAAGCTGCAGTGTTTTCGCCTAAGTTTTTCAACCAAGTCGGTAACATAACACTGTTGATAATATTTTGTCCGTGAATACCTACGAACCATAACGCACTGTTTAGACCTACTAATATAATTGTTCCGAATAACGTACCACCCATTAAACCAAGCGGTCCGCCTAAAACTTTTGTTAAAACTTCGTGAATATTACCGATATTGAATTCTTTCAATACTACATATACAATTATCCATAAAGCGACAATTACAAATCCAGGGATAATCGCACTGAAACTTCTAGAAACTGCTGGTGGTACTGTATCTGGCATCTTAATTTGAATATTTCTGTTGATAAACCATTGGAAGATGAGCGCCGTAAAAATACCGACAACAATTGCTACAAATAGCCCCTGACTTCCCATCAAGGCTACCGGAATTCCCATTTGCGGCTCTTTGCCTGCTGTTGAAATCGTCGGTGTTACTAAAATAAATGAAGCCAATGATAGCAATCCAGCCGATACGCCATCAACTTTATGTTGATTAGCTAGACTGTATGCCACACCAAAACTTGTTATTAATCCCATTAAACCAAATGTTCCATTAATACCAATGTTTAAATACTCGCTAATCCCAGTTTTTTCTAGCCAGTTTAACCATGGATCAATTGCTAAGTTATTAATTGTTAATAACAAGGCTCCAATAATAATTAATGGCATCGCAAGCGCTATCCCATCACGAATCGATGTCAAAACTTTGTTAGAACCTATCTTTGAAGCAATCGGCATCATTTTTGTTTCTAAAAACTGATCTACTTTTCCCATAAAAATCACCCTTATTTTTTATAAAATATAATTAAATATCCGATGTAAGCGTTGTCTTTAATTTCTTTGATTATATTTTATAATTAAATAATAGTCAACACTGTTCTCTTTTTTTGTTACACTAAAATTAAATTTATCGTAAAGGATGCTTTTTAAAAATGGCTAAAACTAAACAGCAAAGTGAAAATTTCAAAAAAATAATCAATGAACTTTACACTAAAAGACCTATTTCAAGAATTGATATTTCCAGAAACACAGATATTACAGCCGCCACTGTGACCGACATTACTTCACAGTTAAAGGCAGAACATTTAATCAGCGAATGCGGCAAAAATAAGATAGATGAAAATAAAAACGGTAGAAAAAAGATTTTACTTACTGTCTCTGACAACCACAGTCATTATATTGGTATCGAATTTGCTCGAGATACGATTAATATGTCGCTCACTGATAACTTAGGAAAAGAAATTGATTCACAACATATCTTTTTAGATAAAATTTATAGCGAATCATCACAAGAAATTGAACAAATACTTAAAGCGATTCAAAATTTTATACAAATGCATGAATCCTATCATCCAAAAGCGATTGGTATTGCTATTCCGGGACATTATGACGCCGTTGAACAAAAAATCGCTACTAATAATACATTTTGGAATAATTTCAATTTAAAAGAGTTACTTACCCAAATAGATTTACCAATTTATTTAGAAAACAATGTGCATTGTATGAGTATTTATGAACAATATTTATCTCAAAATATGTACAATCCTAACTTTATGTTCTTTCATGCAGCCAAAGGTATTTTTGCTTCTAATTTTTATAATGGTAATTTATATGGTGCACAAAATTTCAATGTTGGAGAAATCGGACATACTATTGTGATGCCAAATGGAGAACAATGTCAGTGTGGTAGAAGAGGTTGCTTACAAACATTTCTCGGTGAAGAACAATTAGTAAATAAAGCTAAAATGATGTATCAACAATCAAATCATACATTTTTGCATAGTTTAGTAAGTAGTGAAACAGAAATTCAATTATCAACAATTATTGACGCCTATAAAATAGGAGATCCTGGATGTATTAAAATCATCGAAGACGCATTTAACAGTGTGGTTACAACTTTAAATAACCTTAGAATGACGTTAGATATTGAAAAAATTTACATTCACGGTCCTTTATTAAGTCATTCTGATGTGAACCATCTACTCTTTGAATTTATAAATTACAAAAAATTATTTTCTGAACAACAAGAAATTGATATTGAAATCGTGCCATATTCTAAGAAAAACGGTTCACTTGGTGCATGTGCGCTTGCTATCAGAAATTATTTAATCATGTCAATGCCACCTAGCAATAATGTAGATATTGAGATATAGATCAACATTCAACAATATACAATAACGCAAAAATTAAGCCGGACAATCAGCATTACACTGATTGCTCGGCCTATTTATATATATTGGTATACGCGATTTATAGTTCTGCTTGTTTTGCAACTTTTAAAGACACCAATAAACAAATAAATCCAACTGCGACAATAACACTACCTAATACAATCAACATATAATACGAATGCATAGATTCAAGTAAGACTGCGCCTAAGAATGACCCCATGGCAATACCAAATTGTACCGTTGATGTACTAAACGTTTGGTTAAAGCTCGCATATTTGGGACTTAAATGTATCAAATACGTTTGTTGCGGTGTATTGATAGACCAACTTAGCATCCCCCACACACCAGTATTGATTACTAGTAACACCAACCAATTTGATGTAATAGAGATTGAGAGCATCATCAATATATAGATTAAAATGACAATTATCAGTGTTTTTGTGGCCCCCACGCGTTCGACTAATGTGCCACTTACCGCACCTCCAAAGACCGCACAAATACCATAGACAAGATATAGCATACTTGAGGTACCTGCAGAAAAACCGAGTTCATCTTGTATAAAAGGTGTGAAATAAATATAAAACATACTCTGCCCAGTAAAAAAGAAAAATGTTGTTAAATGCGCAAAACTAATGCGTTTATTTAACAATGCTTTTGATTGTTCCATAAAAGTGACCGTCTCGATTGAAATATTACCTGGGAAATATTTCATAATCAGTACTAAAATGACGAGGCACGCAACAGTAACAAACATGAATATCGCTTTCCATCCAAAATACTCACTAATCATAATGCCCATTGGTATACCGAGTACGAGCGACGTACTGATTGACATCGTTAATATGCTAATAACGCGAGATTGTCGATAAATTGGCACCAATTTTACACTGAGCGATAATGACAATGCGATAATCATTGAAACCCCAATTGCTAAAATAATACGTGAAAGCATAAATAAGAAAAATGTTGTACTGATGAGCGTCAGTACATTACCGATGATGAAGATGAGTATGAAGCTGATAAATAATTTTTTTCTATTGAATTGGGTTGTAAAAGCAATAATAAGTGGTCCTGACACTGCAAAAATAAAAGCAAATATCGTTACTGATTGACCTGCAGTTGCAATGGATACACTAAATTCTTGAGCGATATACGGCAAAATGCCCGAGATGACTAATTCTGTTAATCCTGCAACAAAACATAATAAAGCGATAATACATATATTTAACCTAACCATTATGTCCTCCAAATGAAAAAGCACCTCCCATTGATTTGCAATGAAAGGCACTACGTTACTGATTTCACGTCAACAAGCCAAAGCTTGTCACCTACTCGTTTCGTTCATTATATCGCATCACATCATACATGTGTAGTATGGTAGGCATATTTCAAAATACGATTTTTAATTAGAAGACGTCTTTAGTTGCAGGTTATGCAATTTTTCTTTTTAACATAATTTTCACAGCATATAATGTCACACCAATGTGTAATGTTGTCATGATACTATTCAAACCTGATACAAAGTCAGGAAACAATAATTTTTCAATACCTACGTTTACAGCAATACCAATGATGATTCTGAAGTCGCTCGCAATAACACCATTGATAAAGTTGAAGATTACAAAGGTCATATATTAAATGCTTCTTCATTAAAATATATAAAGAACCCGAGCAAGATGGTAATGGCAACCTCGCTAGATCTTACATTGTCGATAAAGATGGCACAGTAACGAAATATAAGATGGCGAACCAGAATAGGATGATGAAAAAGCGATGTGCTGAGCGCACTTCGCTTATTTTATTACTTTCAATGCTCTTATTTACCCCACAGAAAGTCAATAAGTTCATCGGCAACTGCTTTATTTTCGTGTAACTGACTATGTTGCGCTGATTTACCTTTATATAATGATTCTTTGTAGCTTTTCGGACTATCTCCTAGTAAGTATTTCAATGATTTTGATGAACTATTGGAAACACGACCGTCAGAGTGCGTACCGTCTTCCAAGCCTCCATAAATATTCAACACTTCAATATTTTTCCCATTATAAATATCTTTAAGTACTCGTAATTGCTGAAATGGTGGATTCATGCGACTAGGTTTACCATTATCATCTACACTGATTTCATTTACCTTTTCATTCATGCCTAAGACACCATTAAACGTTCCAGCAATATTCACCTGCTTATTAAGCTGTGGTAATGCGTCGTCTTTACCATAAGTCATCATATATTGTGCAAATGTTAAGTTACCCATAGAATGCCCTACAAAATTAAAGTGCTTAATATGATATTCATTTTGTAATTTTATAAGTACATTTTTAAACCACTTCGCATTTTTATCAAGGTACCCTTGCTTATTGTCTTCTAATTCTATTTTGACTATCGGATTACTCGCATTTGACTTAAGCTTTCCTTTTAATTTAACAGCGCCTTCTTTTGAGACAATCGCTGTGATTGTATTATTAGTAGCCCCTCGTTGTTCAGCTCGCTTAACCATAAATTTTTCGGAATTGGCGCTTCCACCATAACCATGTAAAAACAATGTTGGAGTTTGGCTTTTTGTAAAATTTGAGTTTCCCATACTTTTATGATTAGACTGATGTTGACTAATAACTATACCTAGAACCGCGACAACGATAATGACTACTATCATAGTTAGCCAAACCCATAATTTTTTCATGACATTACCTCTATCTTCATAATATTGCTTATTATTATAGTTTAATTCTTAAGAATAGTACTTTATTTTGCTTAAGATCTATGACAAAAAATTCTTAACAACTCACTTCTATTTGCTAAAATGTTTACTGCATCCTAAAATTAAATTATTACTTTTAAAACTAGGCAGCAAGTAAAGATTTGATTATAAACTATTAATGGAGTGAACACTATGGATACTAGTATCGAACAACTCAAAAATATCATTGATAACTCTAACAAAATCACCTTTTTTACAGGTGCCGGGGTATCAGTCGCAAGTGGTGTACCAGATTTCCGCTCAATGGGTGGCTTATTCGACGAAATTTCAAAAAATGGTTATTCACCTGAGTATTTATTAAGTACAAATTATATTCAAAATGACCCCAAAGGTTTCGTTGACTTTTATCACAAACGTTTATTAGTAGCCCATAAACAACCAAACCTTGTACACCAGTGGATTGCTCAACTCGAGCAGGATGAACGTTCATTAGGCGTCATCACTCAAAATATTGATGGTTTACATGCCGATGCAGGTAGTTCGAATGTAGATGAACTTCACGGTACGTTGAATCAATTTTATTGTATTGACTGCCATAAACAATATTCAAAAAATGAAGTCATGACACAGAATATACGTCAATGCGGCATATGTGGAAATCCTATAAGACCCGATATTGTATTGTATGGCGAAATGTTAAATCAAAATACGATATCACGTGCAATTAAAAAAATTCAAAAAGCAGACACTTTAGTCGTTTTGGGATCTTCACTTGTAGTCCAACCAGCAGCAGGACTGACTTCATATTTTAAAGGACAGAACTTTATCATTATTAATAAAGACGCTACGCCATATGATAGAGATGCTGATTTAGTTATTAATGATGACATGGTTTCAGTAATTGAAGCTGTAAGTTTACAAGTATTTTGAACGAAAAAATTATAATTCTCCAACATTCTAACTAAAAATACATATAATAAAACCACTCCGGAGAGTGGTACGTTAAGGTTGGATATGAACTTAGAAAAATTCTAGGGGAGGTGGAATACACTTCATATTATCTATCAAGCACATCGCACCCTATGTACATCATATATAATTATTTTAATATTATAAATACCGTCCTTATTTATGGTAAAAAATATGCTCTTTTTGTAAAAAATGAACAATATTTCTATAGCTTGTTATGCTTTAAAAGAAATGATTCAATCTTATATTAATTAAAAATATCTTGATGATTTGTATTTTTTCGTCATTTCTTTACTTCTTTCGATTCAATCTCCTTAATTCCTCTTATATTTGTTATGTTAGTACATAGGAGGTGATGTATATGCCATTTCAAATTACTCATATTAAATTAGGAAATATTAAAGAACATGGTACTAAACAAATTTCTCAAGTAAAACTCTCCAATAACATTATCGAAAGCACTAATTTAGTTGTACTATATATTGATGCAGGTATGAAGTATTACTATGTCGGTCCAGACGAAATAAAATATAATGTTGAAACCGCACATTTTGATAATCAAAATACATATATTAGAACCGCAAATAACATTAACGTTTTAGATAACTTATTAAATTTACCTAAATTTTGATAATGTACTTATCTTCTTTTAATTAAGTGTAGAAAAGGCCACTCTTACGAGTGGCCGGAGCATATTTATGCCGAATTTTTGGGATATAGAGACTGAGTTAATTATGTATTGGAGACACCTCAATCTCATATAATTATTTTATACTACTTTTTAGAGACTTCATACTCTATTTAACTCAATAGTAATAAACTCAATCGATAAAGTAAAAATATGAAAAAGTTATAAAGAATAAAAACGTCCCTATCAAAATAATCAAATTTATAATATCCATACAAAATAAAAAGGGCTTATTGTTTTGAAAATGAAATTATTTTAAATTCAAATATTTTTTATTAATTCTTTTAAATATAAATATAAGTCGTCAGAAATTAAAACATCATGCTTTTTAAAATGTTTATTTTTTCTCACAAAAGACTCTGGAGTCATCGAAAAAATTGTTTGGAAATTTTTTAAATACGTAGCATAAGATATATACCCATAATCTTTCCAAATATCTTTCATATCTTTTGAGTTTTTTAAAGTCAATATTTCAGTTGCTAATCGATAAATTTTAACTTTTCTAATATATTTTATCAAAGAAATATTCATTGCTTCAGAAAATATCCTAGATAAGTAACTTGGGTTAACATAAAATTTATCGGCCAATTTTGATAAAGTTATCTTGCTTTTGTAATTATTATTGATATAATTCAGTACATTCTTCACAAGTGGATTAGAATATTCAAATGCTTTTTCATCATAATAACCAGCAATCCTAATGTAATTTATAAGTTTAATTACACTAATATCTGCATTAAACACGTCTTCATTATATACGGACATTATAGTATCTATATATGTTTTCTTAATAGATGTATCTATTTCTTTTTCGTCCAAGCGATAAGATTCAATATCTAACAATGAAAATCTATTGTAACTAAGTCTATTTATCTGTAATTTTATTACTTTTCCAGAGTTCATTATTAATTTAGGTGTATAATGTGCACCTATAACAAAGAAATCATCTTTACTATAATGAGCGTTTATATTTTTATTTTTTATGAATATTTCCCCAGACAATACATAAAAAATATTTATAGAATCAAAATCAGGATTTATACTACTATTTTCTTCAATAATCTCATAACTATAATCCATTATTTAGCCCTCCCCTTTAACTTTATATCTCTAATCTACCTCATCAATATTATCACTCCTATTAATTGAAATATTTACTTAAATATAATATTTTTTACTAATTTTAAATGTATAATGATTTATTCTTACGTGTTTAATTCCCATCATAAAAATCATTCAAACAAACTTCGTATTTGCAACAATTTTCATTATTAAATATCTTAACTTGATATAATATGGTCCTATAACAAATTGAACTAATAAATCATAAGTGATTTATCAGTGTATTCTTCAACAATGGTTGTCTTTACTGGATTTATCCGAGCTATATACATCCTAGATCAGAAATTCACATTAAAAGAAACTAAAACTCATATTACCCATTAACCTTTGTAATTTCATTTATTATAGAACTCCAAAAAGCCTTCCACCCAAATGGATGAAAGGCTTTTTTACCTTAATTTTTCATAAGGCTTATTTTCTTTCTTTTCTTTGTCGCTTAGCAAATAATAATAGCGTGCCTATTCCTGCAAATAAAGTACCAAATAATGTACTACTATAAAATTCATTTTCTCCAGTTTCTGGTAGTTTTCCATCTTTATTTTGTTCACTATTAAGATTATCAGAAACTAATATACTTTTGAATATATTACTATTTTCATCTGTTGATGTTACTACTAACTCTTCTCCACCTTCAAGATTAACATTTGCTGGAATTTCAACTGTGTAGTTTCCTTCATCGTCAGTTGTTCCTGTCGCTGTTGTTCCGTCTGGGAACGTTACTGTTACTGTTGAGCCTGGTTCTGCTGTACCTGAAATTTGTGTGTCGTCACTTGTTACGTCTTTCACCGTTGGTGCTTCTGGTGCTGTCGTATCTGTTACTGTTGTTGTTGCTTCATCCGACACATTTCCATCTTTATCTGTTGAAGTGACGTTTAACGTTTCTCCACCTTCAAGATCAACATTTGCTGGAATTTCAACTGTGTAGTTTCCTTCGTCATCTGCTGTTCCTGTTGCTGTTGTTCCGTCTGGGAACGTTACCGTTACTGTTGAACCTGGTTCTGCTGTTCCACTGATTGTTGTATCGTCACTTGTTACGTCTTTCACCGTTGGTGCTTCTGGTGCTGTTGTATCTACGACTGTTGTCTTCGCTTCTGCTGATTCATTTCCTGCTTCATCTGTCGCTGTTACTACTAACTCTTCTCCACCTTTGAGGTTCACATTCTCTGGAATTTCGACTACATAGTTTCCTGTTTCATCTACTGTTCCTGTCACTGTTACTCCTTCTGGGAAAGTTACTGTTACCATTGAATGAGGCTCTGCTTTACCAGCAATTTGTATAGATTTACTTGTTACTTCACTCACTATTGGTACTTCTGGCGCTGTTGTATCTACGACTATTGTCTTCGCTTCTGGCGATTCATTTCCTGCTTCATCTGTCGCTGTTACTACTAACTCTTCTCC
>NZ_JBOIRQ010000010.1:0-91502 GCF_051413795.1 Staphylococcus caeli | reverse complement strand
GTTATTAACATCTTACAATAGAGTGCCGTTTATGGGCATTTTTTTATGAAATTTTAAGAGTGTTGCACTTAATATTACAATCCGTCTTATAAAAAGGTATACAAAAAACCCGGTATCCATGTTTGAATACCGGGCTAAAAAGTATATTTATGAACTTTTAAATTTATCGTGCTGAGCTCTGTTGGCTACTAGAGCCACTTGAACTATCTCCGCCACCTTGGTTTTGTGGACTTTTAGTAGTTGTGTTGTCGTCTGGGTGACCACTCACTGAAAGGCTGTCTTTAGAATTTCCAGAAACAGAATCAGGTTTAGAGAAGTCTTGACCATCTCTTGGTGAAATACTACTCATTACATCTTCTAAAAGATATTGAGGATATTCTTGTTCACTATGTCCGACGAATGAATTAACGCCACCTTGTTTAACTTCACTGAAGCCCATCCATACAGACATACTGTATTTTGGAGTGAAGCCATTAATCCACACATCTTTTGCCGCATTATCTGGTAAGCCATATTGTTGGTAAGTTTGTTCACCATAAGTACCTGTACCAGTCTTAGCTGCAAGATTAACACCTGAAACACCATGTCCATAAGCAGAACCATATGCTTCGAATGTACCTTTCAATACTTCAGCTAACATATAAGATGTAGATGCTTTCATAGCTTTTTTACTTGTGTGATCATACTCTATCGTTTCACCATCTTGTTTAACGACTTTCTTAATAGAGTGCGCATTGTTATATTCGCCACCATTAGCAATTGCTGCAAATGCTGAAGCTAACTGAGTAGGTGAGAATTCAGATGCTGAACCACCTAATACTTCAGAAGGTCCAATGTCACCGTCATAATCTAATCCAACATTTTCAGCAAAATCTTTCGGTGCATCGTTACCAGCATTTTCTCTTGTAGATTCCCAAGCTTTAAGTGCTGGAATATTGAAACTTTGACGTAAAGCATCATAAAGTTTTACAGTACCATGACTCTTCGTATCATAGTTTCTAAAGGTAACACCATCAACTTGATAAGCTGACTCATCTTGAATCGCATGATTCGTTGCCCATGACATATTCTCAATTGCTGGACCATATGCTAAGAAAGGTTTTAGTGAAGATCCGGTAGGGTGAGCATCTGTAGCTAGGTTTCTATCTACAATGTCTTTATAATTTCTACCACCAGAGATTGCGACTAAGCCGCCACTTTCACTATCTACAATTGAAGAACCAACTTGTTGGTCTTCATTCTTATAATAACTACCATTGTTCACTCTATCTTGCAATGTTTGTTGAACGTCTTTATCCATGTTTGTATAAATCTTGATACCACTATTTAATACAGAACCTAAATCATCGTTTTTAAACGCTTTGTTGTTCATAAGTTCAGATTTTACAAAGTTTACATATGAATCATATTCTTCACCTGTATTATCTTTACTTACTTCACGCTCTTTAGAAGAACGTTGAACCAAATTGTCTTCTAATGAAGTTTTTTGCGCCTCTTCTTTTTGTGCTTTGGTAATTCTATTATGATATTCCATTAAATAAAGCACAGTATCTTTACGAGATTCAGCTTCTTTAGGGTGATCATAGATGTTATACGTATTTGGAACCTGTGGTAAACCAGCAAGATAAGCAGATTCTGCTAAATTTAAGTCCTTCAAATCTTTATCAAAGTAATATTTAGCTGCGGCTTTTACGCCATATACACCATCAGAATAATAGATTTTGTTTAAATACATTTCGAATATTTCATCTTTACTGTACTCTTGTTCTAATCTATATGATAGGTAAGCTTCTTGCGCTTTACGCGCAATTGACTTTTGATCTGTTAAGAATGAACGTTTAACAACTTGTTGTGTTAGTGTAGATGCACCTTGAGATCCAAAGCCACCTGTTACGTTCTTCGCAACTGCTCCAAATAGACGTTTATAATCTAATGCACCGTGATCATAGAAGCGATTATCTTCAGTAGCTAATACAGCTTCTCTCATTGTTTTTGGTACGTCTTTTAAATCGACATGTTCACGACGTTGACCATTATCTAGCGTTTTAACCAAATCCCCATCTTTATCATAAACCTTGGCTGGGATTGGGTCTTGTAATTTTGATTCCGTAAATGCAGGGGCTTTCCATGCATAATACGCAAATAACAAAATACCTATTAGTGCTAGAACGATAAATGCAATGATGAGAAAACCAAAGATTTTAATTATCGTTCGCTTTATATTCCTATTCTGTTTTTGTTCAGACTTTCCATCATTGCTATTTGCTTGGGAAGTCTTCTTTTTTTCCGTCATACGCGGTCCTCACTTTCATCTAATATCAACTTATCAACTGTTTTGAGGTAATTCAATCGTGGTTGATACTGATAAGGAATATAGTAACCATTTTTTCTCATTTCTTCAACCGAAATCGACTTTTTAATCTCTTTAATGTGTCTTTCCCAGAATTTTTTAAATTTTGAATAGGGGAGTAAGTACACTTCATCGAGTGTTTTAAAGCGAATCAATAAAAAAACAATGCCCTGTTGCTGATAACATGCCTCCATATGTTTCACTTGGTGTTCATGCATATTATTTAGTGGAAATGAAGTTTTGTTTTTAGTCTCTTTCGCTTCAAAATCTAAATAACGACCATTATAAATGCCATTATAATCAGTTGTCGACGGCGTTCTGAAATAAGCCTCATTTATTACTGCCTTACTTCTCATAGGATAATGAACATTCACTATTTGAACTGGTGTAGGCTTTTTATGTATGACAGCCATACCATGATTCAAATAATACTTATTCGACTGTTCGATATCATTTTCAAGTGACATACCTCTGCCACCATAATCAATTCTACGCGTTTGCTCCTTATGAGTTCGTCCGACCTGAGACTTATTTGTGTTAAATGGTTTTCCATTTGGGTAATTCATTTGTTTTTCACCACTTTAGTTTGGCAATCAAAAACTTGTTTCATTATACATGATTTTGACAAATTTTTCCAAACTATAAAATATATAGCAATGCATTAATAAATACATCACAATCATTTTAACGTGCTTTGCCCAATTAAACAATATTTGAAGCAAAATAAAATATAGAACTAACATAAATGTTAGACGACACTTTAAAAATGACGACTTTCACCATTTATGGTAAATTTGATATGTAGGAGGGGAGCCTCATGCAACAATTATTAACTCAACTTTTAAATGACATTTCAGAGATGCAACAAAAATTTGACCATGTCAAAGCAACAGACAATGACTATGATTTTTATTCAATTGTAGTGCCATTTACACAACAAATTGACCAACAATTAAAAAAGTTCCGTTCATTTGAAGCTCAAATTCTTCAATTAAACTACATGAACAAACAAAAATTTGACTTGTTAGTTTCGAATATTGAATCCTTGTCAGTCGAATGTCATTTTAAAAGAACGAGCAGAAAACTATTCACAGAAAAATTAAAGGCTGTCCAATATGATTTAAGCTATATTCAAAGAAATGAGTTCTCACTATGGTAAAAACTATTTTCGTAACTGGTTATAAGTCGTTCGAATTAAACATTTTTAAAGATGACGCACCTGAAGTTTCCTATTTAAAGGCTTTTATTTCTCATAAATTAGAACAATTGATTGAGGAAGGCTTAGAATGGGTATTAATACAAGGACAGTTGGGTATAGAATTATGGACAGCTGAAACAGTAATAGATTTGAAATCAACTTATCCAGAACTTAAATTAGGTATTGTGACTCCATTTTATGGTCATATAGATAGATGGAATGAACAAAACCAAGCTAAATATCATGCGATTGCTCAACAGGCAGACTATGTTGATAGTGTGTTTCATACACCATATGAAGGGCCACATCAGTTTAAGCAAACAGATCAATTCATGCTTGATCATACGGATCTAACGCTTTTAATCTATGACGATGAGCAAGAGGCAAGTCCAAAGTTCTTTAAGCAGATGTTAGTTGATTTTATGGAAAAAACAAATTATACTTGTGATATTGTGACGTTTGATGAATTAACTGAATTTATCAACGACTTACAGTGGTCTCAAGAACAAAGTTTCGAATGAGGTGGAGAAAAAATGTCAGAAGTTTCATTAAAATTATCAGCAAAAGATATTTATGAAAAAGATTTTGAAAAAACAATGACTCGTGGTTATAGAAGGGAAGAAGTAGATGCCTTCTTGGATGATATCATAGCTGATTATCAAAAAATGGCTGATTTAGATAACGAAGTGGTAAAATTATCCGAAGAAAATAACAAATTAAAAAAAGAACTTGAAGAGTTACGATTACGTGTTGCTACATCGAGACCACAGGAAAATAAAAACTTCTCTTCAAGTCATAGCGCTACAAATACGAATAGCGGCAACAATAATAACAATGTCGATATTTTAAAAAGAATATCTAATTTAGAAAAAGCTGTATTCGGCAAATAAAACTAGCTATGCAATAAAGATTAAATCATTTTTAATGATGTATAGCGATAATCCTAAAACTACTTCTCTATAAAATGAGAAGTAGTTTTATTTTATAGAGAGCAATTTATAAGTTAATACCCATACATGACATCAATTCATATTAGTATTACAATAATTGCGCATGTATGGGTTATCTTCAAATTTACATAGACTTATCTATATTTTTGTTTGTTTAGCTTCATGATTAATGATATAATTCTTAAGATGGTGTTTCGGGTAATCGCTATAGCGATATAGAGGAAAGTCCATGCTCACACAATCTGAGATGATTGTAGTGTTCGTGCTTGATGAAACAATAAGTCAAGGCATTAAATTGACGGCAATGAAATAACCTAAGTCTTTTGATATGGTTAGAATAGTTTGAAAGTGCCACAGTGACGTAGCTTTTATAGAAATATAAAAGGTGGAACGCGGTAAACCCCTCGAGTGAGCAATCCAAATTAGGTAGGAGCACTTATTTAGCGGAATTCAACGTATAAGTAAGATACACTTTTAAAAAGTGTATAGACAGATGGTTACCACCTGCGTACGAGTGTCTCTAGTACACGTTTGCAGTACAATGGTACAAAACATGGCTTACAGAAATATCATCACTAGACCCAAGCTCTCCCAAATCGGAGAGCTTTTTTCATTGTTGTGACAATGACATTAACAAAATATATACAATGAAATCTAAGTCGATGTCATATCTATTTAAAATAACTTTTGATAAAATAAATACAAATCTTTAATTAAGAAGGAGCAAAACAATGTATCAATTATTAGCTGTATGTCCAATGGGATTAGAAGCAGTTGTTGCAAAAGAAATTCAAGAACTCGGTTACGAAACAACTGTTGAAAATGGCAAAATCTTTTTTGAAGGTGATGAAACTGCAATTGTTAAATGTAATTTGTGGTTAAGAACAGCCGATAGAATCAAAATTGTTGTTGGTCAATTTAAAGCAACGACATTTGATGAACTATTTGAAAAAACGAAAGCATTACCATGGGAAACCCTCATCGAAGAAAATGGTGTTTTTCCTGTACAAGGAAGAAGTGTAAAATCTACACTATATAGTGTTCCAGACTGTCAAGCGATTGTTAAAAAAGCGATTGTCGAACGATTACGTCATGCATACAAAACACGTGGTTGGTTAAATGAGACTGGTGCAAAATACCCAGTTGAAGTTGCATTATTAAAAGATCAAGCACTTTTAACTATAGACACTTCAGGTTCTGGTCTTAATAAACGTGGTTATAGACTTGCTCAAGGTGAAGCACCAATTAAGGAAACACTTGCAGCGAGTTTAATTCGTTTAGCCAACTGGACAGGCGATACACCTTTAGTTGATCCGTTTTGTGGTTCGGGCACAATTGCAATAGAAGCTTGCTTAATTGCTCAAAATATTGCTCCTGGTTTCAACCGCGATTTCGTTTCTGAACAATGGGATATTATGCCAGACCGTTTATATGATGAAATGCGAGATGAAGCCGATCAAGCAGCTAATTATGATCGCAAACTTGAAATTTATGCTTCAGATATCGACCCAGAAATGATTGAAATTGCTAAAAGAAATGCCGAAGAAGTTGGATTAGCAGATATTATCCACTTTAGCGTTAAGGATGTTAATACGCTAACTGTCGAAGAAGCAACTCCAGTTGCATTAATCGGTAACCCACCATATGGCGAACGTATTGGGGACAGAGATAAAGTAGAAGAAATGTATCGTTATATTGGCCAATTGATGCAACAACACCCACAGTTATCTACATATATATTAACGAGTAATACAGAATTTGAATTTTTAGCTAATAAAAAAGCGACAAAACGCAGAAAATTATTCAATGGGTATATTGAATGTACATATTATCAATATTGGGGCAAAAAAGAACCACGTAAATAGTAAAATCGTTTGATTTATTAAGGGAAAGTGGTGGTACAAGTGAATAGTGAGTTTAAAAAGGGTATTATATTTGCATTTGGTGCATATTTTTTATGGGGCATCTTACCCATATATTGGGATTTAATTAAAAATATTGGAGCATTTGAAATATTAGCTTTTAGAATTGTTTTATCTATGATTTTTATGCTTCTAATCATTATCTCGAGTAAGTATAAATCTTCATTCAAAAGAGATGTTAATCAACTTTTTGCAAATCCAGTTCAATTAATTGCAATTGTTGCAGCGGGTTATGTGATTACCATAAACTGGGGGACTTTTATTTGGGCAGTCACTAACGGACACGTATTACAGTCTAGTTTAGGTTATTATATTAATCCTTTAGTTAGTATTTTACTTGCGGTCATATTTTTAAAAGAGCGCTTTAATAAACTTGAATGGATTGCAATTGCTCTAGCGGTAGTTGGCGTGCTTTATATGACTGTGAAAATTGGAGTCTTCCCAGGTATTTCTTTATTACTTGCTACCTCTTTTGGTATTTATGGCTTAATTAAAAAAGTAGTTCCAATCGATGCAGTAAGTAGCATTACTATTGAATGTATTGTCACAGCACCAGCCGGCTTTATCTATCTGTGGTACATTTGGCAAAGTGGGGGCATGTCATTTGGAGCAAATCTATCTTCTTTTTGGTTGATTTTCTCTGGTGTCGTAACCGCAATTCCACTAATATTATTTTCAGCTGGAGCAAGACGCATTCCTTTATCATTGACAGGCTTTATACAATATATTGGACCAACGCTCATGTTTATTTTGGGGATATTCTTATTTAAAGAACCCTTTGATATTGATCAGTTGATTACTTTTATATTTATTTGGATTGGCATTATTATTTACAGCATTTCTCAATATTTCAAAATCAAAAAGGATAAAAATCCTGTAATTAGTTAATCACACATAAAAAGCTCTAATCTTACAATAGATTAGAGCTTTTTATATTAAATTAGATGCGGATGTAACTCAAAGCTACGTTTAAACGATATAAAATTGGATATTCGTATAATGAGATTATAAAAAATTTAACTGCTAATATCCTATTTTTATAAACCTGCAATATAGTACCTGCATATAATAATAATTAGGAGTGATTTAATGACTAGAGTTTTAATCATTGGTGCCAATGGAGCAGTTTCTAAAGCAACAATAAACGCATTTTTAGAAAATACATCTTATACATTGCGCTTGTTTTTAAGAGATGCTAACCGTTTACCTGATTATGCTTCGGATCGAATCAGAGTTCGTGAAGGAGACGCGACCAATTACGAAGATATGGACCGCGCTATGGAAGGTGTAGATATAGTATTTGCAGCTTTATCTGGAGATTTAGCAGAAGCTGCGCGTACGATTGTTGACACTATGCTAAAAAATAATATTCAACGCTTAATATTTGTCACATCGCTAGGTATTTACAATGAAGTTCCAGGTGACTTTGGCGCTTGGGTACAAGCTCACACTAAAGACTATTTATCAACTTATAAACGGGTTGCAGATATTATAGAAAATTCTACGCTAGACTACACAATATTCAGACCCGCTTGGTTAACAAACACCAATGAAATTGATTACGAAATCACGAAAAAAGATGAAGCATTTAAAGGTACAGAAGTATCTCGTAAAAGTGTTGCAGTATTAGCAGTTCAAATTGCCAAACAACCAACAATGCTCCTAAAAGATAATATTGGGATTCACAAGCCAAATACTGATTTTGATAAACCAAGTTGGTATTAATCTACGTAATTAATAAATTGCCAAACAAAAGGGATATAAAATAAAACCTTAAATTAAAAAAGAAGACTTTAAAATAATAGGCGGTGAAATCTGAGTCAATTTTACGACTCAAATTTCACCGTTTTTATTGAATATATGTCTTAAAACTCATTAAATTTAAATACTTCCTTTAGACATGCAATTATTTGTTATACAATAAGTATTAATTACATAAAAGTAATAAAGGGGATACAAATGATGTCTAATACACAGCAACTCGATATTTTATATAAATTAAAAAAAGAAGTCGAAAAATCAAATAATAGTAATCTTGTACATATTATTAATCAAGTTATTAAAAAGGTGTTTTTGGAACAATATACAGCAACATTTGTTGGTCATTTTTCTGCTGGAAAATCGACACTTATTAATTTATTGCTAGAAGAACAAATATTACCAAGTTCTCCAGTTCCAACAACTAGTAATACTGCAATTGTCTCGGTATCTGACGAACCGGGAATTATTGCAAATTTAAGTAATCAACAATATACAATTTTAAATAACTACGATGAAGTAAAACAAATGAATCGTGAAAATTTTGATGTTGAATCTGTAGAAATTAAATTTCCATCTGATAAATTCACACAAGGATTTACATTACAAGATACACCAGGTGTAGATTCAAACGTTTCAACACACCAATCAAGCACTGAAACGTTCATGTATACAAGTAATATACTGTTTTATACCGTTGATTATAACCATGTTCAATCAGCGTTGAATTTCCAATTTATGAAACAACTTAATCGTGCAGGTGTACCCGTCGTATTTGTCATTAATCAAATCGATAAGCATAATGAAGACGAAATCACATTTGACACCTTCAAAGCCCGTGTCGAAAAATCAATAGCAGATTGGGAAATCAAATTAGACCGTACATTTTATGTATCAAAATTCGATCATCCTTTTAATGAAATTAATGCACTTTCCTCATATCTAGTCGAAAAAGATCAACATCGTGAAACGATAGAATCTTATGTTGAACGCATTGTTAAATTTATCACAGATGAACAACTGTCCTACATCCAATATGAAATTCAAGATTTATTAGATAAATTAGATATATATGAAGCGGATTTTGAACAAGCTTACCTTAATTTCAAGCAACACCAAGAAGTAAGTGAAGAAGCTAAATTATTAAATAATCCAGATCAGCTATATGAATTTCTAAAACAAAAGCGTAAAACAATTATTGAAAATGCATATATTATGACACATGATACGAGAGAAACAATTCGTATTTATTTAGAAAGTCGTACTAAAGACTTTTCTGTTGGAGGATTGTTTAATAAGAAAAAGAAAACAGAAGAAGCACAACAACAACGCTTGAATGATGTACTTGCACAACTACAAGATAAAATAAATCAAGAAGTGCGCCAACCATTAAGAGAAGATATGTCATTTTTAACGCGCTTCATCAACGATTCTGAAATAAATGATGCAATACTCAATCAACATTATGTAATTCCACCAGAATTGATCACAGATTTATATCAAATGCAAATTTCGATTAGCAACCAGTATGTCTTAACATTCTGTGATGATCTCATGAAAGCTATAAAACAATTTATCGCCAAAGCATCAGCCCCATTATTTCAAAAAGCTATTCAACACGCGCAAGCTAGTGATATTGGTACAGAACAAGAAGATGACTACAATGATTATGAAAAATTTATGGAAATGCGTAATTTAAGAGAATCGCTAGAAACGCAAAATTATAAACACTATTATATCCATATAGATGATTCACTTGATAAGCTGATTGATAGAAAAGAAATAAGTTATACGCCAAAATCTACAACACATGAAACTCAAAAACAAACTAAAGTTGATACCACTTCAAATACCGATTCTATAGACGAAACACAAAACATTAAAAATGCACTAGATGTCATCAAAGATGTCCCGTTGTTTGATCAAACAAAACAAGATATTGAAGATACGTTAGCAAGATTAGATAAAAAGATAGTTAAAATCGGGGTATTTGGAACATTTAGTGCAGGTAAGAGTAGCTTAATCAATGCACTTTTAGGCGATCATTATTTAGTAAGTTCTCCAAACCCAACAACTGCTGCCATGACTGAATTAACATATGGTCATGACAGCCAAATAACTTTAAAATCATCGGATCAACTTTTAGAAGAACTCAATAATGTGTTTGAAGTTGAAAATAAATCATTCGATAGTATAGCGTCATTTTTAAATAAAAATACAAATAAACTAAAAGCAAACTTAGAAAAAAATAAATTGGCATTTGTTAATGCTGTCGAGCAACATTATGATATTTATGAAAAGATGTTAGCAGAAGGTCAAACACATACCATTGAACAAGATGAAATTAGAAAGTGGAGTGCTGAAGACGAATATGCAACTTTTGTAAATACAGTCCATTTGAAATTACCTTTAGATTGGTTAAAAGATAAAATTATCGTCGATTCACTTGGTTTGCATTCAAATAACCAACGCCATACCAATGAAACTGAAAAAATTCTTACATCATCTGATTTAATACTCTATGTCAGCTATTTCAATCATTCATTTACTGATAATGACAAACGCTTTATTGAACATATGAAAGAAATGAATCAACTTAATGATAATCAAGCATTTAAAATGGTTGTTAACGCAACAGATTTAGCAGAAACAGATGAAGATTTAAATGCAGTAATTGATTATGTTGAAGATGCATTAAAGCAAGTAAACATGGACTCAGAAATTTTTGCAGTGTCTAGTAGAGAAGCATTAAAATCTAATGATGAAGGCATTAATAAATTACAATCAAGTATTCAACGTTTTGCACAAATTGAATCTAAAACTATTTTACAACAACAAATGCTTAATCAACTTGCACATATTTCTGAAGCATATGATCAAATGATAGAAGAATTTAAAAACAATAAATCACATATAGAACAACGTAAACAAAAATTAAAACAATATAGTGGTAATACAATTTTCAGCAATAATATACTACAAATTGCTGAACAACGTGCTTCCAATGAAGTAGAAGATCAAGTTTACCACTTGAATGAACGTCTAAAATTACAATTACAAGATGAAGTTAAATCTATATATAATGGACAAATGACCAAAAACAGTAATTTCACCGATGAAAAACGTCAGTCAACTAAAATTTACTTAGATCAAATCCATCAACGCTTATATTTAGAACAATCATTGCTTGTAGAGCGCGTTAAAAAATATTTCCACCAACAGTTGCATACGGAAATCGCACCATTAAAACAAAAATTAGAGCAACTACATGTATTTATTGAACCGGAATTCGAAAAAAGTCAAATCGAACTTAATGAGCCATTTTTAAAAATCGATTTAGAAAAAATGATACACGCTTTACCAAAAACATTAACCAAAAAGAATATTTTGCAACCAAAAACTCAGAGTGCCATACAAGAACAAATTACACATGAAACTATTACATTACTCGCATCGTGTATAGCTGATTTAAGACAGGCACTCAATGATATAGTTGCTAAAATGGAGCACTATGCAGAAGATAGATTCAATGACTTTGAGCAAGATGTACACCAGCAAATTAACGAACTCTTAGCCTTTGACATCGATGACGCACTAATAATGCAATTACAAGAATCCAATGTTCAACTTAAAAATTTATTGTAAAAAGAAGAGGTACTTTAAATGTCTAAAAAAATATTATTAATTGATGGAATGGCATTATTATTTCGCCATTTCTTTGCGACAAGTCTCCATAAACAATTTATGCGCAATTCATCTGGTATACCTACGAATGGTGTGCAAGGATTTGTCCGCCACGTGTTTACTGCGATTAATGAAATTCAACCAACACATGTTGCAGTTTGTTGGGATATGGGCAAATCGACTTTTAGAAATGATATGTTTGATGGATACAAACAAAATAGACCTGCACCACCTGAAGAACTCATTCCACAATTCGATTACGTTAAAGAAGTCTCTAATCAATTTGGTTTTGTAAATATTGGTGTTCAAAATTATGAAGCAGATGATGTCATTGGCACACTTGCTCGACAATATTCAGATAATAACCAAGTGTACGTTGTAACAGGTGATAGAGATATTTTACAATGTATCAATAATAATGTTGAAATTTGGTTAACTAAAAAGGGCTTTAACATTTATAACCGTTATACACTTGACCGCTTCCAAAGTGAATATGGTTTAGAACCATTACAACTAATAGATGTTAAAGCATTTATGGGGGATACAGCTGACGGCTATCCAGGTGTGAAAGGTATTGGTGAAAAAACTGCGATTAAACTGATTCAAAATCATGGTACTGTAGAAACCGTTTTAGAGAAATTAGATCAATTAACACCAGGACAACGTACTAAGATAGAAGCCAACGTAGATAACTTGAAACTCTCTAAAACACTTGCAGAAATACACACAGAAGTCCCATTAAATACAGATGAATTATTGGAATCAATGCACTTTGGCACGGAACTTTCTAAGATCCTATCGATTTGCCAAGAACATGAATTGTATGTCTCAGGAAAGTATTTATCTACACACTTCAGTTAAAGGTTTGTCAAATATACCTGAATTAAAATTCACCCAATAAATTTAATACATTATCAAAACAAATAAAGCGCTTGTCCCTCTATACATTGGACGAGCGCTTTCCTGTTTAATCCAAGCTATTTTTTGTTTGATTTTGTAATTCGATACAAGGCATTTTTTGCATGATGATTCGCTTCTTTATTTTGATTTCTAGGTATCCATCTCACAAAAAGCAAATCAAATTGTTGTTCTAATTCTAGAATTTGCCGATAATATGGTTTGAATTTTTCATTTTTAACATTACCTCTATTGACACTATCTTCAATTAATTTCGAATCTGTATAAACTAAAGCCGTGGTAACTTGATGCGCTAGTGCACATTCTAAGGCAAATACAAAAGACGCCCATTCAGCACTATGATTATCCATGACACCTAAATGTTTTGTATGATGAATCTGTTCACTGTCTGTTTTTAGCACAACAGCACAAGCACTTTCACCTGGATTTCCAGATGTTGCAGCATCAAAATAAATCTTCGCCATATCTTCACCCTCATAAATATATTTATATTTATACTAACAAATTAAAGTCATTTAAACTATATTTCTATTATCAATGCTAATAAGATGTCCAATCAATATGAAATGTGTTAGACTCAAAATATATTCTTACTATAAAAGTCGGAATTAAAAACGAAAGAAGGTTATCATCATGAAAAATATGTTTATCATACATGGCTATCAAGCCACAACAAAAAGTCATTGGTTTGAATGGCTGGCTTCAGAAATGAAAGCATACGGTTATTATACTGAAATTGTTTATTTGCCAGATTCAAAACATCCTGAAGCCGACAAGTGGTTTAATGCAATTCAAGCACGTCTAGACAATAATATAAATGAAGAAACTCTTATCGTTGCACATAGTTTAGGCGTAGTCTCTGTTTTAAACTATTTGAGTAAACTTGATGCTTATCCAAAAATTAAAGGACTCTTTTTAATATCTGGTTTTAGTGAACCTTTAAACAATATACCCGAGCTAAATCAATATTTGGCTCAAACTGAAATTGATTTCAATAAAATCTTTGCCCAATATATTATTTCTATCGGTGGGGACCAAGATCCCATCGTTAACATAGAAGCAACTAAGCGCTTATCCCAAGCATTAGGCATTGAAACAAAAGAAATTGAACATAACGGACATTTTTTAGATCGTGATGGATATACCAAATTTGAATTTTTAAAAAATGAAATAGTCAAAGTAATACAAAACAAAAACTCTGAAATCGGTACATAACCGATTCCAGAGTTTTTTAATAACCTTCGTCCAACTTATTAATTTTTCCTTTACGATACATTGATTTCGCCCAATATCCGAATGGGACATTAAATATCGTTGAAATCATTTTCAATAAATAAGTTGTAATAAATATTTCAAATACTGCTGAATTAGGCATCGATCCATAAAATGCAATCAACACGAACAAAGCAGTATCAATAATATTACTTATAATCGTACTTCCATATGCTCTAAGAATAAATGTTTTATCTGAACTAAAAACTTTTTTAATAAGTGAAAACAATAGCACATCTAAATGTTGGCCAATTATATAAGCAATAACTGATCCTAAAGCTATTCTAGGAACCAGGTTAAAAATAGCATCTAATGCTTGTTGAGATGTATCTATAGGTGATGGCGTAAAATGTAATGACATTTGCATAACAATAATCATTACAAGCGTTGAGCTAAAACCAATCCATACAGCACGCTTTGCAATTTTTCTACCATAAATATCATTTAAAATATCTGTTGCTAGATATATGGACGCAAACATCACATTTCCTAAAGTTGCAGAAATCGTAAAAATATCTATTGTTTTAATAACTTGAATATTTGCAATAACAGTTCCAATTGCGATCCACGCAATCAAACCATGCTTTCCGAAGCAACGATACATTGCTACTAATAGTAAAAATGTCACCAGAAAGGTGATGACACCAAAAATTTCATTAAACAATTTAAACTCCTCCTAAATTTTGATTATGCGGGTGTTTAGAAACCGCAAAATAAACAACTCAGTAATTTTATCAGATAAATTTAAAATTACAAGTAGCTTTAATAACTAATTAGAAAAATTTCACATCTAACTTACTCTTGATTTTAATGATTAAACAATAATACTTACAAATGCTATAATAACTTCAAGTGTCAATATAGTTTTCACTATCTTAGCAAAGAATTAATAATACTTGCCTAAGTATTATTTAAGCACATTATCAAAAATGTTTTAATAGGACTATGATGTGAAAAGTAATATTAGAATTATATTCGCTACCATTGGCAGTTGATAACATTAATTGATAGAATCGGACTATGCAAAGTAATTTGTCTTTAGTCTGCAGTTATTTTTGAGTATTATAGGAGCGTGAGCAATATTCTAACTTATCCTGAAAAGAAAGCAATTGCTACAATAGATCATTTAATGAATACCTATTGCGATCATTGTTTACTTAAACAACACATTAAAAAAACTGAAGGCAAGACACAAGCACACCATTTTTGTATAAGTGAGTGTTCAATAGGTAAAGAAATTAAACAATTAGGAAATGAATTACAATAATAATTAGGAGGCCCATTCATGGAAATTAGAGAAGTTACACAAACACCCAATCCAAATACAATGAAAATTGTATTACAGTTATCAGGTGAAGATTTTAAGCCCAATACTTATTCAAAGGTGAAAGACGATCAACCTGAATTCATCAATGAAATTTTAAAGATAGAAGGTATTGCTTCTATTTTTCAGGCTATGAATTTTATATCTGTAGATAAAAAAGCTGATGCTGAATGGGATGACTTACTACCTAAAGTAACCGATACCCTAAATGAAATTTAAAAAGGAGGTTTCTTTATGGAAATATTGCGTGTAGAACCGACTCCAAGTCCTAACACCATGAAAATTGTATTGAACGAAGAAAGACAAGATAACAAGTCAAATACTTATACTACAGTAAAAGACGATCAACCACAGTTCATAAATGACATGCTCTCCGTAGAAGGCGTGAAATCTATATTTTATGTCATGGACTTTCTTGCTATAGATAAAAAAGGGAAGTATGATTGGGAATCGCTCCTTCCAAAAGTGACTGCTTCACTAAATAATGGAACAAATGACTTATCCGAAACCTTACCAGACGATCGTTATGGTGAAGTAAGAGCAGAAGTCTTAAAATTCAAAGACATTCCTTATCAAGTTAAACTTACAACTAAATCAGAAGAAAAGCGTAAACAACTACCAGAGATTTATATTGATAGTATGCTAGCTGCACAAAAAGATGACGATAATATCGTCTTTCTTAGAAAATGGGAAGATTTAGGTATTCGCTATGGCGAATTAGATGAAGTTATGACAGAAGTTTTTGAAGAAATATTAGCACTTTATCCAGAAAATGAATTATACACGCTTGTTGAACACGCCTTAAATACTGATGTTATTATGCAAGAGAAGCATTATCAACACGTATCTTTAGAAACTTATCAAGCAACCGATGACTGGAAAGAACGTTTGAGAATGTTGAAATCATTTCCTAAACCTACAATTGAAGACTTTCCGCTCTTAGGTGAAGTCATTAGTGAAGAAGAAAAAACACCTCTACGTCGTGAAGCAATTGTATTGCTTGGAATGATTGAAGACGAAGCCGTATTACCATACTTGTTTAAAGGCTTACATGACAAAAGTCCTGCAGTGAGAAGGACAGCTGGAGATTGCTTAAGTGATTTAGGTTTTAAACAAGCACTTCCAGAAATGGAAAAAGCATTAGATGATCCTCAAAAAATTGTGCGATGGCGTGCGGCTATGTTCCTATTTGACGAAGGTGGGCCTGAGCAATTGGAAACACTGCGTGCTCACGAACAAGATTCGGCATATGAAGTCAAACTTCAAATTGAAATGGCAATCGCTAGAATTGAAAATGGTGATGAGGCACTTGGTTCTGTTTGGAAACAAATTGCGAATAGAGACAAATCGTAATTACGAAACATAATTTTACAGAGGAGCGATATAAATGAATGCATACGAAGCATATATGAACGAACTTGCTACACAAATGCGTAGCGAATTAACTGGCCGTGATTTTAAAAGTTTAGAATCAGCCGAAGCGGTAACAGATTACATGAATAGTGTTGGTGAAGATGAAACTACATTTGTAGTTATTAATTCTACATGTGGCTGCGCAGCTGGACTGGCAAGACCTGCAGCAGTGACGGTCGTTGAACAAAATGATAAAAAACCAACAAACAAAGTCACTGTATTTGCTGGTCAAGATAAGGAAGCAACAGAAAAGATGCGTGCATATATTCAGCAAGCACCTTCAAGCCCATCATATGCGTTGTTCAAAGGACAAACTTTAAAACATTTTATTCCTCGTGAGCATATTGAAGGTAGAGATATTCAAGATATATGTATGGATATTAAAGATGCTTTTGATGATCATTGTGAATAATGCATGGTGATGTTTAATTACAATATCGTTAATTAATATCCGTATAAGGTTATAATTCTGTATGGGTATTATTCATCTAATGCCAACTTATACCATATTTTCTTAATTATAGAGAATGGTTAGTTGGCATTAATTTTTTTATTTATATGTATCTTATATAACGTTTTCAAAAAATGTTGTATAATTTACTCAACATATACTACTTTTACACAATCAATGGTAATTCCTTTATCTTATGTCCATTATCCAATAAGATTAAATAAAAATAAAATTGGAAGGAGTAGACGGTTATGTTAAATACTTTTGACCAAGCATATCACGATTTGTGTGCAGAAATTTTAGAAATTGGTAAGCAGAAAGACGACCGCACAAACACTGGTACAATTTCAAAATTTGGACACCAACTCAGATTCGATTTAACAAAAGGCTTTCCTTTACTCACAACTAAAAAAGTGTCATTTAAATTAGTTGCAACAGAATTACTATGGTTTATTAAAGGTGATACAAATATAAAATATTTACTTCAATATAATAATAATATTTGGAATGAATGGGCTTTTGAAAATTATGTTAAATCACCAGATTACACTGGTCCAGATATGACTGATTTTGGACATAGAGCACAAACTGATGCAACATTTAACGAAAGCTATAAAGCTGAGATGAAAAAATTCAAAGATAGCATTCTAAATGATGATACTTTTGCAAAAAAATATGGTGATTTAGGTAATGTATATGGTAAACAGTGGCGCGACTGGCAAGATGCGCATGGCAATCACTTCGATCAATTAAAGACTGTCATAGAACAAATCAAAAACAATCCAAATTCAAGACGTCATATTGTCTCTGCTTGGAACCCAACAGAAATTGATACAATGGCTTTACCGCCATGCCATACAATGTTTCAATTCTATGTGCAAGACGGTAAATTAAGCTGTCAATTATATCAGCGTAGTGCCGATATTTTCTTAGGTGTGCCATTTAACATTGCAAGCTACAGCTTATTAACCCATTTAATCGCAAAAGAATGTGGCTTAGAAGTGGGAGAATTTGTGCATACATTCGGAGATGCGCATATTTATTCAAATCACATGGACGCGGTCGAAACACAGTTAGCTAGAAATAGTTATGACCCGCCGCAACTAAAAATCAATTCTGACGCATCTATTTTTGATATAGACTTTGAAGATCTTGAAATTGTAGATTATCAGTCACATCCAGCAATAAAAGCACCAATAGCTGTATAATAGAAGTACAAAGTTAAATTTATTTGTCTTTTACTATATAATAAACACTGCCAAAGTAATATTTACAACCTATATTTCAATATTAGGAGGAACAATATGACACTTTCAATACTTGTCGCCCATGATCAACAACGTGTCATTGGTGTGAACAATCAATTACCTTGGCATTTGCCGAGTGATTTAAAACACGTCAAAGCGTTGACTACTGGACATACACTTGTCATGGGTCGCTCAACATTTGAATCTATCGGGAAACCACTACCTAATAGACGAAATGTTGTATTAACTAGAAACAAATCTTTTCACCATGAAGGTGTGGATGTCATACATTCTATCGAAGAGATTTATGATTTGCCTGGACATGTCTTCATTTTTGGTGGTCAAACATTGTTTGAAGCAATGATTGATCACGTAGATGATATGTATATTACCGTCATTGAAGATAAATTTAACGGTGATACTTTCTTTCCACCCTATACTTTTAAAACGTGGGATATCATTTCATCTGTAGAAGGTAAATTAGATGAAAAAAATAAAATACCACATACTTTTTTACATTTAACACGAAAGGGAACTTCATAGGAGGAAATTTATGATGAAAAAGAAAATAGTAACCGACTCAACATCGGATTTAGCACAAAGTTATTTAATAGATAATGATATCCATGTTGTACCTCTGAATTTAACAATTGACGGTAAATCTTACTTAGATCAAATAGATATATCATCTGAGGCATATATTGAAAGAATCCAAGATAATGCAGATGTTAAAACAAGCCAGCCATCTATCGGGAAATTTATTGAAATCTATGATGAACTTGGCGCAGATGGCTCTGAAATTATCAGTATTCACATGACTTCTGGTTTAAGTGGTACTTACCAAACTGCATTACAAGCAAGCCAAATGACCGATAGTAACGTGACAGTGATTGATTCCAAATCTATTTCTTTTGGTTTAGGTTATCAGGTTCAACATATAGTTGATTGGTGTAATGAAGGATTGTCGACAGAAACGATTATCTCAAAATTAGCTGAATTACAAAAAAATATAAAGCTTTATGTCGTTATTGGACAATTAAATCAACTCATTAAAGGCGGCCGTATTAGTAAAACTAAAGGGCTTATTGGAAACATGATGAAAATCAAACCTATTGGTACATTAGAAAATGGAAAAATAGAACTTATTCATAACTCACGAACACAAAATGCTAGTGTACAATTTCTAAAAAAAGAAGTGAGCGCATTTATAGGCGATAAAAAAATAAAATCTATCGGTATTGCACACGCAAACATTATCGATTTTGTTGATAAAGTTAAAAAACATTTCTCTGAAGAATTTAACTTTAGTCAATTTGATACAAATGTAACCACACCGGTAATCACAACACACACAGGCCAAGGCGCAATCGGGTTAGTTGTCTTACGATCTTAAATTATTAAAGTTAGAAATGCTATATAATCTATGCGTACAACAGTCTCATTATATATAAACATTTTCATAGCATTTTTCTTAAAATAATGGTAATTTTATGACAAAATAGATATAGGAGGTATAATATGGCATATGCAACATTAGCTGGTGGTTGTTTTTGGTGTTTAGTTAAACCATTTACATCATATCCTGGCATCGAAAATGTTGTTTCTGGTTATAGTGGTGGACATACTGATAATCCAACATATGAAAGTGTAAGTACAAACCAAACTGGACATGTTGAAGCAGTTCAAATTACTTATAACTCTGAAATCACTACCTTCGAAAATATTTTAGATATATATTTCAAAACATTTGATCCAACTGATAATACTGGACAATTTTTTGATCGTGGTGAGCATTATGAACCTGCTATCTTTTATCACGACGAACATCAGAAAAAAGCAGCTGAAGCAAAAATACAACAATTAAATGAACAAAACGTGTTCAACAAGCCTGTGATTACGCCGATTAAACCATATAAAAACTTTTATCCAGCAGAATCTTATCATCAAGATTATTATAAGAAAAACCCGTTACATTATGAACAATATCAACGTGGTTCTGGACGTAAAGGCTTTATAGAACAGCATTGGGGGAAACAGCATGATTAAAAAGAATAAAAATGATTTAAATGAAATGGAATATTTAGTTACACAAGAAAATGGTACAGAACCACCTTTTCAAAATGAATATTGGAATCACTTTGAAAAAGGTGTCTACGTAGATAAAATTTCTGGCAAACCATTATTTACTTCTGAAGAAAAATTTGAATCAGATTGTGGTTGGCCAAGTTTCTCTAAAGCATTAGATGATCAAGAAATTATTGAACTCGTAGATAAAACATTTGGAATGGTCCGTACTGAAGTACGTTCTGAATCCGCAAACAGTCATTTAGGTCATGTGTTCAATGACGGCCCTAAAGAAAGTGGCGGCCTCAGATATTGTATTAACTCTGCAGCAGTACAATTTATTCCATATGAAAAATTAGAAGAGCTTGGTTACGAAGATTTAATACCACATTTTGAAAAATAAGGAGCGAACATATTATGTTTAAAAAATTATTCGGTAAAGGTAAGGAAGTTAATAAAGAAAGTGCAATTTATGCACCAATTACAGGGGAATATGTAAAGATTGAAGATATTCCAGACCCTGTTTTTGCTCAAAAAATGATGGGTGAAGGATTTGGTATTAACCCAACAGAAGGTGAAGTTGTATCACCAATCGAAGGTAAGGTTGATAATGTATTTCCAACTAAACATGCAATTGGATTAAAAGCTGAAAACGGCTTAGAAATTCTTGTACACATCGGACTTGATACAGTTCAACTTGATGGCCAAGGTTTTGAAGTTTTAGTTGAAAGTGGTGATTCAGTAAACGTCGGTGATCCACTATTAAAATTCGATTTAGACTATATTAAAACAAATGCGAAATCAGTAATTTCACCAATTATCATTACAAACTCTGATAATACATCAGATATTTCAGTTGAATCAGTAGCAGCAGTTAAAAAAGGTGAAACAAAAATTATTGATGTGACAATGAATTAATGAAAAATCATTCATTTTATCATTTTGCGCTTACGGCTCGTGGTCGTAAAGATGAAAAAGGTGAGTTAGCAGAAGCTATTTTTGATGATTTATCTTTTCCAAAGCATGAACAAGACTTTCATGTATTATCAGATTATATTGAAACACAAGGTGATTATGCGATTTCCTTGTCCGTATTCGACGATTTATATGAAGAATATACTGAATGGCTTAAATTTTAAACACAAGATAGCCTAAAGGGGCATTTCTTTAAATATATGTCTTTGTTAGGCAATGATTGAAATTAGTTATTTTCAGTCTGTACCTATTAGAATATTAAGTGTCATTTAAACGCTGGGATTAAACTAATCGGTTCAATCCCAGCTCATTTTATTTTAAATTAATTTTCAAAGCATTCATTTTTACATAAGTATTGGAAGTGATTAAATGTCAGAAAGTAAAGACATCAATGAATATAATGAGCAACACGAAAAAGAAAAGCATCCTAAATATTTAAATTTAAAAAAAAGCAACTTAATCTGGATTTTAATTGCAACGATCCTAATTACAGCAGTAATCACAGTATTTGCAACGATTGGTATTAGTCATTGGAAAAGTGGTTTAACGAATGATCAAAGAACGCAAGTGAAAAAAATCGAGGAAGTTTACCAAACTTTAAACAGTGAATATTATAAAAATCAAAGTTCTGAGAAATTAGCAAATGCAGCTATCGATGGTATGGTCAAAGAATTAGATGATCCCTACTCAGAATATATGACTAAAAACGAAACACAATCATTCAATGAAGATGTGTCTGGAGATTTTGTAGGTATTGGAGCAGAAATGCAGAAGAAAAACGACAAAATTGAAATTACTAGTCCAATGAAACAATCACCAGCCGAAAAATCTGGACTCAAACCTAAAGACGTCGTAACTAAAGTAGATGGCAAGTCAATAAAAGGACAACCACTAGAAGCCATTGTAAAAAAAGTACGCGGCAAACAAGGAACAACAGTAACATTAACGATTGAACGTGCAGGTCAATCACATGATATTAAAATTAAGCGAGATAAAATACATGTTAAAAGTGTCGAATATAAAAAACATGATGACGTAGGTGTATTTACAATTAACAAATTCCAAAGTAGTACATCTGCCGAGCTTAAATCTGCAATTATCAAATCACACAAAGAAGGTGTACGTAAGATCGTCCTAGACTTACGTAATAACCCTGGTGGATTATTGGATGAAGCAGTCAAAATGGCAAATATTTTTATAGATAAAGGCGATACTGTTGTACAATTAGAAAAAGGTAAGCAAAAAGAAGCAATTAAAACCCCAAATGATGCAACTAAAGAAGCGCAAGATATGGAGGTATCCATTCTTGTAAATAAAGGCTCAGCAAGTGCCTCAGAAGTATTTACAGGCGCTATGAAAGATTATGGTAAAGCCAAAGTATACGGTACAAAAACCTTTGGTAAAGGCATCGTACAAACGACACACGAATTTAAAGACGGCTCTTTACTAAAATTCACAAATATGAAGTGGCTCACACCAAAATCACACTATATTCATGGTAAAGGCATTAATCCTGACATAAAAATTAATAGTCCTGCATATGAATCACTCAATGTTATACCAAACGATAAAACATATCAGTTGGGTGATAACAATAAACATGTTAAAACTATGAAAGTAGGTTTAACTGCATTAGGTTATAAAGTTGATAACGAGTCTAATGAATTTGATAGTTCATTAGAAAATGCTATTAAATCGTTCCAAAAAGATAACAATTTAAATGTGGATGGTAAATTCACGAAACAAACAAATGAGAAATTCACGCAACAACTCGTCGATAAAGCAAATGAACAAGACACTGTTTTAAATACGCTATTAAAAAAATTAAAATAATTTAGAGGGGTAATCCATTTATGATTAGAACTGCTAATAAGCATGATTTATCTAGTATTTTAAACATTGTTGAAGAAGCAAAATCTATAATGAAACAAGACAACAATGATCAATGGGACGAATATTATCCATTAGAAGAACATTTTGAACAAGATATTGAAAAAGAAACACTATTTGTTCTTGAAGAAAATTCTAAAATTTATGCTTTTATAGTTGTCGACCAACAACAATCAGAATGGTATGATGAACTAGAATGGCCAGTAGACAGAAAAGGTGCTTACGTGATTCATAGACTTGCAGGTTCTTCAGAGTACAAAGGTGCAGCGACTCAGTTATTTGATTTTGCTGTCAACTTAGCTTTGGAGCATCAAATACATGTTTTAATCACTGACACGTTTGCGTTAAATAAACGGGCACAAGGACTGTTTGAAAAATTTGGCTTCACTAAAGTAGGCGAAGCAGAAATTGATTATCACCCATATAATAAAGGTGAACCATTCTATGCCTATTATAAAAATTTAGAAGAATAGAGGTTATACTATGACGAAAATCGCATTTACCGGTGGCGGCACTGTTGGACATGTTTCTGTAAACTTAAGTTTAATTCCAACTGCCATAGAAGAGGGGTATGATGCCTTTTATATCGGTTCTAAAAATGGGATTGAACGTGAAATGATTGAATCTCAATTACCATCAATTAAATATCATGCAATTTCTAGTGGCAAGCTACGTCGCTATATTTCATGGGATAATATTAAAGACATCTTCAAAGTCTTAAAAGGTATTTTAGATGCACGACGTGTATTAAAAAAAGAAAAACCAGATATCCTATTTTCAAAAGGTGGCTTTGTATCTGTACCCGTTGTCATTGCGGCAAGATCATTAAAAATACCTACTATTATTCATGAATCAGATTTAACACCTGGGCTAGCGAATAAAATCTCATTGAAATTTGCTAAAAAAATCTACACTACTTTTGAAGATACCTTAAAATATTTGCCGAAAGATAAAGCTGATTTTGTGGGAGCAACAGTACGAGAAGATTTAAAAACTGGCGATAAAAATAGAGGTTATCAATTAACTGCATTTAACCAAGACAAGAAAGTATTACTTGTCATGGGCGGTAGCTTAGGAAGTAAAAAATTAAACGCAATTATAAGAGAGAATCTCGACGCATTGCAACAAAACTATCAAGTCATTCATCTGACTGGTAAAAATTTACTTGATGACACATATAAAAATCATCCTGGCTATATACAGTTTGAATTTGTAAAAGATGATCTTACTGATTTACTTGCAATCACTGATACAGTTATCAGTCGTGCAGGTTCGAATGCCATTTATGAATTTTTAGCATTACGTTTACCGATGTTATTAATTCCTTTAGGCTTAGACCAATCCCGTGGAGATCAAATCGATAATGCAAAGTATTTTGAATCTAAAGGCTTTGGTAAAACAATACCTGAAGATACATTGTCTGAACATGCATTAATTAAAGAACTGAACACAATTGAAACAAACCGTGATATGATTATTAAGCAAATGGAATCCTATCAAGAAAGTTATACGCGACAAGATTTATTCCAAAAAATTATTAAAGATGCTTTAAATTAACTAGGAGGTCTATGCAATGAGTCGTTGGAAGCGAATATCATTACTCATCATTTTTACATTAATATTTGGCATCATTGCATTCTTCCATGAATCAAGATTAGGAAAATGGATTGATAACGAAGTTTATGAATTCATTTATTCTTCAGAGAGCTTTATCACAACGACAATTTTCCTCGGTGTGACTAAAGTAGGTGAAGTTTGGGCAATGGTTTGTTTATCACTGCTTCTCGTAGCTTATTTAATGCTCAAACGCTTAAATATCGAGGCACTATTTTTCGCAATTGCAATGAGCTTATCTAGTACGTTAAATCCATTATTGAAGAATATTTTTGATAGAGAACGTCCAACACTTTTGAGACTCATTGATATTTCAGGATTTAGTTTCCCAAGTGGACACGCAATGGGTTCCACCGCCTTTTTTGGTAGTACCATGTATATTGCCAATCGGGTGATGAATGGTAAAG
This sequence comes from Staphylococcus caeli, assembly GCF_051413795.1. Taxonomy (GTDB): domain Bacteria; phylum Bacillota; class Bacilli; order Staphylococcales; family Staphylococcaceae; genus Staphylococcus; species Staphylococcus caeli_A. The sequence continues at coordinate 66,065 of NZ_JBOIRQ010000010.1, read as the reverse complement.
CCAAAGCATTTATGATTGGTCTCTCTGCCTTATTTATCATTATGATATCATCGTCACGTGTCTATTTAGGTGTACATTATCCTACAGATATTATTGCAGGTATCATTGGCGCGGCATTCTGTATCGTATTATCAACACTCATTTTAAGACATAAATTACTCACATAAATAAGTATCATAAAAAGGCAGTTCGTTGTATAAAATACAACGAACTGCCTTATGTGTGTCAAAATTTATTATAAAAACCGATTTTACGTAGTAAAACCGGTTTCTATATTCACGTTGTCTCGCAACGTTAGTCTTTTACGGGCATATAAAAGGGGATATTTTTGAAAATGATCAATCCAAATAAGAACGTAATATGTGTGGGGGGAATGTCTCATTTTTGGTATTGATAATCATTTTCAATTACATTATACAATACTGAGAATGATTGTCAATTAAAAATGCGAATTTTTTTAATTTGTTATTTTTAAGTTTATGAACGCTACTTACAATTATCAATGATTGGCTTAATAAGGCCCATTCACTTTTATTTTATATTATGACTTTCTCCAAATACAATTTTCATTTAATATATACATTGAGGTGCTACAATATGACAAAAATTTTAATAGTGGAAGATGAACAAAACCTTGCACGTTTTATAGAACTAGAACTCGAACATGAAAATTATGAAGTCGATATTGAATATGACGGGCGTCCTGGTCTAGATCGTGCATTATCAAATGATTATGATTTAATTCTATTAGATTTAATGTTACCGAACATTAATGGCTTAGAAATTTGCCGTCAAATACGTCAAAATCAAACGACGCCGATAATTATTATCACAGCAAAAAGCGATACATATGATAAAGTTGCTGGCTTAGATTATGGTGCGGATGACTACATCGTTAAACCGTTTGACATTGAAGAACTGCTTGCAAGAATACGCGCGATGTTGCGTAGACAACCACAAAAGAACCTTTTAAATATTAATGGGATTATTATTGATAAAGACGCATTCAAAGTCACAGTCGATGGGCAAAGACTTGACTTAACTAAGACAGAGTATGATCTATTATATTTACTTGCAGAAAATAGGAATCATGTATTACAACGAGAACAAATTATCGCTGATGTTTGGGGATTTGATACGGAAGTAGAAACAAATGTTGTAGATGTTTATATCCGTTATTTGAGAAACAAACTAAAGCCTTTTGGGAAAGATAAAACTATTGAGACCGTTCGTGGTGTCGGATACGTGATAAGACAATGAAGCAACGTAAATTAAAAACAAAATGGATGCTCATTACAACAACAATTACTTTTTTAACCATATTTATATTCAGTATTATTATCATATACTTTTTAAGTACATCACTGAGACATAATGAATTAAATGAAGCTGAACGAAGTTCTGAAGATATCGTAAAACTGTTTGAATCTAAGCATATTAGTCGAGTCTCTCCATTAGATTTGAATGCTTCCTTAGGTAATTTCCAAAAGGTAATGCTTTTTGATAATGATGGCCACAAGATTATAGAAACATCGAATGATGACTCAATTACATATTCACCGAATGTCGTTCCTAATAATCTCAATCACATTGCAGTTAGAAACAATCAGAACACTGAATATCTCATCATTACAGATCAAATTGACTCGCCAAAATTTCAAGGCTATAGTGTCATAGTACATTCATTGGATGATTACAATGCGCTCGTTAGTTCTTTATACTTTATTGCCCTAATATTTGGAATTATTGCCACATTTATAACTGCAATTATAAGTTATTTCTTTTCATCTCAAATTACAAAACCGTTAATTTTGATGTCTAATAAAATGCAACAAATTCGACGTGATGGGTTCCAGGAGAAAGTTGAATTAACAACAAACTATGAAGAAACAGATAATTTAATCGTAACGTTTAATGAAATGATGTTTCAACTCGAAGAATCATTTAATCAGCAACGACAATTTGTCGAAGATGCTTCACATGAACTTCGTACGCCACTTCAGATTATTCAAGGTCATTTGAATTTAATTAATCGCTGGGGGAAAAAAGACGCCGCTATTCTAGAAGAATCACTAGATATCTCATTAGAGGAAATGGCAAGAATTACAAAATTAGTAGAAGAGCTATTACTATTAACTAAAGATAATAACAATAGTAGAGATGGCGAAATTGAAAATGTAGATATTAACGCAGAAATTACTTCTCGTATTAAATCATTAAAACAATTGCATAGTGATTATACATTTGAATTTGACGCATATCCAAAAGCGCTGAATATCAAAATAGATCGTTATCAATTAGAGCAAGTGCTCATCATCTTTATAGATAACGCTATGAAGTACGATCAAATTAATAAATATATTCACATTCAAACTAATTTAAGAAATAAGCAAATTTCTATAGAAATCACTGACCATGGTGTAGGTATTCCGAAAGAGGATATAGACTTTATATTCGATCGCTTCTATAGAGTTGATAAGTCACGTTCACGAAAACTTGGCGGCAATGGACTAGGTTTATCTATCGCCAAAAAAATCATTGAATTGAATCATGGCACAATTCATGTAGAGAGTGAATTAGGTAAATACACTACATTTAAAATTACATTCTAATTACTATAATTAATACTTCATATTGGTGTGTCTGGGACATAAATAGATGTTTCAGACTCTCTTTTATGATTAGTCACCCTTGCTAGGTTGGGATGATTAAATCTATAATTGGAAAATTTGAGTTCCGTCCTACTCCTATTTGATTATTTTAATTACTTAATCAACGTCATAAATTACTAATATCAACTCTCTAACTGTTATGTCTCAAGATTATTTTTCTCGAAAAATGGGTATATAAAGATTGGTTAGATAGCATTTGTTTTGTGTTTCACATTCAAAAAATGTGTTACGCTATATTATATAAAACTTAGACATAGAACCAATAAATTTTAAGGTTCTGTTTTTTTATCTAAGTGAGTTATTGGTACTTTAATTTGTATATATTTAATGCTATTATTGATTTGTAAGCGTTTCAACTATTTTGTGGAGGGTGTAATATGAGCAACGAAAGTCAGGTTTCCGAGGCACCTGTAAATTTCGGAGCAAATCTTGGTTACGTTTTAGATTTATATGATATATATCTAGAAGATCCAAGCGCAGTTCCAGAAGATTTACAAGTCCTATTCAGTACTATTAAAAACGGTGAAGCTAACATCGCAACAAATTCTGAAAATCAAAGTAGTGTAACAAAAGGTGATAGCACGATTAAACGTGTAATGCGCCTTATCGATAATATACGTCAATATGGGCATTTATTGGCTGATATTTATCCAGTAAATAGACCTCAAAGAGAGCATTTACCGAAGTTAAACATCGAAGACTTTAATTTGGATCAGAAAACGCTTGAATCCATTTCAGCAGGTATTGTATCTGAGCATTTCAAAGATATTTATGACAATGCTTATGAGGCGATTTTGCGTATGGAAAAACGTTACAAAGGGCCTATAGCCTTTGAATATACGCATATTAATAATAATAGAGAGCGTGTATGGTTAAAACGTAGAATTGAAACGCCATATAAAGCAACTTTAAATGATAATCAAAAAATTGAACTATTTAAAAAATTAGCCCACGTTGAAGGTTTCGAAAAATATTTACACAAGAACTTTGTAGGCGCAAAACGTTTCTCAATTGAAGGTGTAGATACACTTGTCCCAATGTTACAACAAACATTGAAGATTGCTAGTGATGAAGGTATTCAAAATATTCAAATTGGTATGGCACACCGTGGTAGATTAAATGTCTTAACTCACGTGTTAGAAAAGCCATATGAAATGATGATTTCAGAATTCATGCATACAGATCCAATGAAATTCTTACCATCAGATGGTAGTTTAAAATTAACTTCTGGTTGGACAGGCGATGTGAAGTACCACTTAGGTGGTGTTAAAACAACACAATCATATGGTATCGAACAACGTATTTCATTAGCAAATAACCCAAGTCACTTGGAAATTGTAGCGCCTGTAGTATTAGGTAAAACACGTGCTAATCAAGATACAACAGATAAAGCTGGTGAAGTAACAACTGAATTCAAAAAATCTATGCCAATCCTTATCCATGGTGATGCAGCATACCCTGGTCAAGGTATTAACTTTGAAGCAATGAACCTAGGTAGTTTAGAAGGCTATTCTACAGGTGGTTCTCTCCATATCATTACGAACAACCGTATTGGTTTTACAACTGAACCTGAAGATGGTCGCTCTACAACTTATTCTTCTGATGTAGCGAAAGGTTATGACGTTCCAATCATGCATGTGAATGCTGATAACGTTGAAGCAACTATCGAAGCAATTGAAATCGCTATGGATTTCAGAAAAGAATTTAATAAAGATGTCGTGATTGACTTAGTCGGCTACCGTCGTTATGGGCATAATGAAATGGACGAACCTTCAATCACAAATCCACTACAATATCATGAAATTCGTAAACATGAATCTGTTGAAATATTATATGGCAAACAACTTGTCGAAGAAAATATTATCTCAGAAGATCAAATGAACGATATTATTGATGGTGTTCAAAAAACGTTACGTGCAGCTCACGATAAGATTGATAAAAACGATAAAATGGACAATCCAGACATGCAAAAACCTGATAGTCTTGCTGAACCAATTCAAGGTACAGATACAGAAATCAGTTTTGAGCAATTAAAAGAAATTAATGATGCTATGCTCACATACCCATCAGATTTCAACGTATTGAAGAAACTCAATAAAGTATTGGAAAAACGTAAAGAACCATTTGAGAGTGAAGAAGGATTAGTTGACTGGGCTCAAGCAGAACAGTTAGCATTTGCTACAATCACCCAAAATGGCACGCCAATTCGTTTAACTGGTCAAGATAGCGAACGTGGTACATTTAGTCATCGTCATGCTGTACTACACGATCCAGATACTGGTGAAAAATTCGTTCCATTACACAATGTTCCTGATCAAAAAGCAACTTTTGAAGTACGTAATTCACCATTATCAGAAGCTGCTGTAGTTGGTTTTGAGTACGGTTATAATGTTCAAAATAAATCATGCATGACAATATGGGAAGCACAATATGGTGACTTTTCAAACATGGCACAAATGATATTTGATAACTTCTTATTTAGTGCGCGTGCTAAATGGGGAGAACGTTCTGGATTAACATTGTTCTTGCCGCATTCTTTCGAAGGCCAAGGACCAGAGCATTCTTCAGCACGTTTAGAAAGATTCTTACAACTTGCTGGTGAGAATAACTCAACAATCGTTAACTTATCAAGTTCAAGCAACTACTTCCATTTATTACGTGCCCAAGCAGCAAACTTAGGAACAGAATCTATGAGACCACTCGTAGTTATGTCACCGAAAAGTTTATTACGTAATAAGACGGTTGCAGATCCTATTAGTAAATTTACAACTGGTAAATTCGAGCCAATTTTACCAGAAGCTCATGATAAAGATGCTGTTAAAAAAGTTATTTTAGCATCAGGAAAAATGTTTATCGATTTAAAAGAATATTTGGCGAAAAATCCAGATGATTCTATCTTAATTGTAGCAGTTGAAAGACTTTATCCTTTCCCTGCAGAAGAAATCGAAGCATTGTTGAATGAACTACCTAACTTGCAAAATGTAGCTTGGGTACAAGAAGAACCTAAAAATCAAGGTTCATGGTCATTCGTATATCCATATCTAAAAGAATTGACAACAGACAAATACGATTTAAGCTACCATGGTCGTATCCAACGTTCAGCACCTGCTGAAGGCGATGGAGAAATTCACAAGCTTGTTCAAAATATGATAATAGAGCAAAGTACAAACATTAACTAGGGGGAAGTAAAGCATGCCAGAGGTAAAAGTTCCAGAGTTAGCAGAATCCATTACAGAAGGTACCATTGCAGAATGGTTAAAACAAGTCGGTGATAGCGTAGACAAAGGTGAAGCTATCGTTGAATTAGAAACAGATAAAGTCAATGTTGAAGTTGTTTCAGAAGAAGCAGGTGTGCTTCAAGAATTACTAGCAAATGAAGGCGATACTGTTGAAGTTGGACAAGCTATTGCAGTTGTAGGTGAAGGCAGTGGTAACGCTACTTCTGAAGCTCCAGCCAAAGAAGACTCATCTAAAGATGAACCAAAAGCTTCAGAATCAAACGAATCACAAGCTAAATCTTCAGAATCAAATAACAATCAATCTGAAGATAAATCACAAGACAATGGTCAACGCGTCAATGCAACACCATCTGCACGTAAATATGCACGTGAAAAAGGCATTGATTTATCTGAAGTAGCATCAGCTTCAAATGATGTTGTAAGAAAAGAACATGTTGATCAAAGCCAAAAACAAGCAAATACACAACAATCACAACCAGCTGCCAAGGAAGAAAGTAAGCCAGCTGCATCTCAAAGACCAACAAAACCAGTAATTAGAGAAAAAATGTCTCGTCGTAAGAAAACAGCTGCTAAAAAATTATTAGAAGTCTCTAATAATACAGCAATGTTAACTACATTTAACGAAGTCGATATGACAAACGTTATGGACTTACGTAAACGTAAGAAAGAACAATTCATCAAAGATCATGATGGTACTAAACTTGGTTTCATGTCATTCTTCACTAAAGCTGCAGTTGCTGCGTTGAAAAAATATCCAGAAGTAAATGCAGAAATTGACGGCGACGATATGATAACTAAACAATACTATGATATTGGTGTTGCTGTTTCTACAGATGACGGCTTACTTGTACCATTCGTTAGAGACTGTGATAAGAAAAACTTCGCAGAAATCGAAGACGAAATTGGTAATTTAGCTAAAAAAGCACGTGATAAAAAACTTGGTTTAGATGATATGGTTAATGGCTCATTTACGATTACCAATGGTGGTATCTTCGGTTCAATGATGTCTACACCAATTATCAATGGTAGCCAAGCAGCTATTCTAGGTATGCATTCAATTATTACGCGTCCAATTGCGATTGATGCAGATACAATTGAAAATCGTCCAATGATGTATATTGCATTAAGCTATGATCACAGAATCATTGATGGTAAAGAAGCAGTTGGATTCTTAAAAACAATTAAAGATTTAATCGAAAATCCAGAAGATTTACTATTAGAATCTTAATCCACACACAAAATAGTTTACTAACCCTAATACAACGGCGTTTATCGTCGTTGTATTTTTATGTATTTATGCATTTTTGAGAATTTGCCCCATAGCATGTTTGTTTTCGGATATAGAAATCTCAATACGCTGATGCTTAAAATAAAAAGCGCCTATAATGTCACTTTCCTTTTTATATTGCAGTAATTTCCCTTATTAAATTGCAAAAGCAACGCACTTTCATAAAGTCCGTTGCTTTTGCAGTTTATTATTTTATGACAACAAAGCATTTGTAATTTTTGTAATGGCAACTTCCAATTTTTCCCTAGGTACAGCTACATTTAGTCTGATGTATCCATGCGCATTATCTAAAAATTGAGATTCATCTTCCAATACAACATTAGCATTTTCTATAAAAAACTGTGATTTATATCCTTCGATTTTATCCGTATAGTAACTCAAATCAATCCAAGCAAGATAAGTTGATTCTGGAATTTCAAATACTGCGTGAGGCAAATATTTATTCAAAAAATTCTTTAGATAAATTAAATTTTGTTCTAAATAATGATTCATCTCATTTAACCATTGATCTCCGTGTTCATATGCTGCTTGTGTGGCAGCTAAACTTAGAGGATTAATGTATAACGATTGCTTTTCTTTCCATTTTTTTATTAATGAGTCGTTAGAAATGATCACATTAGAAAACATTAATCCAGCTATATTGAACGCTTTACTCTGTGACATAGTAGTAATTACTTTGTCATAGTCTGGATAAATGGTTGAAAGAGAAGTATGTTCTACAGTTTTTCTTCTAATATCACAATGTATTTCATCAGATATGACCCAAACATCATTGTTTATCATAATTTGCATAAATGTTTTGAGTTCTTGTGTTCTCCAAGATCTTCCAGTTGGATTATGAGGATTACAAAAAATACATAGTTTTATATTATTGTGAATTATTTTTCTTTTATATCATTGAAGTTAATTGTATAGTAACCGTATGTATTATTTAGAGGACTATATACTGTTTTAATATTGTTTTTATCACATACTGTTTGAAATGGGGTATAAGATGGGGTTAATATTAATACTTTATCATTATATTCATTATCACAAATAAGATTAACTAGAAGTTCTAGTGCTTCAATAACACCATGAGAGAAAGTAATAAATTCTTCATTAATGCAAAGATTGTAATTTTTTCTCATCCAATTTGTAAAAGATTTAAAATAATTATCATCAAACACCATACTATAACCTAAAATTTGTTTATCTAGTCTTTTTCGTATGCTATTTATAATGAAATCAGGTGTAGCAAAATCCATATCAGCAATCCACATTTTAATTAAATCTTTTTTTCTCTATATTTGACTTTAAAGCCCTTTGATTATTAAATAAGTAACTCATATATCCTTCAACATTAACAGCATTTGTGTTATGTCTATCAATTACTTCATCAAAATTATAATACAAAAAATCACCTTTTCTTTTTTGTATTATGTTATTCAATAATTGATACATGTTAAAATAGTATCAATTAAACAATTAGGAGTACGACTATGACTAGAGAAAACAGTTTTTTAAGTGCAATAGATAAATTATATGAAACTTCCCGTTTACTTAATGAGTATGAAAGTATACCAAGAAAGTATGGGACTGAAGATGAACTATTTATGGTAGAAGCACATATAATTAATCTTATAGGAAACAACCAAGTAAACAATATCTCAGGTATTGCTAAACAAATGAATAGAACAAAGAGCTCAGCCTCACAAAATATCACACGACTTGTTAAAAAAGGACTTGTTAAAAAAGAAAAAAGTGCTCACAGTTCTAGAGAAATAAGTATTATATTAACGCCTAAAGGAGAACAGGTTTTCCAATTTCATAAGAATTTAGACGATAAAGAACTTAATTCATACTTAACTAAACTGGAAAACTATAATACCAAAGACTTTGAAAATATCGATCACTTTTTGACTATAATAAATGAAAATATAATCCATTTGTTGGGGTCATCTAATAACGATTAAGTTTAAAAGTTGTATGTTTAATCTAATGCTATTTCTTTAATTAAATTAAACCATTTTATACCGCCATGCTCTGATTCTGAAGTACCATAGTTTACGTAACCATATTTTTCATAAAATGGAATTAGGGTACTTTTGCAAGTTAATGTTATACCTTTGCGATTATTAACTTTAGCTAATTTTTCAAGCTCATTTAATAATTTCCCTGCTAATCCTTGATTCCTATATTGCTCAGAAACTACTAATCCTAAAATAGCTATATATCCTCCTTGTTCTTGATTTTTTCCAATACTTTCAAATAAGTCATCTGTAATATATTCTTGATTAATAACAGGTCCATTTACATAACCTGCTATTTTTCCATTTATTTCAGCAATAATAAATGTGTCGTTTATATTTTCTATTCTTTCTATAAGTGCTTCTTCTGTGGCAGCTTCTTCAGGAGTAAAGCCCTTATTTTCTATTTTTAATATTTCTTTCAAATCTTGGAGCCTAACATTTCTAAATTTAAACATAATTTTCCCTCTCTTTTTTCTAAATCAAAATTAGTTTAGCACCTTAACTATTTAGAGTCAATATTGAATCAAAACCACCCGTGTGAACGGGTGGTTTTGATTTAATAATTTAAGTTCGATACGCTAATAATGAATAATCATATTTAATCGTACAGTTGTATCGTGATCATTTGAATATTTGTGGAACGTATTCGCATTAAATTTAATCGATTCATCTTTATTGATATAAATCGCTTCATTTTCTAAATTAAGCGTCAATGTTCCATCATATACCGTTATATATTCAATCGTACCCGCACCGTGTGGTTCACCGTCCATACAACCACCAGGTTCAATGACTACCATATAGCTTTCAAATTTCTTTTCAATATCAAATTTAAAGAATGGATAAATACGGTACTTATTGTCATCTGACATCAGGGGTTGTACGTCGTTCAATGTTTGTTTTTTTACAATATTATCATTTTCTTGAGTAAGTTCAGTAAAAGATACCTTTAAGCCATTGGCAATTTTCCAAAGTGTAGTTATAGAAGGTATCGATTCTTTACGTTCAATTTGACCCAACATTGTTTTACTTACTTCTGTTAGGTAAGACAAATGTTCAAGTGAGTAACCATTTTGTTTTCTGTATAATTTTAAGTTTTCAGCAATTATGTCATTGATTTCTTTCAATTGAAGTCACCTCTATTTACAATATAACGTACAAAGGATATACTTTAAAGTACAAACGTTAAAACGTATTTTTATACTTTATACCGTTTTAAGCGATAGGGGGGGGTAACCATGACAATAATTAGTATGTTGATTTATGCTGTTGTAGCAAGCTTTACGCCAGGTCCTAATAATATTATGGCTTTATTCTTTTCACAAAATTTAGGTTTTAAAAAAGCATTTCGCTTTTCAATTGGTGTGGGTGTTGGTTTTTTAATTCTTTTATGTTTATCACAAATATTCAACACAACACTACATAGTGTGTTTCCTAAAATAGAAATATTCATGAAAATTTTTGCATTTATCTATTTAATGTATCTAGCCTATAAAATATTCATGAGTTCTATCAATGGGACTAAAAAAGGATTCGATGCTAAATTTAGTAGCGTACGCTTTGCGACGATATTACAATTCATAAATCCAAAAGGTGTGATTTATGCTTTAACAGTAATTTCTACTTTTGTAACGCCCGTTTACACAAATTGGATTACACAATTACTATTAGTCGTAATTTTAGCTTTTATTGGCTTTTTAGGCACTTTAAGTTGGGCAGCTCTAGGCTCATTATTTAAAGCTTGGATCGCTAAACACGAACTTTTATTTAATATTGTCATGGCATGTTTATTAGTTTATGTCGCATTCAGCATTATATTCCATTAACTATAAATTATATAACCTATCTAATAGCGGGGCACAATTCACTTTTGTGCTTCGCTATTTGTCTGTGAATCATTGATTGATAAATTACAATTAGCAATCAAACATTATTCACTATAAATCTTGCGATAACCGAACCATATCTTTTAATTGCATCCCATCTATTATAATTGGTGTTTCGTAGTGTCTGACAAAGAAGTCCCGATCGATTGATACCATTCTAAAGCCACACCGTTGATATAACATTAATTGTTTTGTACCAATGCTACCTGTTCCAATCTCCATTGTATGATAGCCCACATCCTTGGCATTTTGAATCGCGTAATGTATAAGTTGCTTGCCATAACCATGATTTTGAAAGTTTTCCTTAATAGCTAAATTTACGATTTCTACTGTTTTAGGCCTTGTTGGTATTAATACAATTATGCCAATAATTTCACCCTCTATTTCATATACGTAGCAATCGCCTCTATTCGTATATTCACGCACCAATTTTTCAGATGGATCTGCCAACAAAAGTAGTGACATCGGAAGGCCTTCATTTTTTGCTAGTTTGCGAATCATTAAAATCCTCCTTTGCTATTATAAATAAACTATTGTGAAATGTACTGTTTATAATATTTGCTTGGACTACAACCATAAGCAACTTTAAAACGTCTATAAAAATTAGAATAGTCACTAAAACCACAAGACGCTGCAACTTGTTGAGGAGTATGTCCAATTTTTAACATTCTTTGAGCATTCTGCAATCGTTTTTGTAATAAGTATTTGTATGGGGGATAGCCGACCAATCGTGTAAAATGCTGTGTGATTTTATAACGACTTACAAAAAATTTCTTTTCCAAATCTTCCAATGAAATAGCATCTGCGTAATGTAACTCCATATAATCTAAAACTTGCCTAACAAGTTGCGCTTCTGGATCATCATCTTGTGAAATTTCTAAATTGTCGATTGATACTCTATTTAAAAGTATAAAAAACTGCGTTAATATAGCTTCCTCTGCCAATGCTTTACCAAATTTATGATTGTCTTGTTCATTAATCAATCCTTGTAACAAATAATATAATTCTCTTTTTTGAGCTTCTGTGAGTTGCAATAAATTTTTGAAATTGGCTGACTTTGTATCAAAACATGTTGCTAAATCTATATTTTCAGTTGATAAACGTTCTAAAAGTTGCGCATCAAAACGTAAACCTATGCGTTCAGCATGTCCATCTTTTTGTTCATTTAACTGATGAAATTCATAGGGCGTAATAATAAGCATGGACCCAACGTCCAATTCATATTGTCTGCCTTCAATCGTATATAGCATATTTCCAGATAATGAAAAAAATATTTCAAAATGATCATGATAATGTAGTTCATTCCCAAAATGACCATCACTAATTTTATGCCAAGCTGCATACTCTCCCTCAAATGGTAATGAAATAGAATCAAACTTAAATTTTATTTCTTTATCCTCAAGCATTAAAATGCCTCCCACTCAAAAAGCAATCTTTTTTCATCTTTTTACAATGTTCCTAATTTTCTCATAATTTATACTTACATTATACCACTGAATATCATTTTAAGATGAAGGGATGAACACAAATGACAAAACCACAAATTGGTGTCCAAATGATGATGTTAAAGCAAAAAGTTGAAGAAGAAGGGATTTATACTGTACTTCAAAAATTAAACGACTTAGGCTATCATGCTGTCGAGGTTTCACAAATTGAAATGACACCACACAATATTTCAGAAATGCAAAGAGCAATTAAAGATTTCGGTATGAATATTGCCGCAATGTCATGTGGTGTAGAAGATATTTCTGCAGAACAAAAATATCCAGGAGATACATTGCAACTTGATTTCGATAAAATCGTTGCTGACTGTAAAGCTGTAGATTGCACAATATTAAGAATAGGTATGCTTCCTATGAATTATATGGGCTCGAAAGAACGTACGCTCGAGTTTGCCAAAATTTGCGATAATTATGCACAACGTTTAAAAGAAGAAGGAATCGATTTATATTATCATGCACATAATATTGAATTTGTACGTTATGATGACCAATTCATGCTAGATATAATGCGCGATAATACGAGTGCTTTAGGATTCGAATTAGATGTTCATTGGATATGGCGAGCTGGATTAAATCCAATCGATGTTATACCAAACTATGCAAATCGTATCAGAGCGATTCATCTTAAAGATTTCCGAGTAGGAGAAATCGACATGGATCAATATCCAGGAGAAGGACATGAGAAATTGTACTTCATGTTACATATGATTACACAATTCGCAGAACTTGGAGCCGGCACACTACCACTTAAAGAGATTATCGAAGTCGGCCTTGAAAGTGGTAGTGAATTCTTCTTCGTAGAGCAGGATGAGTTATACGGTGCAGATCCATATGACTGTTTAATCACAAGTCGAGAACATTTATTAACATTAGGATATAAAAATTGGTTCTAACATAATGCAAACACAAGCTCTATCCTTAATGCTTTAAAAGTCTTTCTATTTTATAAAGAATAAATTGGAGGTAATTCCATGCTAAAAAATATCGCCATATCAGGATTTTCAGATGAAATTTCATCCGACTTAGAGACTCAATTACAAAAAGTTACTGAATTAGGGATGCAATACATCTCGTTACGTGGCATTGATGGTGACAATATCGGCAAATATAGTGTCGATCGAATAAAAAAGGATGTTATACCAAAATTAAACAAATGGGGTGTTGGTATTTCATCGATTGGTTCGCCAATCGGTAAAATTCATGTTGAAGATGACACTGCATTTGAAGAACAATTGCATACCCTACAAACATTATGTGAAATTGCAAATGAATTATCATGTAAATATATTAGAATTTTCAGCTTTTATATACCACAAGACCAAAATTTTGATGATTACGCGTCCGTGGTCATCTCAAAATTAAAACAATTTGCGTCAATCGCTGAACAAAATGATGTTATTTTATTACACGAAAATGAAAAAGATATTTTTGGAGATATTGCTCGCCGTTGTAACACTATTTTAAATGAGGTTGGTTCTAGTCACTTTAGAGCAATCTTTGATTTCGCAAATTTTGTTCAATGTGGTGAGGATACGCAAGCTTGTTATGACTTGTTAGCAGATCACATAGAGTATATTCATATCAAAGATGCCGTTTATAAAGATAATATCAATGTTGTCTGTGGTACTGGTGATGGTCAAATTCCATCTATTTTAAAACAAATGCTTGATAAGGGATACGAAGGATTTTTAACACTAGAACCACATCTCGTAGTCTTTGATTCAATCAAAGATTTAGAATTAGAACATAATACAGATACCATTCAAAATACTGCGGCTAAAGATGGTGCAGAAGGTTATCAAATGCAATATGAAGCGTTATTAGACATATTAAAAACTATAGAAAAGGAGCAATCATAATGAAAAAAGTTCGCTTAGGTATTATAGGGTTAGGTGCACAGGGTGGTACATATGCTGGTTTTATTGACGCAGGAAAAGTTGAAAACTTAGAAATTGGTGCGATTTGTGATATTGATCCTGAGAAAAAAGCACTCGCTGCTGAAAAATATCCTGATATAACATTTTACGAAAATTACATCGACATGCTTGAAAGTGGGGATGTAGACGCAGTAGTAACAACAGTGCCGCACTATCTACACACAGAAATTGGTAAAGCTGCTTTATCAAGAGATATTCATGCACTTTTAGAGAAACCCGCTGACATTTATGCTGAAAAAGTTCAAGAAATTAGTGATTTAGCCGCTTCTAAACCTGAACTTACATTTGGGATCTTCTTTAATCAACGTACGAACCCACTTTATCAAAAAGTAAAAGCACTTATTGATAATGGAGAAATCGGTAAAATCCGTCGTACAAATTGGATTATTACAACATGGTGGCGCCCGCAAGCTTATTATGATCAAAGTTCTTGGAGAGCTACTTGGAAAGGTGAAGGCGGCGGCGTGCTAGTAAATCAAGCGCCTCATCAAATTGATTTATTACAATGGTTATGTGGTTTACCAGAAAAAGTGTATGCCAATGTCAAATATGGTTATCAAAGAGATTTAAATGTAGATGATGACGTCACAACTGTTTTAGATTATGGTAACGGGGCAACAGGCGTGTTTATTACTTGTACACATGACATTATCGGCACAGACCGTTTAGAAATCACTGGAGATAAAGGGAAGATTTTAGTTGAAGATAGTAAAAAAATAACATTAAAACGACTTAAGCAATCTGAAACGGAAATGAATCAAACAATGACTTGGGAACAAGTGGCAGAATTATTCAAAGGTAATGGACTTGGCGATATTTATGATGAAGAAACGTTTGAATTTGAAAGTGTTTGGGGCCAACAACATATCAGTGTTTTAGAAAACTTTACGGCTAATATTATTGATGGTACACCATTAATTGCTCCAGGTAGTGACGGAATTCATGGCGTTAACTTTGTAAATGCAATGTATTTATCAAGTTGGTTAGGTAAAGATGTTTCCTTACCTGTAGATCCAACAGAATTTAAAAATGCATTACAAGCACAAATTAATGCAGAGCAGTAGTGAGTCAATATAATTACTGGAGGTAATCAAATGCTTAACATCGGTATAGTGGTATTAGGAGATATTTCACAAGTGCACATTCATGCCATTAAACACAATTCAAATGCACAATTAATTGCTGTATGTGATGTAAATCCAACGTATAGCGATAAAATTCCAAATGTACACTTCTATACGAATCTTGAAGAAATGTTACGTTCAGAAAAGTTGGATTGTGTACATGTATGTTTACCACATTATCTACATGTATGGGCAACGAGGACTTGCGTTGAACATGGTGTGCATGTACTACAAGAAAAACCATTAGCAAATAATGCCAAAGAAGGCATGGAACTCATTAAATTACAGCATAAATATCCCAATATAAAAATTGGCATCTGTTTTCAAAATCGCTATAATGACACCTTCCAAACGCTCAAGCAAATTGTTGAAAGCAAATCATACGGAAATATCATCGGTATCAAAGGCTTAGTGACTTGGTATAGACCTGAATCCTATTACACAGAAAAGCCTTGGCGTGGAAAAAAAGTAACTGCTGGAGGCGGTGTGTTGATAAATCAATCGATACACACACTAGATCTAATGCAAATCTTGTGTGGCAAAATTGATACAATTAAAGGGACTGTTTCTCAGTTATTAGATTATAATATAGAGGTTGAAGATACTGCATCCGCTCATATTAAATTTGAAAATGACGCAAATGGCATGTTTTTTGCGACTAATGCTAATTTTGGAAATTCTAGTATTGAATTACAAGTTATTTTAGAAAATGGAAAATTCACAATTAAAGATAACATGCTCACACGCACAGATGAGCAAGGTAACAAGGTCAAAATCATTGAAGATGCTAAAATGACCAGCTCAAAATCATACTATGGACCAAGTCATAGTAAGCTCATTGCTCAATTCTATGATTGCATACTTCATGATTACGATAACTTCGTTCATGTTAAAGATGCATTACCATCTATTGCTATGATTGATGCCATTCAAAAATCTTCTGAATCCAATAAAACCATCCAATTTAATAGTATCTAAATATTTAATTATGTCGGTATACACAAAAACTGTCGTTTAAGTTATCTCATTAAGCGACAGTTTTTTCTATTTATATTAAACGCAACCTAATTTATATTCTTTGTAATTTTAACTAGACTTCAATACACTTAACTTAATAATATAACAATGAGGTGACACGATGACACAACAGCCTAAAGTAATTTTAGATTTAGCCGTAACTTTGGATGGTTTTATTGAAAGGGTTAACGGAGAAATAGATTGGTGTATCATGGATCCAGAAATGGATTTCGATGCTTTTTTAAACCAAATTGATGCCATCATTTATGGTCGTAAGAGCTACGACTTGTGGGGAGAATATTCACCAGAAACCGGTAACAATGAACATGGTAATGATTCAATGTGGCAGACTATACATAGTAAAGAAAAATTTGTATTTACACATCAATCAATAAGCGATACCAATCACGCACAATTCATTAATACTTCCGATTTATTGTCAGCTGTCAATACTATTAAAAGTCAATGTAACAAAGATATATGGCTTTACGGAGGGGCAGGTATAACCACGTCATTTATAGAGCACAACTTGATAGACGAGTATAGGTTGTCTGTTCACCCTGTAGTTTTAGGTAAAGGCAAGCCTTTATTTGAAATTGTACAAGATCGTTTGAATTTAACACTGAAGCAAACAAATATTTATAAAAGCGGTGTTGTCCAACTGATTTATAGTAAAGCAAAATAATCTATACAACATCTTAATGACAACGGGCTTTCTTTTTCTAAAACAATAACATACAAAAATAGGCCGCCCTTATCCGATATCATTAAGGGTGGCCATTATTAAATTAAACATATCCATTAGGTTGGAAACATGCCTCGTCTTCAACTTTTATGCAATATAGACAAATAATTCTATTAGGGCAACTATTAAAAATACTACAAAGACAATTCCATAAATGTTATTCTTCTTCGCATTTTTTTGCTTAGCTTTATTACTCAAATTACTAAAGAATGTAATACCTGAATATACTGCAATGAGTACCGTTATACCGAATACAAACCATATACCAGACATCGCAAAGCCTCCTTCTCATACGCTATCTCTATTTTTTAATTTACTATTAAAAAAATTAAAAACTTGTTATGTATCCATATTAATACATTTTTCCAATTCGTCCAATGTATATTCTGTAACAATTTTACAATATCTACTCTAGGCGTAAACTTCATGATATAAATCATCTGTAAAATACGTTATAATAAATTGAAAAGTGATCAATAAAGGGGTTAATATAATGAATGGTCTAAGAAGTGTAACAACAGGGACAAATAATTTAGAACAAACTAAATCTTTATTTAAAGATACACTTGGTTTAAGTGTTGAATCTAAAGAAAATGCGCTACGTTTTGGTGACGCTGAATTAAGTTCAGGCACACGCGTCCATTTTGTTGAAATACCAAATTACCATAATGCGGATAATCATATTGAAACTATTGGATTAAGACTTCCGTCAGACGAAGGCCTTGATGAATATATTTCAATTTTTGATCAGAATCACATGGAACACGGTACAATCACAGATTTAAACGGTCACGCTTATTTCGAATTCAAAGATCATAATGCACAATCATTCCATTTATATTCCAACGAGCATAATACGGGCGCACCATTAGGCACACCAACTTTTGATAGTACGGTGAACCCATTACATCAAATTCAAGGTTTAGGACCTGTATTACTCAAAGTGAACGAACTATTATTAACCCAATCCATTTTAACTAATGTATTCGGACTCACACATTTTGCAGAATATACACCTTATCCTGACGCAGATTATAACGTCCAAGTTTTCCGTATCGGAGATGGTGGACTAGGTGGAGAAATTCATATATTTGCATCACCAGAAGAATTAAAAATGCCAGAGCATGGTATAGTAGAACAAATTG
Source organism: Staphylococcus caeli (assembly GCF_051413795.1). GTDB lineage: Bacteria > Bacillota > Bacilli > Staphylococcales > Staphylococcaceae > Staphylococcus > Staphylococcus caeli_A. Next base: position 47,498 of record NZ_JBOIRQ010000010.1, on the reverse strand, counting down.
AATTCGCTACAGAATCGAAAGCACAATTTCAAAATGCATTACAACAACTTGAATCGATTGGCATACCTTACCAAACATTAGATCAAGATGGCGAAAAATCACTAAGAATCACTGAAAACAGTGGCATCACATTTATATTAACACTAGAAATCAAATAACAAAGCGAGGTTTTTGCAATGCTACACGAAACATGGAAAGAACGTACACCAATTAAAACAGTCGAAGTAATACATACAGATGCTAAGAAATTCACAGTATCTGATATGCTTACTGTCGGTAAACAATATGATGTTATTAACGAGACGGAAGAATACTATCAAATTATTGACAACTCTGGACTTGTAGGCGGCTACTATAAAGAATATTTTAAAGAAGTTTAATTATAGCCACGTATTTATGACATGATTTTTCAAATAAGACTTGGGCAAAATATGTTTTCGTATTGATGCCCCAGTCTATTTTTAATATTTAAACATTAGATTAAGATTAATATTTATAAAGGAGAACTATGCGCTATGACTAGCAACCACTATATTAATAAAGATGAAACTGTATTTAATGATGCCCAATCATTAATGCAATTAAATAAAAATATCCTTCTCAAAGGTCCAACAGGATCAGGGAAGACTAAATTAGCAGAAACATTAAGCGAAACGATGCAACGCCCGATGCATCAAGTTAACTGTTCTGTAGATTTAGATGCTGAAAGTTTACTTGGCTTTAAAACGATTCAAACAAACGAAAACGGCTCACAAGAAATTGTATTTATCGATGGTCCTGTCATTAAAGCTATGAAAGAAGGACATATTTTATATATAGATGAAATTAATATGGCTAAACCCGAGACTTTGCCGATTTTAAATGGTGTGCTTGATTATCGTCGCAAATTGACTAATCCATTTACTGGAGAAGTGGTTAATGCTGCACCAGGTTTCAATGTAATTGCAGCCATCAATGTAGGGTACATAGGTACCTTACCTATGAATGAAGCATTGAAAAATCGCTTTGTTGTTATTCAAGTGGATTATATAGATGGGGACATTCTCAGTGACGTAATAAAACAACAAAGTCAATTACAAGATAACATCTTAATTCAACAAATTATCAAATTCAATGAAGATTTACGCACGATGACACAACAAGGGCAAATTTCTGAAGAAGCGGCAAGTATACGTGCATTAATCGACCTTAGTGATTTAGCTACAATAATGCCTATTCACCGTGCAATTCAGCGCACAATCATAGACAAATTAGAAGATGAACGCGAACAACAGGCCATTTTAAATGCAGTGGAATTAAATTTTTAGTGAGGGATAATCATGAGTGATCGTTTTATCAAATTTAATGATGAACAGCTAGATGCAAAAAAAGTCATGATGTTACAAGACTTAGCGCGTCTTTTGCTAAAAAACCCACAAACACATGTTAAAATTCAAAAATTCCCATATTATGATCCAATTAATAATACTTTAATCACAAGTTCTTTTTGGTCTCATAGAAGAGAAGATATTGAAATGACTGGGTTAAAGACTGATATTTTATTAGCTGCATATGGATATCATATGATGGATGAATCTATTGTCAACGCTGTGATTCGTAATGATTCATTTAAACATACTAAGTTCTTCCAGCAATTATTTAAATTATTGGAAGATCAACGTGTGTTAAACACAATAGCTAAAGAGCGACCATCAATGCAGTCCGCAATCCAATTGCGCAATAACATACGCCTTAATTATACAAAAACGCAAATAAAGGTATATCAAACTAAAACCACATTTACAGATTTACTATTTTTATATTTAGAAGCATCATTTATTACAGAAAATTTTTACGACGTACCCCAAATACATTCGCAAATTGATGACGTTTTAAATAATATGTATTTGTATCTTCCAAACTTTTTCCATAATAATTCATCTGAAGATAATATGTATTTAGCCGAGCGCATCATGTATCAAATCGATGATATTTTAAAAGAAGATATGCTCAATGAATATTATCATTTACCAAAGAAGGTTTATGCGTCCATTGAAGCATTAACCTACGAGGATTTAAAACGAACGGATGCCAGTAACGCTGATGGTAAATCTGATGAGCAAAGTGATGAAGATACAGTAAGTGAAGAAATGGAATCTAATAACGAAGATAGTGCATCTCAAGGTGGTGCTTATCTTGAAATGGAATTACATGAAGGGGAAAATAGTGATGTCATGTCAGATAATGACAATGCTAGAGAAGGCGATGGAAGTGATGATATGACAGATATGCAAACTAAAAAAGGCAAAGGGTCAACTAATACTACTGATAATGATGAAGGTGGTTCAGTAGGTCATAACGAAGCATTTGCACTTAAAGGGATCAACCAAAATGTAGACATTAAATGGAATGTACCTGATATCAAGCCGGAATATTTACAAGCATATCGTGATATTGAATCAGAAGTTCAATTTGAAACAAAAGACCTCATTCAGATCATTCAAAAAACCATTGATAGAGAATATCAAGATGAACGCCACAATCTAACTAAAGGTCGACTGCAGAAAAATTTACTGAACTGGTTTATAGATGATCAATATAAATTATTTTATAAAAAGCAAGATTTAAGCCAATCATTTGATGCAACTTTCACTCTTTTAGTTGATGCTTCTGCAAGTATGCAAGATAAAATGGAAGAAACCATGAAGGGTGTCGTCTTGTTCCATGAAACTTTAAAATCATTGCAAGTTAAACATGAAATTTTAGCTTTTAATGAAGATGCATTTGATGCCGATGATGCGAAACAACCAAACATCATTGATGAAATCATTTCCTATGAGCGTTCTATGTTCGAAAAAGATGGCCCAAGAATTATGGCATTAGAACCTCAAGATGATAATAGAGATGGTGTTGCAATTCGAATTGGTAGTGAGCGTCTTATGCGTCGCTCGCACAATCAAAGGTTTTTAATTGTTTTTTCTGATGGGGAACCTTCGGCATATAATTATAGCCAAGACGGTATTTTAGATACTTATGAAGCGGTTGAAACTGCTAGAAAAATGGGTATCGAAGTATTTAACGTCTTTTTAAGCCAAGAACCCATTACTGAAGATATCGAGCAAACAATTCATAATATTTACGGCCAATATGCACTATTCGTTGAAGGTGTTGAACATTTACCAGCTCAACTTTCTCCATTGCTGAAAAAATTATTGTTAAAATCGTTCTAGTAACACATATTTTTGAAAATAGTCGCCATATTTTTAAATATTCTGAAATTTATATAGACGCTATCTTATTAAACGTGATAGAATGAATAATATTATTTTATTGGTTAGAAGGAGAACAACATATGAATAAAAACACATGGATTATAGGTTTCACATTGTTCGCTATGTTTTTTGGCGCAGGGAACCTAATATTTCCACCAAACTTAGGCTTAGATAGTGGGCAATATTTTTGGCCGTCCATCTTAGCATTTGCACTCACAGGAATTGGCTTACCACTACTCGGAGTCATCGTGGGCGCGTTAGACAAACAAGGGTACATTGGTTCATTAAATAAAATATCACCGAAATTTTCGATAGTTTTTTTAATTATCATTTATCTTACTATCGGTCCTTTATTTGCAATTCCACGTACAGCATCTACATCTTTTGAAATGACTGTAACACCAATTGCACATACAAATAGTAATTTAGCTTTATTTATTTTTACAGTTATATATTTCCTAATTGTATTATATCTCTGTATTAATCCTAATAAAATGGTTGATCGTATCGGGTCACTATTAACACCATTATTATTAATTACAATTTTAGCAATGATTGTTAAAGGGTTTGTCGATTATGGTAATAACGACCATAGTCAAGCAGCTGAAGCATTCACGTCAAATTTAACTGGATTCTCACAAGGATTCACTAACGGTTATCTTACAATGGATGCCATCGCAGCGATTGCTTTTTCAATGATTGTTGTGAATGCAGTGAAAGCAACAGGAATCACACACGCTAACAAAATTTTCAAACAAACTTTAATGGCCGGTATTATCGCAGCAGTTGCTTTAATGTTCATCTATATTTCATTAGGTTTTATCGGAAATCACATGGCCATTACACCTGAAAAAATTGCGAGTTTAACAGCAAAAGACCAAAATATTGGTACTTATTTATTAACAACTATGGCAAGTGCCGGTTTTGGTACATTTGGCAAATACTTACTAGGTATTATCGTAGCACTTGCTTGTTTAACTACAGCATGTGGTTTAGTAGTGGCAGTATCTGAATACTTCCACAGAATTTTCCCTAAAATCTCATATAAAGCTTATGTTATTATCTTTACTTTAATCAGCTTTATATTAGCTAACCAAGGCTTAAATTCTGTAATTTCAATGTCTGTACCAGTATTAAGCATTGTCTACCCAGTTGCAATTACTTCTGTATTATTAATCTTAATTGCACGCTTTGTACCGACAAAACCAATTGCGCAACAAATTCCAGTAGCCGTCGTATCTATTATTTCTATTTTAAGTGTAATGCATACCGAAGGTTGGTTGAAATTGAGTTTTATCGATAGCCTTCCATTAAAATCATATTCACTTGAGTGGTTCCCAATTGCAGTAGTAACAACAATTATAGGTTACATTGTTGCTGCAATGGTTAAAAATCAAAAACCAATTGTTTACGAAAAAGAATAGGTGTTTATATGAATCTGAGACATAAATAAATGTCTCAGATTTTTTAATTAGAGAGTATATGTCTGAATTGAAAATGTAAAATCTCACTGCTTCATTCATTAAATTAGTGAGACTTATGTATAAGCTTCAGCTCAGGTGAATTTTTCAATTCGGTCTTTCTTGTCAGTGTGGGGTAACAGAACCATTTTAGTATAGTTAGATTTCTGTCCTACTTCTTTTTGATATATAAAATTATTACTATTTTAATTATGGTTTAAACAAGTATTTTGAAAACGCAATTGCTTAGTTTTCAAAAGTAGGCTATACTCTTTACTTTAAGTGTATTATCAAAATAAATCGATGGCGGCACTGATGCGATTTTAAATCATTGCGTTAGTAAATAGCTACTTTCATTTTGATTACACGTATTATAGAGGAGTCGAATAACATTAATTCTAAACATTGGAAAGAAAAATTAGATTGGCCGGTATTCTTAATTAGTGGGGGTATACTCGTACTATTTGTATTGATGTCGTCCATATTTACTAAAGCAACTTCAACTTTCGTTCAACAAGGGTTTCAATTTTCTATTACTTATTTCGGGGCATTTTGGCAAGTTTTATTATTGGCAACATTTGCAGTTGGTGCCTTTTTAGCATTTTCAAAATATGGCCGAGTGCGACTTGGTAATGCCTCAAAACCTGAAATGGGTTATTTCAGATGGGCGGCAATCGTCATTACATCAGGATTAGGCGCTGGAGCAATATTCTGGGCAGCTGCTGAGCCTATGTATTACTTTATTGATGTTCCACCAACAATGGATCCTGCAATCAAAGATAATAGTACACGTGCAATCCCTGCTGCTATGGCACAAAGTTTCACATCATGGGGCTTCACTGCATGGGCAGTCTATGGTGCTGTTACTGGTATTATTATTATGTATGCGCATTATAATAAAAATATGAAAATGCGCCCACGTATACTTTTATATCCAATATTCGGTAGTAAAATTGAAAAGAATAAAATTGGATGGATTATTGATGTATTCTGTATATTAGGTGCAGTTGCTGGTACAATCGGGACAATTGGCTTTTTTGGTTTCCAATTCAGTTACTGGTTACATAGTATATTTGGTATTCCAGATAACCTTGTCACACAGATTCTATCTGTAGGTGGATTGATGGTTATTGTAACAATATCTGCAACTACAGGTATTGATAAAGGTATTCAATTTTTAAGTAAATTAAATGTCTGGCTTGCAATCGCACTTGCAGTATTTATATTATTATTAGGCCCTGGTCGCTTTATAATAGATACTTTTATTTCTTCTTATGGTGTCTATATCACACACTTTTTAGAAATTAGTACTTTTAGAGGCGACGATAAGTGGGCAGGCGCATGGATGCTATTCTTCTTCGGTTGGTTTATAGGTTATGGTCCTTTAATGGGTATGTTAGTGGCTCGTGTATCTAAAGGTCGTACAATTAGAGAAATATTCCTACTTGTATCTATCGTATCAGCTGTTGTATCACATGTTTGGTTTTCTATTTTAGGTGGCAGTGGTTTGTTCTATGAAACAAAAAATAGTGGGGCAATTAGTAATCCTTTAGCAGATAATGGTCTGCCAGCCGCTGTAATTTCGATTGCTTCGCATTTACCACTAGGCACAGTCCTTGTAATTGTTTTATTATTGCTGACATTAATTTTTGTAATTACCACTGCAGATACAATGTCATTTTCAATTTCAATGTCTGTAACAGGTGAAGGTGATCCTCCGAAAATGGTTAGACTATTTTGGGTAGTGATTATGGGCGTTATTTCAATTATTCTCATTAATATTGGTGAAGGTAGTATTAATGCTATACAGTCATTTATTATTATTACTGCAGTTCCCATATCAATTATTATGCTTCCAGCTGTTTGGACTGCACCTAAAATTGCGCACAAATTAGCTGTCGAACAGAAAATTATCACTGAAACGAAATCCAAAAATGATAAGTCGAACATCCTAGAAGAAAGTTCATCTAAAACAAAGCAATAATTCAAATACAAAAGCCCCGTATTACTTGTAAATAAGTAACACGGGGCTTTAACTTATGATTTATTAGATTTCATATCTAGTAAATGATTTTGTAACTCTGTCTCTAATTCATTCAATTCAGTTTCTGCTTGTTTACGTTTGGTTCTACCTTGTTCTTGAATTTGCAACGTTTGTTCAATAGTTTCAATAATATCATTTTGCGTTGTTTTAAGTGTTTCTATATCTACGACACCACGTTCATTTTCTGTAGCTGTAGCTATCGCATTTTGTTTCAACAGTTCAGAGTTTTTCAACAATAAATCATTCGTTGTATCTGTAACTGCTTTTTGTGCTGAAACCGCATGACGTTGACGCATTAAAGTCACAGCAATAGACATTTGATTTTTCCACAATGGTATACTCGTCAAAATAGAACTCTGTATTTTCTCTGCAAGTGCCTGATTGACATTTTGAATCATGCGAATCTGTGGTGCAGTTTGAATCGCAATTTGTCGTGATAATTGCAAGTCATAAATACGTTTATCTAAACGATCGATGAATTGTTCCATATCAGAAGCCGCTTGCACATCCATTTGATTACCTGTTGATTTAGCTTGATTGCGCAATTTAGGAACTTCTTCTTGTTGTAATTGATACTGTTTCTTTTTTGCTGCTTCAATATATATAGATAACTCATCAAAATAATCTTTATTCATATCATATAATTCGTCTAACATATCGATATCTTTTTTTAAGTTATTTTTATGTTTGTCTAATTCTATTGAAATGCGGTCTATTTGTGAACCTACAGACTGCATTTTTGAAAATATTTCATTGACCGATGCTTTGGTCCGTCTGAAAATACGTTTTAATTTAGATTGATTTTCAGGGTTTAATTCATCCGGATTTACAGACTTTAGTTTACTCATTAATCCATTTAACGAGTCACCGACAGGACCAACGTCAGTCGTTTTCACTTCATTTAATATACGATGTGAAAACTGTGACATATTTGATTGTGCTTGTGTTCCATAATTCAACAAAGCATCATGATCCATTGGCTTAATTTGCTTACTGAGTTGATCAATTTTACGCTGGTCTTCTTGTGAAAACTGCGCTGCATTTTTGACGATTTCAGTTTCGTTCGCTGAATGATCATCAATATATTTATCCAATGGATGTGAATTAATAGCATCTTGTTCTCTAACCATAAAATTCCGCTCCATTCATCTATAAAGTCGATATCATTTATTTCGTTTTTGCTCTAATTTGTTTAATTCCATCTCTATATCTAGACGACTATAATCTTCATCGTTAATTCTACGTAAGTCTGCAACAAGCGTTCTTTTTACTTCATCTAGTGTAATACGTGTTTGTTCTAATTTTTGTTTTTCTTCTTTAGACTTTTTCGGTGATTTAGATAATCTCGTATATGCCTCAATTAAATTCAATGCATTATCAATATGTGAATAGAAGAAACTTTCTACTTTGAAAAACTGACCCGGCTGTTGTTTAACGGCAAAATAGATAGCTCGGGATATCCGGTAAATTTCATTGACTTGCCTAAAATCTTTAATAGATCTCACATTGACAAAGGTCTTAAAGATTCTTCTTATTTTATCTTGCGCATTATTTAACTGTCCATTTACAAAATGATAATCACGCCGAGTTAAACCAATTTCATTCAAATACTTTCTTGATGTCAACCTTTGTGTCGGGAAATAAAAGATGATAAATGTTGCTACAGATATGAGTAAGTCGAAAATGAAATAAATATCTAAAGCAAATATGCTAACAATCCATGCGATGACTGCTACTGGTAAAGCAACTATTGTACCCAAAATACGAGAAATATTATATCTCAAATTTCATCTTCCTTTATATTGTTCTAAATTTTTCCAATGATTCATCAATATTTAATGTTTCTATCGTAAAATCTTCAACATGTGATGCTGGAGAGGCACCTTCAGTAACAGCATTAATAAATTGTGATAGATGCTGTTCCTCTCCTTGGGCATATATGTCAACAAAGTTATCGACATTTTGCACAGTACCTACAATTTTATATTTACGTGCTATTTTTTCAGTATAATAACGAAAACCTACACCTTGTACCATTCCAAATACTTGAATATGTTTGCGTTGCATATAATCACCTCTTAAAGTACATTATACGAAATTTTGCTTTACAAAACTAATATTTACGTTTATATAACATCGGCTTATCGGTCAAAAGTATGAGTCAGATAACTTGATTTTGACTTCTAACACGTTAAAATATTACACATAGGCAAAATTGTATGGATCCAAAATAAGATAACACTAAACTAAATCTTAATTCTATATATAAATAGGGGATATTTTTATTAATCGTATATATAACGAAAGAAATACATACGTTTGTCCAATTTGTACTATAAATCTAAAACTTGGATAGGGAATGTGGGATTACTTATCTTTAATGATTAGATGTGCTGTGAAAGGGTGAAGTTACATGTGGACAGTTGCAAAAATTAGAGCGGATTACGAAGGTTGGTGGTTATTTAGTGACTGGCCTGAGCAAATTATAAAACAATATGATTTCGAAAATTACGACGACATGTTGAGCTACTATCAAAACTTAATATTAAAAAGTAAAAAAGACTACGATAATTATCTAGTTGGAAAATACAATATACATGCATTTTATAATAATTGTGAATTAGGATTTTGTGAAGATTGCGATGAAGATTTACAAATATTCTATAGTTATATTGTTTTAAATGATAATGAAATTTTTTATGATCTACCTATAGTTGAATAAACAGTTTATTCACATTAGTCTTGCAAGTTAACAGCAAATGCTTTATAATGTTAGTCAAGCAATTGTTTTTATTCCATATTGCAAAGAATATTGTACTAACAGCTTTACACTGTGTCATTGTATTTTTTGTAATATGCGAATAAGCATATTGAATGAATATTAGTCTTGGAGGTTTCACATTTATGAAACAAGGTACAGTAAAATGGTTTAACGCTGAAAAAGGTTTTGGTTTTATCGAAGTTGAAGGAGAAAACGATGTATTCGTACACTTCTCAGCAATTAACCAAGAAGGTTACAAATCATTAGAAGAAGGTCAATCAGTTGAATTTGAAGTAGTTGAAGGCGACCGCGGTCCTCAAGCTGCAAACGTTGTAAAACTATAATATAGATTGCAATATTGACTATCTAAAGAACCTTGTTAAAGGTTCTTTTTTTTATAAAAATCATTTATTGCAGATTTCATACCTCTCAATTTATACGTTTATATTATATGTCATGTTTGTCAAAACTGATGTATTACATAAACAAAACAAAGGTTGTCACCCGAAAATAAACTGCACGCTTCAAAGTATTCATTTTTTTACAATGTCTACTTTGAAAAGTACAGCTCAAAAATAGGGGACAACCTTTATTTATTTTGTATCGTTTATAATTAATTGACGGAGTGATTGACGTTTAATAACTTCTCTAGCTTTACCGTCTTTTAGGAAGAATACGGATGGCTTTTGCATTTGATTGTAATTTGACGCCATAGAATAGTGGTACGCTCCTGTAGATAATATCGCTAAATAATCTCCACGCTTCACTGTACTTGGCAATTTAGCATTTTTAATAATAATATCACCAGATTCACAGAGTTTACCTGCAATGGTAACTGTTTCATCTTTAGGATCATTTCTATTAACAAGTAATGCTTCATATTGAGCGTCATACAGTGATGTTCTAATATGATCACTCATTCCACCATCAATAGAAACATATTTATTTACCTCAGGGATTTCTTTAATTGTCCCGACCTCATATAATGTGATACCTGCTTCACCAACAATCGAACGACCGGGCTCTATGCCAATTTCTGGTACAGGATAATCTGTTTCCTGTGCAATACGCTTAATGGCTGATGTAATCTCTGCAATTCCAGATTCGATAGGGAAGCTCACATCACCTTCAACATATTTAATACTAAATCCACCGCCTAAATTCATAAGTTCTATTTGAATTTCATTTGCTTTGAGCCATTTGATTACGATGTTAGCCGTCTCAATCATAGCCTCTGTGCCTTCAATTTGAGAGCCAACGTGGAAGTGGACACCTTTAAGATTTAAATGTTTAGATGCTTTCACTTTTTCAACACCTTGAATTGCTAAACCATATTTAATGGATAAACCAAATTTACTATCTTCTTGACCAGTTTGGATAAATTCATGTGTATGTGCCTCGACACCTGGATTAAGACGCAACAAAACGTTTACTGATTCACTAGCATAACGATCAATGAGATCAATTTCCTCTAGAGAATCCACAACGATGTAACCAACTTTATTTTCTAATGCATATCTTATTTCATGCTTCGTCTTATTATTCCCATGAAAATGAATGTGTTGTGCATCAAAGCCAGCTTCTAAAGCAGTATATAATTCACCTTCAGAAACAACGTCTAGCTCAAGACCTTCTTCTTGTACTAATTTAACCATTTGTAAGCAAGTAAATGCCTTTGATGCATATGATATATTATAATTTAATCCACTTTCTTGAAAAGCCTTATGAAAGCGTCTCATTTGATTTCTAATTTGTACTTCATCATAAACAATTGTAGGTGTACCAAAGCTTTGTGCAATTGTTTTAAGACTTGTACCGCCCATGGTTAACTCACCATTAGTGTTATATTCTACTACCATAAATTATCTATACTCCTTTATTAATGAGTGGTGATTCATAGCACTTAATTGTTCAGAATTAGCGCCAACGCCTTTGAATGTATATTCATCAACGCGTATATCATTATTATATAATATAACTTCATCGCGTGCATGGATACTGTCATCAACTTCTACAAACATATGGCTCATCATCAATGCTCGAATAGGGTAACGTTTGCCATTAATTAAAGCTTCATGCTTTGCTCTAGCCTTTAAGATTCCATCACCATACCCGATATCCACAACAGCTAATTTCGTATGATCTTTCGTTGCTTCATAAGCAAAGCTATAGCCACAATAATCACCTTTACTAACTTCTCGCACTTGAATCACATTCCCCTTAACCGCCAAAGATTGTTGAATGCTATCTTCTGCAATAGATTGATAGGGTCTTGAACCATATAAAGCGATACCCACACGGGCGTGTGTATGATGATTTAAAACACCATTTTCTCGATAATAACTCGCACTATTTTGAGCATGTATCATCTCAAACGTATATCCTTCTGAGATTAAAGTATCTACAACCTTTAACCAAGCATCTCGTTCAATTTGATAGTCTGGCACATCGAATTCATCAGCATAACCAAAATGCGTCCATAAACCAACGATATTCATTTTGTGTGATTGTTGATTTTGATAATGATGATGTAGTACTTCCTTAATTTCATCAATAGATTTTAAGCCTGAACGATGCAATAAATTCTCATACTCTAAGTGTATTGAAATATCATAAAGATCATTAAAATGTTCATAGTAGTATGACAGGGAAGGCAAGGTCATATGAATTCGGTAATCACGTAAAGTATCGAAATCATACACTGCATTCATTAAAAAAATGGTTGCATTAGGCGCAAGTTCACGTATACGCACAGCTTCTTTTAAAGACGTTGTACTAAACGTATCAATTCCAATTTTAGAAAATTGTTCTATTGCAAATTCCAAACCATAGTGATAGGCATTATTTTTTACGACTGCCATAATTGTATTATTCTGCTTTACTCTCTTTGCATTATCACAAAATGATGCTGTATCTACGGACCAAATGGCTGTCATTGTGTATACACCTCACTATAAGTTGTTAATATTTGTTCATAATAGTCTGCAATACGTATCAACATATGTTCATTAAAATTTAAATGCGCAGTGTGCAAACCTGTAACATAGCCTTTACCTTCGTCTCGAACACCAACAAATACAAAATAACTTGGCGCTAGCTGACTATAAAAACTAAAATCCTCACCAAATAAGTAGGGCGTTGGTTTATCGATGACTTCAAAATTCGCTTTTTTCAATCCATTTTCTACATAGCTTCGTAATTGTGGATCATTATACGTTGGTGGATAACCTTCTTCAAATTTAACTTCACATGAGACATTGAAAAGCAATTCAACACTTTCTGCAATCTTAGCCATTTGTTGTTGTACAATTTGTAAATCTTTAACATCATATGTTCGAATTGTACCTTCTAAATAACCATGACTAGGCACAGTGTTAATCGCTTCTCCCGCTTCAAAGTGACCCATATGAACGATATTTCGTTTCAAACCATTTAAATGATATTGTTGAATTTGTCCAACTTGGCTTAAAACATGTTGCAACGCTTCACCACATGAATGACCTTGTTCTTTATCAGCAACATGACTTGAAAGTCCATTCAAATAAAATCGATACTCGGTTGCACTTGCCGTTATTTCTTCATCCCTAATTACCACGCGACCTTCATTTTCAAAAGGCATCACGTGGACACCAAAGACAGCTTCAATTGGGTATTTATCAAAAGCACCTGCTCGAATCAAACGATTTGCACCACCGCCTGTTTCTTCAGCTGGCTGAAAAATAAATACAATATTATGTGGCAGGGCACCTTGATCTGCTAATGCATTACAACGTTGGACAAACAACATTAACGCTGTTGTATGACCATCATGTCCACAAGCATGCATCACATTATCAATTTTGCTTCTATAATCTACTTCATTTTCTTCAAAAATAGGTAAGGCATCAATATCTGCACGATAGGCGATTGTATGATTACTGTTGCCTGGTAAATATGCAACTAAGCCAGTGTCTAGGGGACGCTCATAAACTACATCTAATGAATCTAAATATTTAGCAATATAAGCTGTCGTTTCAAATTCATGTAAACTTAATTCTGGGTGCTGATGTAAATAACGTCTATGTGTTGTTACAAATTCTAATTCGTTCATCCTAATCAAATCCTTTGAGTAATATTCCAAAAATTAATCATGTATTTCAATGACTGATATGTATCGTTCAAATATTATAAAAATGAGGAGGTACGATACAAATCTATTATTTTGTATCGAATATACCTCCTTCATAAATATTATTGCTGACATCCTCTGTCTTAAATCAATATTATCGTTTCTTTATGACTGTAAATTACTAATCGTTTAATTTTCTTAATGCTGAAACAATTTCACGTTTAGAATCTTCTACTTCACTTGTTTGTTTAATCACTTTAGCTGGTGTACCAGCTACTACAGCTCCTGCTGGAACATCTTGTGTCACAATTGCGCCAGCTGCAACAATGGCACCAGCACCGACACGTACACCTTCAAGTATAACTGCATTTGCACCTATTAACACATCATCTTCAATGACAACAGGTGAAGCGCTAGGTGGTTCAATCACACCGGCTAATACGGATCCAGCACCAACATGCACATTTTTACCAGTTGTTGCACGACCACCAAGTGTCGCATTCATATCAACCATTGTACCTTCACCAACAACTGCACCAATATTAATAGTTGCACCCATCATAATAACTGCACCATCTTCAATAATCGCTTGTTCACGAATAAATGCACCAGGCTCAATACGCGCATTGGTATTTGTTAAATCTTTCAATGGGATGGCTGAGTTACGTCGATCCATTTCGATTTCAATTTCATCTATCGTTGCTTGATTTTGCTCATAAAATGGTTTCCATTCATCTGCTTCACAGAAAATAACTTTTGAATCGTTCGAACCAAATACTTTAAAACTATCTGGAAATGTAACATTGTCAAAACGACCATTTACATAGACCTTAAGTGGGGTAGATTTCTTTGCATCACTAATATATTGAATAATTTCTTCTGCGCTTAAATGTTGTACCATAATTAAATTCGCTCCTTATTGTTTATAAATTATCAAAAGTATAATAATCATTTGCTTTATTTATTAATTTTTCTGCTGCACCAATCGCACCATTTGCAAAAATGTCTTTTGATTGTGCACGATGTGTGATTTCAATAGTTTCATCAGTACCAGCAAATAAGACTTCATGTTCGCCGACAATAGTGCCTCCTCGAACAGCATGAATGCCGATTTCGTCTTGTGTACGTTTTTCAGTATGTTCATGTCTGTCATAGACTGGCGTCGTCTTGTCACGTAATTCTGCAATAACATCATATAGTTTAACAAGTGTACCACTAGGCGCATCCACTTTTTTATTATGATGCGCTTCTGTTAATTCAATGTCGAAATCTTGTAGTAGTGGCACTGCTGCTTCTAAAATTTTAGTCAATGCATGGACACCATAACTCATATTAGCACTGAAAAATACTGGCATATCCTTACTTAGTGATTTTAATTTATGAATGATTTCATCCTTTTCACCAGTTGTTGCAATCACTAGTGGTAAATTAAAATTATCATCTAATAAAGGCAATAATAATTCAGGATTTGAAAAATCGATCGCAACATCTGCATTTTCAGCTTCTGCTATACGTTCAAAAGTAGGGTAGGGATAACCTTTTGAAGCATCCCTAACAATGATACCTACAATTTCATGTCCTTTGTCTTCAGCTAAACGTGCAACACGTTGATTCATGGCACCATAACCAATCAAGAGTATTTTCATATATTTTCACCTGCTTTATATGCTTCATATGCTGCTTCTAAAGATTGGCGTTCCTTGTCTTCAAGTGGCACAAGTGGTAAACGAACTTCATAATTCCCGAAACCTTCTACCGCAGTAAGTACTTTTACAGGAATAGGGTTAACATCTATGGATAATGCATCTAATAATGTTTGAATCGGTTGAAATTGTTCTTCGATATGTGCGCCTTGTTGTTTATCATCGTATAATGCTTGGAATGATTTTGGAATTACATTAGCTACAACGGAAATGACACCATGTCCACCTTTATCAAAATATTCCACAACATTATCATCATTACCACTATATAGCGCGAATGTATCGAGATTCAGTCGTTGTTTCAAATCATCCATATATTCAAAGTCATTCGTCGCATCTTTTAATGCAACGATATATTCATTTTCACTCAATGTTGCAACAGTATCTGCATCAATGGTCATATTAGTACGAGATGGCACATTGTATAAGATGACTGGTAATTTAACTGCATCTGCAATTGTTGTAAAATGGGCAATCAAACCACGTTGATTCGTCTTATTATAGTAAGGTGTAATTAACATAATAGCGTCTGCACCAATTTCTCTCGCACGTACTGACGCTTGTATTGATTTTTGCGTACTATTGGTACCTGTGCCTGCGACAACAGGTACACGTCCATCAACGACATTAACAACAACTTCTAATATATGATCTTTTTCTTCATCTGTTAGTGTAGGATTCTCAGCTGTTGTACCATTTACCACGATAGATTTAGCGTTATTATCGAGTAAATAGTTTACGTGATTTCTTAATGCGTCATAATCAACTTCATTATGTGTGAAGGGTGTCGCTAGGGCGACACCTACACCTTCAAAAATATGTCCCATATTATTTTGCTCCTTTCAAGTCCATGACTTGTTCAAGTATTTGAACTGCATTCAATGCAGCACCTTTCAATAAATTGTCAGAAGTACACCAAACATGGAACGTGTTATCTAAACTATCATCTCGGCGAATACGTCCAACAAATATTTCATCTTTACCTGTTGAATGAATCGCTAAAGGATATTCATTATTTTGTGGATTATCTACAAGAACGACACGTGAATCACTTTCAAATAATTGTTGAATTGCTTCTACCGTCGTATCTTTATTCACTGTCACACTCATATGAACACTATGACTATCTTGAACAGGAACACGTACACACGTTGCTGTGACTTTTAAAGCTTCGTCTTTTAGTATCTTACGTGTTTCATCAATCATTTTTTGCTCTTCTTTTGTATACCCGTCTTCTAGAAATATATCAATATGTGGTAACACATTATTATAAATAGGGTGCGGATATGCTTCTGGTGCTTTACCATTCGCACCTTCTGCTAAATCCTGTCGACCTTTAACACCAGATCCTGATACAGCCTGATAAGTTGTGTACGCAACTCGATTTAAACCAAAAGCTTCTTGTATTATTTTAAGTGGCACTACCGATTGTATGGTTGAACAATTTGGATTGGCAATAATTTTTCTATCCAATACAGGCTCATTCACTTCCGGAACGATCAAATCAATACCTTCTGTCATTCTCCATTGACTTGAATTATCAATAACAATAGCACCTGCTTGTTCAAAAATAGGCGAGAAGTGTTCACTTGTACTACCACCAGCGCTCATTAATACGTAGTCAAATGCTTCACTAGCCGCTTCGTCTGTGAGTTCTCTTACTGTATAGGATTGCCCTTGAAACTCAATTTGTTCACCCGCCGATCTTGCAGATGAAAATAACACTAATTCATCAAAGGGGATGGCTCTTTTATCGATTGTTTCTAACATTTTTCTTCCAACTAATCCTGTTGCACCTGCAATTGCTAATCTTGTCATACTTATACACTCCCATTTATATTGTTAATAATTGTAAGTTTATTTTCGAAAATTCTGATATCAAAATTTAAATATCAAATGCTTGATATAGGGTTTGAACTGCGCGTTCTCCATTTTCAGCATCAATAACACACGAGATACTAATTTCTGAAGTAGTTGTTTGATAAAACGCAATATTATTTTCAATTAAAGTAATAAATGCTTTCGAAGCAACACCCGACATATCTCTCATACCAGAACCAATTAAAGAAATTTTCACATATTCTTCGTTGATTTTGAAACCTAATGCACTAAAATCTTCTTTTAAGGTTTCCAAAATCGATGAAATTTGGACAGCATCTGTATCTTTAATTGTAAATGACATCTGCAAGCCTTCTAAATTAATGATTTGCGAAATCATATCTACATTTACCGCACCTGCTTCTAATTTATTAAATAGTTCAGTCAATAAGCGATTATCTGGAAGTGGATAACTGATTGTCACATGCATCATATGTGTATCTAGTGCGACACCCGTTACAGCTTTCTTTTCTAAAATTTCTGTTTGAGACATAATCCATGTTCCTTTCACATTTGATAAAGTTCTGCCTAAATAGAGTGGAATATTATAATTATTTGCCAACTCTACACTTCTAGTTTCAAGTACACCAGCACCTAACGCACTCATTTCCATCATTTCTTCATATGATACATAGTCGAGACGTTTAGCATGCTCATATACACGTGGGTCTGTAGCGTAAACACCATCAACATCTGTATATATTTCGCAGGGTGTATTGTTACTTGCTGCTAATGCAACTGCCGTTGTATCGGAGCCCCCACGCCCTAATGTAGTGACTTCTAATGCATCATTAATGCCTTGGAATCCGGCTATTACAAGTACATCATTTGTATTGAATGCTTGTTCAAAGGTATCAGGATTAATTTCTGCAATACGACTTTTCAAATGATGACCAACTGTCTTGATACCAGCTTGATAACCTGTCATTGCTTTAGCATTTACACCAATATCATTTAAGACCATTGATAGGTACGATACCGTTTGCTGTTCACCTGTCGTTAGTAGTAGGGCAAGTTCTTGGTCTTTTGGACTCGTCGTTAATGTCGATACATTCGCCATAAGTTCATCTGTCATTTTTCCCATGGCACTGACCACAACGATTAATTGCTCACCTTGTGTTACCCTTGTACGCAACATTTCGGCGATATTTTTTATTTTTGTAAAATCACTGACAGAAGATCCGCCAAATTTCAAAACACTTCTTTCCAATTCCATATCCTCCTCATTAAATAGGGGAGAATCACAGTATTATAAAAAAAGAACAAGTTCGGAATGCGAACCTGTTCTATAAATATATATACAAGTGATGCACTCCATTATTTTAAAATAATGACAGACTCTTAGCTCTTAACCATAAAGTCCAACGTGTTATAAGCTGCTATTATAACTGTTTCGGCATCTCACCCTTTCAAAATTAGCTGCTAGCAGTCAGATTGTTCTAATTTTTACTAATGATTGATGCGCCTCATCAAAACCATATTTAATTTTTGTTTATGTTTCACATTATACATACGCATATATGCCATGTAAACCGATTTTGCGAAATTTTTTAAATTTACTGAAAAATACAACGATTCAAAAATACTTTTGTTATTTATATCGAAAATTTACACTTATATAACGTGATATTTTCATAAATCTCATGCATTCAATTTTAAAATTCTTCGTATTGAGCTGGATCTTGACCTTTTAATCTACCATCTTGTTGTGTTAACTGATTAATCGCGTCCATATCTTGTTGCTCTAATGTAAAATCAAATATATCTTTGTTTTGAATTTGTCTTGCGATAGAAGTAGATTTAGGAATTGGAACTACACCATTTTGTACATGCCACTTTAAAATGACTTGTGGAATGGTTTTATTATATTTCTCCGCAATAACGGCAACATCTTTGTCTTTAATAACTTCTGATGCACGACCTAAAGGACTCCACGCTTGAGTGATGATACCTTTTTCATTATGAAATGCAATAATATCTTGCTGATTAAAGTAGGGGTGTAATTCAATTTGATTCACTGTTGGCAATACACCAGTTTCTTTCTCTAATGTTTCAATATGTTCGGGTAAGAAATTACATACGCCAATCGATTTAATCAAACCTGCTTTTTGTGCGTCAATCATCGCTTTCCAGGCTTCAACATATTTTCCTTGTCGAGGATTCGGCCAGTGAATTAAATATAAATCAATATATTCGACATTTAAACGATATAGAGATTCTTGAATTGCAACCATTGCTGAATCATAATCGTGATATCGACCAGGGAGTTTAGATGTCACAATGATTTGATCTCTCGTTACATGACTATTTGCAATGGCTCTCCCAACTGTGCCTTCATTTTCATAATTATATGCCGTATCCAATAAACGATAGCCTTGATTTAAAGCGTTCGTAATTGCGTGTACACCATGGGCACCATTTAGTTTATATGTACCAAATCCTATTTGGGGTAGAACTTGGCCGTCAATCATATTTAAATGCTTCATATTCATCATTCCTCCTATTGTTACATAACCTGATTATATAGTTCTGAAAATATTTTTCAAAACAATTAACTTACAACGTTCCTTGAAATACGAAATTACAAAAAAACTGTAAGACCCTTATTACAGAATCTTACAGTTAATGATATTGCTTATTTTGTTAAAACGCCTGTCTCTTGTAAATATGCCTCGTATGAAATTTCTTTAGACACTGCACCAGCAGGGTTTAAATCTATAACACGGTTGGCAATCGTATTGATAAACTCGAAGTCATATGAAGTAAAGATGATTGAACCTTTAAAGTTTTTCAAACCATCGTTCACAGCAGTAATACTTTCTAAGTCTAAGTGGTTCGTTGGTTCATCAAGTAATAACACATTCGCACTAGAAAGCATCATTTTACTTAACATACAACGTACTTTTTCTCCACCTGATAAGACGCTTGCTTTTTTCTTAACTTCTTCACCGCTGAATAACATACGGCCTAAGAAACCACGTAAGAATGTTTCTGTCTGTTCATCTTCAGGGGCATATTGGCGTAACCAATCTACTAAGTTCATATCTACACCTTCGAAGAATTCAGAGTTATCTTTAGGGAAATAACTACGTGAAGTTGTTACACCCCATCTTACTGAACCTTCATCTGGTTCCATTTCACCAGCTAAAATTTTAAGTAATGTTGATTTTGCAAACTCACTATCTCCAATTAAGACAGCTTTATCATTTGGATCCATAGTGAATGAAATGTTATCTAACACTTTTACACCATCGATTGTCTTAGAAAGATTTTCAACAAATAATAAGTCATTACCAATTTCACGCTCTGGTGTAAATTTAACAAACGGATAACGACGTGAAGAAGGTTGAATGTCATCAAGTTCAATTTTTTCAAGTTGTTTCTTACGACTTGTTGCTTGTTTTGATTTTGAAGCATTTGCAGAGAAACGTGCAACGAAGTCTTGTAATTCTTTGATTTTTTCTTCTTTTTTCTTATTTTGATCTTGCGCCATTTTCATAGCTAATTGACTAGACTGATACCAAAAATCATAGTTACCAACATAAACTTTAATTTTTCCATAATCTAAATCTGCAATATGCGTACATACATTATTTAAAAAGTGTCTATCATGTGATACTACAATTACAGTATTTTCAAAATTAATTAAGAAATCTTCCAACCAACTAATGGCAGGGATATCTAAACCATTGGTAGGCTCATCTAGTAATAGTACATCAGGTTTACCAAAAAGACTTTGTGCTAATAACACTTTCACTTTTTGATTATTCTCTAATTCTGACATCGTTTTGTCTTGTAAATCTGCTTTAATACCTAATCCTGAAAGTAGGGAACCAGCGTCTGCTTCTGCATTCCAGCCGTCCATTTCTGCAAATTCACCTTCTAATTCTGCAGCTCTAATACCATCTTCATCACTAAAATCAGGTTTCATATAAATTTCATCTTTTTCTTTCATAACTGCATATAAACGTTCATGTCCTTTTATAACAACATCTAATACACGTTCATCTTCGAATGCAAAGTGATCCTGTTTTAATACTGCAAGACGTTCATTTTTCCCCATAGAAACATGACCAGTTTGCGCATCTAGTTCTCCGGATAATATTTTTAAGAATGTTGACTTACCAGCACCAT
Organism: Staphylococcus caeli; assembly: GCF_051413795.1. Classification (GTDB taxonomy): domain Bacteria; phylum Bacillota; class Bacilli; order Staphylococcales; family Staphylococcaceae; genus Staphylococcus; species Staphylococcus caeli_A. The sequence goes on along the minus strand of NZ_JBOIRQ010000010.1, from coordinate 26,159 downwards.
TTGCACCAATCAAACCATAGCAATTGCCATCTGTAAATTTAATATTTACATCTTCAAATAACTTACGATCACCAAATCGTAAACTTACATCAGTAACTTGTAACATGCCTTAACTCCTTTTCGTTAATCTACCGGACAAATTATATCACACTTAGCTACTACTTTCGACCTTTGATAGTATAGTGATGCTTGTTTTCCTATTGCATGTTATAATAAATGTGAATAAATTTGAGTACGAAGGAGAAAAGTATGGCCCAAGATGAAAAAGATATTGTAGGTTCAATTGAATTTCTTGAAGTAGTAGGATTAGAAGGATCTACATACAAGTTACAAGGACCAAACGGCGAAGAAGTTAAACTTAACCAATCCGAAATTAACGAAGAAGATGAATTACAGGTAGGGGAAGAATATAGTTTCTTCATTTACCCAAACCGTTCAGGTGCATTATTTGCAACGCAAAACATGCCTGATATCACTACAGATAAATACGACTTTGTTAAAGTATTAAAAACAGATCGTGATGGTGCGCATGTTGACGTTGGCTTACCGAGAGAAGTTCTTATCCCGTGGGAAGATTTACCAAAAGTGAAAGACGTATGGCCAACACAAGGCGACGAACTTTTTGTAACATTACGTATAGATAGAGACAATAATATGTTTGCACGTTTAGCAACAGAAACAATTGTCGAACAAATGTACACACCTGTCTTCGATGATGAAATGAAGAATAAAGTTGTTGAAGCCAGACCATATCGTTTATTAAGAATTGGTAGCTTCTTACTATCTAAGGATGGATATAAAATATTCGTACATGAATCTGAACGTAAAGCAGAACCACGCTTAGGTGAAAATGTTAATGTTCGAATTATTGGTCATAATGAAAAGGGTGAGTTGAATGGATCATTTTTACCATTCGCACATGAGCGTCTTGATGATGATGGCCAACACATCTTTAATTTATTAGTTGAATATGATGGAGAATTACCATTTTCTGATAAATCAAGTCCTGATGCTATTAAAGAAGTCTTTAATATGAGTAAAGGTGCGTTCAAAAGAGCCATCGGACATTTATATAAAAATAAAATTATCACGATTGAAAGTGGTAAAATTGCTTTAACACAAAAAGGTTGGAGTAGAGTAGAAAAATAGTTCCTTCTATTATATAGATGAAAACATCACACATAAACAATATAAATCCACTCACTGATATGAAAGTGAGTGGATTTTTGTATATAATTTCATGTTAAAACACATTAGCAAGATCATATTCAAACCTAATAACATTGTCGTATACACGTTGTTATTAGGATATTACTATATATGTTAAAAATATAATTCTTAAATGCTAATTAAAAAGTAGTTTAGACCTCATAATACAGAACAGCACATTTAAACCAACGTTTTAAATCTCCCGCACACCATCTTAACAAAACATTTACATTAACTATATTTGTAATTAATAAAAGGCGTGTAGTATAGAAACTGTAAGAAATACATATAACTTTTTGGGTTATTCATTTATTAGGAGGATGTTTCAATGAAAAAATGGCAATTATTTGGTACTACAGCAATTGGTGCTTCACTTTTATTAGGTGCTTGCGGTGGCGGCAACTCTGATTCAGGTAAAGACGGAGGAGAAGTAAAAGGCGATGGTTCATCAACAGTAGGTCCAATCATTGAAAAACTTAACGAAAAATTTGCTAAAGATAACAAAGATGTAACTGTATCAAACGGTACTGCAGGTACTGGTGGCGGTTTTGAAAAATTCATCTCAGGTAGCACTGATTTTTCAAATGCATCTAGACCAATAAAAGATGAAGAGAAGAAAAAATTAGACGATAAAGGTATTAAATATGACGAATTCAAAGTTGCACAAGATGGTGTAACAATCGCTGTCAGCAAAGACAATGATTTCGTTGACGAATTATCAAAAGAACAACTTAAAGAAATCTATTCAGGTAAGGCTAAGACTTGGAAAGACGTAAATCCAAAATGGCCTTCTAAAGATATCAAAGCATTCTCACCTGACCAAGCACACGGTACTTACGATTTCTTCACTGAAGAAGTAATGGACAAAGGTGATATCAAAGCTGAGAAAAATGCTGATACAAACGTAATTGTACAATCAGTACAGAAAAACAAAGAAGGTATCGGTTACTTCGGTTACAACTTCTATGTACAAAATAAAGACAAATTAAAAGAAGTTAAAATTAAAGACGATAAAGGTAAAACAACTGAACCAACTAAGAAAACAATCCAAGATGGTTCATATGCTCTAAGCAGACCATTATTCATCTATACTAACGAGAAAAAATTAAAAGACAATAAAGGATTCCAAGACTTCATGAAATTTGTTCTTGAAGACAAAGGTAAATCAGCTAATGACGCTGGATTCGTTGCATTACCTAAGAAAGACTACACTGAGCAACAATCTAAACTAGACGATATTATTGGTAAAGACAGCAAAAAAGAAGACAAAAAAGAAAGTAAATAATAGCAATATAGCTTAGGGTTGGGATTCTGGAATTGGGGGACAAAGTAAGATTGTTAAATACTTTGTCTCTGAAATTCCAGTCCCAACTTTTTTAAATAATTGGGAGTTTACAAGAAGGAAGGAATTCAAATGGCGAATAATAACCTCTCCGTAAGTGAAATGATAGCTAAAAATAATGCTAAAAAAAATGGTACAAGTGATAAAATTGCACCTGTAATCTTAGGTCTTATCGCAATCTTTTCTATATTAGCAACAATTGGTATTATCGTGACGTTACTTACTGAAACAATTACATTTTTCACTCGAATATCATTAGCAGACTTTTTCTTAACAACAGAATGGAATCCATTCTCTGGCCAACCTAAATTTGGTATTTGGGCGTTGATTATGGGTACTTTAAAAATCACGTTCATAGCAACAATTGTAGCTGTTCCACTTGGATTAGGAGCTGCACTTTACTTAAGTGAATATGCATCAAGTAGAGCAAGAAGCATTATCAAACCAATTCTTGAAATATTATCTGGTATCCCTACAATTGTATTTGGTTTCTTTGCACTTACATTTGTAACACCATTATTACGTTCTATATTTCCTGATCTTGGTAGTTTTAACTCAATCAGTCCTGGTATTGTCGTAGGTATTATGATTATACCTTTGATTTCAAGTATGAGTGAAGATGCAATGTCTTCTGTTCCGAATAAAATGCGCGAAGGTGCATTAGGACTTGGTGCAACAAAATTTGAAGTAGCTACCAAGGTTGTATTACCAGCAGCAACTTCAGGTGTAATGGCATCAATCGTATTAGCAATCTCTCGTGCAATCGGTGAAACTATGATCGTATCATTAGCAGCCGGTAGTACACCATCTGCTTCACTTGACTTAACTGGTTCCATTCAAACAATGACTGGTTACATCGTTCAAGTAGCTACTGGAGATGCTGGTTTTGGTACAGATGTTTATTACAGTATGTATGCTGTAGGTTTCACATTATTTATCTTTACATTAATCATGAATTTACTATCTCATTGGATTACGAAACGCTTCAGAGAGGAGTATTAATATGGCTGAAACAAATAATAGTAAAGTACTTGTCGATCAAAAGACCGTTGAAAAAAAACTCTCTGGAAGACTATCGACGAATAAATTTAATAAGTGGGCATTCTTCGCATGTACGATGATTGGTTTAATTGTGTTAGCTGCGTTAATTATTGACACACTTATCAAAGGTGCTGGGCATTTAACACCATCATTCTTTACGAATTTTTCATCATCTACACCATCGATGGCTGGTGTCAAAGGTGCTCTTATCGGTACCGTTTGGTTAATGATAACAATCATACCAATTTCAATTATCTTGGGTGTAGGTACTGCAATTTATTTAGAAGAGTATGCTAAAAACAATGCATTTACGAGCTTTATTAAAGTGAGTATTTCAAATTTAGCAGGTGTACCTTCAGTTGTATTCGGTTTACTTGGTCTAACAATATTTGTTAGAGGTATGGGCATTGAAGCTTTATCACTTGGTAATTCAGTATTAGCAGCTGCATTAACGATGTCATTACTTATTTTGCCAGTAATAATCGTAGCAAGCCAAGAAGCAATTAGAGCGGTACCAAATTCAGTAAGAGAAGCTTCATATGGTCTTGGTGGTAACAAATGGCAAACAATACGTCGTGTAGTATTACCAGCTGCAATACCTGGTATTTTAACTGGTTTCATCCTTGCATTATCACGTGCATTAGGTGAGACAGCACCATTAATTTTAGTAGGTATTCCAACGGTATTATTACAATTACCTTCAAGTATATTTGATCAGTTCCAAGCATTACCAATGGCAATATACAATTGGGCAAAATTACCGCAAGCAGAATTCCAAAACGTTGCATCAGCAGGTATTATCGTATTGTTAGTAATCCTATTATTGATGAACGCAGTGGCAATTTTCCTAAGAAACAAATACAGCAAAAAATTCTAATCATTTTTTCAAATAAAGCAGTATTCAATCAAGGCTAGTCAATGGGGAAGAACTCAATAATTGATTTATTGAGGACTGGCCTTCTATAAAAAGGAGTTTTAATTATGGCGAACAAGCAAATTACAGATACTAAAGATGAATTACAAGCACATACAGATCGTAACGATACACCAATTTCAACAATTGAACCGACACATTCAGAGAACAAAATTCCTGATAGTGAAAAGAAAATTGTTTATTCAACTAAAAATTTAGATTTATGGTATGGTGAAAATCATGCACTAAAAAACATCAATTTAGATATTTTAGAAAACAATGTAACAGCAATTATTGGACCATCAGGTTGTGGTAAATCAACATATATCAAAACCATAAACCGCATGGTAGAACTTGTACCATCTGTTAAAACTGCTGGTAAAATTTTATACCGTGATAACAATATCTTTGATGATAAACATTCTGTTGAAAAATTAAGAACAAATGTAGGAATGGTATTCCAACAACCAAATCCATTCCCTAAATCAATTTATGATAATATCACTTATGGACCAAAAATTCACGGCATTAAAAATAAAAAAGTTTTAGATGAAATTGTTGAAAAATCATTACGAGGCGCTGCAATTTGGGATGAATTGAAAGACCGTTTAGATACAAATGCTTACAGCTTATCAGGTGGTCAACAACAACGTGTATGTATCGCTCGTACACTTGCGATTGAACCAGATGTTATCTTGATGGATGAGCCAACATCTGCACTTGATCCAATTTCTACATTAAAAGTAGAAGAATTAGTACAAGAATTAAAAGAAAAATATTCAATTATTATCGTGACACACAATATGCAACAAGCAGCACGTGTATCTGATAAAACTGCATTCTTCTTAAATGGCTATGTAAATGAATACGATGATACAGATAAGATCTTCTCAAATCCTTCTGATAAACAAACAGAAGATTACATTTCTGGTAGATTCGGTTAATAAATGGCGATAATTAGACAAAAATATGAAGGCCAACTCGACGGTTTAATTAAAGATTTACGTCGGCTTGGTCTTCATGTATATCATAATATTGACTTTGCATTAATGTCATTAAGTGAAGAAGATCGTAATTACGCACGTCAATCCATAGCCAAGGATAAAGAAGTCAATGCTTTAGAATCTGAAATAAATGAAAAAGTAATCCTACTAATTACAAAACAGCAACCGATTGCAACTGATTTAAGGTTAATGATGGCAGCGCTCAAGATTGCCTCTGACTTTGAACGTATCGGTGATAATGCGGCTAGCATAGCTAAAATAAGACTCAGAGCAAAAATCATCGATAATTATGTACTGACGCGATTAAATACGATGGGTAAATTAGCATTACTCATGTTGAAAGATTTAAATAATGCTGTACGAAACGATGATTTAACTTTAATCAAAGAAATTATTGAAAGAGATAAAGATATTGATGATTTATATAAAAATATCGTCAACACAACGTACTTAATTGATAATGATCCTTTTGTTGCTGGGCAAGCACATTTGGCTGCGCGTCATTTAGAGCGTATCGGCGATCATATCACTAATATAGCTGAAAATATTTATTTTTATATTACAGGAGAACGTTACGAATCGTATACGAAGTAATAAAAAAACAGCACACTACTTATGATATAAAGTTCATAACGTAGTGTGCTGTTTTATGTTTTATAAGTGTGAATTATGCATTATCAATTTCATCTGTCAGTTTTTCTAACTCATCGACTAGACTGCCAATATAACCAATCGTTGATTTCAACGGGGCATCCGTTCGAATATCAATGCCAGCGATATCTGCCAATTCAACTGGTGATTTACTGCCACCAGCCTTTAATGTTTCTAACCAAGCATCTACAGCTGGCTGACCTTCATTCTGAATACGTTGAGACATCACTGTACCAATTGTTAAGCCTGCTGAGTATGTGTACGAATATAGACCCATATAGTAGTGGGGCTGACGCATCCAAGTCAATTCCATGCCTTCTGTCAGTTTGACGCTATCGCCAAAGAACTGACCATATACATCGCGCATAATTTGATTTAAGACTGGTGCCGTTAATGATTCACCTTGATCCACCTTGTTGTAAACTTCTCTTTGATACGCTGCTTCTAGTAAATGAGTGACCATATTGTGGAAATACGTTCTAGATATAATAGAACCGATTACCCAACGTTTAAATTTTGGATCATCGCTATTTTTAAATAAGTAATTTGACATTAGCATTTCATTCATTGTTGACGGTGCTTCTACAAAGTACATTGACGCTTCCGATTCTAAATAGTTTTGGTCTGCTTGTGCCAATGTAAAGTGACCAGCATGTCCTAATTCATGTGCTAATACAAATGTTTCTGTCATTTTGCCAGTCCAAGATATAAACACATAAGAATGTGAAGCGTATGGACTTGCACAATACGCTCCTGTGTCTTTGCCTTTATTTTGCACAAAATCAATCCATCTATCATTATAAGCACTTTCAACCATTTCTAAGTAATCGTCACCAAGCACGTTAAGAGCACCAAAAATATACTTTTTAGATTCCTCTATAGATATCTCTGGTTCATACTCAGGATCTATAGAAACTTTTAAATCTTCAAATCCCATAACTTCAAGACCATGTACACGTTTAAGTAATTTCGCATATTTTTGCATAATTGGCGCCAAATCACTCATAATAACATCTATCTGACGATTGAACATCTCACGTGTAACTTCTTGATCTTGCAGTAAATAATCAATTACTGAGTCATATCCTCTTAAATCAGCTTCAATTTTTTCTTGTTGTATCTGCATATTGTAAGTAGCCGCAGTCGTATGTTGGTATTTACGTAAAGCATCACTGAAATATTTAAAACTTTTAGCTCTAAATGTTTGATCAGGATAATCTTCATACTCATTTTCAAATGTAGCATAGTCTAATGGGTAGACTTTGTCATCATGCTTAAATGATTCAAAATGAATATCCAACATCTTTGTTGTACCATATAGGTCATAAGGCTGTTCAAAAGTAGGTGATAAACTTGCCAAGACTTTTTCAACTTCTGACGATAGCTGATAAGGCTTAGTTGCTTTTAGTTTTGTTAAAAAATGCGGATACTGCGACGTTTGAATTAATTCATCCAATGTTTGATCAGAAACTGCTAAAATTTCTGACACAACAAATGACAATTCGCTAGCAATTTTCCCATAACTAGTAGAGAATTTCGCACTGAGTGTCTGCGCTGGCTCATTAGCTGTATCCACACTCAAACGCAGTTCTGCATAATTAGCCAATCGATCAACTTGAATTAAAATATCTGAATATGTATTTAAAGCAGCTTTGATATTTTCCACATTATCTAAACGTTGTTCGTATTGTTTATTAAAATCTTGCGCATCTGCAATTGTTTGATTTAGTGTTTGATAAAATGCCTCATCTGAAGAAAATAAATCCGTAATATCCCATGTTTCACTATTATGTACGTCACTTCTAAACGGTAATGTTTCAGTCATTTAATCACTCCTATATTGTTAATTGTCTATACAACACTAATTATACATGAATAACTACGAAAAATGACAATTGTAAGTTTAACGTATTTAAAAGTGGGGAACATAACTAAATATTAGATTGACGTGCCAACTGTACTGCACTAATATAAAAAGATACTACTGAAGATTGAAGGTAATTACTTCAGATTGTAGTATAATTACTGGTATGTTGGATGTATACGTTAAAATATAAGGAGTGCAACACATGACAATTTTTGATATGCCTAACTTTTTATGGATTACTGTAGTTGCTGTTATATTAGTAACTATTTTTTGTAATCTTGTCTTAAATAAGTGGTTTGTACCAGCAGTGCTAACTCTAGTTATTTTAGGAATAGCTGCTTTCTTAATACCTAATTTTGAAGATATTACATATGAACCATTATTAGGATTTGCAGCATTTATGGCCGTAATAAGTTTAATTATTAGTTTCTTAATTTGGTACTTCACACGTAATTGGAGACGCAATCGTCGTGACAAAAAACAAAGAAAAGAAATTCGTAAGCGTGGCGGTATTCCTAAGGATGAAATTGAAGATTATAAACAGCAGTAATTTCTATACACTTAAATGTAGCAATACTTGTTACATTTAAGTGTTTTTTTATGAATTTATATAACAATAGTCCAAATGGTACAAAATAATTACTTAAAGTTCTATAATTAATCTAAATTAGGGCACCCATTCCGTTATAGGTATAACTTCCTATAATATATATTATGTAAACTAAAATGTAATTTAAAATTTTTCTATCTTTGTATAGTCGTTTTTACTTATTTGAGTATTATTTACTTATGCTTTGATTTGTTACTGATTCAATCGTGAATTATATTTACTTTGACGTTTTTAAATTCATTCAAGGCTGTCTCATTTTAATTTGAATTCTATTATACTAACATCTTTGACATCTGTGCTTTGTTATCGGTCATTTTACTTTGGTTTAAAATATCTTGTTCGTTCATAAATTTAGAAATCAATTACATGTAAATACGTATCTACTTATTGATCTATATTTGCCAGCTGCATTACATATGATCAATCAATACTTAAATGATTATTTACATTTATATGGGTATTGATCCACAAATAATTATTTAAATGCTCAGAAATCAACTTCTCAGAGCCATGATTCAATCACTATAAAACTATTTATGTATAAATGTTTGCAATATCCGCAAAATAATGTTTTTTCCTTAGTGACTGTATTTATAAACTAATACACTTTCTAGTTTACATAATATAAATATATTTACCTTAAGTGCTTAAGTGTTCTTTTTTACAATTTTGGGTATATACTGTTTAGATAATCAATTAGGAGTGAAATTTATGCAACAGTCATCAGGTATTAAATGGCCAAGTCTAATTATAGGTGTTATTTTTCTAATAATTGGAGTTTTCATTGTAAGTTTTCCAGAAGAAAATTTATTTGCAATAACATGGCTCATTGGTATTTTATTCATTATTAATGGCTTTATTGAAATATTTGTTCGTCGTGTAATGAAGCAAGCAAGTCAAAGTGGTTCAAAAATGTTACTCATTTTAGGCATTATTAACATTATTATCGGGATTTTTATTTTATTTAATGTTGTAACAAGCACTACATTTATTATTTATTTGTTCGCGATTTGGTTTATAATCCATGCGATTTTCAGTATTTTTACAGTTACACCAGCTGAAAAATCGAATAAATTATTCCATACCTTGTCAATATTACTAAATATAGTCGAAATTATTTTCGGTGTCATACTTTTATTTAATCCACTTATGGCAGCTATTATTATTGCTGTTTTTATGAGTATTGTATTCTTTATCATTGGTATCACGTATCTCATCGATGCCTTAAGTTAAAGTTTGGTACAGATTGCTATAACAACTTTCAATACAACTGATCGCAACTTGTTAAAAAAACGCTAACTTTAGTTGAGTTAGCGTTTTTTTGTACCTATTATTTATATACGTTTCAATATCCAAACATATTAATTTAAATTTTTATTATATTTTTATTATAATATAACTATATTACATGATACGCATTTTATGCTATACTAAGAAGTGTGGAAGGCAACTAAGTCTAACATCTAAGAATATTCCACACTATAGTTCGATGTTATATTGGACAGCCATCCTAATATAACCAACTCCAGAACAAAAGATAGCATACTGATCAGGGCTTATTGCAATCAGTATGCTATCTTTTTATTTTTTAACTTTTCTTCTAATATTATTTAATGTATTAAATAACCAGTACTTAGTTTTTTTAATTGGCTTATAAAAATCTCCAATTAATTCTTCAATTTGGACATTAAATCCTCGTTTAAAACGATATACACCATAATCTTCACTGTTTTCCGTGAAATCTCCAGAAAGACCATAGAAATTATAACGTCCATATCCATGATCAAAACAATAATTCATCATATACCAATGCATCATGTATGGTCCCATATATTGATTATATTTCTCTGATGAACCACCTGAGAAGTAGTTAACTTCATATGCATTAGCAAAATATACACCAGCAGCTAAGTTTAATATAGCACCGTCTGTTTGTCTTAACTCACTAGCTTCCAACAATTCTTTTTTGTCATGTTCGATTTGTCTATCGATTTCTGCAATTTTTTTCAATTGTTTATCTGATTTGTTTTCATTTTGCATCATTTGATCACGACGCGTTTCTTTTTCATTAATTGCTTCTTGCGTTTGATTAATATATTCATCTAAATCAATGTAAGCAAGTGGTATTAAGGCTTTGTCACCATAATTATCGATAAAATTATAGAAGTATTCATCTGTTTTAGATACAAAACCAGTACGCGCTTCCGTTTCACGATACAATTCTAAAAAGATATCAAATTCATCTCTAGATAACAATCTAACTTTCACACCATAATTTATGGCTTTATTAATATTACGTTTTCTTTGACTATCAAATTGTTTTTTTAAAGTGGCAGGTGTTTCACCATCTAAATTTAACACACCCATCCATCTAACCTGGCTTGATGTATCATATTTAGTAGTAAAACCATGGTGAATATATTTGTGTGATTTAAATAAGTTTACCAACGCATCATTTTTATCACTATCTGGCAATGGATTAATATCTTTATCATATATTTGATAAATCCAATATGGATCCATTTTCACATATAAACAGTTATGTTGCTGTAAATACGTTTCTAATTCACGTAAATAGAAATCCACCAAACCTAAATCGTTATAATCCATGACAGGACCACGATTAGAATAATAAACATAACTTCCCATCGTTGGAATTTTTGAGAAAAGACTAGCAGCAATCACTTGATTATCATCATCTTTCAAGCCTAATAGTACAACTTGAAATCCGTCTTCTTCTCTTGTTGCAATATTTTCTTTCACTTGAAAATAATGACTCTCTAACGCTGGATTTTGTACAAAATTGTCATATTCTTTGACAGTTAACTCTGTAAATTTCATTCTCGCTTAGTTCCCTTCTATTAAGTTTATTTCTTTCTATCTTTAATTTGCTTTAATGTCGTATAAATTTTGTACATTGGCTTATTGATTGGTTTAATGAAGTCTCCCACATACTCAACTACTTCTGCATTAAATCCTTTTTTAAATTTAACAACACCTGCATCTTCTGCATCATCAGTGAAGTGCCCGCTAATACCATAGAAATTATATCTATCAATATTATGATCTATCGCATAATTTATCATCTTCCATTGAATTGCATAACTACCAGCAAAATGTCTAAATTCATTAGCTGTTCCACCTGCATAATATACAACTTCGTAAGGATTAATAATAAAATATGCTGCTGATATCGGTAATTCATTACCATGTTTTTCCTGTAATGATATAGCTTCATCAATTTTTTGTTGATTTGCGATAAGTTGTTGCTCAAGATTTTCTTTTTTGTTATACGCTTTTTTATTTTCAGGTTTCTTCTCGATTTCTTTAACCGCTTTATTAATATCTTTACTTAATACTTCACGTTCAGCTTTTAATTCTTCAATATATTCATTGAAATCCATATAAGCCAACGGAACAAGCACTCGATCTTTATAATATTTTAGTCTGTTATAGTAAAAATCATCGTCTCTGTCTTCAAAATCTTTCGTTTCAGAAGTATCCTCCATAAATGAACGGAAAATTGGTAGTTCATCTTCGCCTAAAAACCTAACTTTCACACCATTTTTTTGTACTTTTTTAGTATTACGCTTTCGTAAACTATCCATACCATTAAGCACATCTTTAGCTGTTTTATTTGCTAAATCTAAAACTGAATGGAATCTAATTTGAATCACTGGATCAAAACCTGTTAAAAATCCTTGATGCTTATAACCTAGTTGTTTCATTTTATCAAATATCCAATCATGACCTGCATTCGCTAATACATCTCCATCATGATTACGATACTGATATGCTAAATATGGGTCTACACGTAAGTACAACGCATTATGTTTTTTAACATATTTAGACAATTCATTAAAGAAATAATGGACTAGTTCTTTATTTTCAAAATCAATCACTGGTCCTCTATTTGTATAAAAGTATTTAAAAAACTTCATAACTGGTACTGCAGTTAATAAACAAGCTGCAATAACCTCGTTATCATTATTTTTTATTCCAACCAAGTGTGTTTCTGTACTTTCTGCAATTTTCAATTCATAGTTCCCAACCATTTGTGTGAAATGGCTGTTAGGCATTTTATCAGTAAATGTGCCAAATTCTTTTGCAGTTAAATTCGTAAATTTCATTTTTATATACTCCTAATTATCTATAATTCTTTTTCGAGTCTTATTCTTAACCTTGATTATTATACAATATTCATTTGTAAAACTAAATCAATAGTCTACACATAATACGCATTACTTATGCTTAAAGCTATATTTTATGTATTGTTTCATTATATCACTACTTTTATTTTAACAAAGCATAAGCAATTATTCATTTTTAGTATCCAAAATAAAACCGGGGTCAGTTCTTTGACTGACTCCGGTTTTTGTTAAAGTTGATTCAATTATAATAGTGCGTCTCTTAATGCTTTGCCGATAGCTACACTTGATTGAGGATTTTGACCAGTAATAAACTGAGCATCTGTTTCTACATGCTCTGTAAAATTATCCTGAGCTACAAATTGAGCGCCTTGTTTTTCTAATTCTGTCTGTGTTAAGAATGGTACCTTACTATCTAACTCCATTGTACGCTCTTCGTTATCAGTAAATGAAGTTAATGTAACGCCATTAATTAAGAAATTGCCTTGCTTGTCTTTTGCACCTACAAACGCACTTGGTCCATGACAAACTGATGAAATTACTTTACCTTCTGCTTTAAAATCTGCCAATAATGCAGCAAGTTGTTGATTATGCGCGAAATCGAATACCGTACCGTGTCCTCCAGGTAGATATACTGCATCATATTGTGTCACATCGACATCCGCTATGCTTGGTAATTGTTTTAACTTATCGACAAACTGAGCATACGTATTCAACTCATTATTTTGTGTGGAATTAGGATCAAGTGGTACATCGCCGCCTTCAATAGAAGCTAAGTCTACACCAATGCCGGCTTCAGTTAATATATTATATGGTTCACTCGCTTCTTCTAACCAAAGTCCAGTTGGTGTTCCATCGTCATATTGACTTCTACTTGTATTAATAAATAAAACTTTTTTAGTCATAATAAGTCACCTCTTTATAGAAATAAGAACTTCATTCTTCATCAATACTTACATAATATCCTTACCCCTATATTTAGTGATTACACATTGAGCAACTAATTTAATTAAGTTCCGCTCTAATTGATTGTAAATAGGAAATCGTCTCTTGCTGTTCATCTTCAGCAAACCGTTTTACAATTTCGCTACCTATGACAACACCATCAGATGCTTCCGTAATATCTTTTACATGATTCGGTGTGCGGATTCCAAATCCAGCAACAACGGGAACTTGTGTATGCGCTTTGATATTATTAATCCTTTCCTTTAATTCTGGATGAAAGTGGCCATTCTCTCCTGTTGTGGCATTCATTGTTACCGTATAAATGAAACCCTCTGCATCTTGAGCTATTTGATGACCACGTGTTTCAGAAGTGGTCATCGCAATTAATGAAATAACATTTATTTTACGATCAGGGTGTCTTTCTTTGAATTGTTGAATTAATTCATGTGGTAGGTCAGGAATAATCAAGCCGTAGACACCCGCTGTTTCACATGCTTTTAAAAATGCAGCCTCACCATAAAAATTAATAATATTATAGTAAGTCATTAATACATAGTCACTTTTTATATCACTTTGATGTTTGGTCAACTGATCTAGAATATATTGGACAGTTACACCTTCCTGAATCGCCTTGTTCCCTGCTTCCATAATCACAGGTCCATCTGCAACAGGATCTGAAAACGGCACACCTACTTCGATAATATCTGCACCATTATCACTTAAAATTTTTACATTTTCTATAAATTGCTTATTACCCATGACATAAGGAATAAATAGTTTATGCATGTGATTCACCATCCTTTTTCATATAATTTCTAATTGTTTCCATATCTTTGTCACCACGTCCAGATACAGTGACTACGAGAACCTCATCTTTCCCCATCGTTGGTGCCAAGGTTTCTACGTAGCTTAATGCATGTGCACTCTCTATCGCCGGAATGATACCTTCTGCTTTTGTAAATCTGACAAGCGCATCCATGGCTTGTTCATCACTTGCAGTTGCATACTTCACTCTTCCAATATCATGATAATATGAATGCTCTGGTCCTACACCTGGATAATCAAGCCCTGCTGAAATGGAATGTGCAAGTTGAATTTGCCCATGATCATCTTGAATGAGGTACATTTTTGTTCCATGTAATACGCCTTCTTTACCTTTATTAATTGCCAATGCGTGCTTATCACTTTCAATGCCATCCCCTGCTGCTTCAACACCATATAACTTTACATCATCTTTAATAAATGGATAAAATGTTCCAATTGCATTAGAACCTCCACCTACACAAGCTACAATTGCATCTGGTAAACGTCCTTCTTTTTCTTGTACTTGTGATTTAATTTCTGTACCTATAATTTTTTGAAAATCACGCACAATAGTTGGAAACGGATCTGGACCCAAAGCAGATCCTAGTAAATAGTGTGTATCTTCAACATGACTTACCCAGTATTGTAATGCTTTGTTAACCGCATCTGATAGTGTACCTTGTCCCTCTTTTACTGCTTCGACTTTAGCACCAAGTAATTCCATTCTAAATACGTTTAATGATTGACGTTTAATATCTTCTTCGCCCATAAATACTACGAGTTCCATATCGAATAATGCTGCAACTGTAGCACTGGCAACGCCATGTTGCCCAGCGCCAGTTTCGGCCACTAATTTCCGTTTACCCATACGTTTTGCTAGTAACGCTTGCCCTAATGCATTGTTTATTTTATGCGCACCCGTATGATTCAAATCTTCACGTTTCAGATAGATTTTTGCACCACCTAATTTTTCTGTGTACGACTGTGCAAAAGTAAGCGGTGTTTCTCGTCCTACATATTCCTTTAAATAATTATCTAATGTTTTCTGAAATTCTGGATCTTCTTTTACTTCTTGATAAGCCTGTTTTAGTTCTTGTATTGCAGGCATTAATGTTTCTGGTACATATTGACCACCATATGCTCCGAAAAATCCATTTTCATCGACTTCTGTTTGTATATTTTTCATCATTTTTATAATCTCCTTTTACTAACTCAATGATTGTATGCATTTTAGTTAAATCTTTCTCTTGATTGGTTTCTATACCACTTGCAATGTCATATCCTCTGTGATTTAGGGATAAGGTTTTAATTTTCCGTATATTTTGCTCATCCATCCCGCCAGCAACTAAATAATCCACATCTTCTAACACTTCTAGCATTTGCCAATCATATACTTGTCCAGTTCCACCATACGTTTGCGATGGTGTATCAATGATAAATTGGTCAACAAGTGATTTATATTTCTCTATGTTCTTTTTTAGTTCTTTTCTATTCGTTGCGGGTAATGCTTTAATAATTTTGATGTTTTTGCTATTTTCACGTATATACTGAATCGTTGTGGGAGTTTCATCGCCATGAAATTGAATAGTTGTAACATCCGTACCTTCGATAATTGCATCAAGTGTATCGATATCTGGATTTACGACAACTATAACTTTCTCAATGGTATTGGGGATAATTTGTGTGAATTGGTTAATCGTTTGTAAATCGACATAGCGTTTACTTTTTTTATAATGAATAAATCCTATCGCATCGATATTTAAATCCTTCGCATTTTGAACATCCGCGATTGTTTTAAATCCACAAAATTTTAATTTCATTATTTCACCTTTTCTAATTTCAAACTCGGTAAAAATTGACTTAAATCATCACATTTCATTAATGACTCTCCGATTAGTAAGCCATCTATTCCTGAATTTACGACATTTTCTACATCTTCTTTATTTCGTATGCCACTTTCGGAAATATAGTAATAGTCGTCAGTTTTTTGTTCTAAAATTTGATTCGTATGCAATACGTCCGTAACAAAACGTTTTAAATCTCTATTATTCACACCTATAATTTCAGGTTTTAATTGATGTGCACGATTCAGTTCTTCCTTATCATGAACTTCAACAAGTACCTCTAATCCCTGCTCAGTAGCATATTGATATAACGTGCTTAATTGTTTATCTGTTAATACATTGACTATGAGTAATATTATGGAGGCTCCCGCTTTTTTAGCGACATCAATTTGAACTTTATCTACTACGAAATCCTTGCATAATACAGGCAAATCCGTTTCAACAGTCAATGCTTGTAGGCGTTCGTAACTGCCACCAAAGTATTCTTCATCCGTTAAAATCGATACAGCATTTGCTCCATATGCTTCATAATCCTTAACTTGTTGTGTTAAATTTCTTTCTGGTAATCGATCTAATGTCGGGCTCTTTGATTTAATTTCTGCAATGACTACCAATCGCGTTGAATCTTGCATCTGTTTTTGAAATGTAATCTTATGAGACACATCCACTTCTTTCAACGACTGCAATTTATCTGAATAGTAGCCTTGTTTTATCAATTTTTTCTTATATAACACAATTTCATCTAATATAGTCATAATGCTTTCCTCCCATTTGATTGTACTGTTCCAATGCTTTACCACTTTCAATTAAATATTGGGCTTTATCAACACCTGCTTGAATTGTATTTACTTTTTCAGCAATATATAGTGCTAAACCTGCATTGAGTACGACAACATCTTTTTTTGCACTTCTATCACTACCAGTTAAAATATTTTTGGTAATTTCCAAATTGTCTTCTGGCGTACCTCCCACCAAAGCTTCGTTTGATGCATAAGCTAACCCCAAGTCTTGGGCATTCAATGTGTATGATGTTATTTCTTGTCGATTGTTTACTTCATAAATGATGTTGTCACCTGATAATGTTGCTTCATCCATACCATTTGCACCATGTACAACAAGTGCTCTTTTACGTCCTAAATCTGCTAATGTTTCTGCAATTTTTTCTAAATTAGTAGTTTCATACACACCCATCACTTGATAATCTAATTTGAATGGATTAATCATCGGTCCAGTAATATTAAAGATAGTAGGATGACTAAGCGCTTTTCTAATCGGCTGAATTTCTTTCATAATTGGATAAGTTTCTGTTGCACTTAAAAATACTAAGCTATGACGTTTAATAGCATCTGATGTTTCTAGTACTGAACTCGTCTTAATTTGCATTGCATTTAATAAATCCGTACTACCTGAAGACGACGTAACACTCTTGTTTCCATGTTTGATGACAGGTATACCGGCACTAGCAATGACAAAAGAAACGGTCGTTGATATGTTAAAGCTATTTGATCTATCTCCACCTGTCCCACAGACACACATGCCGCCTTCAATATATGGTTGCACTTGATACATGGAGTGAATCAAACTTTTAGAAATATAAGTCAATTCAGCTTGTGTAATTTCTTTTTCTGAAAATGCTGAGAGTAATTTAACTTTTGTATCTCTATCAACATCAGTAGCAATTAAAATATTAATAAATTCATTCATCTGTTGCTGATTAAGTGTTTTATGTTGTTGTAAGCGTGTCTGTAGCGTCATCACGTCGTACCTCCTTAATAATTTTTAAAAAGTTATTTATAATTTGTTCGCCATATTCAGTTGCAAACGATTCTGGATGATATTGAATTCCATAATGTAAATGGTCTTTATGTTCGAAAGACTGAATACAATCTGAGGTTTGCGCAGTTATTTTTAATGATTGAGGCATCGTTTTTGAATTGCTAATAAGTGAGTGATACCTCATTATTTCAGAATATTCTGGAATTTCTACATATAATTTTGTATCGCTTAAGACCTGCATGCAATCTTTTTTACCATGCATGACTTTGTCACTTTGAACGACATCACCACCGTAATAACAAGTTAGCGCTTGTGCACCCAAGCAAACTCCCAATATCGGTTTATCTTTATAGTGTTCTATTATATTCATCAACAGCGGTGAATCCATTGGATGTCCAGGACCCGGAGAGATGACTAGCGCTTCAATGTCATTCAAATCAAATATACTTGAATCATCCGGATATTTAACTATGGTTACCTCTTTTTGTTTAATGATATCTACCAAGTTATACGTAAAAGAATCATAATTATCAACGACTAATATCATGGCGTTACCTCCAGTAGACTTTTGGCTTTCAATTTGGTTTCTTCCAATTCCTTCTCTGGTATTGAATCATAAACCACACCACACCCAGCTTCTACATGAATATGTGTCTCATCAATCATCATTGTACGTATGGCTAAAGCCAAATCTAAATCATGATTACAGTTGATATAACCTATCCCTCCACTGTATACACCACGTTTCTGTGGTTGTGCTTCATAAATACGTTGAATCGCTCTAAGTTTAGGTGCGCCAGAAACAGTACCAGTAGGTAATAAACTTGCAATTACTGACATTGGTGAGTAATGTTCTTCTAGTTGTCCAGTGACCTCACTCACGATATGCATGACATGTTCATAGCGTTCAATAGTCATTAGTTTTTGTATTTTTGAAGTACCTGTTGCGCTCACTCTGTGTATATCATTTCTTCCTAAATCTACAAGCATACTATGCTCACTGAGTTCTTTTTCATCGTGACTGAGCTTCATTTCATTCGCATTATCTTCCTCTTTTGTAGCACCTCTTTTAATCGTACCTGCGATAGGATTTGTCATTACAGTTTGTCCCTGAACTTTCACAAAACTCTCTGGTGAACTACCAACTATAATATCGTCATCCATATTCATATAATACATATATGGACTTGGATTTTGCCGTTTCAAATTTTGGTACAATTGATAAGATAATTGCTGAATATGATGTCCAAATCCATGTGTATAGCTATATATAATAGAAGGTACAACTTGAAACATATCGCCTTGTTGAATCAATGTCTTCATTTTTTTAACTGTATCGATAAATTGCGTTGCTGTCACATTAGATTGAATTTGTTTATTCTTAACAGAATGTGCGCGATAAGACGGGTAAATATTTATTTTTTGTAATTCATCGACACGTTGCTTAACACGCATTGCTAATTGTTGTTCATCTTGATTTGAAAATAAATTTGTAGCAATAACATATAAATGTTCTTTGTAATGATCAAATACATATACATCTTCAACCATATAGAATTTAGCATCATGTTGCAGATGATCCTTCAAATCTATTTGCTTTAAAATTGGGAACTCATGCCTTACTAAATCAAAGCTACATGATCCTAAAAATCCAGAAATAAATGGTAGTTGTGCCAATGTTTCGTCTTCTATATCAGCTCTATAATGGTCTATGAGTTCTTTCATTTTTAGATACGGTTGCTCTTGTTCCATTCTAGATTCTTGTAGTGTATTTACATGCATTTCATTATTATCCAATGTCACTGAACCATACGTATCAAATACAACAATTGAATAACGCCCTTTCATTTTTGACTGATCTGAGCTTTCCAATATAATTTTTTTGGATCTTAATCTAGCCAGTGCCTCCGGAGTCACCTCTGCATTTAATTTTTGATAACATACTTTCATTAAACTTTCCTCCTCATAAAAAAAATCAGCATCCTTAACATTTGTTAAGGACGCTGACGCGCGGTACCACCTATCATTAGTAGTATAATTAAAATTTTTATTAACTACTCACTCATTATTATATGCTATTGTTATCCAACAAAACCCAATTTCAGTAAATGTAGGTGTTAGTTCGCATCAACCACTAACTTTCTGTAACTACCCAATCACTACTTACTTCATTTTGTTTTCTTATGCTACTTATTTTGAATACAAAAAACACCACACTAACGCATGCTGTAAGGACGCGTTACCGTGGTGCCACCTTAGTTAACAAATAATTTGTTCACTTTAAATTTATTAATTTTTTACATTTAAAAGCCCAATTCACGAAATATGCAGTGCTAATTTGCATCAACCATTAGCTTTCTTTTTGCTACTTCACATATTTGCTACATTATCTTTCAAACGACAACTTTCGTTGCGTAAAGTAATTAAGTAGAATCGTACTAGGTAAATTATAATTTGTCAACAAATAATTTCCAAATTTTAGATTAATGAACTTTTAAGAAGTGTTTATATTTTCGTGAAACCTTATAACAATAAGGTTTCATTATAATTGATTTTTCTTTTTCTGAATTTCTTCATATTTTTCTTTTGGAGCTACTTTCTTGATTAAATTTGCACCAATAGCAAATAAGAATAGAAATATAATTGGATGATATTCAAACTTATGATCTGCAAATGTCACATAAAGTGCATACAATACTACTAATAGCCAAAATACAGTTAATAGTACCGTTCTTAAACTCGGCTTTTTCATTTTCTTTTTACTCCAATACTTCAATCATTTCAATAATGAGTTATTATAAATTAAATCTTATTACTTTCTAAATCATTATACTAGTATACTGCGATTTCTTTGCCTATAATCCTTTACTAATTAGTCAGCTTGCTATTATTTATTTTGTGTTATTGGTGCTAAGCAATATGCATGTAATAGTGATTGTGTTGCTTTGATAGAATCCATATGTGTGCGTTCTAGGGCATGAGATGATTCGATACCTGCGCCAAACAAACCGTGTCTAATATCTGCGCCAGCTTTTAGAGCAGCCGAAGCATCTGAACCATAGTATGGATATATATCAACTTTATATGGAATATTATTTAATTTACATAAATTCACTAGATGTTCCCGTAACCCTTTATGATATGGACCAGAGGAATCTTTCGCACAAATTGATACAGTATATTCATCGGAAGCTTGCCCATCTCCAAGTGCTCCCATATCAAAAGCTATAAATTCTACAATTTCAGGTGAAATGGAGGCATTCGCACCATATCCAATTTCTTCATTGTTTGAGATATAAAATTGTGTTGTATGAGGTAAGGTTAACTGTTCATTTTTTATTGTTTTTAAAAATTCTATGATCATAGCAACACTCGCTTTATCATCCAAATGGCGTGATTTTATAAATCCAGATGAAGTAAGTTGTGTTCTAGGATCGAAACTTATAAAGTCACCAACATCTATTCCTAAACTTTCAGTGTCAGATTTAGAGTAAACTTTTTCATCTAGTCTCACTTCCATATGCTCGCTACTTCTAGCGATATCATTATTATTGCGATATACGTGCACACTTGTCTCATGCAAACAAATTGTACCTGTGTATATTTGTCCTGCTGAAGTTTCAATTTCACAATATTCCCCTTCTATTGCGTTATAATGAAAACCACCTATTAAATCTAAAGCCAAGCGCCCATCTTCTTTTATTTCTTTGACCATAGCGCCAAGTGTATCAACATGTGCTGTTATACATTTTTGAGCTTCATCATTATCGCCTTGTACTGTGATTAATAATGCACCTTTATTCGTTAATTGTGTAGCATAGCCTAAAGCTTCCACTTCATTTTTTACATATTCAATCGCTTTTTCAGCATGACCAGATGGACTATTTATTTCTGTTAGTGCTTGAATCGTATTATAAATTGATTCTGTCATTTTAATCCCCTCCTAATTTTAATTTTATGATAAATACTTAGCTCTTAGATTACCGTATTTAGTAACCTCTTTCAAAATCCACCTGATTTTGTAATGATTCATTATTTTCTATGTGCTTTAACGTCTGATAAAAGCACGTTACTGCTTCGTCTATATCTGTTAGCGCAGAAACATGTGGCGTAATGGTAACATCTTTTCTATTCCATAAATCAGAATTAGTTGGCAATGGCTCTATTTCAAATACATCTAAGATAGCATGTCTAACATTACCGTTATCTAATGCGAGTTTGAGCGCTTCTAGATCAACTACTTGTCCTCGTCCAACATTAATAAAATATGCTTGATTTAAAGTATCAAATAACGACTGATTAAATAAGTTTTCTGTTTTATACGTAAATGGCAATGTACTAATAATATAATTTGATGATTGAATTAATCCTTTACTTTTTTCTAATTTCTCAACTTTTTGGAAATACGGTTTATTTAAACCACTGTTTGAAATACCATATACAATCATGCCTAAAGCTGAATATATTTTTGCAATCGTTTGACCTGTTTGTCCCGTACCAAATATAGTTACAGTTTGATCTTTTAGTGCTTGCGGCGCCTGCTTATCCCAAATTTTTTCTTTTTGTTGTTCTTCCAACTGTTTATGATTTTGCAAATCAGCAAGTATATAACTTAAACAGTATTCACTCATTTTTTGTCCAAAGTCACTAATTGTCCTTGTAAGCAACGTGTTAGATTCTTCCCAGCCTTCCAAGGTCAAATAATTATTTATACCAGCATTAAATGTATGTACCCAATTGACGTCAGATGGTTGCAGTAACTGACTTGGTTCAAAACCTACATAGACATCTGCCCACTTTAAATCATCCCTGGAGATATTATCTATGAACTTAAATTTCAAATTATAATGCTTTAACTCAGTTAAATAGTTTTTAAAATATGATTCATAGTCTCCCGCAATTAAAATATTTTTGATATTCAATTTAGCCAGTCCCCTGTCTTTTGATTACTTTCTTTACTTTATAATTACTTTATCACATTTTCCCTATCGCTTTTCTTTAATAAATCAAATTTTATTCGTATTGCGAAATTGTATGTGCTACTATACAATGTTACTATTCTGAAAATTTAGATAGAGGTGGTTTGCATAATGAAACAAATTCTTTTCGTTGGTTTAGGTTTAATTGGTGGTAGTCTGGCGAGTAATTTAAGATATTATCATAATGATATTGAAATTACTGCATATGATGCAGATACTACTCAATTAGATAAAGCCTTATCAATCGGTATTATTGATTATCAATCAACAAATTATCAAGCAAGCGTTGAAAGTGCAGACATTATTATTTATGCAACACCTGTTCAACAAACAGTTAAATACTTACAAGATTTGCCCAATTATCAATTAAAAAAACATGTCATCATCACTGACACAGGTAGTACAAAATCAACAATTCAACAATACGAATCATTTTTATTAGAACATAATATACACTTAATTGGCGGCCACCCTATGGCTGGTAGTCATAAGTCAGGCGTATTAAATGCGAAAAAGCATTTGTTTGAAAATGCTTTTTACATTTTAGTACACAATGAGTCTGAAAATGATAAAGCTTTTGAAGAAGTGCAGCAGCTATTAGAAACAACAAGTGCTAAATTCATTTCTACAACTGCAGAAGAACATGACTTTGTTACTGGCATTGTTAGTCACGTGCCCCATATTATTGCTTCTAGTTTAGTTCATTTAAATGCTCAACATGTTAATGATTCGTCACTGGTTAAAACACTAGCTGCAGGTGGCTTTAGAGATATCACTAGAATTGCGAGCAGTAATCCAATTATGTGGCGTGATATAACAATTGAAAACAAAAATACAATTTTAAAGATTTTAAATGAGTGGAAGCAACAAATGGCTGATGTTATTACTTTAATTGAACAGAATAGCCCTGATGACCTTCACGATTTTTTCAACAATGCGAAAATCTATCGTGATCAACTTCCCCTTAAACAACAAGGTGCACTGTCTGTGGAGTATGATCTCTATGTGGATATTCCAGATAAACCAGGTATGATAAGCAAAGTTACAAACATTCTAAGTTTACATAATATTTCTATAAGCAACCTAAGAATTTTAGAAGTGCGTGAAGATATATATGGTGCCTTGCGTATTAGTTTTAAAAATCCTCAAGATCGTAAGGATGGCGCTGATGCGTTGAGTGATTTTGACACTTATTTTGATTAAAATTTTTATATTGTTTTTGGCCAATCGTGATAAATAGCGATTGGTTTTTTCTTATCAATACGGTTACTTTACATTTTATGTCCTGCCATGAGTCCTAAACGTCCATGCTTAGTGCCCGCTTCTGTATAAGAAGAGGCTTTAGATACAATTCCTCTTCCAAATTTTTGATGTAATGCATCAATTGTTTTGGCTAATTTTTCACTTCTTTTTCTTTCATATTCATCTATAAATAAATTCAATTGTCTATCTTCTTCATCTATAAATCCAGACAAAGAGATGCTTACCGTACGAAATAATCTATTTCGGTCACATAATTTATCAGCAAAGTACGTAACAACTTTAAAAATCTGACTTTCCAAATTAGTAGGATCTTCTAATGTATACTGCTTGTTTATACCGCCTTCCTCACTATAACCAAATGAAAAATGTATCGTTCTAGCTAATTGGTTTCTTGCTCTAACACGACTTGCTACATCTTCAATCAATTCTTGCATAACGATTTTTGATTCTTCAAAACGATAATCACGCATTAAAATCTGACTCTTACAAATAGACGGATTCGTTACTTTATACTTCTCACTTATTTTACTTTGATCAATTCCGTTAGCATGTAAGTGTAAATCAACACCTATAATTCCAAAATCTTTTTTTAAATAGTGATGAGAATAATTTGCCAAATCTCCAATTGTAAAAATACCTCTCTTATTCAGTTTGATTTCAGTTTTTCTATTAATCCCCCAAAATTTACTTAATGGCTGTATTGGCCATAGTTTTTTTGGAACATCTTGATAACGAAATTCTGCTATTAAACTTTCCGTGTTTTTAGCCTCTATATCCATCGCTACCTTACTTAATAACATATTGGAGCCTATGCCAATAGAGCATTGAATACCCGTTTCTTCTTTAATCTCATACTGCAACTTTTGACAAAAAGAATGCACCGTACTACTAAATCTGTGATAACTATGCGTCACATCCATAAAAAATTCATCTACACTATATTGATGCAAGTCTTCTGGTGCAACGTATCGCAATGCAATTTTAGATATTGCGATAGATACTTCTAAGTATTTTCGCATGCTTGGATTAATAATATATATGTCATTTCTATGTGGTATTTCAAATAACCTAGACCCCGTCTTTACACCTAATGCTTTCAATGGTCCTGTAGCTGCTAGCACTACTGAACCTTGTCTTTTCGTGTCTGCAACAACAGCTAACTTTTCCTTCATAGGATCTAGCCCTTTTTGAATACAGGATACGCTAGCAAAAAAACTTTTTTGATCTATACACAATATGTCCCTTTCTTCCACTAGATTATAATCATACATATTAGCTAACCTCCCTTAAGTACTTCCATTATATAAGAACACTTGTTCTGTTTCAACTATTTTGAGAACATTTGTTCTATCATTAAAAATTTATAATATTTAGAATCTTCGTGCTATACTATAGTTAAAATATTTGAGGAGGAATTAAATATGCCAATCGTAAATGTAAAATTATTAGAAGGTCGTTCTGATGAGCAACTTAAAAATTTAGTGAGTGAAGTAACAAATGCTGTAGAAAAAACAACAGGAGCAAACAAAGAAGCAATTCATGTTGTTATTGAAGAAATGAAAAAATCTCATTATGGTGTAGCTGGCGTTAGAAAATCTGATCAATAAATATTAATCAGTGGACTAAAAACTCATATAATTGAGCACCTATAGCTAAATATATAATAAAAAAACAGGCTGGGACATAAATGTCTCTGACTAAACAGAAAACGATAATTTCTATTGAAATAATGTAGAAATTATCGTTTTCTTTATTTTTATCAA
>NZ_JBOIRQ010000009.1:0-92686 GCF_051413795.1 Staphylococcus caeli | reverse complement strand
AATCATCGACCAAGAAAGTGTCTTAATTGGTGTACACCTTATGAAATTTTCACTGTAAGTCTGTTGCAGTTAAATTGACAATTCATCATATAAATAGATTGATAGTTAGTACAATTTCCCGTAAACTCAACTTGTATACAAATCATACACAAGATTGTACATAAAGGAGGTACCTCATTGAATACGCAGTTTTCTGTTTCTATACATATTTTAACGCTACTTGCCACAGAAAAAGAACCTGTATCAAGTCAATATATTGCTGATAGTATTAATAGTAATGCGACTCTCGTGCGCAAACTATGTCGCTACTTACGAAATGGACAATTAATTCAAAGCAGTCAAGGCATTTCAGGTTATCGATTAGCACGTCCAGCTTCAGAAATTAATTTAGGCGATGTCTATCAACTCATTTTTGCAGAAACATCACATTTTGCTAAAATTCATAAAGATACAAACCCACAATGCTATGTCGGTAAACATATCAGCCAAACGCTTGATGGTATTTTTAACGAAGTAGACGAAACCATTATCAATAAACTCAATACCTACACCATTCAAGGTGTTATAGAACGTTTTTAAAAAACACAATCCCACATGCAAAATTGCACGTGGGATTATTACATAAATTCAAACTTTCGACTATTGTTTAAATTTAGTTAGTACGTGTAAGCCGTAAGCAAAGATTCCGTAACCTGCGCATGTACGCAAAAACCATTTAAATGTATGGCTGCTTAGACTTTTTTCATTAAGCAATAATGCTGGTACTAATGTACTAAATGAATAAAGCCATAGGACTTTTAAATAACGTTTATTCATCACACACACCTCTTTTCAATATTAATTATACTGAAAAGTGATGGTTATGATTTCAACAATTCTTTGACTTTTCTAGCGACTTGCCAATAAGCTTTCTAAATTGTCAAAGGTGCTATTCATGCCCGCTTCAACGCCCATATCTAATAGTTGTTGTGCTGCTTTTGCATCGGGTAATTCAGCAATGGCATTTAATGTAGTTGTGCCATCTTCATTCGGCTCTAGTTGAATTGTATTATGCATGCCTGCCATTTTACTGTCTATGTTTCCTTCTTTATCTGCAAAGTAATCATTGTAGTCTATTAATTTCGGTTCTGCCACTTCATTGTATTGAGTGATAGTATAACTTGTACCTTGAGGTGCGCGAATTGCAAAAAATGCTTTTCCTCCAGTTCTCACATCGAATTCATATACTTCTGTAGTAGCGCCTTGAGGATGAAACCATGCTTCAAATAGTGATTGTTCTGTGTATGCCTCGAATATTTTTTCCGCTGTTGCGTTAAACTCTCTTGTGAAAATGATTTTATTTTCTTCTACTTGTACACTCATTTAAGATTCTCCTTCATCCATGATGACATATGATGTTATATATTTTATTTTTGCATCTTTTCGATGACTTTCAAATTCAAACACATCTGAAAAATAAACAATCGAGCCGTTTTCTGCAGTTTGTGTACCATGTATTGCACCACTTTTACCATGAGAAATATTTGCTTTCACTTCAATTGAAGCAATATTCGTTTGGTGTTCAGTTAATTCTTGAACCAATGCATCAAAACCTTCTATTTTGAATGCTCCGGCAACTTCCCAAACTACATCTTCGGTCAAGACTGTTCGCAGTTTATCTTCATCTATGAGTGCTGAGTTAATAAGAAACGTCAACATATTTTGCCTTTTTGGTGCATTATCGCACGACAAATCTCCTGTAAGTTGAAATGGCACCTCTATACCTGTTTCACCTTTAAAATTCATATTTTTTGCCTTCAAGGCGTCTTCCAAAATATCAATCGCTTTCGGACCAACCCCATGAATGCCAAGCAATGTCGTACGCTCATATTTAGAAACTGCCTCTAAACTAGTTACTCCTATATTATTAAGTGCATTTGTCGCTGGTTTCCCTATTTTAGGTAAGCTCGTTGTCATATCATTCATCTCCTTCTTTATCCATACTATACCCAAATTACACTGCAGTTAATAATTAAATATAGCTACATACCTATGGATTTGTATGCCTGAAGATCAGTTGACGTGAAATGTAATTTATACTATCTTATATTATAAGATAGTTAGGAGATGGTTGCCATGTCAGTTTCAAGTCAAATGATGAAAGGTCTCTTAGATGGCGCAATTTTAGGTCTTATTGCCCAAGGAGAAACGTATGGTTACGAGATACTAGATAAACTTAAAGCACAGCAATTTCCTGAAATCAGTGATGGCAGTATTTATCCGGTGTTATTACGATTAAGTAAGAAAGGCTATATTATCTCCTACACCAAAAAATCAAGTACAAGTGGTCCGAAGCGTAAATATTATACAATCACAGCTGAAGGGAAAATTGAATTAGCACAATTTAAAACTAAGTGGCATGACTTAAATAGTGGTATGAATAATTTAATGAGGAGTGTTAATCATGTTGAGTAAAAAAGCTGAAGATTTTTTATTAAAACTGAGAATTGAATTATTATTTCGTGGAAAAAACGAAGCTAATATTAATGCGATTGAAGAAGAATTACGTGACCATATAACAACTGCTGAATCTAATGGTGATAATATTGATGAGTTATTAAACACACCGATTAAAACATATGCGGATACATTTTCAAAAGAACTCAAACTCACCCAAGGCATATATAAATATATCAGTTATATTATTTTATTTATGCTCCTCATGGCTATTATTCCAAGAATGTTAGATAATTCATTTCAATTAACTTTAGCCTTAATTTTATATATTATTTTCATCTTTGTAGGTTCGCTTTTTGCAACCCTATTTTTAGTAAAAAAAGTAGTATTAAAATGGGGCGATAGCAAAATCACTTATACTATCGTTGGATGTGTGTCCGTAATTACTTTTGGAATTTATATACTATGTGAGTTTTTAGTGCGCGATCATCCTATACTCACTTTATGGAGACCATCTGAAAATGTAAATTTCATTATTGGAATCACTTTACTTGTAGTGACAATCATCGCTTGCTTCTTACTTAAGCAAAAATATTTTGCATTTATCATATTATTAATTAGTCTACCAAATCTAATTGGTAAGTTATTCGTGGGCGGCGATTATACCAATAAAAACTTTTTACTAGTATCATCTATCATACTTATAGTTATCTCTTGGGGATTTATCATTACGCTCTTAGTACAATATTGGCGTGACAAAAAATCAAATAACTCAACGGATTAATTGAAAATGGGTGCTCAACAATTGTTGAGCACCCATTATTTATATCTCATTATAACTATTTGTAGGTGAATTTTAATCTTCTAATGCAAACTCTAAGCTCACTTGGAACTTCACATCTTTACCAATCATAACGCCACCAGTTTCTAATGCTTGGTTGAAACTAATACCGTATTTTTCACGGTTAATTGAACCATTTACTACAAAACCTGCAGTCGTAGCACCATTCATTGGGTTCTTACTTTGGCCTTCATATGATAAGTCAAATGTTTCTTCGTTCGTAACGCCTTTAATCGTAACATTACCTGTAATTGATTTTTCGTTTGCTTTTGTAATTTCAAATTTAATTTCTGGGTTGTTTGCTACATCTAAGAAATCCTCACCACGTAAATGTGCGTCACGATCACCAATGCGTGTATCAATTGAATTTGCATCAATTGTAAATACACCATTAATTGAATTTAAATCATCAATATTACCATCAATATTTGCATTAAAGTCAGTAAATCTACCTTTAATATTAGAAATCATTAAGTGTTTCACTGAAAATTCCACAACTGAGTGTGCTGGATCAAAATTGAATTTTGTCATTTAAAATCTACCTCCAAAGTATCTTTAAGTTTTTGATACACTTATTATATCAAGTATATAAAATATATCAACTAAAATGTTTCACTCTTGGATTACATATATTTTATTCCCTTATTCTTTAAATGTATTCATGTGAATCTTATATATTTGAAGAAGTTAATATTAATGACGTTTCCCTATTTAATGTGCCATCATTTCCTCTTTAATGCCTTTACCATTCAAGTTTGCTGGATAGTATGTTGGCCAATTATCTAGTTCTTTCAATACTTTCTTTTTGTCATTTCCCATAAATATATGGAAGTGTTCTGACTTCTTAGGTGCAATATTGTGATCACTAAATTGCACATACTTCGGTAATCCTTCTTGGTCACTATCCTTTAATTTAAAAGTATATCTGACACCTCTGTTACCTTTTTCATATTTTAAAATATCTTTGCCATCGTAAATGTATTTGCCTGTAATTTTTTTGCCATCTTTTTCAAATGTTATCGTGTCATTTCCAATCTTAATGTGATTGATATCTGTTTTATAGCCTTTATCATAATAAGCTTTATATTCTTTCTCAGACATCGAATCATCCTCTTCTGCTTTATGCTTCATTACATCATCCAATGTCCCATCTTTTAAATATGGATATACAGACTTCCAATTCCCTTTATAATCAGCTAAAGTTCTATCTTTTACCTGTGAATCTTTAAAATAACCATCTGATATTGCCTTGTCATGTTTTGAATCTTCTTTATCATGGTTCTCTGTTTTAATTTCATCATTGAGTGCCTTATCAATATTGTTAATATTTTGTTCCATCAATGATTGATACGTTAATTTATGATTTTGTTGCTGTTGTTTGTTTAATGTTTCCATATTATAGAATTTTAAAGGTTTGGCTTCTGTTTCTTTGCGTATTGTATCCGTTACTTTATTCGATACATTATCTTCATACAAAATGTATTTTGCACCTGAGTCTTTAATTTCTTTTACGATTTTAGTTAAAGCTTTTTGTGAAGGATCCTCTGCATTCATGTTTTGTATGCCTTTTTGTACAAAACCATATCTTTCAGCTAAATAACCTATTGATTCATGTGAAATAAATACCGTATTACCCTGCTTATCTTTTGTAACATCTTTCATTTGTTGATCAATTTTTTTAAGCTCGTCATTGAGTTTTTGATAGTTTTTTTCATATTCTGATTTATGTTTAGGATCTTTTTTTACTAATTCATCTTTGATTGCCTTTGCAAAAATTTGATTATACTTAGGATCTAACCAAACATGTGGATCATAACCACCATGATGGTGATGTTCATCTTCACTATGTTCATGATCCTCACCTTCGTGACTATGCTGATCAGTTAATAATTGTGATTTATCTAACTTGTCTTCAAGTGATAATTTTTTATCTTTTTGTGTTATTGTTGCTGCAACTTTTTTAGCTACAGGGTCCAAGTTATCTCCTGTGTATAAAAACAAGTCAGATTTTGATGCATTGATAATATCTTTTTGTGTTGGTTCATAACTATGTAAATCTGTCCCCGCAGGATAAATTGATGATACTTCTACATGGTCACCACCGATTTGTTCTGCAAATGATTTTAACGGAAAAACAGTCGTATTAATCTTAATTTTTTTGCCATCGTTGCTCCCCGATTTATCTTTATCTGTATTACCACAGCCTGCTAAAACGACAATAAGTGCTACAGTGATTAAAAGTAAGTATGTCACTCTTTTCATTATGTAATCCTCCCAAATAGTAATTGTTACGATTTATTATTATAGTCCTACTTTTAACAAAGCGCAATAGTATAACCAAGTTTTTTAGGAATTATTTCGATTTGTATCTACACATAAAAAAATCCTAAAACATACGCTTTATATGTTTTAGGACTTTTTTACTTAAAGATGTTTATCAATTTTCTTCTTATATTGTTCAAAATCGTATGGATCTTCTAATTTGTCACCATGTATATAAACCGTCGGCGCAGTTTTCACATGATTGTCTTTATATTGTTGTTGATCTTTTTGTGCGGCTTTCCATGATTTACTATTTTTACGTTTATAATCTTCCTTTATCTGAGCTTTAACTGATTTAGATATCGATAATCTATCTATTTGTTTATCTACTAGTTTGTTATTTATCCATGCTTTTTCTGAATTTGGTTGTTGTTCAAACATCAATTGTTGGAATTTTAAAAACTGTTTTGGTCCATAATGATGAACGGCATGACTTGCTCTTGAACCAATAATACTATCATCACCTAAAAAAGCCATATTCACAAATTGATAGTCTATTTTGTTAGTATCAATATATTCTTTTTTCAAGTTAGGCATGACTTTGGTTTCCACTTTTTTACAATAAGGACATTTAAAGTCACCATACATAATCACTTTTACTCTACCTTGGTTGTCTTTTTTGTCTTCTTTATGCACTGCTGTATCGTTAGAACAGGCTGTTGCTATAATAACTACTACCATTAATACTATAAATGACCATCGTTTCTTCATAATATTTTTAAGTTCACCTCAAGTTGTCGCTTATCTATGATTCGATATCCATATTTTCTTCTTTATAGTCAGGCTCATGTTTCTGCGCATAGCCTTTAGCTTTAAAATCTTTAATATATTGTGCTTTACCATCTTTAAATTGATATGTGTAATGATGTACTTCTTCGTCATCCTTGATAGGTTTATATGCAATCATCACATATTTCCCTTTGTCATAAACGTATATATTTGAGTTTTTCTTCTCAAATTTGCGTTCAACATCACCTTTATGTTCTTTCGCTAAGTTTTTTTGATATTTTTCTTGTTTCTTCACAGCTTTATCTATTTTATCTGCATATTTACCACTACTACATCCAGCAATGACCAGTGTAGCTAGCGCAATAAGCACGACTAGTTTTTTCATTATTCAATTCACTCCTAAAACTAAAATCATTTCAATACATTATTCCCGTAAATCATATCATACACTGATTAATCGGAATGTACTACTCTAATTTTAATAATTATCTTTAAAAATATACAAACTCGATTTATTTTACTTATAAATTAGTATTACGTTTTCTATTACATAATTCATGGTATTTAATGTTGACTTTGATATACTGTATATATATGTTAACCAATTTAATTTCAAAATAAATATTGCCATTTAAGGAGGCAAAACACATGTTATTTGTGAATCTTACCCCTGAAGAATTTCAGCAATTCACACAAACTCACTTTTCTCATTATACACAAACACGCATTAACTATGACGCGCAACATCAAGCACACCTGTTAGGCGTTAAAGATGATGAGGGAAAAGTCATAGCTGCGGGTATGTTTACCGAAGCACGTGCATTAAAATATTTTAAATATTTTTATAGTCAACGTGGACCAATTCTCGACTATAACAACATCGCGTTAGTGAATTTTTATTTTAAATCACTAACTGATTACTTAAAAAAACATAACTGTCTTTATGTATTACTTGATCCATATATTTTAGAGAATTTAAGAAATGCAGATGGTGAAATTATTGAAAGTTATGATAATCGTGTGCTTATCAGTACCTTTGAACAACTAGGCTATCAACATCAAGGTTATCCTGTAGGTTATTCTAAATCGAGCCAAATCCGCTGGCTTTCTGTTTTAGATTTAAAAGGAAAATCTGAGCAACAACTATTAAAAGAAATGGATTATCAAACACGCCGTAATATCAAGCGTACTGACGAAATGGGCGTGAAAGTAAGACAATTACCAATTGAAGAAACAGATCGCTTTTTCAAATTATTTAAAATGGCTGAAGAAAAGCATGGCTTTAGTTTCCGTGATGAACCTTATTTCAAACAGTTGCAAAGAGATTACCAAGGTTATGCTTCACTACAATTAGCCTATATTGATTTAAACGAGTATGCCAATGAGCTTCAACAAAAATTAGATGACTTAAACAATCAAATGAAAGATGTTGAAACTGCATTAGCAGAAAGTCCTAATTCAAAAAAACAAAAGACCAAACAAACACAACTCAACCAACAAATTACGAGTACCCAACGTAAAATTGATGACACACATGCTACAATCGCAACAGATGGTGCTATCCTTGACCTTGCTGCTGCTATTTATATTTACAATGACTACGAAGTTTACTACTTATCTAGTGGTTCAAATCCAAAATATAATGCCTATATGGGTGCCTATAAATTACAATGGGAAATGATTAAATTTGCTAAAGACCATAATATTGATCGCTATAACTTCTATGGTATTACAGGTGACTTTAGTGAAGATGCAATTGACTACGGCGTACAACAATTCAAAAAAGGATTTAACGCGCACGTTGAAGAATATATTGGTGACTTTGTAAAACCAATCAAACCGTTACTATATAAAGCTGGAAAAATTTCAGGAAAATTATAATAACTTAATATATAACAGAAGTCTGGATTATAGATTCCAGAAAAATAGCACTCAGATGATTTAATTCAATTCATCTGAGTGCTTCTTTTTATTTAATACTATTTTATTCTGGTGTCTGCGTTTGAGCTTGAGCTTGAGCTTGCTCTTGTTCTTGTTCTTGGTCTATTTTACGTTTACTTTTAAGCATAAATACACTAATCAAACTAATAACTGAAATACTTACTGCAAACCAAAACGCTGCATGATAGCCACTTAATAATGCTTCATGTTGGATTTGCATTGCCATTTCCTTCTTGCCCATGCCTTTATAGTCACTCATGTTAGGAGTGAAATCTTTAGCAACTTGACTCATGATTGTAATAAGTCCTGCTGTACCTATAGATGCTGAAATTTGTTGTACAGTATTAGTCATTGAAGACCCATGCGCATTCATATCACGTGAAAGTTGATTCATCGTATGCGTCATTAATGGCATTAAACCTAGTGCAATCCCTATCATACGAATCGCATACACAGTTGCTAATATAACAGAAGATGTGTGTTCATCCATAAAGATAAAGTATGAACTTGTTACAACAACAATCAGCATTCCGATAAATGCTAATATTTTCGCACCATATTTTTCATATAATATTCCTGAGACTACTGACATAATCCCCATTACAATCGCACCTGGTAATAAAATAAGACCAGACTGTAAAGCTGTATCTTTCATAATGTTTTGTACAAACATTGGTAATACCGTTTCAGAACCAATCATTGCAATCATTGTAAATGCCATGATAACAATCCCTACTGCGAATTGACTATTTTTAAATACTGAAAAATCGAGTAAAGGTGTTTTGAGACGCGTTTGTCTGAAAATAAATATCGCAACTAATATGATACCGCCGATGACTGTTGTAAGTACGATAGGATCGTTCCAACCATCTCTTGAAATTGAACTTGTACCATATAACAATCCACCAAATCCTAGTACTGATAATACAATTGATAATATATCAATTGGTGTTTTTCTATTTGTACCAACATTTTTTACAAACTTAAATGATGCAATAAACGTTAATGCGGCAATTGGAGCCACTACATGGAATAGTGAACGCCAATCAAAGTATTCTACTAAATACCCTGAAAGCGTTGGTCCAATAGCTGGTGCTAAACCAATTACTAAACCAAATGTCCCCATATATTTCCCACGTTCATGTGGTTCAAAGATATCTAATATTGTCGTCATCATTAATGGCATCATGATACCTGATCCTAATGCCTGAACAATTCTTGCACTTAAAAGCACACTAAAGTTCGGACTAAATCCTGCAATTATCGTTCCTATAAAGAAGATGAAAATAGCAGTTAAAAATACTTGTCTTGTTGAATATCGTTGAATCACCATTGCAGATAGTGGTACTACAACACCATTTGTTAACAAGAATGCCGTCGTTAACCATTGTACTTGCGTGTAATCTATATTAAAGTCTTTCATAATGCTTGGTAATGCCGTTGTTAACAATGTTTCATTTAAAAGTCCAAAAAAGCCACCAAACAACATCATTAATATCATTATTATTTTTGTTTTTTGAGTCATGTTTCTCTCCTATTTACACTTAGTCTATCTTACTTAAATTTGTCGCATTTATGCATTATACATTTATTTCCATGGACTGACATTAAAATTACTTAAAAATATTGTATTTTTTACAAAAGTTGCTAAAAATTTAATGCAAAGTCTAATGTAAAGGATTTAAATCGTAATAATTACTATTTACTTTTCTGTTCCACTCCTTCATAATAATTTCTATAAAATAAAGGAGGTTACTAAGATGAAACTTGATTTACAAACTGCACGTAGAAACTTAAATAGTCCAAATATTAAAACAAGAAAGCGTGCACGCAAAATTATTCAACAACATAAGCGTAACAAATAATATAATGGCATTTTCCTCTAATTTTACAAGCGATTATTGATAGGCATGCATTTTCTACAATAAACAAAATACTATATTTAATATCCCATATGTTTTACAAATAAAATGGAGACTGGACAAAATACATGTCGCAGTCTCCATTATTGTTTTATTAGTTTGTGCTTCTGTCTTGTTTACAAGTAATATTTATCAATTACTTTTAAGTCATCTGTTAATTCATAAATCAATGGTGCCCCTGTTTTAATTTCATAATTAATAATATCTTCATCAGATACGTCTTCGAGATATTTAATAAGTGCACGCAATGAATTTCCATGTGCTGAAACGAGTACTGTTTTTCCGTCTAACAATTGTTGTGAAATTTGATCATTCCAGTATGGAATGACACGGACTAATGTATCTTTCAAACTTTCAGATTCTGGCATCACACGACGATCGATATGTTCATATTTGCGGTCATTTAAATAACCGTCTCTTTGTTTTTCACTCTGTTTTGGAGGTGCAATATCATATGAACGTCTCCAAATATGTACTTGTTCTTCTCCGAATTGCTCTCGTGCATCGTCTTTATTTAAACCTTGGAGTCCACCATAATGTCTTTCGTTTAGTCTCCATGACTTTATAATTGGGATAAATAATTGGTCTGATTCATTTAATAAATGATATGTTGTTTTGATCGCACGAGCAAGCAATGATGTATAGACAATATCTATTTCAATGCCTTGTGCCTTTAGTTTCTGACCAGACGTAATCGCTTCGTTTTTACCTTGTTCTGATAAATCAACATCTGCCCAACCTGTAAATAGGTTCTCAGCATTCCATACACTTTGACCATGTCTACATAAAATTAATTTTGGCATTGTATTCCTTCTTTCATTAATTAAATTTTTTACTGATAATTACAGAAATATTACGAGTAACTAGAATATCAATCACTTTCGAACATCTAGACATCATAGGATTTCTATCATATGTATATTTTGAAACACATTAAAATTATAACAATTTACACCTGATTTTGAAATAAATGTCTTCTATTGTTCATAAAAGATACTTTATTTTTATTTTTCTGTAACCTATGCGCTTTTTTTGGATGTTATAGTTGTAAACGTTGAATTAAGAAAAGCAAATAAGGAATTAATCAGAGCAACATGTACCAATAAACCTGATATAACAATATCTGTATTACAGGTTAATCAATTAGGAGGATTTTTAACAATGAAAAAATTATTAATTGCATCTTTCGCATCGATTACAATTGCAGCAACAGGATTAGGTGTTAGCTCAAACACGCCAACAGCTGATGCGGCAGAAACTCAATCAAACAATGACGTATATAGCCAATTCATCGAAGCTGGTGGCACAAAAGCATTATGGGATAATATTGTAATGCCTGAATCAAGTGGTAATCCTGACGCTGTTAATGAATTAGGTTACAGAGGATTAGGTCAAACGAAAGAAGCTTGGGGCACTGGATCTGTAGAAGAACAAACAAAAGGTATGATTAAATACGCTGAAGAGCGTTATGGTTCAATTGATGCAGCAATTGACTTCCGTTTAGCTAACGGCTGGTGGTAAGTACATCCTACTTCATATCATTTATAATATAAAAAAAGCGAATCCAATTCATTATGGATTCGCTTTTTTTTATGAAACTTTTATTGAATAGATGCAGGTTCAGGATGTACATAAACAGAAGAAATGCCTTTACCATGCATATGATTTTCTACTTTATCGCAATTATGATGTGCATCTTCAAGTGTTAAATAAGAATCTACAACGATTGTCACATCAACAAATATACTACTTCCATGATAACGTCCTTTAATAGATTGAACATCAATTACTCCGTCTATTTCTAAAATATCATTCTTATAATCTTCTAATTCTTGTTCGTTGAAACCATCACTCAACGTGAAGATAGATTCTCTAAATATACCAAAGCCCGTATAAATAATTAATAAACCTAACACTGTGGCCAATACAGTATCTAGGATAGGGAAACCTAGCTGTGTAAATACTAAGCCAATTGCAGTACCAATACTGACTAAAGCATCCGATAAATTATCTTTAGCTGCTGAATTTAAGGAACTGCTATTCGTGCGTTTGGCCAACTTTTGATTAATGAAGAACACAAGCAGCATGATGATACCACTGATAATACTGACATAGATTGTTATAGCATTGGGCGTTGCATGCTCATTGGAAAAGATTTTAGGAAAGTTTTCAATTACAACTTGAATACCTACAAACATAATAATGAAAGAAACAAGTAATGTTGAAATATTTTCTGACTTAAGATGTCCATATGGATGATTTTTATCTGCAGGTTTAATTGAGATTTTTAAACCAACAATTACTGCTAACGAAACAATAATATCGGTCATATTATTTAAACTATCTGCACGTACTGCTGCTGAATCATAGACATAGCCTACGATGAATTTTAGAATAGAAAGAATGATATAAACAACTAAACTTAAATATGCACCCTTTTGTGCTAATTTTAAATTTTCATTTTGTGTCATGTTCTATGCCACCTTAATTGGTATTGGACTATATATTATGAACCATCGCAAACCTATTTACAACATTTTTTATTTTAAAATTATTTAATATTTTTATTTTAATTATTTGTTTAGCCTTACCTAAAAACAACTTAAATAACTAATTAAAATCGAAAAATACCAAACCTTAAAAATAAGATTTGGTATATAAAAATTCAGTCTTTCAATAAATATTTAGACAATATAAACGTAATCGGTATCGTAATAATCAGACCTACAAATGGCGCAATTACCGATGAAATATGGAACCACTGAACAAATATGTATAATAACAAGGTCTGCATTCCCATATTAACTACTTGTGTCAATGGGAATTTAATGAATTTTCTTAGTGTTGGCGTTACTTTGTAAACAAAATAACAGTTCAAATAGTAGGAAATGATAAAACTTACTATAAACCCACTAATATGACTTACTAAATAATTTACATCTAATAATTTTAGCAATATTAAATATACAATATAGTAATTTAAGGTGTTAATCCCGCCTACAATTATAAATTTGATTATTTCGTATTGGGTTTTACTTAACGTCATCTTATTACTCCTTCATTTATTAATCCAATTCTGTATCATTACTATATACAAAACGACTCTGAATCTACGGTCGCTTCATAATAAAGTCGTTTTCATAATATTACATTTCAAGAATCTTTAATTTTACCTATCACACTATATAATAATACATATCAAAGTATTATCGCGCTACAAATTTCACATTACCGCTATATATTTTTGCCATTGCATTTATAATTTCGTGTGCGATAATAATTGAGTTACTATAAACAAATTACATATAAAAACTTATATAAATGAAAATAAAGGAGTACTTCTCATGGACAAAACTTCTAATCGCCAACTACCGGTAATGGTCATTATAATGTTGGGCATTATGACAACGTTTGGACCTTTAACTATAGATATGTATGTCCCTTCATTACCAAGTGTTCAAAGTGATTTTGGAACGACGACTTCTCAAGTACAACTTACACTTTCATTTGCGATGATTGGTTTAGCAATTGGACAATTCATTTTCGGACCTTTATCAGATGCATATGGTCGTAAAAAAATTGCATTAATCATTATTTCACTCTATGTCATTGCATCACTGATAGCTGTATTTACCACATCTTTATCAATTTTATTAATAATACGCCTTATCCAAGGTTTAACGGGTGGCGGTGCTATCGTCATTGCTAAAGCTTCTATCGGAGATAAACACAAAGGGAAAACCTTAGCCAAAGGACTCGCCTCCTTACTCGTAGTCAATGGCATAATCACAATTATTGCTCCATTAGTAGGTGGATATGCTTTAAGTATCGCTAACTGGCAAGCAATATTTCTTATTTTAACTATTGTTAGCTTGGCAATTTTGATATTTGCCTTCTTAAAAATGGAAGAAACACGAAGTACAGAACTTGCTAAACTTAATTTCTCTAAAATTTTTAAAGACTTTGGCTACTTATTAAAGAAACCAGCTTTTATCATCCCTATGATATTACAAGGGCTTACGTACGTCATGTTATTTAGTTTCGCTTCGGCTGCACCCTTTATTACTCAAAAAATCTATGACATGACGCCGCAACAATTTAGTATTTTATTTGCAATTAATGGTATTGGTCTTATCATCATGAGCCAGCTAACTGCATTTCTTGTAGAATATATCAATCGATACGTATTACTTATTTGCCTAACAGTAATTCAACTTATTGGAGTGGTACTCATTTGTTTCGCACTCGTTTTACACTTGCCAATATGGGTTTTAGTCATTGCATTTTTCTTAAATGTTTGTCCAGTCACAGGTATAGGACCACTTAGTTTTACATTAGCTATGGAGTCTCGTACTGGAGGAAGTGGTAATGCTTCAAGTTTACTCGGCCTTTTCCAATTTATCTTAGGTGGGATGATGTCCCCACTTGTTGGCTTAAAAGGTGAATACAGTATCATGCCATACATTATTATTTTATGCATAACCGCTATTTTAATTGTCGTTCTAGAAATTTTATTAAAATCCGTGATATTGAAAAAATCAGCATAAATCAAAAAAGTGATCAGATCGTCTAACATTCCGTTTCTGATCACTTTTATTATTTAAATCATATGTCAGTCATTCTCAGCTGTTAAACCTGTAATGATTTGAGGTGATAATATATGATGATCATAATAAATTTAGATATTTATGTCTCTATATCTTTATGTGTTGTGGGTACTATGTACTTAACAGTCATCTTATCTAAAAACACAAAAAAATAGCCCTCGTTACGGCATTAACGAGAGCACCTAAAATAGGCTGTAATGATTAACATATGTTGAGTTTCAGAGCTCACTAATATGTTGCTATGTTTTTACACCTAGTTAGTTAGTCATAATCAAACTAGGTGTTTTCTTTGTCTAATTTTAGAAAAGCATGTTGAAACAACACGTTTTCTTAATGTAATAATACCATTTATTGTAATGCGATTCAATAAAAAATGATGCTATAGACAGAAAATAGCAGTGGTCAAAAATCACATTTTCTCATAGGACATTTCGTCATCTTTCCCTCGGAAAAGATGACTCAGATCGTTAAATTTACCTGTGCTGAAGCTCATATACAAGCCTCGCCCAATTTTAAACGATAGGCAACCATATTTCAGTGACATAATCGTCTTCTCTAATTTCCCCATCTTTATAAAACTCAAAAAACGGAGCATGTCGTATTTCATAATCCAGATTTGGTAAAATGTCTCTATTAATCGTTTGCATCGCCTTTTTAATAGATTCTGGTACAGGGCCTACAGCATCAAAGACGAGATAACGGCCGCCTACTAATTCTATTTGATTCCAATTTGCATTCATAGCTTCACTTGTGACCCCTATTAAATAATGCATTTCTCCATTTTCTTGCGGCATGCAAACGCCAAGTAAACCAGGCAGTTGATCGTCTCCTAATTGAATGAGTTGCTCTTTTTTACCACTTTCATCAAATGCCATCCAAAACATAAAAATATTTTCTTGCGCCTTTTGACCTGTCGCATATGCTTTCTTTTCCCCAATAACAGACAATGTTGGCAAAGTTTCTATTCTATATTCCATATGTTTCTCCACCCCTCTTTTTTGCTATTATAACCAAAATACATTCATAATATCTATTTTAAAAGATTGTTTTTATATTTAAGCATCTTAATAGGCAAGCGTTAAAAATAGATATATAATAATAACACTTAAATGTGCTCAACTATTTTTGAGCAAGAAGAATTAGGAGAACATCATGACATCAAATATTTTATCTGTGAAGCCAATCAGCCAATTATTTCCTATCCCCATGATCATGGGATGTGAAGGTGTTTCTGCAGCCATGATTTTACAATTTAATCACCATAAAATACCTGCTACACAAATTATGAAACATTGGCCAAAGCATAAAAACAATCCATATAAAGGCTATGTTGGCCATCACTTATTCATTAAATTAGGGCATCATCAAACGATATTCCCAACGGCGCTTGTGCCTCATCTTAAACACTATACTCCGCACATCGTCGACAGTACAGGTCAAACATTAGCTGAACTTTGTGACATCATTGACCAAGGCCAACCCGTAGTCATTTACCATACTGTATTAGGTAAAAGACCTTATCGACGTACTTATAAATTGGACAACGAACCAATGCAACTCGTATCAAATATCCATGTTACCGTATTCGTTGGGTATGATGACACACATTACTATTACATTGACCCTCTTTGGTCGCATTTAGGAAAATCAATTGTCGTCCCTGCCCTTATTCCAAATAAATATCAATTAATTAAGATTGAAAAACACAAACTTGAACAAAGTTATGATGCACCCGGACGTTTAAGTTTCCATATCCAAGGTACACACTCACACAAATATAAATAGAACCATGCATTATATTTCAATGGTATATAATGCATGGTTCATTTCTTGTTTGATTTTATTCGAACGCCACTCACGCTGATATCCTAAGCATGGACAAATGTAAGTAATATCCGCTTCCTCAAATACATTTCTAAAGTGAACATGTCCCATAATGCTATATTGAATTGGGTATTCATCATAAATTTCATCAAAATCTGACGTACCTATAAATGCATTAAAGTAATCAAATATTCTGTGCGGCATAGGCACTGCAAATTTTGGATGTGTCACAATATGTGTCATCAAGATAACATTTTTATCTTTCACTTGATCTAAATCTTTACGCGTCTGACTTGCTGCAATCTCTGATAGTTTTCGATCATCCATAGGCCAATCGATTTTCACTTTATCTTGCCACGTTGCACCATAATATTTCCTACGTTCAATCCGTTCAAGTGAAAATTTTGGACTGGCATATGTATAATCATACCAACCTGTATTCCCTACAATCGCCCATGATTCATTAATATGGTAGGGTTTCCCAATGAGACAAGTATCTAATTGCATGTAATAGTTTAATATTTCCTGTGATGTGATATCTGTATCTGCTGACCAAAAATCATGATTCCCAGGTATAAAACGAACACTGATTTGCGCCTGTGTTTCGATTGCTTCTATAAACTGGTATGTCAATTGATAATGGTTCGATATATCGCCAGCTATCAACAATAACTCAATTTCTCTTTGCTTTAACACCTCTACTAAAACTTCCACATAATCTTCAGGTGTTAGTGACTTGTGTCTGTCTATATGTAAATCAGATATAACACCAATCTTCATTTTAATCACTATCCTCTTTTTTCTTAACAAGATAATTATGACATATTAAGCCACTCGCATTGAAATGATGCGCTTCACTATAAAAAACTTCAAACACATTATATTTCAGCATATTCAATTTATTACTATCTATGGTTTTTGTATAATGGTAATATAAAATAACTAAAATGAATCAAGGAGTATGTATGTTATTATTAGAAGCATTTTTAATTTTTATAATTGCGGTCATTATCAGT
Source organism: Staphylococcus caeli (assembly GCF_051413795.1). GTDB lineage: Bacteria > Bacillota > Bacilli > Staphylococcales > Staphylococcaceae > Staphylococcus > Staphylococcus caeli_A. The sequence continues at coordinate 75,048 of NZ_JBOIRQ010000009.1, read as the reverse complement.
TCAATTATACATAATAAATTCCCTAAAATACCTATGGCATTTGTTCAAATTGGATTAGGTGTTTGCCTTTATGTCTTACCGATACCGATACATTTTGAATTTGAATCAGAAGTATTCATGATGGCAGTCATAGCGCCTTTACTATTTGTTGAAGGTACACATGTTTCCAGAGCGAAATTATTAGAATATCGTAAACCCATTATTTTAATGGCGATGGCACTTGTTTTCACTACTGTAATTGGTGTCGGTTATTTTATAGGATGGATTTGGCCTGATTTACCAATGCCTGCCGCTTTCGCTATCGCTGCAATCTTATGTCCTACTGATGCAGTTGCTGTACAAGCCATAACAAAAGGTAAAATTTTACCTAAAGGCGCGCTTTCGATTCTTGAAGGAGAATCTCTCTTAAATGACGCAGCAGGGATTATATCTTTTAAAATTGCAGTAACTGCGCTTGTTACTGGTGCATTTTCTGCATTTGATGCGATTGAACAATTTATCATTTCAACAATCTTAGGCATTTTAATTGGTGCTATTTTTGGATTTATGATTGTTCGTTTACGCATTTATCTATCAATGAACAAAGGGCTTAAAGATGGTAATACGATGATTTTCATACAGTTACTCACACCATTTGCCGTTTATTTCATCGCTGAAATACTGCATGCATCGGGCATTATTGCTGTCGTTATTGCAGGATTGATTCATGGCTTTGAGCGTGATCGATTGATTCGTGCACAAACTGAGTTACAGATGAATTATAACCAAATATGGAATACACTTAGCTATGTTTTAAATGGATTTGTCTTTGTCGTATTAGGTTATATTATTCCTAAAGTTGTTTCTGAAATTGTAAAACATGAACCCGAAAATATTAAATTTTTAATTATCACTACATTACTCATTGCTTTGGCCATTTATGTTTTCCGTTTTATCTGGGTATTCATTTTGTTCAAACAGTTCTACTATCCAAATAATATTCAATCATATCTCAATGATGAAGAGGAACCTGCACCCAAACGCGCGCATTATGCATTTATTATGACGATGTGTGGTATTCATGGAACAATTTCATTGTCTATGGCTTTAACATTACCCACACTTCTAGCACAACAACAACCGTTTACTTATAAAAATGATTTATTATTTATCGCATCTTTAATGGTGATTATCAGTTTAGTGATGGCACAAATTATCTTGCCATTAATCACACCTTCTGAGCAACGTGTAACTTCAAGTTCTATGAGTTATGCTGCAGCAAAACTATACATTGTTCAACATGTCATTAAACATTTTAAAGAAAAATCTAAAGAACAAACATCTGAAAACTATAATTCCGTTATTTCTGATTACTTTGATGAATTATCCTTTTTACTGCAAATGACTCCAGAAGATAAAAATACACAAGAGTTACATAGACTCGAAGAAATTTCTACTGAGGAAGAAACTGAAACTCTTGAACGTTTAGTAGAACAAAATAAAGTAAACCGCCAAACTATTTTAAATTATCGTTCAGCACTTGAAACTTCTAAACATTTTAAGGAATCGACAATGATCCATAAGCTAAAAATGGTTATTAAAATGCTGATTCTACGCTTTAGAGCTAAAAAGCATGTATCATCCTCGGAAATAAAAGACTTTAAATCAAATTTCCAAGAAGTTACCAAAGTCATGCGTATCGTTCATCACAATGTTGCATTGCGCGTTAAATCTGAGCAAACTAAAGATAATGTGTTAGAGGTAAGTGCAGTGTTAAATCAATACTACAATAGGCTTCATAAATTTAGAAAGCATCGTAATCAACGTCATCAAACACCCGATGCTATGGCTATCGAACACAAATTTGAAGCACTTTACATGCAAAGAGCTATACTTGATAAACTCATTCAACACAATAAAATTGATACTAAAGTAGCTGCTCAAGTACGTGAAAATATAAACTATAATGAAATTATCTTAGCTAAAAAATAACAATAAATCTCATACATTTGTCTACAGAATTTTGGACAGGTGCTATGAGATTTTTTCTTTTTACACCTAATAAATGTAAATAATATTATAAATATTTATTTAAAAATGCTTAAAGACAACATTCAATTGTGTTAAAGTTATATTTATTAAACGATTAATTGGAGGAAATTTATCATGCGTTGGAGATGGCTTATAGTTTTATTGCTTCCTATATTTTTAACAGCTTGCGACCAATCACAAACACAAGTCAGTAATGTCTTCAATGCAATCTTTGTACATCCAATAGATATGTTACTGCATGGACTTGGCCATTTATATGGTGAAAATTACGGACTAGCAATTATTACGATTGTATTGATTATCAGAGTCTTTTTACTGCCTTTCATGGTTATACAGGTGAAAAACATGCACATGATGCGTGAAAAAACAAAAATTGTAAAACCGCAAATCGATCAGCTAAAAGAAAAAATTAAAAATGCTGAAACGCAAGAAGCGAAACTTGAAGCCAATAAGGATTTAATGGCTACATATAAACAATATGATATCAATCCGTTAAAAAATGTCATCGGCTGTTTACCGATTTTAATTCAATTACCTATTTTATATGGACTAATCATTACATTGAAATTTCCAAGTGGCGGTGGTATAGAAACATATCCTGATTTTTTATGGTTTGATTTAACAGAACCTAATCTTTGGATATCATTAATCGCGGCAGTTGTTTACTTTTTCCAACCATTTGTAAATGCAATTCATTACCCAAAAGATCAACGTAAAACACATTATGTCCTAATGATATTATCACCGATATTTATAACTTATATTTCATTACATTCTGCCTCAGCATTAGGCCTGTATTGGACTGTTGGTGGTTTATTCTTGATTATTCAAATGCATTTTGCACATGCTTATTATGGAAAGCTTGCACGATCTGAAGCTCAAAAATTACAAGAACATTTAAACGCTACATCAATCACTCAAGATACTTAAAATTTTAAAATAATAGTACTTAATCATTCATAACCCCCTTAGTGGTCAATCATTAAATCTCCTACTTTAATGGTTGACCACTTTTCTTTGATATTTCATATTATTTATAATTGAAAAATTTCTTTTCTAAAAATAATGATGATATAATACTATTAATTTAGTATGTAAAGGGGGCATTCTATGGAATTTACAATCAGACCTCTTACTGAGGAAGACAGACAAGGTAAAGCACGTGTTCACTATGAAAGTTGGTTAAAAACATACAATCATATTGCAGTAAACGACTACTTGGAGAATCTAGATAAAGCACAATTTATCCAAAAGTCCTCTCTTCACAACCTTCCTACACTGGTAGCTACAGTCGATCATGAAATCGTAGGATTTATAACATATGGCAAGACTAAAATTGAATCTGACTCTGATGACTGGAGCGAAATTTATGCGTTGTACCTTTTAGAAGCCTATCAAAAGCACATGATTGGATATGCACTTACACAGCGCGCCTTAGAATTGTCATACCCAGACAATGTCACGTTATGGGTTGTAGAAGAAAATGCACAAGCGATACAATTTTATGAACAAATCGGTTTTAAAAAAACGACACAGAAACAGCCCACATTTTTTGGTAAAACATACCAAGAAGTACGTATGGATTTTATTCGTACAGAACATGATAACTAAACAAACTAAAACCTGAGACCACTGCGTGTCCCAGGTTTTTCACTTTTTCTTTGAACTGTATTTTGAGAATTAATGCGTTTCGCCCAAAGCTACCTTGATATCGTCATCATATTTAACAATTGCTTCCAATGCAGCCTTTAATCCTTTAGAAATTGTATCTACCGACATAGATGGTTTTTCAGGTTTGTCAGTGACTTGTTCTGGAATAAAAGGCACGTGTATAAAACCAAATTTGATATCTGGAAATTGTGTTGCCTGTAAATAGCCTAATTGATATAAAATATGATTGCAGACAAACGTACCCGCTGTATTAGATAATCGTGCTGGTACCCCTTGTTTTTTCATAGATTCTGTCATACGTTTCACAGGTAAATTTGAAAAATAAGCCGCTTCTCCCTCTCGCTGAATAGGTTCATCAATAGGTTGATTGCCCTCATTATCTGGAATACGAGCATCATCGATATTAATACCTACGCGCTCTGGCGTTATTTCATATCTGCCTCCCGCTTGTCCAATTGCTAACACAATGTCATATTGAGATTGTTGTAAATGCGACTGTATGACATCCTTACTTTTATGAAAAACTGTAGGTATTTCTAGCTTTTTAATCTCATGCCCCGCAATGTCATTAGGTAATAATTTTACCGCTTCCAATGCTGGATTAATTTTTTCGCCACCAAATGGATCAAAACCAGTTACTAAAATTCTCATCTATAAATGGCCTCCTTTTTTTCTATTATCTATTTAAAATGCCCAAACATACATCAATCCGATATGAACTAAAATCATTATAATTGCGATCGGTGCTTGTGCTTTAATTACACCAAATTCTTGTTTCATTTCTAATAATGCCACCGGTAACGTGTTAAAATTTGCTGCCATCGGTGTTAAAAGTGTTCCACAAAAACCACCTGTCATAGCTAAAGCTCCGGCTATCACAGGGTCTCCACCTTGTGCAATCACAAATGGAATACCTATACTAGCTGTTATCACTGTAAATGCTGCAAATGCATTACCCATAAGCATCGTAAACAATACCATACCTAAAATATAAGCTGTAGCGCCTATTAAATGATTTCCTTCTGGCAAGATGCTTGAAATACCTTTAGAAATAACGTCGCCAACACCGCTTACGGTAAATAATACGCCAAGTGCTGCTAAAAATTGAGGTAATATACCTACTGTCCCGATTTGTTGTGTTAAACGGTCACTATCATAAAAAACATATTTCATCTTAGGTTTGATTACAATATAAGCCGCTATAAGTCCAAGAATAGAAGAAACACCTAATCCAATGGCTCCACCTAAAGGCGTCCAGTTTGATACAGCAATTGCAGACACTGCTAAGATAATAGCTGGAATAAATAATTTATTGCCATATTTATGTGCACCTTGCTCTCCTTCTTGTTCCGTCACATCAATGATATTTTTAATCGTAACTTGTTTAAATAATGTAAGTGCCCCCATCATTAAAATAAAAATGCCATTTATCACATTTGGTATGTATGGACCAATCATAAATGTTGCTGCTAGAAGTATCCAAAATAATGCCGTTCCATATTTTTTCTGATGTGATGAAGATTTTAAGATTCGCAATGCCGTATAAAGCAATTGTAATCCTATTAAAATATAAAATAGCTCTAAAATATTATTTAAGACTGCTTCGCTCATCTTGCTTCACCTGCTTTGCACTATATTTTTTGTCTAAATACTTATCAAACCTAATATTATTAATCCAAACGAGCACGAGTACGATCAATGCAATTGGTACTGATGCTAATACAAGTTGTACTGCATCAACTTTGATGCCTAAAGATTGGAATGTTCCAACCATAAGTAGGATACCTGCTGCGCCTACAAATAAGTTTTGCCCAAAGAAGTTACCATAATTTTCCATTGCAGATGCTTGTGCCTTAATTTTTTCAACATCTTGTGGATCGACCTCTTCATCTTTCAAGTTATAACGTGTTTTTAATGCTCCTTGGACCATTGGATTAATTAATGGACGTACAAATTGAGGATGACCTCCAATACGAATAGAAGCAACGCCAGCGATTTCTCTAATAACTAAATAAATCGTCAATAGCCTACCACTCGTTACACTTTTCACCTTGCCAATCATGTTTGATGCTTGCTTTTTCAAACCAAATCTTTCAATCAAACCAACCATTGGTAACGTTAAAATAAATAAAGTTACTAAACGATTATCTACAAATGCTTTACCTAATGTTTCTAAAATCGCATATAAATCTAGACCAGACACAAGCCCTGTGACGACTGCTGCTATTAAAATAACTGCAATTGTATCCATCTTAAATAAAAATCCTAAAATGATAATTAATATTCCGATTAATTTTAACCATTCCATAATATAAATCCCTCCTTATAGTTATATTATAGATATGCATTTTTAAAATACAATGAATTTTCAGAAAATATATTTTTTATAGTCACACCTTAAATATAAAAAAGGAGCGAAACAGCAACCTCGTTGTCTAACAAGGCTTCCTGTTTACGCTCCGATAAATATTGTTATATAGATAAGTAAAACCATAGTATTTCAATGTACTTTTCTTCTCTGTTGCTAACTTTATCAAATCATTATTGCTAAATTATAGCCATTTTAATTCGGCATCATCCACATGTTTCGTAGGCAATAATGTTTCAATAATTAGAATAACTGTACAAATTAATGAAATAATATTTAGTGAAATCGCGATACTATTAATTTGAATAATATCAAATGAGATATTCACTACTACCGACAATGCAATTAATATAATCGCTGTCATCCGCTTCCTACCAGCATCATAGAACCTACGCAATGTCACAGCAATCATTGGCACAACAATTGCAAGCGCAAAGATACCCACTAAAGCTGATAAAAGTACAGCCACAATAAAAATGCCCGATATAAAACAGATAATCCCAATGAGTCCAATGACAAAGATACCAATAATATGTATTAATACCGGTGTCCAAAACTCCAAACGATTAGAGGTACCTTTAAAATCTATATATCTTGTCCAAAACTCTTTATATGCATCTATCATTCGTTTACCACTCCAGTTTTCTTATGGGCAATATTTTTACATATTTTTAATATATCGTAAACATCTTTGTCCCTCAACCGATATCAAATTAATAAAATAGCTGAACAACTAGAATGTTAAATAAATGATTTAATTACTACTTCTAAAACCCTTGGCATTTCCATAAATGCACTTTGTTTATGTACACGTTCACTCACTTGATGTGCATCTTTCCCAATAGGGCCACATAATAACACAGGCGCACTAATTCTTTGTATATCTTCAAATGGTATCGTATATGTTTCATTAAAATTCGGTGTATTTTGTGCGTAAACTTTCATTTGTGACATATCACCATCAAAGTTTAAGTAGCTACTGTCACTAATACCATTGAAGTAGTGTACACGTTCCGACTTGCGTTGAAATTCATCTTGCAGCGTATTACGTACCAATTCAATTGATTGTTCTATATTTTCGTTATATGAACTATTTACAGCTGGATAATACGGTGTTGTAAAAAATGTCACCACAGCCGGTGCTATGTTTCTACACATTTGCATCAATTTATCTGTAACATAAATACTTTGCAAATGACATTCTTTAGTTTGTTGTAATACTTCCTGAATTGCTCTACTTACAATCGTCTCACCATGTTGCTGTATTGCATATTGTTTTAATTGCTCAAATGTAAGCACCTTAATTTTCTTATCAAAATCAACACCTTCGTCTTCTAATACAGATAACCAATCACTTTCACATCGCTCTGTTGCTCGGATCACCGTATCTATAAACTGTCTATATAACTCACCTGGTTGTTGTTGAAATAAAAACATATTATATAAACTTGCTGTCCTAAACGGTGTTTGAACATCATAAGTTTGTTTGATATCACGTGTCATCAATGATACCGGTAAAGGTGTAGTTTCCTTTTCAAATGTTTCTTTAAACAACCGTTGATACTCAATAGCTTGATTGATATAACTCATCATATAGTTAGAGCTGAGTCCGTCCAAAGGATTGCCAACGTGCGTTTCTTTACCATAACACAATACGCCTGGCATGATTTTTCCTATTGAACCAGAATAAATATAGTGATGTTCATCGGCACTAGCTTGTTGAAAAGTTGGTTCACTATTTAAATGTAATTGAATGTCTAGTTGGTAACGTTGTTTTAAATCAGCAATCGCTTTTACTGCTTGTCTCATTCCAGAAGAGTTAACTTCTTCATCAGGCACTGTTACCAAGATTAAATTGATATCCCACCCCTCAATACTGGCTAATTCTATGAGTGATAGATGTAACATTAGCCCTGCTTTCATATCCATAACGCCACGCCCAAATAGATACGTGTCATCTTTTAAATCTTTTAGTGCATCCACAGTTATATAACTACTATTTTTCAAAAAAGCAGTTCTTAAAGCATCTGGATCAAATGCATATTCTGAAAATGAACCATAATCTTCAACATCAACTGTGTCATAATGGCTAATTAACACAATCGTCTTCGTTGATTTCGGCGCTTGATAAAATGCTAATACTGCTTCTTTATCATCTTCGGTAGTCTCAAGGAATATATGTGATGGATGAGCTTGAAAATATTTAAGTTGTAATAACAGTTGTTTTACAAATTTGAAAAAAGTTAACTCCCCTTTGCTATTTGTCACTGTTGAATGTTTTACTAAGCTTTTAAGTAACGTTGCTCGATTTTCATACGACTGCCATAATGATTTTGTCACAATACGAACTCCTAATGTAAACGTTTTCTAAATTATAATATGTTTCCAATTTTATTAGCAATTGAAGTGTCATGAAAATATCTATTATTTTAAAAATCTAGTTTCTAGTTCAGCAATCGCTAGAAATTTATATTTTACTAATTATATTTTTTATAATTTATCAGAAAATTAAAATTACTTTATATCATATCCTTGTAACCCGATAAGAATTATTGTATTATGATTCTATTATTAAATTTGGAGGTTCGGATTTATGACATTATATTTACTAGAAGCAAATGATTTGAGCTTTGCCTCAAATAAATCAGAGTTAGAAAGTAAAGCAGCACAATTAACAACAGGTGACATTCCAACGTTAATTGAAGTCCAAGCAACCGAAGATTTAACACATGGTTATTTTATTGTAGAAGCAAATGATGATACAGAAGCTAAAAAATTCTTAGAAGACGCCTCAATTAATATTAATCTTGTTAAAGAAGTACGCTTAGTTGGTAAAGAATTAGAAGACGTTAAAAAAGGAGATCCTAAAATTGATTACCTTGTAACATGGAATATTCCAGAAGGTATTACAATGGATCAATATTTAGCACGTAAGAAGAAAAATTCTGTCCACTATGAAGAAGTACCTGAAGTACAATTCCAAAGAACTTATGTGTGTGAAGATATGACGAAATGTATTTGTATGTACGATGCGCCAGATGAAGATGCAGTACGTCGCGCACGTCAAGCAGTTGATACACCTATTGATGATATCGAGAAAATATAAAGAACTACTTTCTTAATGAAATTAAGATTAGTAGTTCTTATGCAATAGCCTTAGCTATTGTAATTGAGCACACTACTATATATTTAGATATTAGCTTTTGCTCACTATTTTATTTAGGGGGCGGGACCAAGACATCACATTGAACAAATTTGATTTCTATCCCGTCCCCTTTCGTATAAATATAAAACCTACTAAAACGATAAGAATAATGAGGTGTCGTACTTGATTCATATTAATCATATTGAACACCATTTTGGTGAACATAAAGTTATTAATGATTTCGAACTGAATATCAATAAAAATCAGATTGTTACGTTTATAGGTAAAAGTGGTTGTGGTAAATCAACTCTATTAAATATCATAGGTGGCTTCTTAACACCTTCATCAGGACATGTGGTTATCGGCGGTCACACTAAACTTGCACCATCTCCTGATTGTTTAATGATCTTTCAACACCATAATCTTTTACCTTGGAAAAATATCAATGACAATATTCGCATTGGATTATCTCAAAATGTAAGCAATAGTTATATCAATCAACATTTAACAAGTGTGGATTTAAAAGATAAAGGCCATTTATTTCCAGAGTCTTTGTCTGGTGGTATGAAACAACGTGTCGCACTTTGTAGAGCACAAGTACATCAACCCAATGTCATTTTATTGGATGAACCTTTGGGCGCATTGGATGCCTTTACACGTTATAACTTGCAAGATCAACTCATTCAGTTGCAAAAACAAACAAATGCAACAATTCTATTAGTCACACATGATATAGATGAAGCAATTTATCTGTCCGATAAAGTTGTATTACTCGGGGATGGCTGTGAAATCATTAGTCAATATGATATTCAAGCCACGCATCCTAGAAATCGTAATGATGGTCATTTATTAAACATTCGAAATGCAATTATGGAAAAATTCGCACTCAATCATCATATGGCAGAACCAGAATATTATTTATAAGGAGTGGTAAGTCATGAAAAAAATCCTCGTCCTTTCATTAATATTCATCTTTATATTAGCAAGTTGTGGTAGTAACCATACGCAACAAACTGCACACAATAAAAAAACTATCAAAATTGGTTACCTTCCCATTACGCATTCTGCAAATTTGATGATGACACAGCAAATTCAACAGCAAACAAAACACGCTGATTATAAACTCGAACTTGTACGTTTTAATAATTGGCCAGACCTCATGGACGCTTTAAATAGCGGTAAAATTGATGGCGCATCAACCTTGATTGAACTTGCAATGAAATCAAAAGAAAAAGGGTCAAATATTAAAGCAGTCGCACTCGGACATCATGAAGGTAATGTCATTATGGGACAAAAAGGAAAAAGCACAGATGATTTTCATAACCATGATTCATACAGTTTTGCAATTCCACATCGATATTCAACACATTACTTATTATTGGAAGAAATGAGAAAACAACTTAAATTAAGCAACTCAACCTTCAACTATCATGAAATGGCACCAGCTGAGATGCCAGCTGCACTCAACGAAGGACGTATTTCAGGTTATTCTGTGGCTGAACCTTTTGGTGCATTAGGCGAAAAACTGGGTAAAGGTCATACTTTAAAACATGGTAGCGATGTGATTCCTGATGCTTATTGTTGTGCCTTAGTACTTCGATCCGACTTAATTAAACAACATCGTCAAACAGCACAAGCATTTATGTCTGATTATAAAACAGCTGGTTATAAAATGAATGATAAAAAACAAAGCGTTGATGTGATGGATAAACACTTTAAACAAAAGCGTAAAGTACTAGAGCAATCTGCCAAGTGGACTTCATACGGCGATTTAAGCCTTAAAAAGTCTGGATATCACAAAATCACACGTTTAGTGAACGAACATCAATTATTTAAAACACCTGATTACAACGACTTCGTCGATGATTCTTTATACAAGGAGGGATAGTGTGACATGACACATACATTAACTAAAAAAATAACATTACCCATCATTAGTTTTATTATTTTTCTATTGCTATGGCAATGTGTCATTTGGATTGGTCATTATCAACCAATCCTCCTTCCTGGCCCTCTACTTGTAGCTAAGAGTATTTGGCACTTCATTATTTCCGGGGAAATATTCACACATTTAGCCATTAGTTTATTTCGTTTTTTCATTGGTTTTATTATAGCTATCATCATCGGTGTACCTGTGGGTTTCTTGCTCGGACGTAGTAACACCCTGTTCGATGCTATTGAACCACTATTACAACTCATCAGACCTATTTCACCTATTGCATGGTCACCTTTTGTAGTCTTATGGTTTGGTATTGGCAGCTTACCAGCAATGGCGATTATATTTATCGCTGCGTTCTTCCCTATTGTGTTTAATACAATCAAAGGTATTCGAAATGTTGAACCACAATACTTAAAAATCGCTGCGAATTTAAATGTAACTGGATGGCAACTGTATAAACATATTCTGTTTCCGGGGGCATTCAAACACATTATGGGCGGCATCCATATGGCAGTCGGTACGAGTTGGATATTCTTAGTTTCTGGTGAAATGATTGGTGCGCAATCTGGTTTAGGTTTTTTAATCGTTGATGCACGAAACATGTTAAACCTAGAAGATGTACTGTCAGCAATCTTTTTCATTGGGCTATTTGGTTTCATAATTGATAGGTTCATTAGTTATCTAGAAAAATTAATACTAAAACGATTTGGAGAATAAAGGAGCGTTATATATGAGTTTAGAAACACTTATTGAAAACGAATTAGATCCATATTTAATAGAGATTGATACAAGCACACATTATCCGAAAAACTTTATCCAAACTTTGTTTAAAGAAGGTTATTTTAAAGAAAATGATATCAACAACAATGTAAAAGTGATTGAAACCGTATCTAAATCTTGTTTAACTACTGGATTTTGCTTGTGGTGCCAACTTGCATTTTCAACATATTTAAAACATGCAGACCAACCACATCTAAACCATGATTTACAACAATCATTGCTTACAGGTGAAATATTTGGAGCTACTGGTCTATCAAATCCTATGAAGTCATTTAACGATTTAGAGTCATTCAATTTAACACACCATTACCAAGATGGTCAGTTTTATGTAAATGGTAAGCTCCCAGCAGTAAGTAATATCGGTCCTGATCATTATTTCGGCGCAATTTCTAAATCTGACGATGATGATGAACTCGTTATGTTCATCGTACGTGCAAATCAAAATGGCATTACCTTGGATGAAAAATCCAACTTCCTAGGGGTAAATGGCTCTGCCACTTTTGGCGTGGAAATGTCTGAAGTCCTTATCCCAGAAGACCAAATTATCACACATGATGCCAAAACATTTGCATCAGCAATTCGACCACAGTTTGTCGCATTACAAATACCTATTGCACTTGGTTCTGTACGTGCTTCGTTAGATTTAATTCATAAATTTTCTAATGCGCAAAATGGTATTAACCAATTCTTAGAGTATGATGTTGAGGCATATGAAACACGTTATACACAAATTCGTAATGAATTTTATACATTAATTGAACAACAAGATTTAGACAATCAATTTGGTGCATTAATTAAACTCAAAAAAGCAATTGGCTATTTATTATTGGAAGTAAATCAAGCATCTATGGTTAATGGTGGTTCTCGAGCGTATTCACCAAAAGCACCTCAAGCACGTAAATTGAAAGAAGGATTCTTCTTCGCCGCATTGACACCTACGTTGAGACATCTAGGTAAATTAGAAGCAGAATTGGCTGAAACAAATGTAACTTCAAATTAAATATTAAAAAACTGGACTGATGAGTCATATTGCTCATCAGTCCAGTTTTTATTTTTACACAGATTTAACGATTTTCCATATTATGTCGCTGTGATAAACCATTTAATTGCACGCTGAATTGCTTGATCCCAATAAGCATAGTCATGTTCACCTGGTCCATCTTCAAATGTATGCGGTATTGCTTGTTCTTTTAAATATTGTACAAATTCCTGATTATCTGTATATAATTCATCTTCGGTTCCACACATAATCAGTAACTCTGGAATGTTTTTGTGTTGCTTCACTGCTTCATCCACTAAATAATAAGGATCTAACTCAGTACCTTTAACCTGTGCTCCGTCTCCTGTAATCGCTGCACCTGAATAGTCATGCCAGTCATATGTCATTAATCTCTGTGCATTAAAAGCCGCAGACAAAGGACATGCTTTGGCAAAACGTTCACCTTCCAGAAGGGCATATTTAATTGTACCGTAACCACCCATAGAATGACCTGCTATAAAATTATCTTCTCTTTTATGAGACAGTGGTAAAATTTGGTGGGCATAATCAAAAACTTCAAGCACATAATCATAATATTTATGACCATAAGCCATATTGGTATATGCACTGTGATCTGCGCTCGGCATAATTACCGCAAGTTGATGTTCATTCGCGTAACGTTCTATGCTCGTATAACGCATATAGGATGTCGCATCACTTGATAAACCATGTAACAACAATAATGTTTTTAATGGTTTCGGATCATTAGACACATCGAAGTAACTAGGATCTTCAGGTAAAATTGCTAAGAATTGCTGATGCATCCCAATCGTTTTCGAATTATAATTGATTGTTAACATTGCCATAGTACATCACTACCTTAATTCATTGTTTGTGCTTTATGTTTTTTCGTTTTATTTGTTCTATTAGATGGGTCGAGACGTTTTTCTAAAAATCTTAAAAATACATCTATTAATATAGCAATTAATGCGATTGGTATCGCCCCTGCTAAAATAAACGTTGTGCCATCTGTTGCGTTCGTACCGCGAATGACAATATCACCTAATGTTGGTGCACCAATAAAGGATCCAACTGCTACAACACCTATCGCTACAACTAGTGCTATTCTCAATCCACCTAGAATAACAGAAAGTGATAATGGCAATTCAATCATACGCAATACTTGGTTACGTGTCATACCCATGCCCTTACCAGCATCTTTAATATTTTCATCCACACCTACTATACCTGTAAATGTATTTTTGATAATTGGTAAGAGTGCGTATAAGAACACTGTTACCACAACAGTTGTAGGACCGAGACCCATAACTAGCATTAAGATTGCTAACATCGCAATAACTGGTACGGTTTGGATAATATTAGCAATTGTAATAATTGTCCATGAAAGTTTTTTATATCTTGCAATGACGATGCCTAATGGAATACCAACAATCGCTGCAAATAACACACCATACACAGACATTAATAAGTGTTTAATGAACAAATCCCATAGGTAGCCAAAGTTTACTGAATAATATTCAATTAATTGTTGTAATAAATTACCTTCCATTACTTCTGACCACCTTTCTTATCATTTTCAAAATAATTGTGTTCTTTCAAGAAATTCTCAGCGACGATTGCTGGTTCTTGACCTTCACCATCTGCTTGATAATTCAGTTTCTGCATTTCTTTGGTTGAAATTTTATTATGCAGTTTTTCTATAGTCGGTTTTAATTCTGGGTGTTTTTTCAATAAATCATTTGTCGCAACAGTGCTGGCATCATATGGTGGGAAGAAATGTTTATCATCCTTTAACACTTTCAAATCATAAGCAGCAATACGACCATCTGTTGAATAACCAACTGCTACATCTAAATTTTTAGAATGAAGCGCATCATATACAAGACCAATTTGCATCGGTCTGACTGTATTAAATTTGAAACCATATTCTTTGGTGAAACCTGGGTAACCATCACCTTGACGATTTAACCATGAGCTATCGACACCTAATTTCAACTCATCACTATGTGCTTTTAAATCAGAAACCGTATTTAAGTTGTATTTTTTAGCAGTTTCTTTCGTCACCATAAATGCATATGTGTTGGCAAAGCCATATGAGTCAAAGAAAGTTTGATCGAATTTCTTTTGGAAACCATCTTGTGTTGCTTTCATAGCTTTTTTAGGATCTTTAATTGGATCTTCTTTTAACGCACCTGTTAAATCTGTACCGTTATAGCGTGCGCCCGAAAGGTTCGCATCACCGTTAACGAGTGCATTGTGCTGAATCGTACTCGATCCTAAATTATTGATTAATGTTGGTTTCACTTTACCATCTGTGTCGTGTTCTATAAGTAGTCTCAACATATGAGACATAATTTGTGATTCACTCGTTGCAAGTGCTGTAATTTTAACTTCATTATCTGAACTATTTCCACCTAAACCTGGCAAACTACATCCAGATAACACTGTTAGACACAGTACAAGAACGATACAATATTGTTTTATTCTTTTCATAATGTCCTCCTTAAGTTATCTGGATACTTTTAACCCTTTAGGCACGGCCCATTTTTCGACTAATGATAATACTACATCTACAATTAATGCTAAAGCAGTAACGAGTACAGCTGCACTAACAATCATTAATGGGTCATATAAGTTTAATCCGTTAAACACAAAGTCACCTAAGCCGCCTGCACCAACATAACTTGCAAGCGTTGCCCAACTGATAACGTAAACGGATGATAATCGAATACCACCTAATATCAGTGGCAATGCTAATGGTAACTCTACGTCTTTCATTAATTGAAAACGTGTCATTCCCATACTTGTGGCTGCTTCTTTAATATTACTATCTATATTTTTAACACCTAAGACCGTATTATTTAATATTGGTAAGATGACATAGATAAATAGCGCTACAATTGCTGGTAACTTACCTACACCAAATATAGGAATCATTACCGCCAGCACGGCTAAAGTTGGAATCGTCTGTAATACACCTGCAATTGTCAGAACAATATTAGATGTTCTTTTCATTTTGGATAGTAAAATACCTAACGGGACTGCTACCACGATAGCAATGAGCAAAGCGATCATTGAGATATAGAAATGTTCAACTGTCTTAGAAATCAGTTGACCACCATATTCCTCTATAAATTGTTTCATTATTTATCAGCTCCCACGTGATCAGACGCCTCTTCCGGTTCTACAATCGCATCTTGTGACTTGCTGTTATTTTGTTCATCATCAACTTCGCCCCAGATACTGTCATACACGATATCTACTAAGTTTGCTCTCGTTACCAATCCAATAAGTGTCTCACCATCGCTATCCACGACTGGTACATTTCTGACATTTCGTTTTAAAATCGTACGCACTGAGTCTTGTAATTTACTATCTATTCTTACTCTGTAAATATCACGTTGCATTGTATCAATCAATTCTTTATTTGCACGTAATCCTTGGTTGATATCTTCAATATCTAAATAGCCGAGTAATCTACTGTTATTACCAACGACAAAAATTCTATCAACACGGCGTTCGCGCATAACTTTTACCGCTTCATTTAAACTACTATCAGCATGTACAGACACAGGCTTGATCATAGCGTCTTTAACTGTACGCATATTCGGTCTATCTTGAATGAGTCTGTTTTGGCCAATAAAGTCACGCACGAAATCGTTTTCAGGATGACGTAAAATATTATCTGGTGTATCAAATTGTACAATTCGACCTTCAGACATGATGCAGATTTTATCTGCTAATTTAATCGCTTCATCCATATCATGTGTAACAAAGATAAATGTTTTACCTAGTTTTTGTTGTAATTCTTTCACTAAATCTTGTAATGTATCTCGTGTAATAGGGTCTAATGCACCAAACGGCTCATCCATTAAGATGATATCTTGTTCAGCGGCTAAAGCACGTACTACTCCTATACGTTGTTGTTGTCCACCTGATAGTTGAGAAGGATATCTATCCAAATATTCTTCCGGTAAATCAACTAATTTTATTAATTCTTTTGCCTTTTTTTCTTTCTTCTCTTGTGACCATTTTAAAAGCTTAGGTACTAGTACGATATTTTCTCTGATTGTCATATGCGGCATCAATCCAATTTGTTGTATCACGTAACCAATTTTTCTACGTAATTCTACAGGATTCATCTTGCGCACGTCTTTCCCATTGATCGCAATTTGCCCTTCTGTTGCCTCAATCATTCTATTTATCATTCTTAAAGCAGTTGTTTTACCACTCCCACTTGTACCAATAAATGCTATAAATTCACCAGCTTCTACATCTAGCGATATGTTATCTACGGCTTTTTTTCCGCCACCATAGACTTTCGATAAGTTTTTAATACTTAACATGCGTCCATTCCTTTCTATGTACATATTCAGTTTCAAATATTTCTTAATAAATATAGGGCTACCTGTGGATGTTATACAAATCCTAAAATAAGTAAAAACATGAGCACACATAGCCCTACTTTATGTTTCCGTATTGAATCAAACATTACACGTATCTAACTTGGATTTGAAATTGTTACCCTATATATAACAAGATACATCAATAACTGAAAATAAACAATTTATAACCGAATATTTTGTTTCATAGTATATTCTAAAAAGCTTTTTATTCAATCGCTTCAAACTCAATTCAAAAATTTATTTACGTTTAATACCTATATGATGTCCAAGTTCACTTGGTGGGGTTTGAATTGAGGCATAGCTCGCATAATTATCAATGGCACGTTGAATAATGTGCGGAAACGCTTCTGGTTTATTTACTGCTGTATTCATTCCCATAAGCATCACTTCATACGTTGCACATTTATCATTCGTTTCATCTGTAAGCGTCATAAAGACATGCAATCGTTTTGCGTCATAGTCAAATAGTTCTACAGTCACATTTATGGATGTGTCTACTTTAATTTCTTTTAAATACATCACGTGATTTTCCAATGTAAATACAGTGTATTGTAATTGTTCAATTGTTTGTAAATCCAATCCTAATGAAGCAAGCCATGCATCTGTAGCATCACTAAATACTCGATTATATTCAGCATCATTCATATGACCATTATGATCGACCCACGCTGCTTTTACCTTTGTTGTATATTTGTATAATTGTTGTGTCATATAACTACTCCTACAATTGTGTTTTCTTTTTCATAGATGGTGTATCTTCAGGCCAGTATTCTTCAGCAAGCTGTTTCACTTTGACTAAGAACTCATTTCGTTTTTGATCTAACTCAGACATAGTTTGACCCTGTGATGCTGCTTCACAACCATTCACAACTTCATCATATAAATCTTGTGTCAATTCAGGCGCGACTAATTTCGTCCACGGTTTTTTCAATGCTGGACCAAACTGTTTCAACATGTGACGCATACCACCTTCACCACCGGCTAAATGGAATGTCATGAAAGGACCAAATTGCGCATAACGTAACCCTGCTGCGTGTGTAAATGCCTTATCAACTTCTTCTGTAGTTGCGATACCATCATTGACAATATGCAGCGCTTCTCTCCATAATGCTTCCATCAATCTATCTGCAACATGTCCTTCAATTTCGTGTCTGACGTGTAATACGTCCATACCAATACTTTCATAGATCTCTTCTGCCTTCACAGATGTTGATTCAAGTGTTGCTTTTCCAGCTACAATTTCTACTAATGGTAAAATGTATACTGGATGGAAAGGATGTGCCACAAATAAACGTTCAGGATGTTGTAAATTTTGTTGTAACTCTGATGGCATAATACCAGACGTACTTGAGCCAATCGTTGCTTCTGGTTTTGCGTAAAAATCAATTTCTGTCAGTACTTGATCTTTTAATGACTCAATTTCAGGAACATTTTCTTGAATATGATCCGCATCTTTAACCGCTTCTTCTAAATATGGTGTAAACGTTAAATTATCCAGTGAAGCACTCTCTGCCAAACCGAGTTGTTCAGCATAAGGCCAATTCTGTTTCACTTGTGTGAGCATTCTTTCATATGCACCTTCACTTGGGTCCGTAGCAATAACTTCATGTCCATGTGCTAACATTCTTGTAATCCAACCACTACCTATAACGCCTGTGCCTACAACTGCAAATTTCATTATAATCCTCCTTGTGGATCTCTAAGTTGATATTTTTCACGCGCTTCAGCTGGCGTCATCGGTTCAATATCTAAACCTTTGAGTATTTCTACCGCTTTTTCTACCAATTGTTCATTAGTTGCTTTAACACCTTTAGCAAGATATAAATTATCTTCTAGACCTACTCGCACATTACCGCCACGTTTCGCTGCTTCTTCAACTGTTGGTAACTGCATTCTCCCAATACCAAACGCTGACCAATGCGCGTGTTCAGGAAGACGTGTCTTGAAGTACTCAATCGTTTCAGCGTCATTTTCAGCACCCCACGGTATTCCTAAACAGAATTGGAACATTGGTTCTCCTTCGATTAAACCTTCATTAATTAATTGTTTAGCAAAAGAGATATGCCCACTATCAAAACATTCTAGCTCAGGTTTCACACCTGCATCTTTAACAAGTTGTGCTTGTTGTCTCAACCAATCAGCTGGGCTTAAATACACAGCGTCTCCCATATTCACACTACCACAATCTAATGTACACATTTCAGGTAATAGTGTACCCACTGGTTCATGTCGTTCTTCCGGAGTTTGCATATCTGAACCTTCTCCAGCAGTATATGGATTTTCCAAATTTGGAATAAAATCTCCACCACCACCTGATGTAATATTGATAATAATGTCTTCGTCTGCTGCACGAATCAAACGTACTGCTTCTTTGAAAAATTCGACATCATGACTAATTCCACCTGTTTTAGGATCTCTCGCATGTATATGTGCAACAGTTGCACCCGCACGTGCACATTTTATAGCAGAGTCAGCTATTTCTTGAGGCGTAACAGGTACATTCGTATTCTTTTCTGTCGTTTCGCCGGCACCTGTTAAAGCTGCCGTAAGCATAATTTTTTTCATAGTTATTAACCTCCACCAGAGTTTTTTAACACATCGATTAGTGTACCAACCAGACGGTTTAGTTTCAACCAAGTTAAATATAAAAAAAGGAATAATCAACTTTATATAGTTGGTCATTCCTATAATAACAACACTTTGCATGAATATCACATATTATTATTTTTTTATAATTCAAGCTGTAACAAACGTTTTACTTTTGATTTTTTTCAGCATTTGTATATTCGGTCAATCGATTCAATACTTTTTCTCGCATAGATTCATCGATGGCATCTAAACCAAATATTTCTGAAAGCCACAATCCGTCTACTGCAAGTCTGATGATTGTAGCATCTACTTTGTCTAAGCCATCATTTTCTATATTGTGCTGCCATTCTTGATAAGTATCTTGTAATGGCGATAATAAATGACTATTTATGCCTTGTGCAGCAAGCATACCTGAAGTAATCGTTCCGTTCTCGTCACGATGCGCTCTTGTAGCCTCAATAAATGCACGCGCCCATTTCCCTTGTTCTGTTTCATCTGTTTGCACATGCTCATTGACGTTATGTCGGTACAATTCGTCAGCATGATCAACAAGGCCTTGTATGAGTGCAAACTTATTTTCAAAATGGTACAGCAAACCACCTTTACTAACCCCAGCTTTTTTAGCAACAGCATCTAACGTTAAATATTCACTACCTTGCTCATCTACAATTGCTGCTGCCGCTTGTAACAACTGTATACGTTTTGAAGTTCTTGGCATTTATACACCTACTTTCTATAAATACGCCATGAAATATCGACGTTCGTCATTTTTTATTAGTAATACACTTCATTTCAAATTAGTTGAGGTGATACATGCTTTTTAAAACTTTGAATTATGACTCGTTTCCTATTTGTCATCCATGCCTTTGCCATCTAGTATATGATCAACATACTTTTCAACACGACTCTCTCTAGTTGTTGCTCGTTTAGCCTGCCCAATATGATACATATACTGTCTTTGTCTACCCGGTGTTAAATTATAAAAAGCTTCTTTAAGTTCAGGCGTAGTATCTAATTTTGCTTGCAACTCCTCAGGCATATCATAGTCTTCTGTTTTTTTCATTGGTACTTTTTTACCAGATTTTTCGATACGTATCGCTTCCTCTACATACCATTTAATTTCATCACGACGACGCTCTATTTCTTCCAAGCTCTCAAAACGTAATTGTCTTGCAGCTTGTACATTTTTAGTTTGTTGAATTAGCGATTGGTATGGGTCTTCCATGATTGCCCCTTTTTCAAATAACAATGCACAATAGTGTTTAAAATCTTGAATAATCACTACATTTTTATTGTCTAGTGTATAGCACGGGTGCATCCATTTATAATCTTCAGTTAGTTCAGTTTCTCTGATAATTTCACGCATAACTTTAAACTCATCTTGCCATTGTTTGAGTCGTTCGATAAATGCATTGACCTTGATGTGGTCTTGTTGATTTGCCAAAGTAAAACACCTCTTATAATTGTTATTTGTTCCTATTCTACTATGAATGAATGTAATTATTCTATAATTTATTATTTTGCATTTTTAAAACATTTCACTCATCAACTAAAAAACACAACTTTTGGTGACCAAAAGTTGTGCTTTCTACTACAGTATCTATATCATCCCTGAAATAATCGCTTCAATGCTACGAAGATACATTTCTATATTTCGCTATATTTTTTAAGCTAATAATTAGTATTAATGCCACGAATGCAATCGCTGCACTAAAATATGTCACGGCAAAAACATCAATTTTCGAAACGACAAGTCCGCCGACAATGCCGCCAATACCAATACCAGCGTTCAAACTAGACATATTCCAACTCATTACCTGACTCGTATCACCTTCAACATGTTCAATAATCCCACTTTGTACTGCAGGATTTGTACTCCATTGCATGATATTCCAGATAAAGATCACAATAAATATGAGTCCTGCTCCCGGCAAGAATATATTTAATATCATCATCATCGTAATGAATATAATAGTAGCAATCGTTAACCAACGTTTACTTGTAAGTTTATCAGAAAGGAATCCTCCCATTGATGTACCAATCACACCTGCAACACCATTAATTAATAAGATAATAGAGACGAATGATAAATCATGCCCACTAGATAACAATAACGGATTAATATAAATAAAAGTGACTGAATTGGCTACCAATAATAAGAAGGTAATCATTAAGTATTTTACAATTTCAGCGGGTCTAAGTATTTTAGAATAATGATTGCTGCGCTGTTTTGTACCTGATTCTACAGCACTACTTTGAATTTGTGGTTGTGGTACATAGAAGTACATCAACAAACCGACAATGATACTCACACCGACAATAAAGAGGAAAGTAAATCTCCAACCAAACCAATCTCCAATAATGGTACCAATTGGTACACCAAACACGTTAGCACCACTAAAGCCTGAATAAACGATACCTATCATTTTCCCACGATGTTGTGGTGCTGTTAATAAAGCAGTTAACGCCAATATTTTAACTACAATCAACGCTGCTGCTGCAGATGAGATAATACGTCCGAACACTAAGATAGAAAAATTAGGTGCTACTGCAATTATAACGTTTCCGATGATGAATACGAGAAGCGCTCCAAGCAATACGGGTCTTGGTGAAAAACGATTGGTTAATTTCACTAATATGGGACCCGCGATTGCAAACGTAATTGCATATAAAGTAACCAGTTGTCCAATGATGGCTTCAGAAACTTGTAAATCGTTACTCATTAGATTCATAATACCGGCAACCATCATTTCCACCATGCCCACGATAAAGATACTTAAAATAAACGTCGCAATTCTCATTACTGACATCGATGCACACCTCCCCTTAACAAAAGTAAATTTATATATAACTATTATATTATAAACCATACGTCAATACGTTTATAGCACACTATAAGTGCATCTATTTGCTTTACTTTTCACCTCATAGAAAAAAGGACAGTACTTATAATCAATGTATATCCATTCATCACAAGTTCCATCCTTTTACAATATATCCAATTTCAAATCCCTATTCTGATTGATTCATGTGGCGTCCAATTAACTGGTCACGATGATTAAAGAATTGTCTATAGCTTAAGTACGTCGCGATTAAAGCAGACATAATTGTCGCAGTCGTATGTATAAACACTACCATCAACTGGAATTTAACAGCTTCTAAAGGTGCAACACCACCGATAATCAATCCTGTCATCATACCCGGAATCGATACAATACCATACGTTTTGACAGAGTCAATTGTTGGTACAATCGCCGTTTTGATACTCGTACGAATCGTTTCTTTTGAAGATAACTTAGGATTTGCACCTAATGCCAACTTAGACTCAATTTGACTCATTTCTTTTACAAATTCTCTATCTAGATTTTGATAAGCCAAATTTATGGCGATAAGTCCATTACTACCTAGCATACCCGCAATCGGTATCACTTCATTAGGCTTAAATTGAATCGCCCCGGTCAAGATAACACCTACCAAAGGCAATGCCACGCCAACAAAGATAGACACAAATGATATCCAAAATACATGATGCATTACTGAAGAAGCTCTGCTCATCGTATTCCAAGATGCATTAACAATAATAATCAATACAAAGATCATGAGCAACCAAGCTTGATCTACATCAAATATAAAATGCAGTAAATAACCTAAAATAATTAATTGCACTACAGCACGTAGCGTTGCAATAAGTAAATCTTTAATAATATGTAACTTTTCTTTATATGAGACGATAATGGGAAACAATAGGAGCAACCCAGTTAGAGCAAGTGCTGTTGTACTCATGATAGATACGCCTCCTCATCAATTTCGCCATCAACGATTCTAATCTTCTTCTTAAAATGTCTATTACTTTGGTCATTACTA
The DNA here is from genome assembly GCF_051413795.1 of Staphylococcus caeli. Taxonomy (GTDB): domain Bacteria; phylum Bacillota; class Bacilli; order Staphylococcales; family Staphylococcaceae; genus Staphylococcus; species Staphylococcus caeli_A. The sequence continues at coordinate 51,255 of NZ_JBOIRQ010000009.1, read as the reverse complement.
TGGGTAATCCATAAAATAGCTACGCCTTCTTCTACTAAACTAAAAATAAGTGACTCAATCTTCTCACTGTTATGAACATCCAAGGCACTTGTTGCTTCGTCTAATAATAAAACTTTAGGCGTGTACATTAATTGCCGCGCGATAGTTATACGTTGACGTTCTCAACCCGATAAATGCTCCACATGTGTTTTAAAGTTATAATGGCCTAATCCTACAGCTTTCAACATTTTTTTAGCTTTTGCACGATCAAACTGATCTCCACGTACTTCAGCAGGAAAAGCTAAATTCTCACCAATTGTATAGCCAAATAAGTCACTTTCTTGTAATAGATAACTGATATCCATGCGCAATTGTTCAGGATTAATCTGTGCATAGGGTTTACCATTAAAATAAATTTCACCTTCTGTTGGACTAATTAAATCATTAATGAGTCGAAGCAAAGTACTTTTCCCACTGCCAGATGGCCCAACAATGGCAATCGTGTCTCCCGCTTCAATCTTTAAATTAATATTTTTGATAATATCACGGTTATAGACCGAGTAAGATATGTCTTTTAACTCTAACATCATCCGTCCTCCTATTCTCAACTTATTTAACAGTATTCCCTAAATTTAAAGGCTTAGTAGTTTTAATTTTCAACCTTTATGATATGTAGTTACTGAGTTAAAACAATACCTATAAATGAAATAAGATTATTTAAAATATGCAAAGAAATTGATACCGCTAAATTCATACCACTTTTAATATAGACAAATGCAAGTCCCACGGCAATGATGATATAACTTCCCATCTCAAATGGCGATGAAGCACTTAACATATGTGCGCCTGCAAAAAGTATGACAGACAGTATCGTCGCAACAGTATATGTAATCTTCTTCCCTAATTCATGAATAATTAGATGACGGAAGAGTAATTCTTCAATAATCGGTGTCAAAATAACGATATCTATAAATAAAATTGGTAGCATCAGCTTATTTTCGAACATCTTTTCTAATAGTTGTTGATTCTGCGTTTCACTATATTGCAATGATGGTGGTAAAAATTGTATTAACCAATCATATAATGAAATCATACCTAGTATCGCAATATACGTTAGCACAATGATTAAAATATACTTACGCACGGCACGTATACGTTTGAGCGCAATTGGTATTAAATGCTCTCTAATATGCATGCCATAAAAAGATAACAATATGATAATTTCTGCAAATACACTACCTATAATTAAAATACTTTCCTCACTTATCAATATTTTGCGATTATGATTAAATGAAAAAGATATCCCAAAAACAAGCGCAAATAGTATAATTGGTATCACATTACTTGCGATTAAATAAATAGGTATCAGCCAAAAATCTTTTTTTACTATATGTTTACTGCGCCATATCGAACTATGCGTCTGGTTCACAGTTGAATGATTTGTTTGTTCAGTCATGTCGCACCTTCCTTATTTGTATATAAGACAATATATCATGGATATGCGAACTTATATACTATTTATATAATATTTTATCATTACACTTTTCAAAAAGTGAATTTATGCTTCATAGGTGAATAATTCATACACTTTTGTTGTAATAGCTAAATTTAGGTGTACTATATAAATTAATAAAGGGGGCGGTTTTATGACTTTACTAACTATCCTACAGTTGATTGTTAATGTGATTATCGTATTATTTTTGATAAGTCTGCTTATTATAGGGGCAATATTATTATTCAAAGATAAACATCAAAAACAGCATAGTGTTTTACGTAATTATCCTGTACTTGCACGTATTCGTTATTTCGGGGAAAAAATTGGTCCCGAATTACGACAATATCTATTTTTGCCGGATACAAAAGGTAAGCCTTTTTCAAGAAATGACTTCACGAACATCGTTATATCCGGGAAATATAATTCAAGAATGTCTAGTTTTGGGACGCAACATGATTACGAAGATGGTTTCTATATTCAAAATACTATGTTTCCGTTACAGTCAAATGAACTTCGTATTGCACAATCACCAATGATATCAACCTTTGTTTATAGAATAGATAATGAGCGACTATTTAATAGAGATGAACATCGGGAACAGTCGGAGATTGATCCTTATTATTTAGCTGAAGCAGACCAAATTGTACTAGGAGCAGATCTGAAGCATCCTTTCAGATTAAAACGGTTAGTCGGGCAATCCGGTATGAGTTATGGTGCACTAGGTAGTCATGCAATTACTGCATTATCCAAAGGATTAGGTCTAGCCGGTACTTGGATGAACACAGGTGAAGGCGGTCTATCACCACACCACCTCGCCGGTAATGTTGATATTATTTTTCAAATTGGCCCTGGCTTATTTGGTGTGCGTGATGAAAAAGGAAATTTTGATGAACAGGCTTTTATCGATTTAGCTCAGCAGTCCCAGATTAAGGCTTTTGAACTCAAATTAGCCCAAGGTGCAAAGACACGTGGTGGCCATATGGAGGGAAATAAAGTTACAGAAGAAATTGCCAAGATAAGAAAAGTAGAACCATGGGTGACAATTAATTCTCCTAATCGTTTTGAACATATTAATAGTTCAGAGGCATTACTTCAATGGGTAAACCAGTTGCAAAATCTAGGCCAGAAACCAGTAGGATTCAAAATTGTTATAAGTAAGGTAGACGAAGTTGAACAGCTTATACGTACGATGGTGGCAACGCAACAATATCCAAATTTCATTACAGTGGACGGTGGTGAAGGTGGAACAGGTGCTACTTTCCAAGAGTTAGAAGATGGCGTTGGTTTACCATTATTTACCGCTTTACCTATACTTACTGCGCTTTTAGAAAAATATGGTATAAGAGATCGTATTAAAGTCTTTGCTTCCGGTAAACTCATCACACCAGATAAGATTGCAATTGCGCTAGGACTAGGTGCTGATTTAGTCAACATTGCACGTGGGATGATGATTAGTGTAGGTTGTATTATGAGCCAACAATGTCATATGAATACTTGCCCTGTGGGTGTGGCAACGACAGATCCTAAACGTGAGAAAGGCTTAATTATTGATGAGAAAAAATATCGTGTCACAAACTTTGTAACAAGTTTACATGAAGGCCTTTATAACATAGCCGCTGCCGTTGGTGTAGCATCACCTACCCAAATTACAAAAGATCATATTATTATTAAAAATAAAAATGGCGACATCCAATCTATTCAAGACTATAAATTGAAATTACTTACACATAAGTAATCAAGCCGCTTCACCTTAATCAAAAAACTACTATATTCATGACTAAATGGTAAAATAAATATACGATATAAAATTGGGAGGACTGTTTATGGACAACTCTGTAAAATTATTAAAATCTTTAACTGACGTCGATGGCATTGCAGGTCACGAAATGGCAGTTAAATCTTTAATGCGTGACTATTTATCACCAATCAGTGATGAAATTATCGAGGATAACCTTGGTGGCATTTTCGGTAAAAAAACAGCTAAAAATAGTCGTAACACATTAATGATTGCTGGTCACTTAGATGAAATTGGCTTTATTGTCACTAAAATTGATCAAGATGGTTTCTTGAAATTCACGCCAATTGGTGGTTGGTGGAATCAAGTCATGTTATCTCAAAAAGTCACAATAACGACGGATGATGGCAAGAAAATCCGAGGTCTCATTGGTTCAAAACCACCACATGTACTCTCTCCAGAAGAGCGTAAAAAAACAATCGACATGAAAGAAATGTTCATCGATATCGGTGTTAAAAGTAAAAAAGAAGCTGAACAATTTGGTATTGAAGTGGGCAATATGATTACGCCTTATAGTGAATTTGAAGTGCTCGCAAACCAAAAATATTTAACAGCTAAAGCCTTCGATAACCGTTATGGTTGTGCACTAGCGGTAGACGTTCTGCAAAATTTAAAAAACGAAGATATCGGCATAAACGTAGTTTCTGGTGCAAATGTTCAAGAAGAAGTTGGCCTGCGTGGTGCCAAAGTCGCAGCAAATAAAATCAAACCAGACTTAGCAATCGCGGTCGATGTTGCTATTGCTTATGATACACCTGGTATGTCAGGGCAAGTTAGTGATACAGCAATTGGTAATGGACCTGTCGTCATTATTATGGATGCATCGAATATTGGTCATGTTGGCTTCACTAAACATATTAAAGCAGTGGCTAAAAAACATAATATTCCAGTCCAATTAGATACAACTGCAGGTGGCGGTACTGATGCTGGTAGCATTCATGTTGCAAATGAAGGTACACCTACCGTTTCAATTGGCGTTGCATTACGTTACATGCACTCTAATGTATCTGTTTTACATACAGATGATTATAAAAATTCTGTAGCTCTGGTTACTGAAATCGTAAAATCGTTAAATGACACCGTCGTTGACCAAATCATTTGGTAAGTCATTTGTAAAATTCGTCCTATACAATAATAAAAGCGCCCTATCTAGCTAGCTTAAACGCATGAGCTATTTTGGGCGCTTTCAATTTCACTAAATTTAATTGATTAAGGTTACGATTGCTTCAAAATTCATATATAATACAATATAAACATTACTTAATGAAAGGCGTTACTCATGGACACAATCAATCAAATCACAGCACATCCATGGTTTTTTATCATGGTCCAATTCATCATATACCTTGCCGTAAGTTTTATTATTTTTGGCATTTGTGTTTTTGTTGCCTTACAAAATACTTCTTTTATGGAAAAGATCATTACAACAATCATATTATCAATTGTTACTTCAGGTTTACTATCACTTATTATTGCTTCTATTGTGTTATAACATTTAAATAAATGGTCAACATACTTACATATCTACACAACTATTTAGTAGTTCGTTTCCAACTCTCCTCACTAAGCATTTCTCCTGGCCATGTGTATGCCATCACACCGCCATCGATAGTTATTGATTCACCAGTGATAAATGAACTATCATCAGATGCTAGAAATGCAACGAGCTTACCTACTTCTTCAGGTGTTCCTAATCTGCCAAGTGGCGTTACCCATTTTTGATTATCTCTAAATGCTTTTCCTGACACATCATCAGCAGTACCAGTCAATTTGTCGACTAAAGGTGTTTCAATCGTTCCAGGTGAAATCGCATTTGCTCGAATATTTTCACGCCCATATTCAATTGCTGTTGAACGTGTAAAATTGATTAGGCCCCCTTTTGCTGCGTTATAACCAGAACGATTTAGGTCTGCAGCCAATCCGGAGAATGACGCCGTATTGATAATCGAACCGCCCATATCCATCATCAGTGGTAACATAAATTTCGTCATTAAAAATGTACCTCTTAAATCTACACCTATAATTTTATCAAAGACATCTACTGGATATTCATGTATCCGTCCAGCAGCATTATCGACACCTGCATTATTGAAAAGTACGTTTACTTGTTTGTATTTACCTTTCACCTCTTCAGCAAAACGTTCTACAGCATGTGCATCGGAGACGTCAACAATATATGCAGACGCCTTATTGCCAGCAGCATTAATCTCCTTAACTGTGTCATGCACTTTGTCAGAAACGTCAACAGCTAGTACGTGCGCTCCTTCATCCGCTAATACTTTAGCTGAAGCTGCACCAATACCTGTACTCGCGCCCGTAATTACTGCTATTTTATGATTTAATCTTCCCATTTTCATACACATCTCCTTTGAAAAATTTGTCCACTTTAATTATTTGCTATGCACTATAGCCATTCCTTTTTTAACATTAATCGAAACTTATGACTCATATAATTCACTGAACATTATCATGCTATTCTACAGTCAATCAAATATTTTTCAGAATATTTGTTCTATTCAAAAGATAAATTTGTTATACTTTCGATAACTTAATTGGGAGGTAGCAATGATGACTACAAATACAAATGAAAAACCAACGCTCATAAATAGGTTTCTGAATACAGTTGAAAAAGTCGGTAATAAATTACCTGATCCGAGCATTCTCTTTTTCTTAATGTGCTTAGGTCTTGCCATTCTTACATGGCTTGTTTCACTATTTCATGTCACTGTTAAGCATCCAGGAACTGGAGACACCATTGCGATAAAGAGTATTTTAAGTAAAGACGGCTTTATGATGATACTCAATGATGCGGTTAAGAATTTTTCAGAATTTCCTGCCTTGGGACTAGTATTAGCTGTTATGCTCGGTGTGGGTGTTGCAGAAAAAACAGGCTATTTTGATAAATTAATGATACAAGTCGTACAAAAAGCACCACAAAAAATTATCGTACCAGTAATCATACTCATTGGCATTATCGGTAATGCGGCTGGGGATGCCGCACCTATCGTATTGCCACCATTAACAGCAATGGTATTTATCAAATTGGGCTATCACCCTATCGCTGGATTAGCAATGGCGTACGCTTCTGCTATAGGTGGATTTTCAGCAAATATCATGATTGGTATGTCTGACGCCTTACTCTACGCTTTTACTGAACCAGCTGCCAAAATTGTTTCCGATACGACACATGTTAATGTAGCAATGAATTGGTACTTTATAGCAGCAAGTGTCGTCGTTCTTTTACCAGCAGTTTATTGGGTCACTATGAAATTTGTAATACCTAGATTAGGTGCATACGATGATTCAAATTCAGATATTCAAGCAAATGATACGGATTCCAAGCTCACTCCACAAGAAAACCGTGCTGTTTTTTGGGCGAATATCAGTTTCTTTATCATGCTATTACTGCTGATTGTATTAGCAATTCCGCAAAATAGTTTCTTGAGAAATGCCAAAACAGGTAGCCTGCTTAATGATGCACCAATCATCAATGGCGTAGGCCTCATTATTCTCGTATTATTTTTAGTACCAGGACTTGTATATGGCGTCATGATGAAAGAATTCAAAGATTCTAAAGATTTAGGGAAAATGTTAGCTGACTCTATGTCTTCAATGGGCTCATTCATTGTCATCGTTTTCTTCGCTGCACAACTATTGGCATTTTTAGAATGGAGTAATTTAGGCGTTATCGTGGCGGTTAAAGGGGCTGCCTTATTACAAGGGCAAAATGGAATTGTGCTTATTTTAGGAATCATACTTCTAAGTGCTTTCATCAATTTACTTATCGGTAGTGCATCCGCAAAATGGGGTATCTTAGCACCTATATTTATCCCCATGCTCATGCTTGTTGGTTTCCACCCAGCATTTACACAAATGCTCTATAGAATAGGTGATTCCATAAGTAATCCAATTACACCTATGATGCCTTATTTACCATTGCTATTATCTTACGCACAAAAATACGACAAAAATATGAAATTAGGTTCATTACTTTCAAGCTTAATGCCTTATACCATTATATTAAGTATTGTTTGGCCATTATTCATGATTGTCTGGTACTTACTCGGATGGCCATTGGGACCTGGTGGACCATTGCACATAAAATAATTCATTAAAATATAAAGATAAGCACACAATGACATTCATCATTGTTGTGTTTATCTTTTTTAATTGTAAGAATAAACAAGATTATAGTCACTTTTAATTTGTATTGAGCAAAATGAAAAATTTAACCACAAATTAATATAATTATTGTAATATAAGGATAAGAACAGGGTAAACAAAACTAGTAAAGTTTAAAAACCTCATTTTGCATAGGAGGCAGAAATGGAACGTATAGGATTAATAGACATTGGCTCAAACACAATTAGGTTAGTTATTTTTGAATTTGATAAAAAAACTGGCTTAAATGAATTGTTAAACATTAAAACACCAGCAAGATTAAGCCAATATTTAACAGACGATTTAGCAATGAATGACGACGGTATTGAAGTACTTACGCAAACATTACGTAGCTTCAAAAAAGTTTCGGACAAATTTGAAGTAGATGCACTACACCCAGTTGCAACTGCAGCTATCAGACAATCAACAAACCGAGTCAAAATCATCGAAAAAATCAAGAAAGAATTAAATATCAAAATCAAACTTATTCCTGAAGAGGAAGAAGCATTTTATGGTTTTTATGCAATTACACATACGACTGATATCCAAGATGGTATCTCCGTTGATATCGGTGGCGGTTCTACAGAGGTTACACTTTTCAAAGATAAAAAACTAAAAGAAGCACACAGTTTCCCTTTTGGTGTTGTAACATTACAACGTAAATTCTTTGATGGCAAAGATCATAACGACAAATCTGCAATAAAAGATATGGAGAAATTTTTATCTAAACAGTTTGATCAGTTATCATGGTTGAAAAATCAAAAAGTTGCACTTGTTGGTATAGGTGGTTCTGCACGAAATGTTGCACGTATTCACCAGTCCGAACACTCGTATCCTATCGGTGGTGTACACAATTACACGATGACTGAGGATAACATTGAAGAAGTTTATTCTATACTGAAGAAAAGTTCACGCGATGACCTCAAAGATATAGATGGATTGAGTAGAGATCGAATTGATATCATCCTTCCAGCCGTTGCTGTGTTCAATTCACTATTTAATAAAATTGATGCTACACAGTTCACATTTTCACGTAAAGGGCTACGTGAAGGCTATGTTATGAATGCAATCAGCGAGCGTCATCCTACAGAATTTAAAAAAGAAAATATTCGTAAAGATGCTTTGTATCATTTAGCAAACGAGTATGGTATTGAATCATCCAGTGCACAACAGCGAGTTAAGTTGGCGCAGTCATTACTGGAGCAACTTATTGCCTTAGACAAAATTGAAGTTTCTGAGAAAGAGCAAACCCTTTTTGCTGAGGGAGCTTATTTATACTATTTAGGTAGATTTATCGATTCTGATTCTAGTTCACCACACACGTATTACATCATTGCAAATTCAATGATTGATGGATTTAAACATGAAGATCGCGTCAAATTGGCATTACTTGCTAGTTTTAAAAACAAATCTCTGTTGAAATTCTTCAGCCGTGAAACAAAGTGGCTCAAAGATAAAGAATTAGACAACATACAACATCTTGGCGGTATCATTAAGTTTGTCAATGCGCTCAATATATCTCATACAAGTGCAGTTGAACGTGTTGAATTAGTAGAAGATGATGACGATAATTATCGTTTAAATGTTTATTATAATGGCGCCCCTATTGCCGAGGAATATCAAGCACATCGTCAGAAGAAACACATAGAGAAAATCTTAAAAGAGGATCTTTCCATTATCTTTACAAAATCTTAAAATACATATGATACATTAATATGTGGAACATATGTATTTTAGACTACAACGAGGTGTATTAAGGATTATGCATAGAAATTTGGGAGATAGAGACTTAAACTTACCGCAATATTATAATAATAGAGAACTTAGTTGGTTAGATTTTAACTATCGTGTATTACAAGAAGCACAGGATAAAAATAACCCATTGTTAGAACAACTGAACTTCATCTCTATATTTAGCTCGAATTTAGATGAATTCTTTATGGTGCGTGTAGCTGGCTTGCAAGACCAAGTTAAAATGGGCTATGACAAACCAGAGAACAAGGCACAGTTAACACCTAAGCAACAACTTGATCAAATTAAAATTAAAAACAAAGAAATTGTTGATTTACAATACAAACGATATAACGAATTAATTGCAGAATTACGTCAATATCAAGTAGAAGTTGTACGTCCTGATGAATTACCAGAAGCTTTATTGAAAGATTTAGAAACTGAATTCAAAGTAGGTATTTTACCAACTTTAACACCATTAGGTATTGATGCTTATCATCCATTTCCAAAATTAAACAATAAGAGTTTAAATATTTTTGTAGATATTGATACACAAGGTGATATTAATTCGGCGATTGTACAAATCCCTTCACTCATCCCGCGTTTCTATTCATTTAATAAAGGCGATAAACAATATATTGTGATGGTTGAAGATATTATTACGCATTTTATCAACGATTTATTCACTTGCTTTAATGTATTAAATACCTTTACTTTTAGAATTACACGTAACGCTGATTTAAGCATACATGAAGATGGTGCTGAAGATTTATTAATTGAAATTGAACGCTTCCTGAAAGAAAGAAAACGTGGTACTGCCGTACGTTTGGAAGTAGATGGTAGACAAGCAGCATATGAAGATATTTTATGGATTATGAATCAACTAGATGTACATGACAATGATATTTATTTCGTTGATGGCCCTTTAGATTTAACAATGCTTTTCGAGTTAGTTGATTATTTATCTAATAAACTGAAACATCTTAAATATAATAAATATGTGCCGCAAATCCCACAATCATTAGGCACTGATAATATTTTTGATTTATCATTAAAAAGAGATATTTTCTTCCATCATCCATATGAAACATTTGAACCTATCGTTGATTTTGTTCGTGAAGCTGCAGAAGATCCAAATACAATTGCTATTAAACAAACACTTTACCGTGTAAGTAAGGATTCTCCTATTATTAATAGTTTAAAATATGCTGCCGAAAATGGTAAACAAGTCACTGTACTTGTGGAACTAAAGGCACGTTTTGATGAAGAAAACAACGTACACTGGGCAAGAATGCTAGAGGATGCAGGCTGTCATGTTATTTATGGTATGACCCACTTAAAAACACATAGTAAAATTGCATTAGTTGTTAAACGCATCAACAATAGTTTAACGTCATTTGTCCATTTAGGTACGGGCAACTACAATGATAAAACTGCAAATATTTATACTGATATGGGGATTATCACAACAAATAATGAGATTGCAGAAGATGCTATCAATTTCTTTAATTACTTAAGTGGTTATTCTCTAAAACCTCAGTATAATAAACTGATCGTGGCACCTTTTGATATTCGTGACGTATTCTTAGCTCGTATAGATAAAGAAATTCAATCTCATCGTGAACATGGTAACGGTAAGATTATCATGAAAATGAATTCTCTCACAGATAAAGATATCATTCTTAAATTATTTGAAGCTTCATGTGCTGGAGTTAAAGTTCAACTAATCATTCGTGGTATTTGTTGTCTGAAACCAGGTATTCCTGGCATTAGTGAAAATATCGAAGTAGTGAGTATTGTCGGTAGATTTTTAGAACATTCACGTATTTATTACTTCCATAGCAATGGTGAAGATATGATTTACCTATCCTCCGCTGATGCAATGACGCGTAATATGATTAAGCGTGTGGAAATCTTATTCCCTGTTGAAGACAGAACGATTGCTCAACGTTTATTGGAATATATGAATCTACAACTTTCTGATAATCAAAAAGGCCGTTATCAAGACCAACATGGTCACTACCACTACATTGAAAATAATTTATCTCCGCTTAATTCACAAGCTTATCTTATGAAAGAAGCAATAGATTATGGTCAACGTATCAAAGAAGAAAATGCACGCCCACAAGTTATGTCAGTAAACGATCGCAAAGGTTGGTTTACAAAGATTAGAAATCAATTTAAAAAATAAACTTAAAGCCTAAAACTACGTATATTTAATATGCATAGTTTTAGGCCTTTTCTATTACTTGAATTCTAACAATGCCTCAAATTGCGTCAAACTTGATGCATAGCTTCTATAAATATGCCTGTTTATCAAAAGTATAATTCCCTCACTTCTTTGTTCATGATTTAATCATATTACTGTGTTAACAAAGCGAAATGTCCACTATTTTTGCTATAATCATTATATATATCGTGTTAATCAGGAGGAATCATAATGAAATCATTAACATCACTTACACAATCATTCCCTTTAATCAGTGAATTGCAGCACTATCAACCTGTTTTTTGGGAAAATCCTCATTTTCACCATGAAGCAACATTACCTTTCTCTATGGAAGATATCGAAGATGCCGCACGACGTCTCGAGCGGTTTAGCAGTTATATTCGCAAAGTATTTCCAGAAACAGAAAAAAATAAAGGTATCATCGAATCACCTTTAAAACATATTCCCTTTATGCAGCAAGAACTCTCAAATAGCGGCCAAATAGACGCCGAAGGAACGCTATGGTTAAAATGTGATAGTCATCTTGCAATATCTGGATCAATCAAAGCGCGTGGTGGTATTTATGAAGTACTTAAATACGCCGAATCCATTGCATTACAAGAAGGTAATTTAACACCAACTGACGATTACAGTGTCTTGGCTGAACCTGAATATCAAGCACTCTTTAGTAAATATAATGTGGCAGTAGGCTCAACAGATAACCTTGGTTTAAGTATTGGAATTATGAGTGCAAAGTTAGGCTTTAGCGTCACAGTTCATATGTCTAGTGATGCACGCCAATGGAAAAAGGACCTCTTACGTGCCCGTGGTGTAGAAGTCATCGAACATCAATCAGATTATCAATTTGCCGTTGCTGAAGGAAGAAAGTCAGCTGAACAAGACCCTAAGTGCCACTTTGTAGACGATGAAGGATCTGCAGATTTATTTCTAGGATATACCGTGGCTGCATTAAGACTGAAACAACAATTCAGTGAACACAATATTCAAGTAGATGCTGAACATCCCCTCTTTGTCTATCTACCTTGTGGTGTAGGTGGCGGTCCAGGTGGTGTGGCTTTTGGTTTAAAACAAGTATTTGGTGAACATGTTTATTGTATTTTCACTGAACCTACACATGCCCCTTGTATGTTACTCGGAATGATGACGCAACTTCATGATCAAATTTCAGTCAATGATATTGGTATCGATGGACGTACTGACGCAGATGGACTCGCAGTTTCTCGCCCTTCTCGTTTAGTTGGACAAATCATGGATTCGCTACTGTTTGGCGCACAAACTGTGTCTGATAATCAAATGTATCGTTACCTTTATTTATTAAGTGAAAAAGAGCGTATTTTCATTGAACCCTCTGCCGCTTCTGGATTCGCTGGTATTAAAGCAGCCTCTAACTTAGCTAAACAAAAAGGTATTTCACTTAATAATGCAAATCATATTGTTTGGGCGACAGGTGGCAACATGGTTCCGAAAAATGAAATGTTAAAATATGTAGCACATGGCAAAGATTTAATGTAATCATTTTCTAATAATGTTCGTTCTAATTATAACGCTTGAATAATTATGAAGTAGTATAAAAATCTTATCTTAAATTAAGTATTTTTATACTACTTCTTTTTACTTTCATTATTTTTCAGAATATTTGTTGAATTCCAAAAATATCTATGTTACAGTATGTTTTATCAATTCACTTTAACTTGGTAGAGAAACAAAGTATAAATGAAGGATGGTTATATTTATGAATTCAAGCACACTCATTGATAATAAAGAATTAGAATTGGCATTCTTAAAACATTTTCAACGTGCACAATTTAAGCTCGTTGATTTTGATTTTATTGAAGCTTTATCATGGCAATTACTGACGAAAGATGACTTACAGCAAATGACTGAGCGTAGCTTTTGGCAGCATAACCATCAAATATTTGCTTTACGCAACGACTTTACCGATCAACTATTACGTTATTACAGTAACTATCCGACTGAATATCAAAAAGTCGCTTATGCTGGTCTTATTGTTCGTAACAATGCAATCTACACACAACTTGGTATTGAACACTACAATCCTACAGTAACTGATATGCAACAAGATTTTTCACGTTTCTATTCGTTTATTCAAGAGCAACTTGGGGATGATATAGACTTTGTCATTTTAGGCCATTACCAGTTGATTGATTTATTACTTGCACCACAAGAACAAACAGACAACAATTTAAAGCTTATACAAGAACGTAATATTTCAGAACTTACGACATCACTTGGTGTCGCACACCCTATCGTTCAATTGCTCACGACAAAGACAACCGAGCAATTAAATCTATTGAGTCAATTATTCTCTCAAGATCATCGTACGATACAAGCTTTACGTCGATGGGAACAATGGTTTAAATCACTTAATATTACAGACATTCACTTAGATATTACACCACAAGCTCCACGTTCATATTACAAAGGTGCTTTTATGAAATGTCATCTTAAAAATAATAAAACACAGCAACTGACAGGTGGTTTTTATAAAGGGGAACTCGAAGGATTCGGCCTCGGATTTATTCTATAAGTTAAAGGAGTTTACATCATGCTTACAGTAGCACTTGCCAAAGGAAGATTATTAAAAAGCTTTATATCTTATTTAAAACAAGTAGATGCACAAGAGCTCGTAGTTGCATTAGAAAATAGAGAACGACAACTATTGATAACGGTCGATCATATACAATTTATCTTAGTTAAAGGTAGCGACGTGCCTATTTATGTCGAGCAAGGTGTTGCTGACGTTGGCATCGTAGGGAGTGACATATTAGAAGAAGGTCATTATACCATCAATAATTTACTTAACCTCCCCTTTGGTGACTGCCATTTTGCCTTAGCTTCAAAACCTGAAACAACAACTTATAAGAAAGTCGCGACTTCTTATATCGAAACTGCGCGTACCTATTTTGAAGCACAAGGCTTAGATGTAGAGTTAGTAAAACTATCTGGTTCTATTGAATTAGCCTGTCTTGTTGATATGGTCGATGGCATCGTTGACATTGTCCAAACTGGTACCACGTTAAAATCTAATGGCTTAGTTGAAAAGGATAAAATTAAACACATTAACGCCAAACTTATTACTAACAAGCAGTCATATTTCAAAAAATCCATTGAAATTGATGACTTCATTCAATCATTGGAGGTGTCAGTCATTGATTATAGATAAAACTACTTTTTTGAATACAGGGCTCAAACAGTCAACTTTAAATGAAGATTTATATCCAATTATCAAAGATATTTGTGACAATGTGAAACATCTCGGAGACGAAGCACTCAGATCTTATAATCAAACGTTTGATCAAGTCGAAACAACACAATTAGAAATTGATATTAGTACTTTACAAGACGCCTATCATCGTCTTGATGAAGATTTACGTCAAGCATTACATCAGAGCCATGAGCGTATTTCAGCTTATCAACAAAGTATTAAACAGTCCGAACAACAAGGTTCGTCAGAATGTTATGAAATGTATCATCCATTAGAAAGTGTTGGTGTCTATGTACCTGGTGGCAAAGCGAGTTATCCTTCAACAGTATTGATGACTGTGACTCTAGCGAAAGTTGCAGGGGTTGAGCATATTTATGTAGTTACACCGCCCCAACAACAAGGTATACCCGACATTGTATTAGCAGCATGTTATATAGCAGGTGTCGATCGTATATTCCAAGTTGGTGGCGCACAAAGTATAGCAGCACTTGCTTATGGAACAGAAACTATACCCAAAGTTGACAAAGTCGTTGGACCAGGCAATCAATATGTTGCTTATGCCAAAAAATATCTTTTCGGTCAAGTAGGTATTGATCAAATCGCAGGTCCAAGTGAAATTGCACTTATTATTGATGAAACAGCTGACTTAGATGCCATTGTCTATGATGTATTTGCACAGGCAGAACATGATGAACTTGCTCGTACTTTTGTCATAAGCGAAAATTACGCTTGTTTACAACAACTAGAACACAAAATACAACAAACACTTTCAACGATTGAACGTCAGCCTATTGTTGAAGCTAGTTTATCAAATCATCACTTTTTAATTCATGCATCTAGTTTTACCGAAGCTTGTGACTTAATGAATACTATCGCACCGGAACATGCATCTATTCAAACCGCTACTCCGCGTGATTATTTAAATCACGTACGTTATGTCGGTGCATTGTTCTTAGGTCATTATTCACCAGAAGTAATTGGAGATTATGTTGCTGGTCCAAGCCATGTCTTGCCGACAAATCAAACAGCAAGATTCACAAATGGTTTATCCGTAAATGACTTTTTAACACGTCATTCCGTTATTGATTTAACCCCGGATACATTTTCTGAAATTGAAGGTACAGCACGTCAACTCGCACATGTAGAACAACTCTTCAACCATGAACATTCTATTAAAATTAGAACGACAAAGGAGCACAACAACAATGATAAGAATTAACAAAAATGAAAGTCCTTTACGTCCCTTAACTGAATCACAACTATCATCATTAATTCAAAATGCAGCATTTAACTTCTATCCCGATGATGAATATGAACGCTTTAAGCAAGCCTATGCACATTTTTATAATATTAACGCTGAACAAGTCATCGCAGGCAATGGTTCCGATGAACTCATTCAGAAGCTCATGCTTATCATGCCAGAAGGACCAGCACTGACACTTAATCCGGACTTCTTTATGTACCAAGCCTATGCACAACAAGTACATCGTCCAATTGAATTTGTAGATGCACAACGCGATTTAACGTTTAAACTCGAATGCATTTTACAACGAATCGATGAAGTACAACCTGCGTTCTTCATTATGAGTAATCCACATAATCCGTCTGGCAAACAGTATAGTATTGACTTTTTAAACACAATTGCTGACAAGATGGCTCAAGTTGGTGGTTATTTCATTATTGATGAGGCTTATTTAGATTTTGGAGAAGCTTATACATTTGAGATGCAACCACACGTTATTCAAATGCGTACCCTTTCTAAAGCCTTTGGTATTGCCGGTTTAAGGTTAGGCGTGCTAATCGGTACTAGCGATACGATAAAATATATGCAAAGTATCGAACATCCTTATCCCTTAAATACTTTGACATTGCACATCGCACTCTACATGTTTGAACATGTATCAATGACTCAGTCTTTCATCAATCATCAAAGAGCATTAGCTAATCGCCTGAAGCATATATTTAATGAACATGTTTCAGACGTTATGACAGTCTTCCCTTCTTCTACTAACTTCGTATTGACCAAAGGGAATGCTGCTCAAAGTTTAGGTCAGTATATTAAAGACAATGGCTTCTTGCCTCGGGTATATGATGAACCTGAAATGAACGAATATGTACGTTATTCCATAGCAACTGATGCGCAACTTGATCAACTTGAAATAATCATTAAGTCTTGGAGGTCTCAATATGATGTATCAAAAAACACGTAACACTACCGAAACCCAATTATTTATTACACTCTCTGATGACAAGCGCCCAAGTGACATTCACACAGGTGTTGGCTTTCTAGATCATATGTTAACACTCTTTACTTTTCACAGCGGACTGTCGATTTCTATCGATGCTAATGGTGATACACAAGTAGATGATCACCATGTCACTGAAGATATTGGTATTGTGTTAGGTCAACTTTTATTAGAAATGATTAAAGCGCGACAATCTTTCCAACGCTATGGTGTAAGTTATATTCCTATGGATGAAACACTCGCACGCACAGTGGTCGATATCAGTGGACGTCCTTACCTGTCATTCAATGCTCTTTTTAGTCGCGAAAAGGTCGGTACCTTTGATACAGAATTGGTCGAGGAGTTTTTCCGTGCGTTTGTCATCAATGCACGCTTAACAACGCATATTGATTTAATACGTGGTGGCAATACACATCATGAAATTGAAGGGATCTTTAAATCATTTGCACGTGCACTTAGAGATGCGCTCATAGAAAATGATTCAAATGAAGCACCGTCATCTAAGGGCGTGATTGAATGATTGCCATTATTGACTATGGTTTAGGTAATATTAAAAATGTACAACGTGCCGTGCAATATCTGGGATATGAATCTAAGTTAACAGATAAACAAAGCGACATTGAACAGGCAGATATCATTATTTTACCTGGTGTGGGTCATTTCAAAGATGCAATGACCGCCATTCAAACTCGTCATTTAGACGTCATTTTGCGCAACGTAAAAGATAAACCTATCATTGGCATATGTTTAGGTATGCAACTTTTATACGATTGGAGTGCTGAGGGTAATGTTGAGGGATTGAAACTTTTCCCAGGAAATATCATACCCATTGAGACACCTTACCCTGTGCCTCATTTAGGTTGGAACAATCTTATCAGTGAAGATAAATCGTTGTCCCAGGACGTTTACTTCGTCCATTCTTATCAAGCTGAAATGTCAGAACACGTCATTGCATATGCAGAATACGGTACACAAATACCAGCAATTGTACAATTTAAACATTATATCGGTATACAGTTTCATCCTGAAAAAAGCGGCGACGATGGACTTGCAATACTCAATCAAGCACTGAAAGGTGGTTTCCTACATGATTAAACTATGGCCTGCAATTGATTTAATCAATGCAACCAGTGTACGACTGACAGAAGGTAAATATGATTCAGAAGAGAAAATGACACGTAGTGCGGAAGAAAGCATTCAATTTTATACTCAATTTAATTGCGTAGATCGTATTCATATCGTCGATTTGCTTGGTGCCAAAGCACAAGCATCTATCGAACGTGATTACATTGCAGCATTACGCAAACTGACAGATAAGCCTATAGAGGTTGGTGGCGGCATTCGTAGTTTAGAAACAATTGAAGCCTATTTCAAAGAAGGCATCGACTATTGCATTATTGGTACAAAAGGCATTCAAGATTTGGAATGGCTCACTAGTATAGCACAGCAGTTTCCAAATAGAATTTACCTTTCTATTGACGCCTATCGACGTGACGTGAAAATAAATGGTTGGGAACAAGACGCAGCACTCGATTTATTCGAGTTAGTGAAGCGTATCGAATCACTCCCTATCGGCGGCATCATTTATACAGATATTGCTAAAGATGGTCGTCTTGAAGGTCCTAATTTTGACATAACAGGTCAATTGGTCCAAGCAACTGAAAAGCCTGTTATCGCATCTGGAGGTATTCGTCATCAACAAGATTTACACCAGTTGGAATCACTTGGCGTTTCAGCTGCAATAGTCGGTAAAGCAGCACATAACGCACAGTTTTGGGAGGGCTTGTCATGATTAAAAAGAGAATTATCCCCTGCCTAGATGTCAAAGATGGTCGTGTCGTCAAAGGTATTCAATTTAAAGGGCTGCGTGATATCGGCAATCCTGTTGATTACGCACTCTATTATAATGAACAAGGCGCAGATGAATTAGTCTTTTTAGATATTTCTCGAACGGAAGCTGGACATGATCTTGTCCTTGATGTCATTGAGGAAACTGCTGAGAAACTGTTCATTCCTTTAACAGTTGGTGGTGGCATTTCTACCCTAGAGGATATTACGCAACTATTAAATCATGGTGCTGATAAAGTATCCTTGAATTCAAGTGCATTGAAAAATCCATCATTTATTAAAGCTGCCAGTGAAAAGTTTGGTAGACAATGTATATGTATTGCAATTGATAGTCAATATGATAGTAATTACGATGATTACTTTTGTTATACACATGGTGGCAAACAACGTACAGACAAACGTGTTTACGATTGGGTTCAAGAAGTAGAAGCACTTGGTGCTGGCGAGCTTTTAATTACAAGCATGACGCATGATGGAATGAAGCAAGGTTTCGATGTGACACATTTACATGCCATTGAACAGCTGGTCAATATTCCAGTCATCGCATCTGGCGGTGGTGGTCAACCCACACACTTTGTGGAACTGTTTAAGCAAACTAATGTTTCGGCTGGACTTGCTGCTAGCATCTTGCATGACAAAGAAACAACCGTAGATGAAATTAAAGAAACTATGGATCAAGGAGGTATTCCTGTTAGATGACTTTACAACAACCTGATTTTAGCAAAGGCTTATTACCAGCAATATTACAAGATGTGCATACCAAGGATGTATTAATGTTAGGTTATATGAATGAAGCGGCATATCAAAAGACACTAGAAGATGGCATCGTATGCTTCTACTCACGGTCTAAAGAGCGACTATGGACAAAAGGTGAAACGTCTGGTCATACTCAAGTGGTTAAAAATATACATTTAGATTGTGATCAAGACACCCTTCTCATTGACGTTGTCCCTAATGGACCAACTTGTCATACAGGTAGCCAGAGTTGCTTTAAAACAACGACGTCATTCCAAGTACAACAACTCGCAGAGACTGTTGCCACAAGTGCACATGCACAGAAAGATAATTCTTATACGCAATACTTATTAAAAGAAGGATTAGAAAAAATCACTAAAAAATTTGGAGAAGAATCTTTTGAAGTTGTTATTGGTGCCATGAAAGGTGAACGTGAAGAAGTCACAAATGAAGCTGCAGATTTAATGTATCACCTATTTGTATTGTTCCATGTTTTAGAAATTGACTTCGAAGATGTAGAAGCGGTGTTGGGTGAACGTCACCAAACGGCAAATAATTTTAAAGGTGAACGTGGCGAAATCGATGAATGGTAGAACGGTGTAGTAGAAATTTTATGACTTTCATCAATCATATAACCTTATACTTTAAATAAATTTATAACATCACATAAAAATGGTACAGAATGTAGATTTCAAATTACACTCTGTACCATTTTCATTTTACAACCTATGATTCTATCTGTTCATCTATCACTGCTAACGCTACTTTCAATGCTTGAATCCGATTTTCAAGTAAGGTAGTGCGACTACGTGGATTGCCATTATTTTCCATCTTCTCTAACGCATTTTGACATTTTGTTAGCATCGACAGTAATTGCGTCTTACTTTGTTTTAATTCTATTTGATTATATCGGGTCATATTTGCTCCCATACTTTAGCCTTATTCAAACAAATACACATCTCCAGGTTCTTCATAATTGTTAAATTGTTCGTCAATTTTAAAACCTAATGACTGTGCCGTCATAATAGATGCTACATTATTATATTTTGTTCTAGCAAGTATCCGATTATCTTTTTTTATATCATTTTTTACATAGTGTATAATCGCGTTACACGCTTCTTTTGTATAGCCTTGTTTCGTAAAATTTGGACTTAATCGATATGCTAAATTTAAGTAAACATTATCTTGCAAATGTTTATACATCAATCCGCACATACCAATCATTTGATTGCTTTGCTTTTCAATCATCAGACAATAACCAAATTGATGTTGTAACCAATGAGCCATCCAAGCGTCAAGCATCTCCGTCGTTTCATTCATATATAGGTGCGGTCCAGCTGGGTTATAAATGTTTGTCCGAGGATCCGAGTGGATGTTATGCAATTCCTTTAAGTATTCGTGTGAAGGTCGCACTAAATACAATCTGTCTGTTTCTATAATAAAGTTTGTTTCCATTTTGTTACACCTCACCTAATTTTCAGTGCATTGCAATAAAATCCTAATTTCACCTATTTTAAAATGCTAATACGCTATGCGTTGACGTTATACAGGTCTAACAGTCACTTCATTAACATTAACATGGCTTGGTTGTTGTAATGCGTACACAACTGCCTCTGCAATATCTGAAGGCTCTAATTTTTTACGTGCACCCCAATCGGTATCACCACTTAACGGCGTATCTACCATTCCTGGTGACACACTCGTCACACGGACACCAGTTTTAGCTAATTCTTTTTCTAATCCTTGTGTAATTGAATGAACGGCGGCTTTAGAGGCACTGTATAATGTGCTTTGTTTTGTCACTTCAAACCCAGATATAGACGCAATATTTATAATATGACCACTAGATTGATTTAAGAAGGTCGGTAACACAGCATTAATTCCGTATAATGTACCTTTAATATTCACATCAATCATCGCATCCCATGCGTCTACATCACCTTCTGTTATGGCTGAAGAAAGCATTAAGCCGGCACTATTCACTAAAATATCAACACGTCCGAACTCCGATTGTGTATCTGCAACGAGTTGATTAACTGCATCTCTTTGTGTCACGTCTACAATACTTGTTGCAACACTCACTTCAGAATTGGACTTAATACGCGTTGCCACTTCTGATAATCTTTCCTCATTACGTCCTGCTAATACGACTTTAACACCATATTTCGCAAGCGTTTCTGCGATACTTGCCCCAATGCCACTGCTTGCACCTGTAATTATCGCTACTTTATTTTGTAATTCAACCATTTTAACGCTTCCTTTCATTATAATTTCTACATAACAACATTTGCTTATTTGTAGCAATTGTATCATGTGTATTTTTATTTTATTAGTTTTTTGTCCTATAACCACTTGTCATAATCAATTGTTCACTATAAAGTGGACATATAGTCATAACATTATGCTCGAGGGGGATTAATCATGAATTTTGATGCACGATTAGAAACGTTGAGACAGTCTATCGCAAAAACAAGCTTTGAATTTCACTTCGAAGCCTTATTCGATAAGGAAGAATGGATTCAAATGCCCTTACCAGAACGCAAGCGCCTTGAGCGTGAATTTCGCAAATTCGTATCAGAGCATAGTCAATTACGCATTCCATATGCATCTGAAGATCATATTCGTATGGGCATGTATAATTCATTGTATGCATACAATGAAATTAAGCATAATTTTAAAGCATATGTTTGATACACTAGATTAACAAGAACAAATTGCTCCAATTCCTCAAAAAAATCCTACGTTCCTCATGCGAGGAACGTAGGATTTTCTATTACTTGAGGGCGCTTCAAATAAATCATGAAAGGTAACACTGAGAGAAAATATTCATAAAGTATCCTATAGCTCATGCAGAGCAACTTGCAGTGACTATAACATACTTCATGTTACTAGATGTATACAGTGTATTAACTATTTACTAATAGCTGTTTCTTCATACCATAGTTGTATATTTTCTCTGCGTCAATGTAAGCTATATAATCAATACTTCTGTATCCATCTTTAATATCATTAATAATACCTTGATTTACACCTGTATGAGTATAAATCTCGTAACTACTTTCATCTGAAAAAATGACTGCTTCAATTACTTTTCTCATCATAATCACTCCGAAATTTTTATTTCGTAAAGGCTTTGTTATCTTCTACACCCTTATCATAATAGATACTCATGCAAATTGAAAGCTTTTTGTGATTTATTTCACAAAATTATCACTTTTCATTTTCCCATTGTCATTAACTATACAATGATTGACACTTTATAATTAACTTCAACTTAATTTACACGCCTGCATAGGCATTAAATCCACCATCAACAGGTAGCACTACACCATTAATAAAGCTTGATGCTTGTTTATTAAGTAGGAATAATAATGCTCCAATTAATTCCTCTGGTTCTCCAAAACGTCCCATAGGTGTTGCATCGAGAATTTTTTGTGAACGTGCAGTGTAACTGCCATCTTCATTTAACAAGAGCGCTTTGTTCTGTGCCGTTAGTAAAAATCCTGGCGCAATTGCATTAACCCTGATGTTTGTTTTAGAGAAATATACACTAAGCCATTGCGTAAAGTTACTGATTGCTGCTTTTGCACCACTGTACGCTGGAATTTTAGTTAATGGTGTAAATGCATTCATAGATGAAATATTGATAATCGCTGCGTCTGCCTTATCTACCATATCTTGTGCGAATACTTGTGATGGAATAAATGTACCAATAAAGTTTAAATCAAAGACAAATCCAACACTCTTCTCGTCTAATTCAAAGAATGATTTAATATCTTGCTTCATTTGTGGATCATATTGTTCATCGTCAGTGGTACCTCTTGGATGATTACCCCCTGCACCATTTATCAGAATATCAACTGTTCCAAAAGTGCTGTGCACCGTTTCTTTGGCCTTTTCCATCGCTTCTTTTTCAGTCACACTCGCAACGATGGAACACGCTTTGCCACCTGCTGTTTCAATTTCTTTAACGACGCGATCACCACCCGCTTCATCAATACCAATAATGATAATATTGGCACCGCATTGCGCTAATGACTTAGACATTTCGGCACCGATAACACCTGCACCTCCAGTTACAACAATATTCTTTCCACTTAAATCTACATTAAAAGGTAGCATCTTGTTATCCTCCTTATTCTTAGTTGTCTTTCGTGATTGCTTCATACAGACCGTTTAAATACGTTGCACCTAATGCGCGATCGTATAAACCATAGCCAGGTTTTCCTGTTTCTCCCCAAATCATACGTCCATGATCAGGTCTGATCGGTCCTTGATAACCAAATTCATGTAATGCTTTAATAACTCGGTACATATCAATTGAGCCAGCTTCCGATAAGTGTGCTGATTCTTGGAATGATTTATTACCCACTAATTTCACATTGCGCGCATGTACGAAATGTACGCGCCCTTTTTTCCCAAAATATGCTAACATCTCTGGAAAATCATTATTTTTATCTGATCCTAATGAACCGGAACACATCGTCAAACCATTATGTTTTGATGGATGTAATGCAATAAAGCGTTCCAAATTGGCTTTATTTGTAATGATTCTAGGTAAACCAAAAATACCCCATGGTGGATCATCCGGATGGATTGCCATTAAAATGTCTTCCGTTTCCGCAACCGGAATTACTTTATTAATAAAGTATCCTAAGTTCTCCCATAATTTTTCTTCATCAATTTGTTTATAATCTGCGAATAATTCTGCTAAATCTTCTTTAGAATAACTTGAATCCCAACCAGGTAATGCAAGTTCTCCTTTTAATGGATCCATTTTAACAATATCATTCTCATCATAAATAAGTGCTGTAGAACCATCAGGTAAACGATAGTCTAATTGTGACCTTGTCCAGTCAAAGACCGGCATAAAGTTATAACACACAACTTTGATACCTGCTTGTCCTAAATGGCGTAATGTTTGGCAATAATTTTCAATATATTGATTGCGTGTTGGTTTACCTAATTTTATATCTTCATGCACCGGAACACTTTCAATAACAGATAGTTCTAAACCTGCATCTTCAATTTCTGATTTTAGTGCTTTAATTTTTTCTAATGGCCATACTTCCCCCACTGGTATGTCGTAAATCGCACTAACGATACCTTTCATACCAGGAATTTGTTTGATGTATTCAAGACTGATTGGATCATCTTTGCCATACCATCTAAATGTCATTTTCATAACAAATGACAGCCCCTCTCTCTAGATTAATTTGAAATAGTTATATGCGTTGTCGTAGCAAATTTGCGTGATTAGTTTTTCCAATAATGCTGCATCATCAGGTATTTCATTTTTTTCTACTAAATCGCCAATAAAAGTACATAAAATTCTACGGAAATAGTCATGTCTAGAATACGAAATAAAACTTCTAGAATCAGTTAACATTCCGACAAAATGCATGAGTAATCCTTGGTCCGCTAACGATGACATTTGATTTAACATGCCGCGTTTTGTATCGTTAAACCACCAACCAGCACCGTGCTGTACTTTACTTTGAATATTTGGCTCATTTTGAAAATTAGCAATCGTTGAACCGACAATATCGTTATACGTTGGGTTTAAGTTATACAAAATTGTGCGTGGTAAATGCTCTTCTGACGCCATCACATCTAACAATTGATTTAAATTATTTGCTAAATTTTGTTGGTCTCTGATTGAATCAAATCCTGCATCTGCCCCTAATGTTTCAAAGGCTTTACTATTGTTATTACGTATTGCACCAAAATGAATTTGCATTACCCAGTCCCTTTCTGTGTAAAGTTTACTTAATTCATACAGTAAAAAGGTTTGAAATTGCGCTTTTTCGATTTCTGTAATGTATTGGTTCTTTAATCCTTTGTCAAAAATATGTTCAATCTCATGTTGTGTATATGGTTGATATTCAATAGTAGCTAAACCATGATCAGCGAGTCTCCCGCCCTTACTATGGAAATAGTCAATTCTCTGTTTCATACCATCAATAAATGTAGCAACACTATCAATAGGTCCTGTTAATTGACTCAACTTGTAAATAAACTGAGCAAAATCAGGTGTATCTACCTTGAATGCCACATCAGGTCGAAATGCTGGTAATACCGTCGTAGTGAAATGAGACTGTGCCTTGATGTCATCGTGAAAATGCAAATCATCTGTAGGATTGTCTGTTGTACAAATTAAATTTACATTAGATTGTGTGATAAGTGATTGTGCCGTTACGTGGTTGTCTTTTAAATACGTATTGATTTCATCGTATAATCGATCGGCATTGGCTTCGGTTAATAATTCATGCACGTTGAAATACATTGCCAGTTCTAAATGTGACCAGTGATAGAGTGGATTGGCAACGGAATTTTCTAATGTCAGTGCCCATTTTTTAAATTTTTCTCTTGGAGCTGCATCACCAGTAATGTAGTACTCATCAATACCTTGTGCACGCATCGCACGCCATTTATAGTGATCACCACCTAGCCAAAGTTCAGTAATATTATCAAAATGAGTATTCTCGCTAATTTGCTGCGGATCTAAATGGCAATGGTAATCATAGATTGGCATCTCTTTAGCATATTGATTGTATAATTCGATTGCTTTATCATTCTGTAACATAAAATTGTCATTAATAAATGTTGTCATCATAACTACTCCTATCTTAAATTTCTTCTCTTAAAGCGAGTTCTTTAACAATTTGCTTATGGCGTTTATCTGTTAATGGATAACCAAATAGGAAAATGAATAGTGCGACTAAGCAACCTATAGCAGGAACTGCAAAGAACAATACTTTAAGACCCGCTAGCGTTTCTGCACTTTGCTCAACATTCGGTTTATAGCCAATCATCGTGAGGGCGAGACCTGGAATAAATCCGGCCAATGCTTGTGAAATCTTACGTGTAAAGCTATAGCTTGAATATGTGATACCTTCTGAACGTATACCTGATTTCCACTGCCCATATTCCACTACATCGGCAATAAAAGCCCATGCCACAGTATTCGGAATCACTAAGAAGAACGAGGATATGGTATTAACGACTAAGAACGTTGTGATATCGTCACCGAAGAAGAGATAATTGAGCACTTCACAAACTATGAAGCCTCCTATCCCAATCACTGCCGTCATTTTTTTACCTACTTTTTTACTTAACAACGTTGTTATATATAAACCTGGAATCAGAACGACAAAGTTCAATGTACTTACCAAACCAACTAAGTTAGGTGCATCCATCACATATTGGAAATAATATAATTGTGAGGATTGTTTTAAGAAAGTCGCCATAATTGTTAATAAAGTATATGTTGCCAATACTGCAAATGCGCCATTTTTCACTAAGCTAATAAATGCTTTTTTGCCCATGCCTTTTGTTTTAGGTCGTTGAATGACGTGTCTTTCTTTGACGTTTTTATAACAAATCAAATGTAGTATCACACCGACCACTGCAAGTAAACCTACTGCTATAGGGTAGCCCAGTGCGTGATTCGGAAATTGATTGACCATAGGTATCACGACGATACCCGCTACAAAAAGCGCTCCTTGTGAACCTAAATTTCTATAAACAGATAATTGTGTTCGATCTTCTGAGTTTACTGTCATTGAAGCGGATAAAGATCCATATGGAATATTTACAATAGAATATGCGGCATTAAATAGCATATATGTTGCAAATGCCCAAATAATTTTGCCACTTTGATCTAAATTAGGTGAAATAAATGATAATACTGTACATATTGCTAACGGCACAGTACCAAAAAGAATAAAGGGTCTAAACTTCCCACGTTTCCCTATATTTGTTCTTGAATCCACATATGTCCCGACACCTGTATCTACAAATGCATCAAATATCTTAGAAACTAAAAATACAAATCCACCATAAAATGCTGAGATACCTAATATGTCTGTGAAAAACTTTAATAAATAAATCTGTCCCATGTCGAACATCATACCGTTCCCTAAATCTCCCAAACCGTATGACAATTTTTCTTTGAATTTTAATTTTGGTGTTCCTATTTCTTCAAATTTTGCGTGCTTGTGTTGATTTCTTTTCGTTGTCATTGAAACCATAAGATGACCTCTTTCTAACGTTTGATGTCTAGTTCCATTTCAGTGATGTCTTTAATACGCTCAATATTTGTATAGTTATAATCTCCTTCAACTGCATGTTTATATAACATATTGTTGACGGCAATATTGACTGTGTCTTGCATCGGTAAACCTTTCATAATGCCATAAATAACGCCCACACTGAATGCATCTCCAGTGCCGACACGATCCAGAATTTCACTTTCATAAACACCCGTTTTAACGAGTTGATTTTTAGCAGACAAAAAACCTTGTAAGCGATTTCTAGAATTCGCAAAATTTTTTCTTTGTGTAAAGGCAATATATGCAATATCATATTTATCATGTATTTCTTGCAATATCGGTCGCAGTGTTGCTTCATCTGCATGTCGTGATAATCCATCTTTTTTATCTTTGCCGTAACGATCTGGTAAACTGAGCGGTTCATAGCCAAATATCAAATCGACAAACGGCAACAATAGCGATAGCTTTTCCCTAGCTGTCTGAAAATCCCAAAGCATTGCTCGAAAGTTTAAATCGCAACTTACATATAGCCCCATAGATTTAGCAAGTCGTACACTTTGCAATATTGTATCGAATAGTGCGTCATTTAAAGCTGGTGTAATGCCAGTAAAGTGAAACCAGTGATGTTGTTTAAATGCATGTTCAAATTGAAAATCATCATACTCCATCTTTGTAAACAGTGAATAGTCTCTATCATAAATTATTTGAGATGGTCGAAATGCAATACCTTTTTCCATATAATACAGACCAAGTCTACCTTCACCATTCTGAATATAGCGTGTTTCAACATCATATTTTTTTAACATTTGTATCACTGTTTGACCTAAGTCATTATCAGGTAATGCTGTAATCATTGATGTATTTATGCCTAACCCTGAGAGTCCAATTGCCACATTTGCTTCAGCGCCTCCAAACTGAATATCAAAACGATGTGCTTGTTGAAATGTTTGATAATTAGGTGGCATAAGTCTTAAGAGTAATTCTCCAAACGTAATAAATGACATAGCCTACCTTCTTATTTCTTCAAATTTTTTTACAAATGCTTGTGTTTGTCTAACAACAATCTGATTGTCTTCACTTGTTGCACCTTTAGTTAAGGCACTTCCAATGCCAATTGCGAATGCACCCTTGTCATACCAATCTTTCATATTATCGATAGTTACACCGCCTGAAGGCATCATTTCAATTTGTGGAATTGGTCCGTGTACATTTTTAATGAAATCTGCACCTAATACATCGCCGGGGAACAGTTTGACAACGTCTACACCGCACTTCATAGCTTGTGTAATTTCCGTTACTGAACCACAACCTGGTAAATACGGAATCGTATATAAGTTACACATTTCAGCTATACTTGCGTCAAAGTGTGGACTGACAATATAACGAGCACCATTCATGATTGCGATACGTGCCGTGATTGCATCCATCACAGTACCAGCACCTATCAATACGTTCTCTTGATATTACGTACTCAATGTTTTAATCACTTCTTCTGCCTGTGGCGTCGTAAATGTCACTTCAATGTTCAAAATGCCACCTTCGATAATTTGCTTACTTTTTTGTAATGCATCTTCTTGTGAATGACCTCTGACCACCGCAACAAGATAATTGTCATGCATTTGTTGTAAAGTTTGCATCTTTTTCATTATCATCTTCCCTTTCCAAATAACCTCCCTACTCAACTCAATTTCATTATATTTTTTATTTAATTCAAGTCAATTACAATATTTTTATGTCTGAATTGTGTCGTTATAAATCAAATGTACCTTCCACATTAAAAATGCCGATATCACAATGTTTAGCGCATCCAAGTTGAAATCTAACATCATTACTATCAAATTGTGCACAAATTTATAAAATTACATCTATTTATCTGAAAATTCGTTCAATAGAAATTGTTTTTATAATTAAATTGACTTTTTTAGGAAAAATTTATCCTAAATCGCTAATTTTGTGAATTAAATCACATTAATTTTTGAAATGCTATAGTTTTTTTTAAATTGAAATGCTAACTTTAACAGTGTAAAGAAAGCGTTTTATTATAAATACTATGCTTTCATTGCACAACAAATATTCATTTATTCCCCCTACTTAACTCAAGTAAATAATATATTTGTCTATCTTTCATATTTAATAGCAATATTCCAATTACCTATAAGCATCATGCTGTAATAAATAACAGTTATTCAAATAATTTTGAGAGGAACATGCAAATGATCGAATCTTTACCACAATATCAACCTAAATTTAACAAATTAATTTGTGTCGATTCTGATGGTTGTGCCATTGATTCAATGACTATCAAACATGAACGTGCTTTTGGCCCTGCACTTGTAGAAGAATGGAAGCTCGAAAATCACACTGAAGCCATTCTTCAACGTTGGAATGCGTTTAATCTCTATGAAATCACGAGAGGTATTAATCGTTTTAGAGGTTTAGAAAAAATGCTTGGCGAACTCGTCGCAGATGGTATAACTATTGAGGGTTACGAGGATATTAAACAATGGGTGGCAGCGACACAGTCATTTTCAAATCCAAGTCTAGAAGCGGCAATTGCTAAAGCCCCTACACAAATTGGCCTACGTAAAGCTTTGTCTTGGTCATTGAATGTCAACACACGGATTAAGAAGTTGCCAAGTACTGGTCCATTTAACCACGTCTTAAATAGTTTGAAAAATGCTACTACATTTGCCGATATTGCCATAGTGTCATCTGCAAACTTATCCGCTGTACAGCATGAATGGGAAACATACCATCTCACACCTTATCTAAACGGTATGTTTGCGCAAGAAGCTGGCACTAAGGAGCAATGTTTAGATGTCTTAAAGCAATATTATAAACGTGAGGACATCATTATGTTAGGTGATGCTAAAGGTGATATGGACGCCGCACAATCACACGATTTATATTTCTATCCAATTCTTGCTGGTCATGAGGATCAATCGTGGCTTGATTTTAACAATAAATATTTAAATATTTTCAAAGAGGGACAGTTTAACGAAACAATACAATCTTCATTAATCGATGTGTTTTATAACAATTTTAAAGGAGCGAAATAATTATATGATAAACGTAAATTTAAAAGCAGCACCTTATAACTTAGATGAGGAACAAATCACATGGGTAGAACAAACATTAAATAACTTATCAGACGAAGAAAAAATAGGCCAACTCTTTTTTAATTTATTCTCGTTAGAGGGTGGAAAGAAATTCAATGATTCTGATTTAAGTAACAAAGAAGTACTTGAACTCTATCATATAGGCGGTGCCCGCTATGAAGGTGGCAACAAAACAGATGTACAACAGTTACTGAATGACTTACAGACACATGCTAAAATACCTGTATTGGTTGCCGCAAACTGTGATTCTGGTGGTAACGGTGCCTGTAAAGATGGTACGTATATTGCAAGTGCTGCACAATGTGAAGCGGCGCAGGATACCAAAGTAGCTTACAATGCTGGCCTTGTATCTGCACGTGAATCTTCAGCATTAGGTGTTCATATCAACTTCGATCCATGTGTAGATATTTTAGAAAATTGGCGCAATACCATTGTCAATACACGTGCATATGGTACAAATGCTGAAACTGTTATCAAGTATTCCAGTGCTTTTATCGATGGTTTTAATGCAGAACGTGACATGATCACTTGTATCAAACATTTTCCAGGAGATGGTACTGAAGAACGCGATCAACATTTAGTATTAGGTGTGAATGAATTATCAACACAAGACTGGGATAACAGCTTCCGTAAAGTCTACCAACACCATATTGACCGTGGGGTTCAGATGATTATGGCAGGCCATATTGCGCAACCAGCATACTCTAAAAAGTTAAACCCAAGTTTAGAAGACAAAGATGTTTTACCAGCAACACTCTCTCATGAATTGATTACTGATTTACTTAAAGATGACATGCATTTCAATGGTTTAGTTGTAACAGATGCTAGTCATATGTTAGGTATGACTGCGGCTATGCGTCGTGAAGATTACGTTCCACTTTCTATTGCAGCAGGTTGTGATATGTTCCTATTCTTTAATGATTTAGAAGAAGACTATCAATTTATGCTAAACGGTTTTAAAAATGGGGTCATCACAGAAGAACGTTTAGATGATGCCGTACGCCGTGTATTAGGCTTAAAAGCACAACTCAATCTGCATAAAAAACAAGCAGATGGTTCGATTATTCGTCCACAAGAAGACTTAGATATTATCGGCTGTCAATCACATCTAGACATGCGTGCTGAAGCTGCGGATTTAGGTATTACTTTAGTTAAAAATACTTTAGACCAACTCCCTATTCGTCCTGAAACTCATAAAAATATTCAGCTTTATGTCATTGAAGGTGAAAAAGACGGCATTTATAAATCTGCAAATAATGTGCAAGAAGATCTTATAAAAGAATTAGAATCACGAGGCTTTAATGTTACGTTAAATGATGGCTCAACACGTGTTAAAGGTAAGACATTAGATTATCGTGAAAAAGTAGATGCTGCGCTTGTGTTCGCAAACATAATCGGCTATGCTGCTGAAAATAACTATCGTATTAAATGGGGTACAGCGATGAGTAATGAAATCCCATGGTATGTACATGAAGTACCTACTGTATTTGTGTCATTAAACTTCACAACTCATTTACATGACGCTACAATGGTCAAAGCTTACATCAATGCATATCATTCTAATCCTGAAACAATCAAACAAACTGTCGATAAAATCATGGGTGAAAGTGAATTCAAAGGCAGCTACAATGACTTAGTATGGACAGACAAATGGCAAGCGAAATTATAATATCTTAAATACATGAGAAGTAAATTAGATGAATTAAACTTCATTGATATATGCAGCTCAAACTAATAAAAATAACTAGACGAGAGTAGAACAATGAAATCTTTTAGCAATATTAGATTTCTGCCCGCTCCCGTCTTTTTTATTGTTACATGATGATTGATATCAATACAAAAAACAGCCCTTCTTCTATGCATTATAGAAGAAGGGCATTATAATCAACTAAACGATTTTTAATAATTCTAGTTAACAAGATTGAGGCATGTTACCCTTTGTATCCAAAATCTGGGATACTTTCCCAACGTTGTTTGAAATAATGTGCAACTGCTTTAGGTCTGCGTTCACGCGTAAAAATACCTTTCTTATTACCTTGAACTCTAATTATCCCTGTCGAAGTTTCAAAGTCTGCAAAATTCCACGTTTGTTCCCCAATGAATTGCGGATATCGATCAATGACTTCATGATTCGCCTCATAATAACGAATTTGATATTCTTCAGTAAATAATTCATCATTCAATGAATGCATACCTGCCACTGTATCGGCACCGTATTCTGTGAACATAATCGGTTTGCCTGGTTGCTTTTCAGTCCAACCATCTAATTCTTGTGCTAGCGCTATTTTCGCTGCTTCTAAATCCCCTGATTGTGTGTACCAACCATAATAGCGATTTAAACACAACACATCTACTAAGTCTTGAACTTGGCACGTATCCGGTTGTGAAGTCAAAATAGTTACTATTGTCACTGGTCTATTTTGTGGATCACATGTATGCGCTAAATTGATTAATGGTTCAAAGTATTCTTTAGCCCCCACTTCATCTGATGCAGGTTCATTGGCAATCGACCACATTACTACACAGGCGTGGTTTTTATCACGTGCGATTAAGCCTTTAATCACATCTTCATGAGCTGCTTGCGTACCTATTTCTTTAAATGTATCTCTTTTTCTGTCACCACTTAAAATAGCACTAAAATTCAAATGCACACCTACTGCAGTTGTTTCATCAATGATGACGATACCTTGTTCATCGGCTAAACGCATCATCTCTTCTGAGTATGGATAGTGTGAAGTTCTAAATGAGTTTGCTCCAATCCATTTCATAAGGTTGAAGTCTAATACATTGGTTACTTCATTCATACCACGACCATTATAATAGCTATCTTCATGTTTGCCGAATCCTTTAAAGTAGAACGGTTTATCATTAATTAAGAATTGACCATTTTTTACTTCTACAGAACGTATACCAAAGCGTTCTGCATATGTGTCAATAGCGGTCCCATTATCCAAAATAGAAACTTCTAAATGATATAAATAGGCATTTAAAGGTTCCCATAAATGTGGCTGTTCAACGTGAATAGTTCCCGATTCACCCGTTGCTTCCGCAATAGAATTACCATCTTCATCAACTAACCTTACTTGCACTGCTTCAACAGATGCACTTGTTGTTATCTTGTAATTCACATGTGCAACGTCCGCTTCAAGTTCTGGTACAATTTCAATATCTTCAATAAAAGTTCGTGGTGTTGTGTAGATTTTTACTGGTCTATGTAATCCTGCATAGTTGAAGAAATCAAAGTTTGGAGAATTTTTCTTAATAACATTACCATCTTTATCTGTCGATTCACTGTAGTCACCCACTGGTAACGTCGTCTCATCTAATATGTTATTCACACATACAGTTAAACGATGCGTGCCTGAGCGATGGACTTCTGAAAGTTCCACTTCAAAAGGTAAAAAGCCACCTTGATGCGATGTCACTTCCTGACCATCAATATAAATCGTTGCTTTATGTGTAGCAGAACCAAATCTCAGTACAATACGTTCATTTCGTAATACATTCGGTACAGTAAATGTTCTTTCATACTAAACATTGCCTACATGGTTGCGAATATCAGCAGTAACCCCTTGATCATTATAAGAGCCTGGTACTGCCATGACTTTGTCTGTTTTTAAAGGTTGAGATACATCTACCGTCTCATTATTGTTTTCTAATTTGAATTGCCAAATACCATTTAAATCAATGATACTTCTATAATCATTTACAACTGGATATAACATGTTGTATAACTCCTTTCATATGTCGAACTCTTTTTTAAAATTATAATTCTTCTCGCAACGCTAATTCTTTAACAATTTGTTTATGTTTGCGATCAGTCAATGGATATGCGAAGAAGAACAAGATTACTGCGATTAAACAAGCTGTTGCTGGCACAATAAAGAATAAGATTTTCAAGCCTTGTAATGTACCCGCTGATTGTGTTGCATTTGGTACAAATCCTATAAGTGTTAAAGAAGCTCCTGGTATGAAACCAGCTAATCCTTGAGATATCTTTCTTGTAAAGCTATAACTTGCATAGATAATCCCTTCAGATCTAAGGCCAGTTTGCCATTGTCCATATTCCACAACATCGGCGATAAATGCCCAAGTCACTGTGTTAGGAATTACTAAAAATAATTGCGCAATTGTATTTATAACTAAGAACATCACAATGTTATCAGAGAAAAATGTAAAATTGATAAATTGGAATAATATAAATCCACCAACGCCAATGATAGCAGTCATTTTTTTACCAAACATTTTACTTAAAAATGTCGTTAACAACAACGCAGGAATTAAGACAATAAAGTTCAATGTGCTTACTATTCCTACCAAATTCTCTTGACCTAAGACATATTTAAAATAATATAACTGAGAAGATTGTTGTAAAAATAACGCACTAATTGTTAGTAATGTATAAACCGCCAAGACAATGAATGGTCTATTCTTCAATAAGTTTAAAAATGCTTTGCGCCCTATCCCTTTTTCCTTTGGTCGTTCCACTGTATGTCTTTCCGTTACCCCTTTATAACAAATCATATGGAAAATAACACCAGCAACCGCCAAAATACCTACAGCAATTGGATAACCAATTTGGTGGTTTGGAAACAAACTAACTACCGGTATGACGACAATCCCAGAGATAAACATTGCACCTTGCGATCCCATGTTACGAAAGACGGATAATTGTGTACGATCATCTGCATTAATCGTCATGGACGCAGATAATGAACCATAAGGAATATTCACAAAAGAATATGCTGCATTAAATAATAAATATGAGCCAAACGCCCAGATAATTTTACCAGTTTGACCAATGTCTGGAGATAAGAATGTAATTACTGTTAGTATTGCTAAAGGTATACTGCCGTATAAAATAAATGGCTTAAATTTACCACGTTTCGCAAAATTGGTCTGATTATCAACTAAAGTACCCACAGCCGTATCTACAAAGGCATCAAAAAATTTCGACACTAAAAACACCATGCCGCCAACCCACGAAGGAATGCCTAATATATCCGTATAGAACAATAGCAAATAAATTTGCCCCATATCAAACATCATACCGTTCCCTAAATCTCCAAAGCCATATGACAATTTCTCTTTAAATTTTAACTTAGGCTCTTGAATTTCTTTAAAACTTTTCAACTTACTATGTGCCGGTTTTAATTTTGCTGTAACCATACTGATTACCTCTTTCCACCATCAACATGTTCGAATCGCTACTGTCATCCAAACACCTTTTGGTCTGTATTCGTGATTTTAGTCATAACAAGCATCCATAAATAGATATAATTTGTAAGCGTTTTCTTATATATCCAAAAAATAGTACTCCATAAATTCCATCGATTGATCAAGTCGATGACATACATCCCCTGTAACTCATTTATAGAGAGCTTATTTTTATTATATTTTGAAAATGGGAACAGTCAATTAAAAATAACAACGTTGTTATAAAATTGGAAAGTATGTCACTTAACATGTTATTTTTCCAATCTATTGTAATAGTTGAAACCATGCCTATCCTAAAAAGTTGGCCGCTTCAATCCCTATTTTCCTTTGCATGCAACTAAAGTTGTAAAAATATTTTCTCAAAATGTTTATTTGGCATCATTTACCGTCTCTTTTAATATTATTTTTACATTTTTATAATTTTATTTACTAAAAATCACAAATTTCCCACTCATTACTATAATGCCATACTTTAATAAAACTCTTTATGCTCCGTTCGATACTTTAATGGTGTCATGCCATATTGCTTTTTGAAACATTGTGTAAAGTAACTTTGCTCTTTAAAACCAACATAAGTCGCTATTTCTGACACTGTCATCTTTGTGCGTGAAATCAGGTCGCGTCCTTTCTTCACTCTTAACGCAATAATATATTGTGAAATAGATTGGTGTAACTCTTGATTAAATATGCGTGATAGATAACTCGGCGCAAGATTGACATGATTTGCTAGGTCATTCAAGGATAATGTACTATCCAAATTCTGTTCGATATACTGTATTACTTTGCTAATTTTTGGACTGTAAGCATTTGCTTTCGTCTTCATCGCACGTTCTGCATATTCTTTTACGATTGAATGAATAATCTCATCAAGGGTCTCACTGTCCATCGTTTGATCTATAATCGCCGCATATTTCTCTGAAATTTCATCAATATGTAGTAAACTAATACCTGCTTTTTCACCAGCTTTACGACATAAAGTATTAATTAAAAATGCTTTATACTGCTCGTTTGAAATATCATCTTTCACTCTACGTAACCCAGCTACAGACAGATTCATTTCATTTAATATAGATAATGCTTCATTGACATTACCATTTTCTACAGCAGTCAGTAATTGATTTTCTAAATTATAACGTTGCTCGATTTCTTATAACGTATAATCAATTTGCACTTTTGAAGCAGCCAGAACTTCAGAAGTCGAATGAAAATTCAAATCAATTTGCACTGTTTCATAACTGGTATTTCTTTTCTTTAAAAAACGAATTGCTAAACGACACATTTTTTGTGCTTTAACATGATGACATAGTGGTATGCGTAATAAGTATTGTTTCAATATAGAAAGTTTAGATATTTTAATATCTGCCCTCTGTAAGAGTTCATTACACCGACGCTCATTCGGTCGTTGCTCCATATAAGGACCAATGATATACACTTGCTTATATTTTTTAAATTTGAAAATTAAAAAATTCACATCAAAACTATTAGTATAATGATAGATTTTATTGCTATGCATGTGAACGATAAAATGTTTAAGCTCATTCCTATACTGCTTACGCGCCGTATTGGTGAACGGTGTCTTAATGTGATTACTAATTCCCTTTAAATCATCCATATCAAATCCTTCTAATTGAATCCCTAACAATTGAAGTGCATGCATCTGCAATATTTCCAATGTTTCTTCGTTCATAAAAAAACACCCCATTCCTATAATTTTATTATAACTAAAAAATAGAAATAAAGTGTGCTTGAAATTATATGAAAGTAGAAAAGAAACCTAACTTGTCTAAAAAGGTACCATCGTTCCACTCCGTCAAAGATAACTAATAGCAAAAGGAGCTGAGACATCTATTTTTGTCTCAACCCCATACAAATCAAACTTTAAATTTAATTACCGAATATACACCTCAACGTATATAGTAGGATATTATTTTCTGCCTAGCTTCATTTTAAAAGGTGCGTAGAACAATACCAATATGAGGACTAAACCTAAATAACCAATTAACGGATAGAATATGGCTACTAAATCCGTAAAACCTACAAAGCTTAAACATAATCCAACAACTACGGTAAGCGTATAAAACACTTTAAATTGACGTGAATCAACCTCAGTAAAGCGTGTCGCAAAAGCATAAAACATACCCAGTCCCGTATTAAAAATCATGCCAAAGATCACGATAGCCATAATAACGCCTAATACAGGAGAGATGTTATTGACAATACCTAACATCGGCATTTCCATGTCTCCAACCGTATCTATTTGCGTAAAAATAGCTAAATGACTTAAAACTATCATTAGGCCTAGTGCCAATCCGCCTACCAAACCACCGATTGCTGCAACTTTCGTATTCTTTTCGGAACCACCCATAACAATTGCCATAGATGCACCAACCGCAGTGTTAAACGATGCATAGTTTACGCCCGCCACAAACCAATTCGGTAATGTCGAAGGTTTGGCATCTGCCAGTGTATTTAATTGTGAAAATGATGTATCAGCCGTCATAAAACTAAATACAGAAATAATAATAATAAAAATAATTAAACACGGCGTGATATTACCAATAACTTTCACTACACCTTCAACTTTTAACATGCCTGCCAATAAAATAAGGACAGTCATTAATAAAGTACCTACAATACTTGGTAGCCCAAATTGTTGATTTAAATTTGAACCGGCACCAGCAATCATTACAACACCGACACCAAACAATGTGAAGATGATAACCAAATCAATGATCCAACCTAAAATTTTCCCGAAGAGTGACGTACCAGTGATACGATGAATGACTGTTTTATGCGAATCTGTCTGTGATTTACTACCAAGCCAGACAAGCATCATACCTACATATGTAAATAATACTGTAGTAATTATCGCTCCCAATGTTCCCATCATGCCAAAACTCGTGAAATATTGAAGTACTTCTTGTCCAGATGCAAATCCTGCTCCTACAATCACACCAATAAAGGCACTCGCAATTAATAATATTCTTTTCATAAAATCCCCCTTTATGCATATACAAGTTGCTATAAACACCTATTTGTTATGATCACTTTTAGATGCCAAGATGTATTGAAAAGTATGTATTATCTCCGAATCTGTCATTGCAATACAATCATAACCTCTCTATTTTATCATTTCGAAAATAAGTCGTGTTGTATTTTCCATAGTGTATGTCTGAAACCTAAAGTACCGTGTTCGATTAAAAACAATGTCTAGTACAGACAAATGCCCCCATAATGATGTCAATCAAAATGAAGGCATTTTACGCATATTTAGATTTAATTTTAAACAAAAATACTTAAAATCAAAATAAAGACGAGACCAGAAACGGATATGACAGTTTCAAGTAACGACCATGTTAAAAAGGTTTCTTTAACCGTCAATCCAAAATATTCTTTAAACATCCAAAATCCTGCATCATTTACATGTGACAAGATGACACTACCCGCACCAATCGCAAGTACCACTAAAGCGACATTCACATCTGATGATTGTAACAATGGCAGCACAATCCCCGTGGATGAAATCGCTGCGACCGTTGATGAACCTAATGCAATACGTAGTACGGCTGCCACAATCCATGCAAGTAATATTGGAGACATTTCCGTTCCCTCAAATAATTTAGCGATGGTATCACCAACACCACCATCAATTAAGACTTGTTTAAAGGTTCCACCACCACCAATAATCAAGATCATCATACCAATTGGGTATATTGCACTTGAGACGGAATCCATAATGTCAGCATTTTTACGTCCTTGTTTAACACCCATCGTAAACATTGCGAACAACACAGCTATTAACATTGCTGTACCTGCTGTACCAATAAAGTATATAAAGGCTTCAAATCCATTTGTCGCAGATTCATTTCCAGTAACTAATTGTACCACCGTTGATAATAACATTAAGATCACAGGTGATATCGCTGTTAACAAGCTAATACCGAAGCCAGGCATTTCAGATTCTGTAAATGTTCTTTGTGCACCTAACGCTGAAATGTCACCTTCACGTTCGTAGGCAGTCGGCGTTATTTTTTGTGCAATTTTATTAAATAATGGTCCTGCAATGATTGTCACTGGAATCGCAATAATAATGCCATACAGTAATACATGTCCCAAATTGGCTTGTAATTCTTTTGCAATCACAACTGGTCCTGGATGTGGCGGTAGGAAACCATGTGTAACTGATAACGCAACAACCATAGGGAGTCCTAGTTTTAATTGTGAAATATTTGCACGTTTCGCAATTGTGAATACAAGTGGAATCAATAAGACGAGTCCGACTTCAAAAAATAAAGCAATACCAACAATAAATGCTGCAACGAGCATCGCCCATTGCACATGTTTGTGCCCAAATTTCTGAATCAAAGTGTCTGCTATACGTGTCGCTCCACCACCATCGGCAAGTAATTTACCCAATATCGCACCTAATCCAAATATCAAAGCAATATGTCCTAGCGTACTACCCATACCATTTTCTATTGTCTCGATGATTTTATCTAAAGGCATGCCTAGTAAAATCGCCGTTACAATTGAAGTAATAATTAATGAAATAAACGTATTTAATTTCAGGAAAATAATCAGTGCTAATAATACAACAATCCCTATCACCACTGTAATGAGTGGCCATATCATTTCAAACATTTGCATAATCACCTTTCGAAATCAGGATAGTATTTAAACTCTTCTTACTCACAATCCATCCTTGATAACGCTTTCTTTTATAATTAAAAATTTTAGCTATGAAAGTTAAGCACTTGGGATGTCGAAATCACTTGTTATGTATTTATCTTCGATACCCAAGTGTGCTCTTACCTTTCTTTATTGTTAAAACAACCTATGATAGTGACTATTGTTCACTCACATGATTGCGTTGAAACGTTGCAATTTCTGCATAACGTTCTTCTAATGAACGACTTAAATTTATAAATATTGTAATCAGTTGTTGGTAGGTCATAACATTCGTTTCATTTGGTTGATGTTCATTTGTTGTGCCTACCATTTCTTCTATAATTGAAAAGTCATCAATTTCCCCTAATGCTTTCATGCCAAGTACACATGCGCCTAAACAAGAACTTTCATAACTTTCAGGCACAATTAAATTCGTATCAAAAATATCAGCCATCATTTGGCGCCAAACTTCACTCTTAGCAAAACCACCTGTCGCTTTGATGGTTAAAGGCGTTTCTTCCATAACTTCAATCAATGCAAGATAAACAGTATATAGATTATAAAGTACACCTTCTAATGCAGCTCTTATCATGTGCTCTTTTTTATGTGATAACGTTAAACCAAAGAAGGAACCTCTCGCATCAGCGTTCCATAACGGTGCACGCTCTCCCGCTAAATATGGATGGAATATTAAACCATCTGCACCTGGTTGAACGCGATTCGCAATTTTAGTTAATACATCGTAAGGGTCTACACCTAAACGTTTTGCTGTTTCTACTTCACTCGCTAACATTTCATCACGCAACCACCGTAAGACAACACCACCGTTATTTACAGGTCCACCTATAACGTAATGATCTTCAGTTAATACGTAACAGAAGATACGTCCTTTTTCATCGGTACGCGGCTTGTCTATCACAGTTCTTATAGCGCCTGAAGTACCAATTGTCACAGCAACCTCACCTTTTTTAAATGCATTAACGCCTAAATTTGATAATACGCCATCACTCGCCCCCACAATTATTGGTGTTTGTTCGTCTATTCCCATTAAAGTTGCATACCGACGCTTCATGCCAGTTAGTACATGCGTAGTTGGGACAACTTGAGGTAATTGTGACTCAGTAATACCTAATAATGCCAAGGCTTCTGCGTCCCATGTAAGTGACTCCAAGTTCAACATACCTGTTGATGAAGCCATAGACTGATCGATTACAAACGTTTCGAAGAGCTGATAAAAGATATATGTTTTTATATCTGCAAATGTCGTCGTTTGTTTGAATATTTCTTGCTGTTCATATTTCATCCAAAATATTTTGGCTAATGGGGACATTGGATGAATAGGTGTGCCAGTTCTCTGATAAATGGCATCACCGTCATGTTGTTGCTTAATCTCTTCTGCATATTTACTTGCACGATTATCCGCCCAAGTTAAGTTCTCTGTCAGTCGCTGATGACTTGCATCCATTGCAATTAAACTATGCATTTGTGCACTGAATGAAATAAATTTCAAATCTTCTTTAGCAATATTTGACTCCCTCATAACATACTTTACGGTCATTAAGACTGCATCAAATAGCTCATCCGGATTCTCTTCTGAAACTTCCACATTCGGTGTGTGTAATGGATAGCCAATATTATGTTTCATAATGAATTGACCTTTTTCATCGTATAGGACTGCTTTCGTACTTGTTGTACCTATATCTACACCAATCATATACTTCATGATTTTACCTCCCAATTTTTATTGCATTGAACATACTATCTCAACCAAAAACTATCAATATCATCGCCAACATCATCAAAGTTCAAATGAAATGCTTCTCTTAATTTAGCTGTGTCTTGCGTTGCTATCGCATCGATAAATACTTCATGATTATGATGTATACGCTCAAAATCCTCTGGATCTTCATTCATCCTTTTGCGCATAGATAACAATATCAATGCCTCCATGACTGGACGTAGATTATTCCAGAATGTTTTTAGATATTGATGTTTAGAAGCCATAATTGTCACTTCATGAAATTTCATATCATGCTCTGTAAATGCTTCTGCATCCTCGAATTTCACTGCCACTTTCATCATTTCAAGTTGTTTCTTTAATTCCTTTACAATTTGTTCATGGTTTAATGGTTTTATTCTGCTAAATGCAAAGGATTCTAACATAATACGTAAGTCATAGAGCTCTTTCTTCTCTTTGTCATCAAAAGCCAGTACCTCTGCTCCCATACGTTCTAAATTGATAAGTTGATCTTGTTTTAATAATTTAAATGCATCCCTTACCGGTGAGCGACTCACGTTAAATGATTTTGCAACTTGATTTTCTGTTAATAATGTATCGGGTTCGATTGTGCCATCGACAATACC
The DNA here is from genome assembly GCF_051413795.1 of Staphylococcus caeli. Taxonomy (GTDB): domain Bacteria; phylum Bacillota; class Bacilli; order Staphylococcales; family Staphylococcaceae; genus Staphylococcus; species Staphylococcus caeli_A. The sequence goes on along the minus strand of NZ_JBOIRQ010000009.1, from coordinate 8,387 downwards.
TAAGCGTATTTCAGCTGCGATCATTTCACCCTTTGAAACACCTTCTAACCACTGTTCTGGATATGCGTATTCCATATTAAACAACCCCTGTCCGTGATAACGATGTACTTGTATACAAGTATGTTAATACACATACCTTATATTTGCAAGCGCTTGCAATCATTAAACTTTTTCACATAAAAAAGCATGTCAGGACAGTCCCTGACATGCTGCTATTATTTTGATTAATATTTGTGATTTCATTTTACTGTGACAATACAATTATGCACTTGATTACAATGTGGGCAATTCAATTTTCTCGTCCACGGTGTATGACGGGCAAACATCCAATTTATTAACTTTGGATTGAACGCCGATTGACAATTAGGACAAATATACGCCACATGTCGATATATAAAGCGTGTAAAATATACAGCATATGTTATTAAGATAGGTAGTGCTAACAGTAACGGCCACCATTTCTTCATAAAAATACTGGTTAATAAGCTCGTGTACTGCAATATTGCAACAGGCACTAGACTATACATCATGGGTCTAGTTACTTTTTTTAATCTAGATTTATGCTGTACATATTGCTGCGTATGGATGAGCTTTTCTAAAGATGCATCTGAATGTTCTCCAATATACTCACTAAATTGACGTATTTCTTTCAATAATGTTTGTTGTGACTGTATTTCATCTTCTACTTCTATAGCTCTTTGCTGCAACATCGTACGCACAGTCTGTAATTTATTGTCTTCCACCATTATTTTTTTAATGTCTTTGAGTACAAATCCAAATTGCTTTAAAATTAAAATAATTTCTAAATCTTGCTTACTCTCATCATCAAACATACGTCGACCATTCTTGCCAGTTGTCACTGTTTTTAAAAGCCCCTGTTTGTCATAGTATTGAATCGTTCTAACTGAGACATGATACTGCTTTGCTAAATCTCCTGTTTGATATACTGTCATCATATATTACCTCCTCACCATCATCCTATATAATGACGTAACGTAACGAGCAAGCATTACTTTAGATTTTTAGAAGTATTAGTGATCAAATACTTCAGAATGAATGTCCTGCATTTTATTTTCTACAGATGTAATATCTGTTGCACATTGCTTCAATATGTCTTTATATTTTTCAGTATTCACATTATTTTTATAACGAATTTTGTGTTCTAAACTAGCCCACATATCCATACCAATCGTTCGTATTTGTACTTCAACAGGTACAGTTTCAACAGAATGCGCTAAAAATACTGGAACTGTGACTACAATATGTAAACTTCTATAGCCATTTTCTTTAGGATGTTCAATATAATCTTTACGTTTTAGCAGTTTGATATCTTCTTGTTGTAATAATAATTTTTCAATAACATAAATATCATCGAAATAATTACATACCACTCTGATACCTGCAATATCAAAAATATTATCCTTTGCAGATGTTGTACTTATTTCATGTCCTTTTCTGTCTAACTTTTTAATTAAACTTCTCATTTCTTTCACACGACGTTCCATATGATGAATTGGATTATGTTTATACATTTGTTGAAATTGATCATCTAAAATATCTAATTTTGTACTAATTTCTTTCAATGCTGATGTATATAATTGCTCTAATGCCACAAAGCCTACTACCAAATCTAACGCTTCTTCCGAACTATTAATATGCTTAAGACTTTCTTTAAACTCTTGTTTTAAGTCGTCAATATTTAACGAAGGTTTTCGTTCTATGTACATATATATCGAGCCTCCAATGAATCGCTTCTTTTAACAATCATTATACCTAATTTCAAATTACAATTTAAATATAACGAACAGCTCGCGCTTTAAATCAAAGTAAATGACACCGCTGATTAATACGTATTTAATAGTCTGACTGTAGCATTTCGGATTAGAGTCATCTTAGTATCAATCTTTAAAATTAATGCACATAAGAAAGCGACTCTTTCGTGAAAGAAAATGAGTCGCTCTTAAGTAAAATCTTTACCCTAATCATCTTTAGTTATAATTATCTGTATCGTGTCTATCTATTTTTTATTCATTTTTCTTATGCGAAATGATGTCAGTATCACGATTATCTGCAATTTGACGCGCACGTTTTAGTGCATCTTCTTTTTTCTCAAATGTTTCCGATGCTTGTTTGGCACCTTCTGTCTTTACCTTCCATTGGTTATCTTCATAAAATACATGTATATCATTATCATTCAATGATGGATTTGCAGAATCATCTTGCTTATGTTGCGTGATTTTTTTATTTTTTAATGCATTTAATTCACTTTTTGAAGCATCCTTATACCATGCTTCAGCTTGCTTTGTTGCAATTGGAATGACATTACTTTCTTCATATTCATCTGTCAACATAGCATTGCCTATATCTATTGCTTTCTTCCGTTCTAACTCATCTAAATTTTTCCAACTTTGAGGGTAATCATCCATTGTCCAAGGCATTTCATTTCCTCCTCATCGATTTGCTTCTTAGATAACTTTTACCACCTTCCCACAATTTAAAACTTCTACTCTTAGTTGTTTCAAAGCTCTGATTAATCGTCCACTAACACGGTAAGCAGTCATACCGAAGACAACCCTCAGACTAACTAGCGTTCTATTTTACTATTCACAAAACAAAAGGAATGGCACTATGAAATCTTAGTAAATACAGACTTCTATGCCATTCCTTTATTATTAGACTACTGCTCTACGCAATTATGCAAGAGATAATTTTACTTCTTGTCTTGCGTTCATACAGTTATTTTGAATACGCATCAAGGCAGTTCTGATATGTGTATATTGTGGTAATGCAGACAGTTCTTGTACTTGAATATTTGTACCACGTTCAAAATGTTTTGCTATATTTTCAAAAATCAAGAGATATTCGCCCATAGTTTCATCATCAACGTGATAGCGTTTCTCGTTACTTAAAGCTCGAGTTAACATAAAGCTAATTTCTTCTAGAGCATAAATACTTGGGTAATAATACTGTACTACCATCTTATTGCTGAACAATTCGCCATTAGCACTGTTATATACTTGCGTCATATTATTCAATTTCACACTTAATTTGAGCATTTCTTTTTTATCTTGTTCCCTAGAAGCATATTTATTGCTTGAAAATAAATAGTGAAATAAGACTGCCTCATCTCGTGCTACTGCTGCAAGTGTAGCAGGTAACATAGAAGAAGCCGTTTTCCTACCTATAACTAATAAACAAATCACAGCAATAATAATACCTACGATAACATCTATAACTCTAGGTAATGCGATAAGAATTGACAAGTGGTTTGACGCTAAGCCATTTAATAGAATGACTTGAATTGTAATGAAAATAACGGCAAATGAATAGTTTGCACCGACAAACATTTCAGTGACACCTGCTGCTAATGCCAGTAGAATGATTGCGACTGGAACGGGAGGTGTAGTTAATAGTATCAATGATAAGATAAGTACACCGATAATTGTTCCTATTCCTCTCGAACCTGCCCGTTCAAAGCTGTGCAAGGTAGTGGATCCTAAGAGTACAGTATGGGTACTTAGTGGAATCCAATATGCTTTTTCAAAATCAAACATTAAAGCAATAAAAATTGAAATCGCCATTATTATCGTATAACGAATCGTATTTCTAAATACAAATGAATCTAAAGTTAAATTTTGTAACATACGGTGACCATAAATAGGCACACGAATATCTATTTCATGTTCTACTCGATCTTTATCTGCATTCATAATCGCATCAACTTTAACGATGCTATCCATTAAATTTTCATAGATTTTATCAACATCAACTTGTTGCGTCCATTGTTGTTGCGTCTTGCCTTGTGAATATACACGTTTGATAACATAATCTGTCATTGCTTTGATTTCATTTGGCAGTGGACGTGCATTTTTCTCATTTAATTCTAAAAGTTCAGAGTGAATCCCTTGTGCCGTATTGTGTAATAACAATAAACGTTGAAATTCTGGCGATTCTTTCGATTTAGCTGTGCTAGATGTAATCAATTGGTTGTCAGAATTTCTAAAGGCAGTTACTGCAAACTGTGACGCTTTCGCAAAAGCTTTTGGATCGTCAAAGTTATAAATCAATTGCTTAATTATATTATAATCATTTTTAATTGCCTTGAATTCAGTAGTTTCCTTAGACAATAAAATCACTACAACTACAATTGCAGTTGCAAGCAAACCACCAACAAACATTGCAAGACCACGTGTTAAAGCTTCTTCGGGTGCGATAGGTAAATTAATCGGCAAACTAAATGCCACTATGAAAAATGTCGAAGAAGGTCCAGGAATATTTAATGAACTAAAAATATAATACGGAATAACCGTAACAAATAATAATAATACTCCAAAAATTAGTGGTTGATTAACGGTAAGCGTCCCTAATATCATTCCTACCGATAATCCCAGTGATGAAAAAAGTACAGTTCGTAATTTAGAGCGAGACGATCCTCCAAACACATAGATATGTGCTAATGTCCCTGTTGAAATTAATAATCCTATTGAAAAATGATCAGTCAAATAACCTACTAACAACGGAATCAGCATGAGTATACATTGTCTAATCCCTTTTGCTATATCAATTTTCATTGCGTTAAATCGTATCAGTGATTTTAAATAATCAATCAATGGCGTCATCCAACTCCTTTTTATAAATAATTTGTTATGTGTTTCGTTTGATAATATCCCCACATAAAAAGGCATATAAAAAGGATGGGACAGAAATCAATTTTTTCTTTTTGATTTCGCTTCCCCACCCCTACAAAGCTGGCAAAATATTTACAACTTGTAACAAGTTCCTATGAGATGTCAGACAGCTACTGCCTAAATGAACAAAAATCTGAATCATCTCTTTTTGTCTCAGCCTCATCTCTCAGACACTTCGCAGATAAGTTTTAAAGTTACGTCAATTTAATACATCACTTTACTATTTTAACACTTTTTATGAATTCTTCTAGAGCATTTTCTTTATAATATTTCGTTATTAATTTGTACAATTTAGTATAAAAATAATTATTCTGCTTCTGTTATATCTTCGCTGATACGCGTATAGTCGATATCAGTTTCCAAAAACGTTTGATTATTTACCGGGAAATGTTGTTCTAATGTTTCAATATTACTCAAGGCAACTGTCCCATGATTCATTTCGAAATCCAAGACATGCCCACCAAAACTAGTATCATCATCTACAAAATGTAGATGAAATCCACCTGCTGCTATACCATGAAATAACTGCGGCGAATAAAATCCTACTACAGTGCCATACACTTGTTCTTTTGTATATTCTGGCTGACGTTTCGCAGATTCTATTAATTTAGTATAAGGCGGCTCTTGTTTAGGCATCATTCTGACATGCATCATTTCAAATTTCCCCGTAATTTTAACTGCAATAAATATATTGTCACTTAAAGCGTGTTGTTGCACTTTGTTTAACAGTGCTTCCGAGTCAGTAATATGACGCACATCAAATTGATCATCTGGTTTAAATGGTGTGATTGTTGCAAATGGTGTTAATTCATTACCTGACAATTTTTTAAATTGTCCGTGTTCATTTGCATGATAAGCTTTACCGTCAACGATGATGACTTCTCCATCAGATCCTGTTAATGTTCCAATACCCAAATCACCATGCGATAGTATTTCATCTATCGTAGCTGTGCCTTCTAATAATCCCGCCATCAAAGTACCTAATGTTCCATGTTGATATAACATTGCTCTATGCTCCTTATCACTAAAGTATATTTTGACAATAACCTACACATACTTCTTCTTATTTCGATACACTCTTTTCATATAAAATTATACACCTCATTCTATCAGCTCGATAGTGTTGTGCTTCGTAAATATTTTAGATTATATGAGCTCGTTCTACTTACTCAACAAAATAGCATTGCTATTATCTATATAAATAAGAGGTTGAAACATTTATCGTGTTTCAACCTCTTATTTGATCATAATTTTATTTTCAAAATAACTATATCATTGTGTTATAGCTTTTCTTTTTCAATTATTAATGGTTGATCTGGTTTCACAAAAAACCACATAATAATTGCAAAGATTACTGGAATAATGACAAGTTCTAATGTCACCGTCCAACCTACAATATCAACCATTACACCTGCTAATAAAGGACTGAGTAACGCACCAATATTTCCCCACAAATTCATCCAACCTGAAACTGAACCTGAGAAATTGCGTCCTAAGTCTGTCGCTGCTGCCCAACTCATACCTGTAGCAATACCAATACCACCTAGACATAATGATAGCCAGAAGACATTGACCACTAAATTATCTGTTTGAATAGACATAAATAGCGATATGCAGAATACGACGAATCCAATAATAGCAATTGATGCACGCGCAATAAAACGAGACTTTCCACTTTGCAATAGTTTATCTGAAATCGCTCCACCACATAAAATTAATACAAACATTGCGATCCATGGTGCGCCCGCTGCCCAAGCCATCTCAGGGTCAGTTAATTTAACGTGATACTGTTCTGTTAAATAAGTTGGTAACCAAATTAAGAATAACGATACAACAAATTGTACTACGAAATATTGAGCCGCTAACGCGTAAAAACTAAAGCGTTGCAAGAATATATTCCAAGGTGCTTTAGATTTTTCTGTTTTGATAATATCTCTGTGTTCAATGATATAATCCTTTTCAGCTTCATTAACCATTTTATGTTGTTCTGGTAAATCTTTTGCGATAACCATCCAAAGTAAGGCTATAACAAAACCTATAGCACCAAAAATATAAAATACTGCTTGCCAACCAAACATATTTACAATAGCAATTGTCACTACAGGAGCAATCACAGGTCCAAAGTATGAACCTGCTAATAGTGCACTAGATGCACGACCTTTTTCTCCTTTTGCAAACCAATTGGTATTAAATACTGCGTTTGATGGATACATCGGTGCTTCACCAATTCCAAATAAGAAACGAACTGCATAAAGCAGACCATGATTTTTCACCACACCAGTTAAAATCGTAAATGCACTCCACCAAACCAGCGCAATGGTTAACATTTTTTTAGAACCGAATTTTTCTGCTAAAAACCCAGAAGGCACTTGCATTAAAGCATACCCAAGTGAAAAGAATGATGCTAACAACCCAAATTGCTTTTTACTTAAATCTAAATCTTCCATCATTGGACCTGCAATTATTGATATATTTGAACGGTCCATATATGCAATAACACCGATGATGAAAAATGCAATTGCAAAATACCATCTAATATTTGTTTTCTTTTGTCCCATGTGTTCCCCAACCTTCTCCCAATATCTAGTCATCATATGACCTAATGTATAAAAAGATATTACCACATCGTGAAATCGCTTACAATAACTTTTTTTAGAATATTTATTTTATATATTTCGAATTAATCCTGTTCATCGTTCTATAAACGCATAACTTTTATAATATTTCATCCTTAAGACCTAGCAGTATAATATGTACAAACACATTTTTTAGCTTATAATATAGTGAGCATGACAATTTACCATTAAGTGAATTTTAAAGGAGCGCATTGCAAACAAATGGAACAAATATTAACTGACTTTATCAGTACGTGGGGCTATGCCGCAATTACAATATTAATATTACTTGAAAACATTTTACCTTTTATCCCATCGGAAATTATTTTAACTTTTGCTGGGCTAATGTCTGTGAAATCTGACTTATCAATTCCTGTACTTTTCATCATCTCAACGGCTGCTTCATTGGTCGGATTACTGGTACTTTACTACATTAGTAGACTCGTTTCTGAGGCGCGTTTATATCGCTTTGTTGATAAATATGGCAAATGGATCAAATTAAAAGGCAAAGATGTGGCACGAGCAAATGATTGGTTTAAAAAGTATGGCGCGATTGCCGTATTTATTTGTCGCTTTATTCCCGTATTACGTGTACTTATTACAATTCCAGCAGGTATTAACCGCATGAATGTTGTTTTGTTTGCAGTATTGTCACTCATTGGGACAACTATTTGGAATTTCGCTTTAATTTATTTAGGAAAAATGCTCAGTGGTAGCTGGGACGTCTTAATGAATGGCTTACACACGTATTCATATATTATGTATGTCATCATAATATTGGCAGTTATTTATATCGTATTTAGATTGTTTAAGAAAAGCAGAGTACAATAAACGATATTACGTATTATTGTAAAAATAAATTTATAGCACGTTTATATAGTAAAAGGACAGAACGAGCCTGGGACATAAATAGATGTCTCAGGCTCTTGTCATCCTTGCTGGGGCGGGACTACGAAATCTTTATTAGAAAAATAGATTTCTGTCCCACACCCATTCCTACGATTAGTCAAGTGCTTATATAAAAAATTAAGCATACTTAAATAAACCGTTCAATTTTATTTTTTTAAATAAGGTGTTAAACTAT